>JAFAFW010000018.1 GCA_023423275.1 Pseudomonadota bacterium
TCGACGTACTCGATGTTGGCGGCTCCGCGCAGCGATGCGGCCATTTCCTGAGCCTTGCGGTGGATCATCGAGGCGACGAGCCGCTCCTTGATGGCATCGAAGTCCGGCGGCTTGCGCTCGCGGCGATCCTCGACCTGGATGAGGTGCCAGCCGAATTGGGTCTGGATCGGGGCTGACGTCTCGCCCTTCTTGAGCGTGAAGGCAGCCTCCTCGAACTGAGGCACCATCTGGCCCTTGCCGAAGTAGCCGAGCGTGCCACCTTCGTCCTTTGTGCCAGGATCCTTTGAATTCTCTTTCGCAAGGGCCGCGAAATCGCCGCCCTTGGCGATCTTGTCGGCGATATCCTTGGCCTGCTCTTCGGTCTCGACGAGAATGTGTCGCGCCTTAACTTCTTCCTCTGGTTTCAACTGTTTGACCTGCTCGTCATAGAACGCCTTAGCGTCGGCGTCACTGACGGCGGCCTTGACGGACTTGTCGAAATACGTGTCGCGCAGCGCACGGCGGCGCCAGTATTGCATCCGGTCGTCAAAGGCTGAGCCGGAGCCGAGCTTGTCGCCCTCGGCAGCTTCGGCAAAAAGCTGGTTCTCGATCAGGTATTCCACCAAGACCCGGCGTTTTGTGGGCTCTGGCAGGGTGCCGAGATCGGACCCGATTTCAGCCTCGGCGAGCTTGACGTCCGCTTCGGTGATCGTCTTGCCATTCACTTTCGCAACGACGGTCTCCTGCGCGGCGGCAGTCGGCGGCTGGAGAGCTACAACCAAGCCTCCCGCCAGAACTGTGGCCATAATGCCCAGCTTGAGCTTTGCGATCACGGATGTTGTTCCTTAATTTGGTGACGAACGCATGCATTAACGCGCCAGGGCCTCGGCTCGGCACGAAGGCGGCGATCTCAAGTCGATCCGATGGTTAGACGCCCTTTTTGGCTTTGCCAAGTTAACATTCGGAGAGGTGACGGGATTTTGACGTTCCCACAACTCGCGCAAACTGTCGCGGTCCATTGATTGACAACAGCTACATTGACTTCTTATCTCTCCGGCTACGAGCAGTATGCTTAAGCCGCTGCTTGCCCGCTCGCGCCTGTTTGCGCTCCAGCCGAATTGCTCCACGTGTGCCAGTTCTGGCGCGGACACGTGTGACCGGGCCCGCAAGGCCCACTGATGTCTGCGAGGAATGACACACAATGCTATCTTTTGGCTCGCTGGCAGCGAAGATCTTCGGCTCATCGAATGACCGAAGGGTCAAATCCTATCGGGCAACGATCGAGGCTATCAACGCGCTCGAACCCGAACTCTCCGCGTTGAGAGATGCCCAGTTGCGCGAGCGAACGGCCGAGTTCCGGCAGCAGCTCGCCAACGGCAAGAGCCTTGATGATCTGCTCGTGCCTGCCTTCGCCACGGTCCGCGAGGCGGCCAAGCGCACGCTTGGCCAACGCCATTTCGACGTGCAGCTGATCGGTGGCATGGTGCTGCACCAGGGCAAGATTGCTGAGATGAAGACCGGCGAAGGCAAAACGCTGGTCGCGACCCTGCCTGTCTACCTCAATGCCCTTACCGGCGAGGGCGTCCATGTCGTCACCGTCAACGACTATCTCGCCAAGCGTGACGCCGAGTGGATGGGTGAGGTCTACAAGTTTCTTGGTTTGACGGTCGGCTGCATCGTGCACGAGCTGGATGACGCGCAACGCCATGCCGCGTACGCCTGCGACGTAACGTACGGGACGAACAACGAACTCGGCTTCGACTACCTGCGCGACAACATGAAGATGAGCCGTGACGAGATGGTTCAGCGCTCGCATGTTTTCGCCATCGTGGACGAAGTGGATTCGATCCTGATCGACGAAGCCCGCACGCCGCTGATCATCTCCGGTCCCGTCGAGGACCGCGCGGAACTCTATAACGCGATTGATGCCTTCATTCCGCGGCTGGCCAAAGACGACTATGAGCTCGACGAAAAGCAGAAGTCGGTCTCGCTGAGCGAAACCGGCAACGAAAAGATCGAGCAGATGCTGGAGGCGGCGGGCCTGCTCAAGGGACCGCTCTACGATATCGAGAACGTGACGGTCGTCCATCACGTCAACCAGGCGCTCAAAGCGCATACGCTGTTCCAGCGCGACCGCGACTACATCGTGATGGGTGGCCTGGTCGTCTTCATCGACGAATTCACGGGCCGCATGATGCCCGGACGCCGCTATTCGGAAGGCCTGCATCAGGCGCTGGAGGCCAAGGAACACGTTGAAATCCAGCCCGAAAACCAGACGCTGGCCTCGATTACGTTCCAGAACTACTTCCGGCTTTACAAGAAGCTCGGCGGCATGACCGGCACGGCTGCCACGGAGGCGAGCGAGTTCCTCGACATCTACGGCCTCGACGTGGTCGAGGTTCCGACCAACGTCACGGTCGGCCGTCTCGACGAGGACGATGAGATCTATCGGACCGCGGAAGAGAAGTGGAATGCCATCATCCTCGAGATCGAAGCGGCGCAGAAGCGCAAGCAGCCCGTGCTGGTTGGCACTGTTTCTATCGAGACCAGCGAACACTTGTCGGAGCTGCTGAAGAAGAAAGGCGTTCCACATCAGGTTCTTAACGCGCGCTATCACGAGCAGGAGGCGCAGATCATCGCGCAGGCCGGCCGGCCCGGTGCGGTCACCATCGCCACCAACATGGCAGGCCGCGGGACCGACATTCAGCTCGGCGGTAACGCGCAGATGCGGATTGCTCAGGAAACCGCTGATCTTGATGAGTCCGAGCAGGAGAAGCGCGCTGAGGAGATCAGGCGCGAGGTTGCGCGCGACAAGGACTTCGCCCTGAATGCCTCCGAGACCGTGGAACTGGAGCCGGCCAAAGGCAGCAAGCCTGCGAAAATCGTCGTGAAGCCGGGTGGTCTTTACGTCATCGGCACCGAGCGCCATGAAAGCCGCCGTGTCGACAATCAGTTGCGCGGCCGCTCGGGGCGTCAGGGCGATCCCGGGCGCTCGAAGTTCTATCTGTCACTACAAGACGATCTCATGCGGATCTTCGGTTCCAACCGCATGGAAGGGGTGTTGCGGACGCTCGGTCTTCAGGAAGGCGAGGCGATCATCCATCCCTGGATGAACAAGTCACTGGAGATGGCGCAACGCAAAGTCGAAGCGCGCAACTTCGACATGCGGAAGCAGATCCTCAAGTACGACGACGTGATGAACGATCAGCGCAAGGTCATCTTTGACCAGCGCATCGACATCATGGGCGAGGAAAACGTCAACGAGACCGTCAGCGACATGCGCCGCGAGGTCATCGAGGAACTGGTCAAGCGTCACATTCCCGAAAATGCTTATGCCGAACAATGGGATGCGGAAGGCCTCCAGAACGAGGTGAAGGGAATCTTCGGACTTGATCTGCCGATCACGTCGTGGGCGGCCGAGGAAGGCATCGCTGATCAGGAAATTCTCGAACGCGTAACGGAGGCTGCTGAGTCCAAGGCTGCAAAGAAGGCCGCCGAGTTCGGGCCGGACATGTTCCGTCAGATCGAGAAAATGGTTCTGCTCCAGACGCTTGATCATCTCTGGCGCGAACATCTGGTGACGCTCGAGCATCTGCGGCAGGTGGTCGGCTTCCGCGCGTACGGTCAGCGAGACCCGCTGAACGAGTACAAGACCGAAGCATTCGTCCTGTTCGAGGCGATGCTGGCCAAGCTGCGCGAGGCCGTGACCGGCCAGCTCATGCATGTGGAGTTGGCGCCGCCGGAGGAGCAGCCGATGCTGCAACCGGTCGAACTGCCGGAGATGCACGCGCATCATCTCGACCCGACGACGGGAACGGACGAGCTCGCCCTGGCCGATGCGGCACTGGCCGCCGAAGACCGGCCCATGTCAGCCGGGCGGCGCGCACCGTTGCAGACGCGGCGCGGGTCTGGCAGTGTGAACCCGCGGGACCCCGCGACGTGGGGTAAGGTTTCGCGGAATGCGCTGTGCCCCTGTGGATCCGGGAAGAAATACAAGCACTGTCACGGGCGGCACGAGTAAGGAAACGCAAGGTACTCAAGATCGGCGTTTGCGTCTTATGAGGGCACGTGCGGATTCTCGGGATTGTCGGGGCAACGCACGACAGTGGACTGGCTATTCTGCAGGATGGCCTTCCTGAACTCGTGCTGGAAGAAGAGCGCTTCAATCGTGAGAAGCGCACGAAGCGCTTCCCCCGAAAAGCGCTGGAGAAAGTACTGGATCTTGAGCGGGTCGAGGGCAGCCACGCGCCGTTCGATCTGATTACCGTGCCGTGGGACATCACCAAGCTGCGCCGCAGCTTCCTTGGGGCGCTGCTCGGGCGATTTCCGCTCAGTCTCAGCCTGATTCTCGAGAGTTCTCACACCCCCCAGGACAACGATATCGTTTTTCTCAATCGCCGCCTTGCGCGCCGTCTCGAACGGATCGCCGGGATGAGGCCGCCGCCTCCGATGATCAATGTCGGCCACCATGATGCTCACGCGGCCACGTTCTTCGCTAGCCCGTTCGATGAGGCGGCTGTTCTGGTGATGGATGGCTTCGGCGATGATGCCTCGACCAGCGCCTATGCCGGATCAGGCAATCGGTTGGAGCGCCTCTGGCACACCGGGATCTTCAACTCGGTGGGCATGGTCTACACGTTCGTGACCAAATATCTCGGATTCGCCGGTTTTTCCGACGAAGGCAAGGTGATGGCGCTGGCGGCGTACGGCGATGATACCTACGTCAAAGCGTTCCGTGATTTGATCAAGCCGACGCCGGATGGCCGCTATAAGGTCAATATGGCCTATTTCAGCTATCCCGCGTTCGGCGAGCTGAGACCATTCAAGCGCCGTTTCTTCGACATCTTCGGACCGCCCCGAATGCCGGGCGAGCCGCTGAACGACAGACATCGCGCCGTGGCGCGCGGGCTTCAGGTCGTGACGGAAGAGATAGTCTTGCACATCGCGCGGGCACTGCGCGCGCGGTCCCATAAACGCAATCTCGTTCTGAGCGGCGGTGTCGCGCTGAACTGCGTCGCCAATGCGCGGGTGCAGGAAGAAGCCGGTTTCGATCGGGTTTGGGTGCCGCCCTGTGCTTCGGATACCGGCGCGCCGCTGGGCAGCACGCTCTGGCACTATCACCAGACCCTGGGCCATCCCCGGCGTTTCGAACTCACGCATCCGTACTACGGACCGCTTTATGCCGAGGCCGACCTCAAGGCCGCCCTTGCCGAGGCCAACCTCCACGCGGAACGGCTGGAGACGCCAGCCTTGCTGGAGCGCGTGGCCCGGGACCTTGCAGCCGGTAAGATCGTCGGCTGGTTTCAGGGGCGTTCGGAAATGGGGCCGCGGGCACTTGGCAATCGCTCAATCCTTGCAGATCCGCGCCGTGAGGGCATCAAGGATGCGATCAACGCGCGCATCAAGCATCGCGAGCCCTTCCGGCCCTTCGCGCCTGCTGTGCTCATCGAACGTGCCGCAGAATTTTTCCATCTGTCGCAGCCCGATCCCTTCATGACCCTGGCGCCGCGCGTTCGGGCTGAAAAGGTCGATCTCATTCCGGCAGCCGTCCACGTCGACGGCACGGGGCGCATCCAGACTGTCGAGCGCGCGGCAAACCCGCGCTACTACGGCGTGATCGAGGCTTTTGGGGAGCTGACGGGTGTTCCGGTGCTCTTGAATACGAGTTTCAACCGTCAGGAACCGATCGTGGAGACACCGCAAGAGGCGATCTCCTGTTTCCTGAGAACGGGCATGGATGTGCTGGTGCTGGGTGATTATTACACGACCGATCGCAACCCGAGCACCGCGCGGCCGGCCGAGACGGAGCTTGCGACTTAGCTCCTTTTTATCGACTTGAGTTCATGGTTAGGATGACCGCCACCTCCGGGCTGGTTCCATTCGCCGCCCGGTTCGGTCATTGCGCTGGCCGGCATTTGCACTAAATTCGAGTTCTAACTGTCCTTCCGATTCAAAAAAGCATCCGCACATGTCGAACACTGAGCTCAGACACGCCGAAACGAGTGATGGCCGCATCCGCCTTCATGGGCCGGAAGCGTTCGAGGGCATGCGTAAAGCGGGTCAGCTCGCCGCAGCCGCACTGGACATGCTCGATCCCTATGTGAAGCCAGGCGTCTCGACGGAGAAGCTCGACGATCTTGCTTTCGAGTTTGCGATGGATCACGGCGCGATCCCCGCGTCGCTGAATTATCGCGGCTACACGAAATCAATCTGCACATCGATCAATCATGTTGTGTGCCATGGCATTCCGGGACCGAAGCCGCTGCGTGAAGGCGATATCGTCAACATCGACGTCACGCTGATCGTAGACGGCTGGCACGGGGACACGAGCCGCATGTTCGCCGTGGGCGAGATCAGCCGCCGCGCGCGACGGTTGATCGACGTGACGTACGAAGCCTTGGTGCGCGGCGTCGCGGTCGTGAAACCGGGCGCGACGACCGGCGATATCGGTGCGGTCATTCAAAGTTATGCGGAGGGCGAGCGCTGCAGTGTGGTTCGCGATTTTTGCGGCCATGGCCTGGGGCGTGTATTTCACGACCGCCCGAACATCCTGCATTACGGCATCGCTGGCGAAGGCGCCGTGCTGAGGCCGGGCATGCTGTTCACAATCGAACCCATGATCAATCTTGGCCGGCCGCACGTGAAGATCCTGCCGGACGGATGGACAGCGGTCACGCGTGATCGCGAGCTGTCGGCACAGTTCGAGCATTCGGTTGGCGTCACCGAAGACGGATGCGAAGTCTTTACATATTCGCCGGCCGGTTTGCACCACCCGGTCTGACGTCCGGCGGGTTTGCTGCGGGGGAGGGCAAGCCCATGGCGGGGGGCAAGGGCGAGCGGGGGCTGGCCGACGCTGCCCAAAGCACGTTGTTCGAGGCAACGGTGCCGAGCCACGCCGGGCATCGCGGTCGTCTTCGCGATCGCTTCATGATGGGTGGCGCGGACGCCCTGCCGGACTACGAACTGCTCGAACTGGTGTTGTTCCGGGCCCTTCCGCGACGCGATACCAAGGATCTTGCCAAGCGGCTCATCGCACGGTTCGGCAGCTTTGCCGAGGTGATCAACGCGCCCGAATCCAGGCTTGCCGAGGTCAAGGACGTCGGCCAATCGGTCATTACCGAGCTGAAGCTGATCCGCGCGGCGGCGCTGCGGCTGATGCGCGGCGAGATCATGCAACGGCCCGCGCTGTCGTCGTGGACCCAGGTTCTCGACTACTGTCGCGCCGCCATGGGGTTCGAAACGCGGGAGCAGTTCCGCATTCTGTTTCTCGACAAGAAGAACCAGCTCGTTGCCGACGAGGTGCAGCAGGAAGGCACAGTCGACCATACGCCGGTCTATGTGCGTGAAGTCGTCAAGCGGGCGTTGGAGCTGTCGGCGACGGCCATCATACTGGTCCACAATCATCCATCCGGCGATCCGATGCCGTCGCGGGCGGACATCGAGATGACCAGGCAGATCGTCGATGCCGCGAAACCGTTGGGCGTGCTGGTGCATGACCACATCATCGTTGGCCGCAACGGCCATGCCAGCCTGAAAGCCTTGCGCTTGATGTAGATCGACGGGCGTATGATATCCTCTGACAGACAGGCAATCCGCCGGTTTCTTGGAGATTGTAGTGGTCATTCTTCTGATTGTTCTGGCGTTCTTTTTCGCGCTCGCGCTGCTGCCGCAGATGTGGGTGAAGCGCGTGATCGAGCTGCACTCCAAGGATCGGCCGGACTTTCCCGGGACCGGTGGTGAATTCGCGCGCCATCTGCTTGATCGGCTCGGGCTCCATGGCGTTAAGGTCGAGGAGACCAAGCAGGGTGATCATTATGATCCCGAGTCCAAGACCGTCCGCCTGCTGCCCGGACATCTGCGCGGGCGCTCGCTGTCGGCCGTCGTGATCGCTGCACATGAAGTCGGTCACGCCATTCAGGACGCCGCGGACTATGCACCGCTCAAGGCGCGCACGCGTCTGGCGAAGCAGGCGCAACGGATCGAGACGTTCGGATCGGTCGTGATGCTGGCGGCGCCTGTCCTGATGATCCTCGCCAAGTCGCCGCACATTCTGCTGCTGCAAGCCGTGGCCGGTATGCTGATCCTGTCGATGACGATCCTGATGCACGCCTCGACGTTGCCCGTGGAGTATGACGCCAGTTTCCGCCGTGCCCTGCCGGTGCTGAAGGAGGGTGGCTATATCGCCGCCAAGGACATGGGTGCCGCCCGTCAGATTCTGCGGGCTGCCGCCTTCACGTATGTGGCCGCCGCCGCGATGAGCCTGTTCAACGTGATGCGCTGGCTCCGGGTTCTCCGGATATAGATGGCCTATTCCATCGCCAGGATCATGTTGCGTACGACGGGATAGATTTCCTTTTCCCAGCGCTTGCCGCTGAACACGCCATAGTGGCCGACGTTGGCCTGCAGGTGATGGCGCTTCAGATGTGGGCGCAGTGACCGGCAGAGATCATGGGCGGCCGACGTCTGGCCGAGGGCACAGATGTCGTCGCGGCCGCCTTCGACCGTCAGCAGCGCGGTATTGCGGATAAAGCCAGGATCCACAACGCGGCCGCGATAGGTGAAGCTGCCTGTTGCCAGGTTCGCGCGCTGGAACACCTGATCGATGGTCTCGATGTAGAATTCTTCCGTCATGTCGAGGACGGCAAAATACTCATCGTAGAAGGATTTGATTTTCTCGGCTTCCGCGATCTCGCCGGCGACGAGATGGTCGTAGAGCTTACGGTGCGCGTTGTTGTGGCGCTCCATGTTCATGCTCATGAAGGCGACAAGCTGCAGGAACCCGGGGTAGACCTTTCTTCCGGCACCGGCATAGCGCGACGGAACGCGTGTGATCACGGAATTCTCGAACCACGAGAGCGGATTGCCGGTTGCGAACTCGTTCACGCCTGTCGGGCTTTCCCGCGGGTCGATCGGCCCGGCCATCAACGTCATCGTGCGCGGAACCAGCGGATGCTTATCCTCGGACATGATCGAGACGGCTGCGAGGACCTGGACGCAGGGCTGGCAGACCGACAGGACGTGGGCGCGGGTTCCGAGCTGTTCCAGGAACCGGATGACGTAGTCGGTATAATCCTCGATCCCGAAGTGGCCGGCTTCGAGCGGCACATCGCGGGCGTTGGCCCAGTCGGTGATGTAGACGTCGTGGTCCTGCAGGAGAGTCGCCACTGTGCCACGCAGCAATGTTGCAAAATGGCCGGACAGTGGCGCAACGACGAGGACTTTCGGCTGCGGTGTGTCGATGTCCTTGGCGAAATGCAGCAGCTTGCCGAATGGCAGGTCCAGCGTGATCTCTTCCGTCACGGGCACATCGCGATTGCCGACGCGCGCGGTCGTGATATCGAAGGCGGGCCGCGTATGGCTTAGTTCGAAACGGGAAATCAGATCCAGTGCGGCCGCGAAGCGCTTGCTGGATTTGTCGGTAAAGGCGGCAAAATGCGTGTCCATCATGAGGCGCGTCCAACGCGCCGCGAGGCGCATCGGGGCCATGACGTCATCCTGCCACTGGTAGGTGTAGTAGAGCATCGGTCAGGATCACCCCTGTTGCAGGCTTGCAGCAACACACAAAGCTAGTGCAAACTGTTTTGCGATGCGAGAAAATTGTTGCTGCATCGCAATGTTAAGGTGATTCCGAATGTCGCGCGCGGTATTGACGATTTCCTCCAAGAATTATTCGTCCTGGTCGCTTCGCGGCTGGCTGCTCTGCCGCATGGCGGGCTTGGACGTCGAGGAGCAGCGGGTCGATATCGACGATCCGGAGGCGCGCCAGGAGCTGCTGTTGCTGTCGCCATCAGTTCTGGTGCCGCGGCTCGTTCACGATGGCGTGACCGTGTGGGATACGCTGGCAATCGCCGAATATCTCGCCGAGGTGATGCCCGACGCCGGGCTCCTGCCCAAGGATCGGGTCGCCAGGGCGCATTGCCGCGCGGTTTCGGGCGAGATGCACTCAGGCTTCTACAACTTGCGCTCCGCGCTGCCGATGAACCTCAAGGCGCGTCACAAGGCGTTCAAGATCTTCTCAGGCGCACGGCCGGATGTGGAGCGTATCCGCACGATCTGGACCGAATGTCTGGAGACGTATGGCGGGCCCTACCTGTTCGGGTCGACCCTCAGTATCGCAGACGCCATGTACGCGCCGGTCTGCACGCGGTTCCGCACCTACGCGGTCGAACTCGATCCTCTGCTGGAAGCCTATTGCGAGCAGATTTTCGAGTGGCCCCTGATGCAGGAATGGACCAGCGCGGCCCTTGAGGAGCCTGATGAGATCATCGAACTGGAAGTCGAGTTCTAAACTCTTCCCCAGGTGCGGCACTGCGTTCGCAGTGCGTGTTTGATCTGGCGCCGTTCGCGTGGCAGACAGCAGGTCCTCCGCGGAGGCGGCGAGCGAACGGCTGAAAGCATACGTATCATCGTGCTGTCTGGATTGGATAAAGTGAGCCGCCTGGCGGCCTTCAGCATCGTCGTTGCGCTCATTGTGATGGCGATCAAGTACGTCGCGTACCTGCTGACGGGCAGCGTGGCGCTGTACTCGGACGCGCTGGAAAGCATCGTCAATGTTATTACGGCGGTGGCTGCGCTGATCGCCGTTCGCGTTTCCGCCCAGCCAGCTGACCGCAATCATCCGTTCGGACACCACAAGGCCGAATACTTTTCCGCGGGTCTTGAAGGTGCGCTGATCGTCATCGCGGCGATCCTTATCCTTCAGCAAGCCTATGACGCCTGGCAAACGCCCCGCACCTTGACGACGCCGATCATCGGTATCGCGATCAATGCGGTCGCTGGTGTCATCAATGCCGCGTGGGCCTGGCATCTTCTGCGCCGGGGTCGTGCCTGGAGATCGCCGGCGATCAGCGCAGACGGCTGGCACCTGCTCACGGACGTGGCGACCTCGGTCGGTGTGCTCGTTGGGTTGCTGCTCGCTGTCGCGACGGGATGGTATTTCCTCGATCCGCTGCTTGCGGCGGTGGTCGCGGTTCACATCCTATGGGTCGGATGGCGGCTGACTTCGCAGTCGATGAGCGGACTGATGGATGAGGCCGTCAATACAGAGGTGCTCGCCCAGATCCGCAAGGTGATCGCTTCGAATGCGTCCGGCGCCCTTCAGATTCACGATCTCAGGACCCGCATTGCGGGCCGCGCGACCTTCATCGAGTTCCATCTCGTCGTGCCTGGACGCATGTCCGTCGAGGAGGCGCACGATATCTGCGACCGGCTCGAGGTCGCCCTGGGAGACGCCATCGACGGCGCCGAGGTCCATATTCACGTCGAGCCGGAAGGCGAGGCGAAAACCAAAGGCGCGCTGAAGCTGTAACGCCTACTCTTCGAGGTGTGCCCAGAGGTCGTACTCGTCGGCTTCGACCACGCGGGCGCGGATCAGGTCGCCGGGTTGGACCGAAGTTTCGCCGTTCAGGAACACGCTGCCGTCGATCTCCGGGGCGTCCCATGGCGAGCGGCCGATGGCACCTTCCTCGTCGACTTCGTCGATCAGGACGTCGATGGTCCGTCCCTTCTTGGCGAGCAGGATATCGCGGCTGACCTCCTGCTGGACGGCCATGAACCGGTGCCAGCGTTCTTCCTTGACCTCATCGGGAACCGCGCCCGGAAGATCATTGGCGACGGCGCCGTCGACAGGCTCGTATTTGAAGCAGCCGACGCGGCTGAGCTTCGCTTCCTTCATCCAGTCGAGCAGGAACGAGAAGTCTTCCTCGGTTTCGCCCGGAAAGCCGACGATGAATGTCGAGCGGATCGCGATATCAGGGCAGATGTCGCGCCACTTGCGGATGCGATCGAGTGTCTTTTCCTGAGCCGCCGGGCGACGCATCGCACGCAGCACCTTCGGGCTCGCGTGTTGCAGGGGGATGTCGAGATAGGGCAGGATTTTGCCGTCCGCCATCAGTGGGATGACGTTATCGACGTGCGGGTAGGGATAGACGTAGTGCATCCGCACCCAGACGCCGAGCTTGCCGAGCGCCTCGGCCAGATCGAGAAAACGCGCCTTGTACGTCGCTCCGCGGAATGTGCTCTCAGCGTATTTGATATCAAGCCCGTAAGCGCTGGTATCCTGGCTGATCACGAGCAGTTCTTTGACGCCCGCATTGACGAGGCGCTCGGCCTCGACCATCACGGCGGCCGCCGGCCGGCTGACGAGATCGCCGCGAATGCCCGGAATAATGCAGAACGAGCAGCGGTTGTTGCAGCCTTCGGAAATCTTCAGGTAGGCGTAGTGCCGCGGTGTCAGGCGCAGGCCTTCAGGCGGCAGCAGATCGACGAAGGGATCGTGCAGGGGCGGCACCGCATCATGCACCGCGCCGACAACTTCCTCATACTGATGCGGTCCGGTGACTGCTAGCACGCCCGGATGCGCATCCATGATGCGCTCCTTCTCGATGCCCAGGCAGCCGGTGACGATGACACGGCCGTTCTTGGCCATTGCTTCGCCAATCGCGTCCAGGCTCTCCTGCTTGGCCGAGTTCAGAAAGCCGCAGGTGTTCACGACGACCACGTCGGCGCCCTTGTAGTCGGGGGCGATCTCATAGCCCTCGGAGCGCAACTTGGTGATGATGCGCTCGGAATCGACGAGCGCTTTCGGGCAGCCCAGCGATACGAAGCCGACCCGCGGCGGCTTGATCTTCATGCGTCGGGTGCGCGCCGGGGCAGGCGCGGCCGCGCGGGATTTGCGAGGTTTCTGGGCAACGGCGGTCTTTGGCATGGCGGCATGTAGCCTTACGCCGGAGCCGGACGCAACTGCCGTTCTGAACCGTGGGGCGCTCAGCCGCGGAACACCTCATAGGCGACCCTGAAGGTGTTAGCGTAGGCCTCGACCGTATCCGCGATGGGGTTGGCGTACCCCCCGCCAATGGCAATCGAAACCGGGACGCCGCGCCTGCGGCAAAATTCCAGCACCAGGCGATCGCGCTCCATCAGGCCTTCAAAGGTCAACGCCAGCCGGCCAAGGGTATCGTTCTGGAGGGGATCGACGCCCGACAGATACAACACGAGGTCCGGACGGAAATGGGCCACCGCGTCCAGAGCGTCGGCGAGGGCGTGCAGATAGTCACGGTCGTTGGTCCCATCGGGCAAGGCGACATCAAGGTCCGAGGGCACTTTGCGGAACGGGAAGTTCTTGTCGCCGTGCAGGCTGAGCACGAAAGCGCCTGGATGGCTCGTCAGCAGCGCGGCATTGCCGTCTCCCTGGTGCACGTCGAGATCGACGACCGCCACCCGCTGAACTTCACCTTCAGCCAACAGGGTCAGGGCCGCGACGGCAAGATCGTTGAAGACGCAATAGCCGGAACCGAAGTCGCGGTGGGCGTGATGCGTGCCACCGGCAAGCTGGCCGGAAAAGCCGCGCCTCAAGGCTTCGCGCGCCGCCGCCAGGGAGCCGCCAACGGTCGCGCGTGAGCGCAACGCCAAGGTCTCGCTCCACGGGAGGCCGATCCGGCGCTGGATGTCGCTGGCAAGCGTGCCTTCGAGAACCGCGCGAACGTAGTCGGGAGCATGCGCGCGTTCCAGATCCGCGATCGTTGCGGCAGGGGACGGGGCGAGGAGCCAGTCTTTCAATAGCGCCTGCTCAACGAGCTTTTCGCGAAGCAACCGGTACTTCGTCGATGGAAACCGGTGGCCCGCGGGCAATGGCAGGTCAGGCGTATCGGGATAGTAGATCAGCAACAGGCTATCCGTTCGGGAATCCGGCATATGTGACCCTGACGTTATACCCTGGGCCGGTCTTGGTTTGTCCACAGGCCTGGGTGCGGGTTGCCTCCCCGTGACCGGGCGAATCAGCCTTTATCTGCGGTCCATTGGCCGATCCTTGGCGTCGCGTCGCCGGCCAGCCGGTTTGGGGAGGCGAGGGATGGCGAACTTTACGACTCACATTGCCGTCGGCACCGTAGTCAGCGGTGGATTGGCGACGCTAACGCTGGCGGCGGACGTTATCGCACCCGAGAACCTCATTGCCGTCACGCTGGCAGGTGTGCTCGGCAGCGTGCTACCCGACATCGATCTGAAGGATTCCCGGCCGAGCCGCGCGCTGTTCTCCGGTATCGCCGTTTTTCTATCGTTTATCGTGTTGTTCGCGGTCGCCTACCGGTATTCGATCGCCGAAATGTGGATCATGTGGCTCGGAAGCTTTCTGTTATTCCGATATGGAGGCGAAGCCGTCTTTCATCGCTTTTCCTATCACCGCGGCATCTGGCACTCGGTTCTCGCTGGAATCATGTTCTGGTTCCTGACGGCGATCGTCTTCAAGAACGTCCTCGGCCGGCACGAGGGCGTGGCATGGCTTGCCGGCGGTTTCCTGTTCATGGGATACATGACGCATCTCATCCTGGATGAGATCTACAGCGTCGACGTATTCGACACGCGGCTGAAGGCGTCGTTCGGATCCGCGTTCAAGCTGTACGACCCGAGGAAGATTGGGGATTCTGTCGTCATTGCCATCCTGACGGCGCTGCTCTTCATCGCAACGCCATCGGCCAAACCCTTTGTCGAAGGCATGGCCTCACGCGAGATGTGGTCCGGGCTGCAGCAGAGGCTGTTGCCGCAGGACAAGTGGTTCGGGTTTGTCGGCGCGACATGGTTGGCAGCCAAATCGGAGGCGGCCGCCGATATCACGACCGGGTCGATTCCTCCGAGCCCAAACGCAGGCGAGACCATGCCTGCGGAGAACCGTTAGACAGTCGTTAACCCAAGTTCAAACTTGGCGACTGCAGGGCCTTCTTCAAGTGGATATGTTCTTTCCTGTTTGAAGGACATCTTCGGCTGCATGCGTGAGATGCGCGTTACAACAATGGCGTGAAAGGTGGCGCAATTGTTCGAGTACATCCGAAAGGACATGAGACAGGTCGAGGGATGGCTGTCGCGCTGCGACGCTGAAATGTTCGCCACACTCCTATCCTGCCAGACGATAAACAATTTCTCTGGCGCCGTGGCCGAAATCGGCGTCCATCACGGCAAGTCCTTTATTTTGATGGCGCGCGGCAATCAAAGCCAGGCTGCCTATGCAATCGACATATTCGAACAGCAGCATTTGAACATCGACGGGTCTGGCCGAGGCGACAAAAGCGAGTTCTTGGCTAATCTTCAGAACCATAAGGTGTGTGCGGAAGCCGTGGTGATTGACGAGCGGCTTTCCTCAGAGGTCATGCCGGAAGATATTCTCTCCACGGTAGGGCGGACGCGCTTCTTTCATGTCGATGGAGGCCATCACATCAATGCTGTGCTTCACGATTTGAAGCTGGCGGAAGCCGTTGTGCGGGATGAGGGGATCATCGTGGTCGACGATGCCTTCCGCTCGGAATGGCCTGAAGTCAGCATGGGTTTGTTCGCCCATCTTACGGATTGCGATGATTTCGTTCTCTTTGCGGTCGGTTTCAACAAGGCCTACCTGTGCCGCAGGGCATATGCAGATTTGTACCAGTCGGCGCTCATTCAGAATGAATTCATTTCCATGTATTTCTCGAAGGTCTGCGAGACCTCGGTGGGCACGATTCTCGTTTATCAGAGATATCCGCTTCCGGAATGGAGCGTAAAAACGAAGTTATTCGACTACATTAAAATGAATTATCCCGAGGTGGCGCATTTTATTCATAAGAATATCCTGGGGCGAAATAGAAACGTCTATGACGCCTGAGCGGCACGGAGGCGAGCCTAATTCGGCTGGGTGTTTCTCAGGCCGGCGAGATAAAACGTGACGAAATCGTCCGTCATCGTGCCAACCGATCCATAGCCGAGGCTCGATAGTTTCTCTGTGGTCGAAACTGTCAGGATGCCTTGCAAGCCAGCCCAGATCACGCGCGAACTCAGTTTGACCGCAGTCGCCTTTCCTTCATCCTTCGTGATCAGCGGTCCGAGTGCGAATTCTATCCGTCCCAGTATGCGCTCGAGTTTGTCCAGGTACCAACTTGGCGCAGGGGTGCCGCGCGGTAGCGCGTGCTGGGTGATCATGTTGCAGAGATTGGGGTGCTGGCGGCAGAAGTCCGTATAGGCGCCGACCACTTGCTTGAGATGCTCGTCCGGACTGCTTTCCGGGGCGACATCCGCCAGCTTCTGATCGAGCGTATCCAGTAGCCGGGCCTCAACGTGGAGCAGCAGATCGTCCAGGCTCTCGAACAGATTATACAGCGTGCCAGGCGAGTACCCGATCTTGCGCGCGATCTCGCGCGCGGAAACGCCAGCAAGGCCGTTGGTCGAGATGATGTCTCGCGCTGACGTGATGATCAGTTCGCGAAGCTGTTCGGGGGTATGCGCGGAACGTCGTCCCATTGACGTCTGCCTTGCCTGATAAAATGAACCAAGCTCAACAGATAGGTCACGGAGCGGTCACCGGCAAAGAAATAATCCGTACCGGGATTGAATCTGCGGGAAACGATGAACTTTAGCTTTCACAAATTGTGGTAAACTCCTACCTCAGGTACATTTGTGGCCGTTGTACTCCACGAAGCTGGATTGCCTGGGCTTGAGATAGAATACCTCACGCAAGGGCATGCCGGCTGTCAAAAAGTGTTGGAATATCATGGGCTGATAGTCATAGACGACCTCCGCCACGATCAGGCTGTTGCCGGCTTCGAGGAAACCTTCCGGCAGGACATAGGGCTGACCGTCCGCGTAGGCGTTGGCTCCGCCGTTGTGCTGATATGACCAACAGACGCTTGTCGAATCGGCGTCATCAATATCGGCGATGACGTTGAGAACGGTGACTTTGAGCTGTGACGCGTCGAATGGGCGGATCAGATGGTCGATGATCTGCATCACGCCATCCACCTCCTCCGTCGTCATCTGCTTCTGCCGGGCGATGAGGTCGGCTGAGGAACTGGCGATCTGCGTGACGCGGCGGTCGATCGTGAGCGCCTGGCTGAACTCTACCGTGCCGATCAGCAACATGAACATGATCGGCAGCAGCAGAGCAAACTCGATCGCGGCAACGCCGTCGCGATTCGTGATCAGGCGTCTGGCCGCGAGTTTGACACGGCGTGCCAGCATCAGGACGGGCGGCGCTGCGACGGTCTTCTTGCGCATATGAGCATCAATCTTCATAGGGCTCGGTCCGGAATGTGGTGGAGGCCTGGATCAAAGCCGAGCCGTTGGCCATGTTACCGATTTGAAGGAACGGCATCTTGCCGGCGAGCTCCCACTCGTAGCAGACGGTGACGAGTACGACTTCGCTGGAGGCGCCTGTTTGGAACAGCGTTTCGGCCGGTGGAATGAGATTGCCGCCGGAATCCGTGCATGACGGCGTGACGATGTCCCCGAACCCTGCGTAACTCTGAACGTTGACGCGCATCTTTCCATTGCAGTCGACGTATTGAGGGGTCCGCTTGCAGACTTCCAGCTTGAAATCGTCGGCCGACATTCCCTGCTGTTGAACCTGGCCGGTGCGGATCAGACGTGCAGCCTGCTCGACGGCGTTCTCGAGGGTGAAGGTCGTAAAATAATAGAGGCCGACGACGATCAGTCCGAACACCATCATAAAGAAGGGAAGGCTGACCATGGCGAATTCGACTGCGGCCATGCCGTCGGTGTTCCGCGCAGCAACGGTGGCCAGCCGCTTCGCGCGGCGGCGGCTGTAACGCCAGATCTGAAACATCGTCCTTGGCATGCGGGCACTCTTGACCGGCCTGATCGTGAAGTTTGCTCAGAACACCGCAGAATCCTGAAAGGAGTCTTGCAAGTTGCAGGCCTCCTCATCGGCATGGTTAGCGAATTGCGTTCCCGCTTTTTGATGCCTGCGATGCGCGACCTTTTGGCCGAGGGACGATGAAGGATGTCATAACGGCGGTGTCCCGACGAAGCGGCCGCAGCAACCAAGCGCTCCCGAAGCTGATTTCGCGACGTGATCTGTCGTCTCTTGGCTGGGCGACCTGTATTTCCGGTCAAGACGATGTAAAATAACTGCCGATTTTCACGCATTATTAGCTATGATCAATGAGTGATCGGACTGTGTTTATCTTTGAGCTCCCAAGAATACATTTCGTATTTCAAGCCAATATTTCTTTTCAACATGCGATTCTGCATGATTAAACACAAGTTTAACAAGTAGAAATGCCGTGGAAACCTTCTCCATTTACTCGGCATCAAGACCTCGGGCGTAGGTTTGGCGCTGTTCGGTTCAAGGTTCGCAACCGGATACGGCGCAAAAAGCGCCCTTCAACACAGTGGGAGAATGAGTCAATGAATCTGTTCGCGCGTTTCGTTAAGGACGAGTCCGGTGCAACGGCCATCGAGTACGGCCTGATCGCGGCTCTCATCGCAGTTGCCATCATCGGCGCCGCCACCACGCTGGGCGACGAGATCAGCGGGACCTTCGACAAGGTTTCCGATGAGCTGAAGGCAGCCAACGCGAAGTAATTTCCGTGAGCCGTTCTGGCTCACTCAAAAGGCCGTTCGGCTGACATCGGCCGAGCGGCCTTTTTTCTAAGAATGCCTGGGGTAGGTGGGTTCATTTGCGCGGGGGCGTACGATGATTGGGATCACGCGAAAATTGCTGACCGAGAATGGCGGCGCTACGTCGATCGAATATGCGTTGATCGCGTCTCTCGTTTGCATCGCAATTGTTTCGGCCACGTCGAATGTCGGTCAGGAGCTTGCCGCGGTATTCGACGTCGTCGCGGAAGAATACCGCAAGGTCAATTGACCGTCGGCTTCCTGTGTTGCTCGAGCCTGGCGCGCATTAACCCGAATTTGAACATCGGCGATCACAATCCACTCGATTGCGGGCCGCTGGCGCCCAGGTGCTTTGGAGGTTTGCGTGCTGGAGTATCCACTGCTTCTCGTCTTTCCGGTCGCGATGGCATTTGCCGGCGTGATGGATCTGCTCACATTCACGATTCCCAACCGGGTTTCGTTGGCATTGCTGCTCGGTTTCCTGTTTGCGGCGCCGCTGGCCGGTATGCCGTGGGCGGATTACGCGAGCCATCTCGGTGCTGGCGCGCTGATGCTGATGGTTGGCATTGCCATGTTCTCGCGCGGATTGGTCGGTGGCGGTGATGCGAAGCTGATGTCCGCTGCCGCGCTGTGGCTGGGCTTCGGCCATCTTCTGCCGTTCCTCGTCTGGACAGCGCTGCTGGGCGGCGTTCTGGCGATTGCCCTTCTGACCTACAGGCGGTTTTTCCCGCCGCTCTGGCTTGCAAAACAGTCGTGGGCCCTGCGCCTGCACGATCCCAAGCAGGGCATTCCCTACGGCATCGCGCTCGCGGGGGCCGGAATGCTCGTTTATCCGTCAGTGCCCTGGCTTTCCGGCCTGAGCGGTTGAGCTTCCGCTGCCACAGTTCCAAAGCGATCGTAAGTAAGTTGCCCGTTTGAAGCGCCGGTTAACCCGCCGTTGAGGATTGTCGCGCAGGGTCTCTGCCGACGGTGGGTTCTATCCCCCGTTCCTTCGGGGGGAGGGGCAATTTCACGATGAAGCGGGCTCAGGTCATTGGGATCTCCATAGCGTTGGGGGCCGGCGTCATGGCGTTCGTCGGCATGCGGGGCCTGATGAAGCCGCCGAAGACGGTGGTTCAGACCGAGCGCGTGAACGTTGCGCAGGTCTTGGTGGCGCGCGCCGACATCGCGCTCGGACACATCGCGACAGAGGGAAATTTCCGTTGGCAGGACTGGCCCGCTGATGCCGTCAGCGGCTCGTTCATCACCAAAGCCAACAAGCCGGCTGCGGCCAAGGATCTGACGGGATCGATCGCCCGGGCGCCGATGCTCGCTGGCGAGCCGGTGACCGAAACCAAGCTGATCAAGCCCGGCACCGGCGGTGTGCTGGCGGCGATCCTGCCGGCGGGTATGCGGGCGACGTCGACCAAGATCACCGAAGTATCGGCGGCTGGTAAGCTGATCCTGCCGAACGATCGCGTCGATGTCATCCTGACGCTGCGCGAGCGTGGAGGCGGCAGCGCGGCACCGAGTGAGACGCTGTTTGAGAACATCCGCGTTCTGGCGATCGGGCAGCAGATCGAAGCCCGGGAGGGCAAGAAGAACGCGGAAGGGAATGTCGCGACCCTGGAGCTGACGCCGGACCAGGCGGAAACGTTGGCATCGGCCAATATCCGCGGCGAAATTTCACTCGCACTTCGGAGCATTGCCGATCTCGGTGCCACGACCGAGCGCAAGCAAATCCGGATTCTGCGGTTGGGTAGTGAGAAATAAGACCTGAGCCGTTTGTTGCGGCCAGAGCGTATTTGCCAGTTTGCGTGTGTCGCGTGCTTGCGTCCGAGTCGAACCAAATCGGTAACTCGTCCAAAAGGCATTGATCCATGCGGTATTTTGAGAAGGTCGCCCGGGCATTTGCCCAGGCCGGCATCGCCGGTCTCGCGATCGCAGCCTTGCTGATCGTCTCTCCCGTCGCATTCGGCGATGGGCTGGTGACGTCTGCCAGCCGGACTGCGCCGGTTTTAAACGCGTCGCATCATTCGGAGCTGAAGATTTCAGCCGATGAGTCTCTGCCGCAGACGCGCCGTATCTCGATCGGCCTGAACAAGTCGATGCTGATCAGCCTGCATCGCGAGCTGCGCGATGTCGTTGTTTCCTCGCCGGATATCATGGACGCCGTCGTCCAGAGCTCCGATCGTGTCTATCTGATCGGCAAGAAGGTCGGTCAATCGAACGCCTTCCTGTTCGATGCGCGCGGCGAGCTCATCATGACGCTCGAAGTGTTGATCGATCATGATACGGAAGCGCTGGACGCCTTGCTGCATCGGCTGCTGCCCGGCTCGACAATCAAGTCGGAAATTCTGAATGAAACCGTCATTCTGACGGGTAGCGTGCGCAGCCCCATCGATTCAACCCGTGCCTCCGATATCGCGTCGCGTTTCATTGTCGGTTCTGCATCCGCCACGGACGACCGGCACAAGAATAAGGTGATCAACATGCTGGCCGTTGACGCAGAGGAGCAGGTGATGCTCCGCGTCACCGTCGCCGAGGTTCAGCGCTCGGTTCTCAAGCAGTTCGGTATCAACGTCGGCGCGATCGTCAACACAGGGAACTTTACGACCACGCTGCTGTCGGAGAACTCTCTGCCACTCTCAGCGGCGCGCGGCCTGGGAACACTGCCCGTGCCTGGTATTCGGACGACGGGTGACCTTGCCGGTTCGCTCGCACTCTATAATGCAGGTCCGAACGGCGCCGGTTCACCCTTCGGCAACTCCGGCATGACAGGCGGCTGGTCCAGTGGCGGGAACGCCGTCGCTGGTGCCATCCGTGCCCTGGAACGGGACGGTCTGCTCAAGACGCTCGCCGAGCCCAACCTGACGGCGGTATCCGGCGAAACCGCCAAATTCCTGGCTGGTGGTGAGTTCCCCATTCCTGTCGTCGATACCCAGGGTGCGCTCACCGTCACCTTCAAGGAATTCGGTGTCGGGCTGGCCTTCACGCCGGTCGTGCTGTCGGAAGGTCGCATCAGCCTGAAGATCGAAACCGAAGTCAGTGAGCTGACCAACCAGGGCGCCGTGACGCTCAATAACATTCAGATTCCCGCCCTGAAGAAGCGGCAAGCCAAATCGACCGTCGAGATGCCGTCGGGTGGCTCGCTCGCCCTGGCCGGATTGATCGCGGATGACGTGCGCCAGAACATCGACGGCTTCCCGGGTCTCAAGGACGTGCCCGTGCTCGGCACGTTGTTCCGCAGCCGCGATTACATCAAGGAAGAGACTGAGCTCGTGGTGATCGTCACGCCGTACATGGTGAAGCCGGTTGCGCAGCAGAAGCTCGCCCGGCCCGGCGATGGCCTCGCTCCGGCAACCGACATGAAGGCCAACTTTCTTGGCCATCTCAATCGAATCTACGGCCGTGGCGCTCCCCTGCCCGATGGCAGCCTCAAGGGCGATTACGGATTTATCGTCGAATAGCGGCATGTCTGGAGTGAACCGATGACACGCGACCACACCAAGCCAGGCAAGCGGTATTCCCGCATGGGGCGGCTTGCCGTCACTGTGCCGCTTACAACACTCCTCGCGATGGCCATTGGCGGCTGCATGCGCGAGCATCAGTCACCGCAGGTGGCGGGCTGGGCTGTCGTTGAGCCCTCGCAGCGCCATCCCATCATGGTCTCCGAACAGCCGACGACGCTGCCGCTCAAGGTGCCCTATGGCTCCTCCGGCCTGACGCCGATGCAGCGTGCGCAGCTCATCGATTTCGCCGAGACCTTCCGGGCGAAGGATGCCGGCAACAGCAAGCTCGTGATTTTCGCGCCCAGCGGTGGACGCAACGAAATCGCGGTGATGCAGGCCGTCGCCGATATCCGCGAAATCCTGCAGGAATCGGGCTTTGATGACTCGGCTCTCACGATCGACACGTTTCCGGCCGGACGGAATGCGCAGCCCGCGGTTCGCGTCTCTTATTTGCGGTTCGTCGCGGAGGCGCCCGATTGCGGCCACTGGGATACCAACCTGGCTGACGACCGCCTGAACCTCGGCACTCCGAATATCGGGTGTGCGTCGCAAGCCAACCTGGCGGCGATGATTTCGAATCCCGCCGATCTTCTGGGTCCGCGGACCATGACGCCACGCTCGTCGGAGCGCCGCGATCAGGCCTGGGACAAGTATGTGAAGGGCGACTCCACGGTGTCCAGGAAGTCTGCTGACGAGCGCGTGAAGACCCAGGGCACGAACTAGAGGAAGCGACATGAACACGCATGCGCACATCAGGATCGAGCCTGAATTGCCCGACCCCGAAATGTACGCCTCCGATGAGACCGGATTGGGCGAAACCCTGTTGCGGGCCCGCCCCATTCCGCGCATCTCGATCCAGGCATTCTGCGAGCAGCCCGATACCGTTGATGTGCTGCAGCATGCGGCAGAGGACCGGCGTCTGTCGAAGGCGCATATGAGCATTCATCTGGGAGGGGCAAGGGCAGCCGTCGAGCACTACGCGGGGAACCAGACGCCCAACCTCATCATCATCGAATCGACGAACCATCCTCACAGCATGCTCACTGAGCTCGACCGGCTGGCGGAGTCGTGTGACTCGGGCACGAAAGTCGTCGTGATCGGGCATGTCAACGACGTGCTGCTGTATCGCGAACTCCTGAAGCGGGGTGTCAGCGAATACCTGATTGCGCCGATCACGACGGCGCAGCTCATGGAGAGCGTATCCAATCTCTACAATGATCCGCAGGCAAACCCGGTCGGCAATGTGCTGGCGTTCGTCGGTGCCAAGGGTGGCGTCGGTTCGTCGACGGTCTGCCACAACACGGCCTGGACCATGTCCGAGGTGCTGAAGTCCAACGTCGTCATTGCCGATCTCGATCTCGCGTTCGGCACGACCGGACTCGATTTCAACCAGGATCCCGTGCAGGGGATCGCCGACGCGCTGGCGAGTCCCGACCGGCTCGATGAAGTGCTGCTCGATCGTCTGCTGACGAAATGCTCGGAGCACCTGAGTATCTTCGCGGCGCCGGTTGTGCTCGATCGCGATTATGACATTTCACCGGATGCCTGCGATCTGGTCCTCGATATCGCGCGGCAGAACGTACCCTACGTCACCGTAGATCTGCCGCACACATGGACGGCCTGGACCAAACGTATTCTGCTCAATGCGGACGAGGTGGTGATCACCGCGGCGCCGGATCTGGCGAATTTGCGCAATGCCAAGAACGTCATCGATTTGCTGAAGCAGTCCCGGGCGAACGATGGCCCGCCACATCTGGTGGTGAATACGGTCAATATGCCGAAGCGGCCGGAAATCACCGTCAAGGAGTTCTGCCAGAACCTCGATTTGCAGCCCGCCGCCGTGATCGAGTTCGACACGGAAAGCTTCGGCCAGGCTGCCAACAATGGCCAGATGATCGAAGAACTGAACAAGAAGGCGAAGGCCGTCAGCCAATTCCGCGAGTTGGCGCTCACGCTCGCCCATCGCAAGGAGGTCCGTCCGGCCCGTCCTAAATCGCCTCTCGCGCCGCTGCTCGAGAAGCTGAAGATCAAGCGCTAAGGGAACCCTAGCCCATGTTCGGCAAGCGTTCGAAGGATCCAGCACCACATCAGGCGAAAGCTGCGCAACCCGGCGCGGCCTCGGCGCCCGGGCCTGAGACAACCGTCGTCGCGATGGCGCAGCCGCAAAAGCGCCCGGAGCCTGTCGTCGAGCCACAACGGCGGCACTCGGAGGAATATTACGACGTCAAGACGACCGTCTTCAACGCACTGATCGACACCATCGACCTGACGCAGCTTGCGAAGCTCGACTCCGCGGCGGCGCGCGAAGAAATCCGCGATATCGTCAGCGAGATCATCCAGATCAAAAACGTCGTGATGTCCATTGCCGAGCAGGAAGAACTGCTCGAGGACATCTGCAACGACGTGCTCGGCTACGGACCGCTGGAGCCGCTGCTCGCCCGCGACGACATCGCCGACATCATGGTCAACGGTGCGGGAACGACGTTCATCGAAGTCGGCGGCAAGGTGATCAAGACCGGCGTGCGGTTCGCCGATAACGCGCAGCTCATGAACATCTGCCAGCGCATCGTCAGCCAGGTCGGACGTCGCGTCGATGAATCGAGTCCGATCTGCGACGCGCGTCTGCCTGACGGTTCGCGTGTGAACGTCATCGCGCCGCCGCTCTCGATCGACGGCCCGGCGCTGACGATTCGTAAGTTCAAGAAAGACCGCCTGACGCTGGATCAGCTTGCGCGCTTCGGGTCGATTTCGCCGGAAGGCAAGGCCGTGCTGGAGATCATCGGCCGCGTGCGTTGCAACGTTATTGTTTCCGGCGGCACCGGTTCGGGAAAAACGACGCTGCTGAACTGCATGTCGAGCTGCGTCGACCACGACGAGCGCATCATCACCTGCGAGGACTCGGCCGAGCTGCAACTGCAGCAGCCGCATGTGGTGCGCCTGGAAACGCGTCCGCCGAACCTGGAAGGCGAAGGCCAGATCACGATGCGCGATCTGGTCCGTAACTGCCTGCGTATGCGGCCGGAACGGATCATTGTCGGCGAGGTGCGCGGCCCGGAGGCGTTCGACCTGCTGCAGGCTATGAATACCGGCCACGACGGTTCGATGGGAACGCTGCACGCCAACAGCCCGCGCGAAGCCATCAGCCGTATGGAATCGATGATCATGATGGGCGGCTTCGCGCTGCCCACCAAGACCATCCGCGAGATGATCACCGGCTCGGTCGACATCATCGTGCAGGCCTCGCGCCTGCGTGATGGCTCGCGCAAGATCACGCACATCACCGAGGTTCTCGGCATGGAAGGCGATGTCGTCACCATGCAGGACATCATGGTCTTCGACATCACCGGCGAAGAAGAGAAAACCGGTAAGCTCCTGGGGCGGCATCGCTCCACCGGCATCGCGCGTCCACGCTTCTGGGAGCGCGCGGCCTACTACGGCGAGCATCATCGCCTCGCAGCGGCACTGTCGGCCGCGGAAGTCGCAGATCATCACGGCAACCCGCTCGGAGCAGCCAATGCTTGATCCCGAGCTGATGAGCATGGGCGCGCTGGCGCTGGCAGCCATATCGGCCGCCGGACTGACTTATGCGATTCTGTCTCCGTTGTTTTCGGACGATCAGGCGGAAAAGCGTCTCCAGCATGTGACCGAGACCAAGGCGACGCGCGTGGCGAGGTCATCCCAGGCCGAACAAGTCTCCAATCGCAAGAAGGCCGTCGCGGATACCTTGAAGGAATTGGAGGACCGCCAGAAAGCCAAGGAAAAGGTGACGCTGCGGACGCGGCTCCAGCGTTCCGGGCTCAATCTTACGCCGCGATCCTTCTGGATCGCCAGTGCGGTGAGCGGCGTGGTCGCGGCAGCGCTGATGCTGGTTCTGCTTCCCAACATGCATCCGGCGACGGCCGTTATCGCGGCGTTCGTGGGAATGTTCGGACTGCCGCGCTGGATCCTGGCGCGCGTTACCAAGCGGCGCCAGAGCAAGTTCACCGACGAATTCGCAAACGCAATCGACGTAATCGTCCGCGGTGTGAAGTCTGGACTACCGCTCAACGACTGCCTCGGCATCATCGCGCGCGAAAGCCCTGAGCCGGTCTGCAGCGAATTCCGCGAATTGATCGACCAGCAGCGGGTCGGCATGCCGCTCAACGAATGCTTCGACCGCATGATCATGCGCATTCCGCTGCAGGAAGTGAAATTCTTTGCCATCGTCGTCGCCATCCAGCAGCAGGCGGGTGGCAATCTTTCGGAGGCACTCGGCAACCTGTCGGGCGTATTGCGTGATCGCAAGCGGTTGCAGGCAAAGGTGAAGGCGCTGTCGGCAGAAGCCAAGGCATCGGCTGCGGTGCTCGGCGCATTGCCGTTCATCGTCATGACGCTCGTCTATCTCACGACGCCAGCTTACATCGCGTTCCTGTGGACCACGAAAACCGGGCAATTCCTGCTCGCCGTGGCCGGTGTGTGGATGACGCTCGGTCTGCTCGTGATGAAGAAGATGATCAACTTCAAGTACTGAGGAAGAGGCGGGCGATGTTGATCGGGAGGGCATCGACATGATGGATTTCATCGAAGCGGTCGTACGCCCGCAGCTGCTCGTCATGATGGCGGCTGCTATCGCCGCTTTCGCGACTGCGCTCACTATCGTGATGCCGATCCTCAACCGTGATCGCATGAGTCAGCGCATGAAGGTCATGGCGCTGGAGCGCGACAAGATGCGTTCCGCACGGATGACGGAAATGAAGCCCGGCAGGGACGCTGGTCTCACCAAGCTGCGCCAGACTCCGAAAGGCTTCATGCAGGAGTTGGTCGACCGTTTCGGTTTGCGCTCGAAATTCGAGACCGAGGAACTCAAGGCCAAGCTGAAGATGGCGGGCTTGCGCGGACAGGCGCCACTCGTCGCCTATATGTTCTTCCGCATGGTGATGCCCATCATCCTGACGATCGTGGCGTTGCTCTATCTGTTCATCGTCATGACCAAGCTCAGCTACCCGCCGGCGATCAAGATCATGATCGCACTCGGCATCGGCTTCATCGGGTTCTATCTGCCGAACATGTTCCTCGAGAACATGGTCCAGCGACGCCAGCAGTCCATCAAGGAGGCATTTCCCGATGCGCTCGATATGCTGCTGATCTGCGTCCAGGCCGGCATGTCGATCGAGGCGGCCTTCGGCAAGGTCTCGAAGGAGATATCAAGTCAGTCGCTGGAACTTGCCGAAGAATTGAGCCTCACCACGGCCGAGCTCTCATACCTTCAAGAGCGGCGCCAGGCCTATGAGAACCTCGGCAAACGCACCGGCATCGCTGGTGTCAAAGCGGTGGCGACGGCTCTGATCCAGTCGGAACGCTACGGCACGCCGGTGGCGCAGGCGTTGCGCGTGATGGCCAAGGAAAACCGCGACATGCGCATGTCTGAAGCCGAGAAGAAGGCCGCCGCACTGCCGCCGAAGCTGACCGTGCCGATGATCGTGTTCTTTCTGCCGGTGCTGTTCATCGTCATTCTCGGGCCGGCAATCATCCAGGTGATGAAGCTCGGCTGAAGCCGGCCGCCCGAGTCACCATCCGTTGTCATCCCAGCCAGCGCAAAGCGGAGAGCCGGGATCCAGGGCTACAAAAATCACGCCTGGGTTCTGGATATTTCGCACGCGCGTAATGATCGCAACGGATGCCGTCCGGGCATCACTGTCGGCGTCAGCAGGCGCGCCCCTTGGGCGGCCCGCTCAGAACTTCAGCGTTGGGATGGCTTGAGCGGCGGACGTGTGGTGGCCTGAGCGACGCGCGTATCCCAATTGCCTGATGTATCCGGTTCGATCGTCGCGGAACGCAGCGCCGGAGCTTGCTGTTGTGCCGTCGCGATCGCGGTTGCGGACGACTTCGGTTCCAGTTTGACCATACGGCGCAGATACTCGATGTCGGCGGCAGCGCTGTCCTGGGGCAGGCTCACCTGAGCGAACTGTCTTGCTTCGTCGTATCGGCCCTGCAGGCTCAGAACGAGCGCGAGGTTCTGCTGGATCTTCGCATCGGCGCCGGCTTCGTGCGCGGCGCGGCGAAGCATGGGCTCGGCCTTATCGGGCTGTCCGCCAGCCGCCAAAGCCATCGCCAGATTGTTCATGACGGACGGCTGGTTGGGCGACATCTTCAGGGCACGCTCATAAAATGGGATGGCGCCCTTGTAGTCCCCCTGCTTGGCGAGCACGGTGCCGCGTGCCGAGATCACGCGCCAGTCCGGCTTGACGGGGTCATCCGCAAAGGCAAGCAGCTTTTGCGCCAGCCCGACCTGTTCGAATTCGAGCGCCAACCGGCCGAACTCCGAGGCCAGCTCGCGATCGTTGTTGTGGAAGATCGATGCCTGCTGCAGCACGCCGAGCGCGCGTTGCTTCTGGCCATCGGCTTTGAGGTTCTTGGCAAAGCTGAGGGCGGCATTTTGATCGCGCGGGTTCTTTTCATACTGCTCGCCCCAGTAGGCGATCGCGCGTTCGAGCTCCGACTGAGGCTGGCTGACGCCTTGCGGCTGTGCGGCGGCAGTTTGCGTGTCTTGCGCCATCCCCGGCAGCGGCAGTTCGCTCACCTGGGTGCAGGCGCCCATCATCAGAGCCGCTGACATGGTCAGCAGCACACCGCGGCTCTTGTGCAGCCGGTGATGGCCGCATCCGCGCTCCCCAACGAACATCGAAAGTTATCTCCTACCCCCCAACCGGTGCGCAGGCGCGCGAATCGGTTCCCCCAAGCGTCAGCTTGTGGAATACGGGTCAACAAAAGCTTAAGCGGCAAACCGGAGTGGGACGGAGAGAGCGTCGCCCGCGACGGGGCGGAATTAAAAAAGCCGCGTTTTCACGCGGCTTTTATATCTGAGATGCGCCGGGCGTCAGCTCAGCTCACGGATGCGGAATGGCAACCCACCTTTTGGCGTGAGCGTCACGGTGGCATTCACGCCGGCAGGTTCCGGGCCGATGTATTCGGGCCGGAAGCGACGCAGGAGGATCGACAGAGCCAGCGAGTTCTCGACCTGGCTCATGGCGCCGCCGATGCACGAGCGCTTGCCCGCGCCGAACGGCAGATAAGTGTATTTCACCCTCTTCTTGGCGGCGTCGCCCATCCAGCGCTCGGGACGGAACTCTTCCGGCGCGTCCCAATACTTGGGGCTGTGATGGACGCCATAGGCGAACATGACGACCCGATCGCCGGGCCGGATTTCCTTGCCGCCGATCTCATCGGCTGCAGCCGCGACGCGGATCAATCCCCAGATCGGCGGGTAGAGCCGCATCGTTTCCTGGATGACGGCGCGCGTGTAGGCGAGTGCGGAGTAATCAGCGGCTGTCGGCTCGCGGTCGCCATACGTCGCTTCACCCTCGCGGCGGATACGCTCGGCAGCTTCCGGATGCTTCGAGGTCAGATAAAGCGCCCAGGCCAGAGTCAGCGCGGTGGTCTCCGTGCCGGCCCAAAGATACTGCTTCATCTCGTCGATGGCCTGCGCCCGATCGAATTCCGGCACATTCGCATCGTCGACGGCGGCCTGAAGCATCGTGAACAACGTGCGTTCGCGTTGTTCGCGTGGATCGGCCGCCATGACGAGATCGGGCACACCCCCCCACACTTCGACGGCCTTCGCCGCGTTCTCCTCGGTAATCTCGAATTCCTCGCCCGCCACCTTTTTCAGGCGGATGGACTTGTGGTTCATCACGTCGGTGTAGGTCTTCACGCACTTGAAGACGAAGTGCGGGTTGAACGGCATGTCGCGGTCGAACAGCGCCTTGCAGATCATGTCTGCGGCCAGCGTCCAGGTCTGCTCGACCATCTCGATCGTTTCGCCGGTTTTCGCGAGCTGACGCCAGTTCTCCATCTTCGTCCGGATGGCGTCCAGGAAGTACGGGATGTACTCGCTGAACATGTCCGGGTGGAAAGCGGGCTGCTGCGGCGCGCGGATCTTCTGCCAGAGCTGGCCGTCGACGGTGATCATCGACTTGCCGAAAATCGGCTTCAGGCCGTCGAAATACTTGGTGTAGTTGTCGGCCTTGGCGACCAGCACATGCTTGAAATGATCCGGTTCGGTCAGCAGAACGACCCGCTGGTTGGCCATGTTGACGGGGATCACGCCGCCATAGCGCTCGGCCATCTGCATGAGCGTCCGCATCGGATTGATGGGATCGCCCTTCAGAAGGGGTGTCAATTTGAACCAGATCGAACTCTCGTCGCCGAGCTGATAGACGTGGGACGGGGTCGTAGCGGTCATGCTCAAGATCACTCCGCGTGTCTGATCGTCCGGGCTGTCCGTTTTGGGATTATTGTTTCCCTTGCTCAACGGATATCGCTCCTGGCGATCAAATCATTGATATGGCACAAACTAGCGCAAAACGCTGCCCCTGTGGAGCGTCAACACGTGTGCGTGCATGGTTGTTGGTAGCACTCGGCTCAATGGTGGTCCAGAAGCTCCGTTCTGCCCGCTACACCATACCGCGATTCAGCCCTGAGGCGAGAAGAGTGCGGCTGCCTGGTTAACCGAGTTTCCACCGCTGACACGCTGTCCGTCGAGGCGCGCCGCGCCGGAGGCGATAAGCTTCAGGGCATGAGGGTATAACTTATGCTCGGCGACAAGAATTCGTTCCGCGAGGGTGTCTGTTGTGTCGTCGTCCGCCACCGGCACGGCGGCCTGGGCGACAATCGGTCCTGAGTCCATCTCCGGCACGACGAAATGGACCGTACAACCCGTGATTTTCACCCCGGCAGCGAGCGCTTGTCCGTGTGTGTCCAGCCCTTTGAATGAGGGCAGCAGAGACGGGTGGATGTTCAGCATCCGGCCCTGCCAGCGGTTGACGAAACCGGGTGTCATCAGGCGCATGAACCCGGCGCAGCAGACGAAATCCACCCTGGCCGCCATGAGCGCGGCGTGGAGTTCCGCCTCGAACTCCTCACGCTTGGAAAAGCGCTTGTGGTCGATCGCGAGGGTCGCGATGCCCTGCGAGGCGGCCCAGGTCAGCCCAGCCGCGTTCGGCCGGTTCGAGATGACGGTGACGATTTCCGCCGGATAGTCCGGTGCATGCGCGGCCTCGACCAGCGCCATCATGTTCGAGCCGCGCCCGGAAATCAGGATGCCGACGCGCTTCCTGGCCATCACGCCGGTCCGCCATACGACAGCTTGCCCGACAGGCGTACGGCTTCGGCGGTCCCCTTGCCCTTGGCCTGGGTCTTGGCGCCGTCGCCCGTGGTCAGTTCACCGATGATATGCACCTGTTCGCCACCGGCTTTCAGAATGGCCGCGACATCATCCGCTTTGGACTTTTCGACGACGATCACCAATCCGATGCCGGCGTTGAAGGTACGCAGAAGCTCGGTCTCGTCCAGATGACCGGCTTCGGCCAGCCATCCGAAGACGGCCGGCGGGCACCAGGTGGACAGGTCGACCGCTCCGGCCACGCCTTCCGGAAGCACGCGTGGCAGATTCTCGATCAGGCCGCCGCCGGTGATGTGTGCGATGGCCTTGATGGCACCCGTTTGCCGGATCGCGGCCAGCACGGGCTTCACATAAATTTTCGTCGGCTCCAGCAGGGCCTCGCCAACGGTGCGGCCTGCGGCAAACGGTGCCGTGTCGCTCCAGTCAAGCTGCTCCTTTTCCACAAGACGACGGATCAGGGAATATCCGTTCGAATGTGGACCGGATGACGCGAGACCCATCAGCACGTCGCCAACACCAACATCCTTGCGCGGCAGAACAGCCTCGCGCTCGACCGCGCCGACCGTGAAGCCTGCCAGGTCGTAGTCCTTGGCCGCATACATGCCCGGCATCTCGGCGGTCTCGCCGCCGATCAACGCGCATCCGGCCTGACGGCAGCCCTCCGCAATGCCGGTGACGACACTGCGGCCGGTCTCTACGTCGAGCTTTCCGGTGGCGAAATAATCTAAGAAAAACAACGGCTCTGCGCCCTGCGCCAGCAGATCGTTGACGCACATGGCGACGAGATCGATACCGATCGTGGTGTGCAGGCCGGTTTCGATGGCGATTTTGAGCTTGGTGCCTACGCCATCAGTGCTGGCGACGAGCAGCGGATCGCGATACCCGGCGCGCTTCAAATCGAACAGGGCGCCGAAGCCGCCAAGGTCCGCATCGGCACCCGGGCGGCGCGTCGTCTTCGCCAGCGGCTTGATCGCCTCGACGAGTGCGTTGCCCGCGTCGATATCGACGCCGGCATCACGGTATGTCACGCGCGTCGCGGCGCTGTCGCCTGGCTCGCTCATGGAATCCTTAAGGTATGTCCGGGCCACCTTACCGGTCCGCGGGCATTGACCGGTCCTGATTTTGGCCCCAATGGTCGCCCGAGATGGCCGCGTCCTAGCAGACTTCCCGGGGCTAGGGCAACTTGCGCGCTCGGGTGACGGTACGGCGGGGGAGGCAAGCTGGGAGATGGGACGTCGTTTATGGGACGCAAGTGCGGCTGTGGCCGCGGTTCTGGTATTGGGACCGGTCACCGTTGTGGCGCCGCTTGCTGCTGAGCCGGTTTTCACCATCGCCAACTATCCGGTCGAAGCAACGGCTGACAACGCGGTTGCTGCGAAGGAGCGGGCGCTTGCTGATGGACGTCAGGCCGCGCTGCGTTCGCTGTTGAAACGGATCGTCCCGGCTTCGGCGTATTCGCGGCTTGCAAGCGCGAAGGCCGCCAAGGCGACCGAGCTGATCGACGGCGTCGTGGTGCGCTCGGAGCGCAACTCGGCGACCCAATATCTCGCCAACTTGGATTTTTCGTTTCATCCGAAGGCCGTAAAAGACCTGCTGCAGCGCGAGGGAATCCCATTTGTCGATACCCAGGCGCCGGAACTGACGCTCATCCCGATCTACGTCTCGCCGAGTGGCGGTCAGGGGCCGGTGCCCGCGGATCTGTCACCGCCGCGCGGCACGAAAATGTGGACCGACATCTGGTCGGGCCTCGATCTGGAACACACCGTGACGCCGGTTAAGCTGAGCCAGCTCAAATCGGGTATCGGTCAGGATACCCTGCAAGCGTTGAAGGACGGCGATGGCAACGCCCTGGTCAGTCTGACGCGGGCTTTTGCATCCGATCGTGTGGTGATCGCGTTCGCCGAACCTGATCTGGCCAAAAAACGGCTTGAGGTCACACTGGCCGGGCAGGATGCCGCCGGCGCGTTCGTTCTGAAGCGGTCCTGGCGGTTGTCGCTGGATGACGCGGCCTATGCGGCCGAACTGGCGGCCGTGGTCGCGCTGGGCACGCTCGAGGGGCGCTGGAAGGCAACGCAGGCCGGCGGTATGGCCAGTGCCGGCGGGCAGTATGGCGGCATGGCGCCTGTGCACCTTTACGTCGAGTTCCGCAACATGCGGCAATGGCAGGACATGCGAAATCAGATCGCACAGGTCCCCGGCCTGGAGAACATGGACGTCGGCGGCCTGTCGGCTCGCAGCGCCGATCTGGAAGCGCAATATCCGGGCGGCGCGGAAGCACTTGCCTCGGCGCTTTCCCGCATCGGCCTCGACGCGCGCCCTATCGGCGGGACGGTGCAGGTGCGCCCTCCGTACTAGCCGACATGCGCTTTGGGCCTTAAGGATGACGCCGATGGCGGTTCTCCTTCGCTGCCCTCGGGGTTGCGTGGTTTTCGCAACTCAATATTCATTCTGCCGGTCTTGGGTATAACGTCACATCGTGACGCTTAGAACTTTCTGGATTTCATCTTGAGTATTCCCAATCTCATAACCTTGGGGCGGGCGATCCTCGTCCCTGTCGTGTTCTGGCTGCTCGTTTCAGGACAGGTTCAGGCCGCCTTCATCCTGTTCGTTGTTGCCGGCATCAGCGACGCGGTCGACGGATTTCTCGCTAAGCGGTTCGGATGGCAGACGGAACTCGGCGCTTATCTCGATCCGCTCGCGGACAAGATGCTCGTCGTGTCGGTTTTCATAGCGCTGGGCGTGTCGGGCGCTTTGCCCTCCTGGCTCGTTATTGCCGTTGTGTCCCGTGATATCCTCATTGTCGTGGCCATCGTTCTGTCCTGGCTGCTGGGACATCCAGTCCATATCAAGCCGCTGATCGTCAGTAAGGCGAACACGGTGGCCCAGTTGTCGCTGGCCGCCCTGGTGCTGGCGGACGAAGGGTTCGGTCTTGGTGCGGGTCTTTGGCGCACGCTTCTGGTATGGATTACAGCGGCTCTGACGCTGGCCTCGTTGGTCGCCTATCTGCAAAGCTGGCTCAGGCATATGGCCGGCTACGAGACGGACGGTTCGTCAGCCTAATGCCGATATGATGGGAGGGGGAAATGCGCGTCGAACGGCAGGTGCTTTTCTGGCTGTCGGTCCTGATCCTCCTCGTGCTGGCGGCGCTCGTCCTGCGATCCGTGTTGTTGCCGTTCGTGGCCGGCATGGTGATCGCCTACGCGCTCAACCCCTTGACGGACAGGCTTGGCGTCCTCGGCCTGCCACGCGTGCTCGCGACGGCGGTGGTTGTTTTGCTGATGATGCTGCTGTTGATCGTCGCTGTCGTCTTTCTGGTGCCGGTTATTGCGAACCAGGCCGAGCAGTTCGCGGAGGCCCTGCCGAATGAACTGGTGCGCCTGAAGGGCATGGCGGAGACGTGGGCTCAGTCGCGACTGGGAAGCCGGTTCCCCGAATTCCAGGGGTGGCTCGACAGTGCGGCGGCCGAGCTGTCGCGCAACTGGGCCTCCGTGGTCGGAATTCTCGCACAGCGGGTTTGGGCGCAGGGATTGGCGCTGGTAAACTTCATCTCGCTGCTGCTGATCACGCCGCTGGTCGTGTTCTATCTGCTGGTCGATTGGCATCCGATGCTGAAGAAGCTCGACGGCTGGCTGCCGCGTGATCATGCTCCGACCATCCGCCGGCTTGCCACCGAGATCAATTCGGCGGTGTCAGCGTTTATTCGTGGCCAGGGGTTGGTCTGTCTGATCCTTGGTACGCTCTACGCCGTCGGGCTGACTTGGGCGGAAATTCCATACGGCCTCGTCATCGGTCTCGCGTCCGGTCTGCTGAGCTTCATCCCGTTCGTTGGCTTCATGCTGGGCCTGATTACCGCGATTGCCGTGGCCATCATCCAGTTCTGGCCGGAGACGCTGCCGCTGATCAAGGTCCTGGCTGTGTTCGGCGCCGGGCAGGCCCTCGATTCGGCGCTGCTGCAGCCGAAGGTGGTGGGCCCGAAGGTCGGCCTGCATCCGGTCTGGCTGATCTTCACGTTGTTCGTATTCGCGTATTTGTTCGGCTTTGTCGGGGTGCTCGTCGCAGTCCCGGTTGGAGCGGCGATTGCCGTGCTGGTCCGCTTTGCGCTGGAGGTGTACCTCTCGAGCTCGATCTATCAGGGAAAAGCTGCTGAAACGGCCTTGCCGCCGGCATCGACCTCCGTCCGAGGCGAGCCATGAGTGACGTCCCCCGGCAACTGACGCTGGATCTGCCGCACCGCAGTGCGCTGGGAGCTGAGGATTTTCTCGTCAGCGGCAGCAACGAGGCCGCGGTGGCCATGATCGACCGTTGGCCGGACTGGCCGCACTCGGCGATGGCCGTCGTCGGGCCGCCCGGATCGGGTAAGACCCACCTCGTCAGTGTCTGGCGCTCCCGGTCGGGAGCCGAAGTCGTCGAAGCTGCGAATTTTGCGGAGGATGCCGTTTCGCGTTTGTCGGAGGCAGGCGCGATTGCGGTTGAGAATGTCGATCGTGGCGTTGCCGACCAACGCGCGCTGTTTCACATCCTGAACGTGGCGGCCGAGCAGAAGTTGTGGGTTCTGCTGACCAGTCGCGTGGCGCCGGGCGAGCTGGACATCGCGCTTCCCGATCTGCGTTCGCGATTGCGCGCCGCCCCTGTTCTTAACATCTCTCCACCGGACGAGACGCTGCTTCGGACGTTGCTGGTGAAACTCTTCGCGGATCGTCAACTTCCTGTTGATCCGCAAGTGATATCCTACCTCGCTCTGCGCATAGAGCGATCGACCGAAGCGGCCGCCCGGGCCGTCGAGGAGATCGACAGGCTTGCTCTCGCCAGCCGCCGCAGGGTGACGCGCGCGCTCGTCGCGGAGGTGCTCGCACAGCAGGCTACGGACGAGGCCAAGCCGGATTCGCGTTGATCTCACCCGTGCGTCATGATCCTGTCGCACAACGCCTGCCACAAGCTTGAGCGCAGGGCTTGACGGCAGAACGGATGGAGCTGGGTTATGAGCGCGAAAAACAAGCTGAAGGCAGTGAAACCCGATCATGAGATCGAGCCGCCGTCTGGACCGACTCGCTTCTACAACCGTGAACTGTCATGGCTTCAGTTCAACCGCCGGGTGCTGGAAGAGGCAATGAACCGGCGACATCCGCTGTTGGAGCGGCTGCGCTTCCTGTCCATCTCGGCATCCAATCTCGATGAATTCTATATGGTGCGCGCGGCTGGCCTGTACGGCCAAGTGGTTGCGGGTGTCGCGACCCTGAGCGCCGATGGCCTGACGGCCTCGCAACAGGTCGAGCAGATCAACGAGTTCGCGGCGCGATTGGTCGCCGATAAGCAGTCCTGCTGGGTTACCATGCGGGGTCAACTTGCCGAGGCCGGCATTCATCTGGTCGACGCGAAGGATTTGCTGCCGTCGGAGCGGGCATGGCTCGATGCCGAGTTCCTGTCCCGGCTGTTTCCGATCCTGACGCCGATCAATGTCGATCCCGCGCACCCGTTTCCCTTCATCCAGAACCTCGCGCTGACGCTGGTGATCCGGATGGTGCATCCGGATGGGAAGATCATGAACGGGCTTATTCCCATCCCGTCACAGCTCGATCGCTTCATCCGCCTTCCGACCGACCCGAGTGACGCGAAGACCGTCCGCTTCGTGCGGGTGGAGACAGTGATCGGTCTCTATCTCAACGAACTCTACCCCACCTTCGAGGTGCTCGATCAAGGCGCGTTCCGCGTGCTGCGCGACAGCGACATCGAGTTCCAGGAAGAAGCGGAAGACCTGACGCGCGCTTACGAGACCCAGCTCAAGAGGCGCCGTCGCGGCAGCGTGATCCGGCTTGAAATCGATTCGGACATGCCAACGGATCTGCGCCGGTTCGTCATCGATGAACTTGAGGTTGCCGAGCATTCCGTCTTCCAGAAGGAAGGCCTTCTCGGTCTGGCTGATACCAAGCAGCTCATTGTGGCCGATCGGCCTGATCTGCTGTTCAAACCGTTCACCATTCGCTTTCCGGAGCGGATTCGCGAGTTCAGCGGTGACGTTTTCGCTGCCATTCGCTCGAAGGACTTCGTGGTCCATCACCCTTACGAGTCCTTCGAAGCGGTGCTGCAATATCTGCGGCAGGCGGTGGCCGATCCCAACGTGATGGCGATCAAGTGGACGCTGTATCGCACGCTGCGTGAGAAAAGCCCGATCGTCGAGGCTCTGAAGGAGGCGGCGGACGCGGGCAAGTCCGTGACTGCGGTGGTCGAGCTGAAGGCCCGTTTCGATGAGTCGACGAACATCAATCTCGCCCGCGATATGGAGAAGGCAGGCGTGCATGTCGTCTACGGCTTCGTCGAGCTGAAGACCCATGCCAAGATCGGCCTTGTGGTCCGCCGCGAAGGTACGGACGTCGCGACCTACTGCCATATCGGAACCGGCAACTATCATCCGCAGACGGCGCGCGTTTATACCGATCTCTCCTTCTTCACTGCCGATCCCGCGATTGGCCGCGATGTGGCGCGCATCTTCAATTTCGTCACGGGCTACGGCAAGCCGCAGGACCTGGAGATGATGGCGGCGAGCCCGCATGGCGTTCGCGCGCGTATGCTGGAGCATATCCACGAGGAGATCGAGCACGCCAAGGCCGGCCGGCCGGCGGCGATATGGGCCAAGATGAATTCCTTGGTCGACACGCAGATCATTTCCGCGCTGTATGAGGCAAGTCAGGCGGGCGTCGAGATCGAACTCATCGTGCGTGGCATCTGCTGCCTGCGTCCGGGAGTTCCGGGGCTGTCGGAAAACATCCGTGTCAAGAGCCTCATCGGGCGATTCTTGGAGCATTCCCGCATTTATTGCTTCGGTCGCGGAGAGGGGCTGCCATCTCCCAAGGCAGCCGTGTATATCAGCTCCGCAGACATGATGCCGCGCAACCTCGACCGGCGTGTCGAGGCCATGGTGCCGATCAAGAACCCGACTGTGCATGAGCAGGTGCTCGAACAGATCATGATTGCCAATCTCAGGGATAATCAGCAGAGCTGGCAGATCATGCCGGATGGCTCGTCAGTGCGCATCGAGCCCGGGCCAGGCGAGGAACCATTCAACGCCCACCAGTATTTCATGACAAACCCGAGCCTCTCGGGCCGTGGCCAGGCGCTCAAGGAGCATATGCCACCGCGCTTCAGGCTGTCGCTGAGGGACTAATATCGCGTGCTTGAAACGATGCGGAGCCCGGAGACGCGGACACGCGGCACCACGTTGGAGCCGATCGGCGTCATCGACATAGGGTCGAACTCGGTGCGTCTGGTCGTCTACGAGGGGGCAGTCAGGGCTCCGACCCCTCTGTTCAACGAGAAAGTGCTGTGCGGTCTTGGCCGTTCGGTCGCGACCACCGGCCATCTCGGCAAGGAGAGCGTGGACCGGGCCCTGGCCGCCTTGCGCCGCTTTCGCGCCGTCTCGCGCGTGCTGCAGGTCAAGAACGTTCGCGTCATCGCCACCGCGGCGGTGCGCGATGCGGCCGATGGACCGGATTTCATCGCCGAAGGCCAAAGGGCGTGCGGTTGTCCGATCCAGATTCTCTCCGGCGAGCGCGAGGCTGAACTCGCCGCGCAGGGTATCCAGATGGGTTTCGGCGACGTCGACGGTGTCGCCGGAGACTTAGGTGGCGGGAGTCTCGAACTCATCGATATCGCCGGGACCAAGCTTCAGCATGCTGTCACCTTGCCGCTTGGCGGCCTGCGGTTACTGGACCTGACGGGCAATCGGCTCGACCGGGCGCAAGTCTTTGCCGATGAACAGCTTCAGCAGATCGATTGGCTTCCGGCGAAGAAGGGAAAGACGTTCTACGCCGTCGGAGGGACGTGGCGAACGCTGGCGCGCCTGCATATGGAAGAGCGCAACTACCCTCTGCGGGTGATGCAGGGATACGAGATCAATACCCGCGACGCGATCGTCTTCTGCGAGAACATCCGGAAGGGCAAGAAGGTCAAGGGCAGCGAGGGCGTTGCGCGGGCCCGGCGGGAGGTGCTGCCGCTGGGCGCGCTCGTCCTGGAGCGTCTGCTGCGTCGCCTGGAGCCGGAGAAGGTGGTGTTTTCCGTCTTCGGCATCCGTGAGGGGCTCCTGTTCTCGCTCCTCTCGTCGCATGAGCGGAACAAGGACCCCCTGATCAGCTTCTGTACCGACTATGCGCGGCTCCGCTCGCGCAACGTCGCGCATGCCCAGGAGCTGTGTTCCTGGACGGACGCGATTTTCGCCGGTCCGGGCCCGCGTGAGACCACCGAGGAGCGCCGCCTGCGTCATGCCGCTTGTCTGATGTCCGATATTGGCTGGCGTGCGCACCCGGATTACCGCGGCGAGCAAAGCCTCAACGTCATAGCCCATGCGGCGCTGGCGGGTGTCGATCATCCGGGCCGCCTGTTTATCGGGCTGGCGGTTTACTTCCGGCATGTGGGACCGGGAGAATCCGCACCGGATGATTTCTACGCACGCATCCGGCGGCTGATCGACAAGCGAGCCCTGAAGCGGGCGCGTATTCTCGGGGCTGCACTGAGGACCGCCCACATGATCTCGATCGGCATGGCCGGGATTATCGACGAGACGCCGCTCAGCTATGACGACGGCAAGCTGGTGCTGACGATCCCGCCCGCGTATGCTTCTCTGGAGGGCGAGCGCCTGCGCCGGCGGTTCGACAGCCTCGCTCAATTGCTCGAATGGCCGGCAGAGATTCGTTTTCCCAAATAATTTTAGACTATGGCTCAGGCCAGGGCGGTAGCAGTTTATGAATAATGCTACGCTTCCCTGTCAGCATGAGACATCCTAAGTCTTGTGAGCCATGGCCGACGATCCTTACGCTCTTCTCGGTATCCAGAAAAACGCCTCCGAAGATGACATTCGGAAGGCTTTTCGTAAGCTTGCCAAAGAGTTGCATCCTGATTTGAACCCCGGCGATCGCGTTGCGGTTGAACGGTTCAAAAAGGTGTCGGCAGCCTATGAGCTGCTTGGCGACCCTGAGAAGCGCAAGAAATTCGACGCTGGCGAGATCGACGCCTCTGGCGAGCCACGCCGCGCCTATCAGCCTCAGGGAGCTGCCGGACCGTTTGGATGGCGGGGCAATGCACGCCCCGGCGCGGGACCTGGGCAGCCACCTCCCGGAGCCGAGGAGTTCGGTTTTTCGGACATCTTCTCGGACATTTTCGGTGGCCGGGGCGGAGCGCGCGGGCCGGCCGGAGGAACGAAGTTCGGCGGTGATATCCGGGGCAGTGACGTTCGCTACACGCTGGAGATCGACTTCCTCGAAGCTGTGACCGGCGCCCGCAAGCGCGTGACGATGCCAGAAGGCGGCATGCTGGACCTGACCGTCCCTGAGGGTGTGACGGACGGGCAAGTGCTACGCCTCAAGGGCAAAGGTGGTCCGGGCTTCCGGGGCGGAGAACCCGGCGACGCGCTGGTCGAGATCAAGGTGCGCCCGCATCCCCAGTTCAAGAGGGTGGGTGACGACATCACCCTCGATCTGCCGATCGGCCTCGACGAGGCCATTCTTGGCGGCAAGGTCGAAGTGCCGACCATCACGGGCCGGGTCTCGCTCACCATTCCGAAGGGCACGGATTCAGGCCGCGTGTTCCGGCTGCGTGGCAAGGGTGTGAAGAATACGACCACCGGCAGTACCGGCGATCAGTTGGTGACCGTGCGTATCGTCCTGCCGGAGAAGATCGACGACAGTCTCGCCTACTTCATGTCGGAGTGGCGCCAGAAAAACGCCTACGATCCACGGCAGAAGAGCTAGCTGCACGCCCAGGCGCAGCCGGATGGTGTTAACCCATAGTCTTGCCGGGAACGGCAAAACGACGGTGGTGCAATGGGTTGCGTTGGCGTAGGGTGCGCCGAGTCAGGTATCGCGTAGGGGGCAGGGGCCGTGAGCAAGGGCGTCTTCATCGTTCAGGACGACACCGCCTTCAAGGGCAGGATCCGCAACTGCACCCGGATCGAGATTTTCGGATATGTGGAAGGCGACCTGACGGCGGACACCCTGCTGATTCACGAGGGTGGCCGCTTTCTCGGAAAGGCGCGCACCGAGACCGCGGATGTGTTGGGGACACTGGAAGGAAATATTGTCGTCCGCAACCTGATCAACATTCGCAGCTCGGGTTCGGTCAGCGGCAATGTGCAATATGGACGGCTGGCGATGGAATCCGGAGGAAGCCTCAGCGCCGAAGTCCGCAACGTTCCTCCCTCCATCGGCGGAGATTTGGATCTGTCGGTGTACCGCGGGCGTTCCGTCGGAGTGACGGTCGTTGATCTGACGGCGATCGACCCGGACGATGACGCTGCCGATCTCATTTACTCCGTATCGAATGCGGTCAACGGTTTCCTGACGCTGACGAACGCTGCCGACTCGCCGATCACGATGTTCACCCAAGCGGATCTGGAGGCCAATCATGTCGCCTTTCGTCATGATGGTTCGGCAGCAGATCGCGCCAGTTTCGATGTCGTCGTGAGAGACGCATCCGGGGCGAGTTCCGGGGATCCGCGCACGGTTGTGGTGAACGTCCAGAACCACCGCTGAGCACACGAAAGATAGCCGCTCGATTTGTCACCCCAGGAACAGCGCCGGGGGACATCGTCTTTTACATCTGACACATCGAGTTTGGACGTCCGGCCTGTGGCGCCAGCTCCCCGCAGATGGAGGATGCGATGACAGGAACGAAATCGAAAGCGATCATCTTCGGTGTTGCGGCGATGACGGCCGCATCGGTGATGTTTGCAGGTGGCACCGCCGAAGCGCGAAAGGGCGGGGGCGACGTGATCGAAAAGAGCTTCACCGTGCCCGGACCATACAAAGGATACTCCGGTTTTGTGCCGGGCATCGGCGCCCGGTCGTACTATTGTGACTACCAGCGTATTCCGAACCGCCAGTGCACGGTCGTGAATGGCCGCGAACGCTGCAAGATCGTCAACTGGACACTGAAGCAGTTCTGCTATTGAGAAAACGCGGTTTTTCATCGCGCGAGTTCTGCTTAAAACGATAGGGGTGAGGTTCGGATTGTCGGCCTCGCCCATTCGTGTTGCAGTGCAGCGTTCCCGTGATGGCGGAAGCAGTAGACCTGCCGAGACGTTTCACGATACGTGGACGGCTGTTCCTGGGCCTGCATTGCTGTATACGTTGGCGGGATCAATCCCGCAGGAGACCATCGTGCTACTGGGCTGTATTGCCGACGATCTGACTGGCGCCACCGACCTCGCGCTGATGCTCACGCGCAATGGAATGCGCACCGTCCAGGTGATGGGCGTTCCTGACGATAAAATGGCTCTCGATGGCATCGACGCCGTGGTGGTGGCGTTGAAATCGCGCACCAATCCGGTCGACGAGGCCGTCTCGTGGTCGCTTGCCAGTGCCGATGCATTGCTGGCGCGCGGGGCGCAGCAACTGTTCTTCAAATACTGCTCGACGTTCGATTCAACCGATCAGGGTAACATCGGTCCGGTTGCGGAGGCTCTTCTGGAGAAAGTGAAGGGCGAGATCGCGCTGGTCTGTCCGGCGTTTCCCGCCACCAGGCGCACGGTTTATCTCGGCAATCTCTTTGTCGGCGAGGTGCCTCTGGCGGAGAGCCCGATGAAGGACCATCCGCTGACACCGATGCGCGATTCCAATCTCGTTCGGGTCCTGCAGCGGCAGACGAAACTTCCGGTTGATCTTGTTCCCTATGCTGTCGTCGAGGAAGGCGCGGATGCGACCCGTAACGCCTTCGACAAGGCCGCGCGCGCGGGGACACGGTTTGCGGTCGTCGATGCGATCAGCGATCGCCATCTCGTCACCATGGGCACTGCGGCAGCCGATCACGCGTTGATCACCGGGGGCTCGGGCGTTGCGATGGGCTTGCCGGAAAATTTCGCGCGCAAGGGCCTTCTCAAGAAAGTCACGGTCGGCGGTCGCATGTCGGCGGCCAAGGGGCGGATGCTCATTATCGCGGGCAGTTGTTCGGAGGCGACGCGCGGGCAGGTCCGAGCGGCGCAGGCCGCTGGTATTCCCGCCCTGAAGGTCGATCCGCTGGCGATCGCGCAAGGCAAGGTCGGCGCTTCCGATCTGGTCGACTGGGCGGCGAAACAGCCGAGCGACCGGCCTGTTCTGATCTATTCCAGTGACGATCCCGCGCATGTCCGTGCCGTCCAATCCGAACTCGGGCGGGAAGCCGCCGGGGCTCTGGTTGAGAAGGAACTGGCCGGCGCTGCCAAGGCGCTGGTCGATGACGGCTTCACGCGCGTGATCGTCGCGGGCGGCGAGACGTCCGGAGCGGTCGTTGGCGCGCTCGGGGTCAATGCCATCGAGATCGGGCCCGAGATCGATCCCGGTGTGCCGTGGACCCGCAGCATGGACGGGCGCAATCTCGTGCTGGCGCTGAAATCGGGTAATTTCGGTGCGCCTGATTTCTTCCTCAAAGCCTGGGATCTGATCGGATAGCTGCAGCGTGCGGATCGCGGCGGGACGAACGCAATGACGACGACCGAAACCAAATTACGCGAGTTGATCTGTGGTGCGGGCGCCTCGCTGTTCAATCGCGGCCTGCCCCACGGATCGACCGGCAACATCTCGGCGCGGCTCGAAGACGGCAGCTGGCTGATGACGCCCACCGGTTCGTCGTTGGGCACACTCGATCCGGCGCGGCTATCGCATCTCGACGCCGAGGGCCGTCTGCTGTCAGGCGACGCTCCGACCAAGGAAGCGTTTCTCCACACGACGATGTATGCGGAACGGCCCAAGGCTCGCGCCGTCGTCCATTTGCACTCGACGCATTCGGTCGCGGTGAGCTGCCTCGATTGCGTCGATCATGGCAATTGCCTGCCGCCGATGACCGCCTACTACGTCATGCGCGTCGGGACGTTGCCGCTGGTGCCCTATTATCCGCCCGGGGATGTCAGCCTCGCGGAGGCCGTCGGCAAACTTGCAGGCAGGCATCACGCCTTGCTGCTCGCCAATCACGGACCAGTGGTGGCGGGCTCTGGGCTCTCGGCGGCGATGGATGCGATTGAAGAGCTCGAAGAAACCGCGCGTCTGTTCCTGATGCTGCGCGGCCAACCCGTGCGGACGTTGACGGATACCCAGGTCGCCGAGCTTCAGAAGAGATTTCCGAGCTAGATGGCTCATATCCCACAATAAACTGGAACCGAGGAAACAATGGCGAACAAGATCGATCTCGAAGGCCGCGTCGCGGTCGTCACCGGTGGGGCGCAGGGGTTCGGGCGGGCCGCGACAGAGCGGTTCCTGGCATCCGGAGCAAAGGTTGCGATCTGGGATCGTGACCTGTCGCTGGCGGAAAAGACGGCCAAGGACGTCGGCAACGGTGTCAGTGCATTCGCCTGCGACGTAACCGACCCGGCTTCGGTCGAGAAGGCGCGCGATGCGACCGTTTCAGTATTCGGCAAGGTTGACATTCTCGTGAACAATGCCGGCGTAGCAGGCCCGACCGCAAAGGCCTGGGAGTATTCGCTCGAAGATCTTCGCATGACGATGCGGGTCAACTTCGAGGGGCCGTGGAATTGCTGCAGGGCGCTGGTGCCTGGAATGCTGGCACAGAACTACGGGCGTATCGTCAACATCGCCTCGATCGCCGGCAAGGAGGGAAACCCGAATGCGAGCGCCTATTCCGCCTCCAAGGCGGCGCTGATCGGCTTCACGAAGTCGCTGGCGAAGGAGGTCGCAACGTCCGACATTTCGGTCAACGCGATCGCTCCGGCCGTCGCACGAACTGCCATTCTCGACCAGGTGACCGAAGAGCATATTAACTACATGCTGTCGAAAATCCCGCGCGGGCGGCTTGTGACCGTCCAGGAAGTTGCGGCGCTGATCGCCTGGGCATCATCGAGCGATTGCTCGTTTACTACCGGTCAGGTGCTCGACATTTCGGGCGGACGCGCCACATATTGACGGGCCGATCACGGGGCCGTGAAGACCCACGGCCTTGTTCCCTTGTGCGGCGGTGAGTCGCTTGTACAATTGCCACGCTAATGCCGAGAAGCGAGGTCAACCTCAGAACGTGCCGTGAGATCGCAGATCTGCACCTGTCCGGGGCGATCCATGTATTGCGTATTAGATCGCGGGGAAATTTGATTTTGCCAAACAAGCGGGAGCCGGTCGTCGAGCAGAGCAAACATCCTGACGATGCCGCCGAGCGGAATGATCATGCTCTCCGGGTGCGTATCCGGCAGCAGGAGATTCTCTCGGGCCTGGGCGTTATGGCGCTGCAGGGGGCGTCGTTTGACGAACTCCTCAGTTCGGCTGCACGTTTGACGGCGGAAGGCCTCGAGGCCGAATTTTGCAAGATCATGCAGTGGTTTCCCGACAGGCAGGAGCTTCTTGTCGTGGCGGGTGTCGGCTGGGGTGCGGAGGTCGTCGGCCAAGCCGTCATCGGCACCGATCTCGCGTCGCCGGCTGGATTCGCATTGGTGACCGGTAAGCCGGTGATCTCCAATCATCTCGACCAGGAAGAGCGCTTCCGTACTCCCGAGCTGCTGCTCAAGTATGGCATCCGCCGGGCGATCAACGTCATCCTCCAAGGCGACGGTGCACCGTTCGGTGTGTTGGAGGTCGACAGCCGCAGTGCCGGAGAATTCGGCGAGCACGACCTGACGTTCCTGCAAGGCACGGCGAATATTCTCGGCATGGCCATTGAGCGCCAACGCTACGAGGAGCGGCTCAAGGCGGCGCTCGATCGCCAGCAGGTGCTGCTCAAGGAAGTGAATCATCGCGTCAAAAACAGTCTCCAGCTCGTTGCCAGCATGTTGCGTTTGCAGGCGGGCAGCGTCGATGAAGCCGTTGGGCGGCTTCTGAATGAAGCGCAGTCGCGGGTGATGGCAGTGGCGCGCGCGCATGAGCGCCTCTACAAGTCGACAGACGTGGCACGTCTGGACTTGGCCGCCTACCTCGAAGATGTCTGCGCCGATCTGGCCGGACTGACCGGGAGTTGCACGATCGTCTTCGAAGCGCCCAAGCAGGTCACGATCGAGACGGATCGCGCCATCCCGCTGGCGCTTCTCGTGACGGAACTTGCGACCAACTGCGCGAAATATGCCTATCCGATGAAGGACGGTGGGCCAATCCGGGTGAGCCTCGGTCCGGCTGCCGACGGCATGCTGCTGATGAGTGTCGCCGACGATGGCGTCGGCCTGCCGGAAGGGTTCGACCCCGGCGCAACACAGAGTCTTGGTCTAAGGTTGATCCGCGCGTTTGCGCAGGGGCTCGGCGGCACAGTCGAATTCTGCCGCCGCACGCCGGGCACCGAGGTGAAGGTGTTGTTTCCCAGGCAGATCTAGAGTTTTTCAGACTTGGATCGCGCCAGCCGTTTGTCATTCCGGCCGGAGCGAAGCGCAGAGCCGGGATACGAAAGGCGCCAAAAGCACGCCTGGATCCCGGATATTTCGCGCTCGCAACATCCCGGGGCGGGACAGCATCAGCGGGCACGTGTGCCCGCTGTGCTTTGTTTTCAGTAGGTTTTGGCGGCTTGCGCCTGCTCTTGACCCCTTGTTTCGCGCACGGCTGCCTGCGCCGCTCCGGCGAGAAGACGCGCGTCGTTCAGGATCGTGCAGAGCTGGAACCCCTCGTCGAAACGTTTCCGCGCAGTCGCGGCGCCGTCCGTATGGACGCCTGCGATGAGCCCTTTGCTCCGCGCTCGTTCGCAGACCTTGGCGATGGCGCTCAGGACTTCAGCTTCGCTGGGAGCGAGGGTCGGTGTGTGCCCCATGGAGAGGGAAAGGTCCGCGGGTCCGATATAAATGCCATTCAGGCCAGGGACCGAGAGAATTTCATCCAGGTTGGACAGCGCCTTGGTGGTCTCGATCATGGCAAACAGCAGCACTTCCTCGTTGGCATGCTGCCAGTAGTCGGCACCGCCATATTGGACCGCGCGGTTGGGGCCGAAGGAGCGGAACCCTTTCGGGGCGTAGCGAGCCGCGCCGACGAAGGCCTCTGCTTCAGCTTTGCTGTTGATCATCGGGCAGATGAGCCCATAGGAGCCGGCATCCAGCAGCTTCATGATGATGGCGGGATCATTCCAGGGCACGCGCGCCATCGGCACGGCGTCGGTCGTCGAGATCGCCTGCAGCATGGAAAGCGCGACCTGGAAGTCCACCGGTCCGTGCTGCAGGTCGATGGTGACACTGTCGAAGCCCTGGTGAGCCATCAACTCGGCCGAATACGAGCTGGGGATCGAGCACCACCCATTGACGACGCGACCGCCTTCAGCCAGCGATTTCTTGATCAGGTTCTTGCGCATATGGGTGTTTCCCTTCGGTCAGCGCGTCAAGGCTTCGGGATTGAAGATGTGTGACGGCGGCAGCTTGCCGTCGAAATAGTCGACGATATTGCGCGCGACGTTGGTGGCGCTGCGCGCAACGCAGGCCGCGGTCGTCGCGGCTGAATGCGGGGTGAGGATGATGCGATCCGACTTCAGCAACGGGTCGTCGGGCGATGGCGGTTCCGTCACCTGAACGTCGAAACCCGCGCCCTTGAGCTGTCCGCTGTCGAGCACCGCGACAAGCGCCTGCTCATCGATGATACCGCCGCGTGCACAATTGATCAGATACGCGGTTGGCTTCATCAGTGCCAATTCGCGCGCACCGATCAAATTGCGCGTATCGCTCTGCAGCGGGCAATGGACGGTGACGAAATCCGCTTGCGGCAGGGCGTCGTGCAGGCTGGCGACCGGCTCGCAGCCGAGCTTCCGGATTTCGTCCGGGCTGAAAGCCGGATCGATCCCAAGGCAGCGCAGACCAAGTGCGTTGCACGCTGTCGCCAACCGGCTGCCAATGCGGCCAAGACCGACGATCAGCACCGTGCAGCCGCCAATGTCCATGGCATCCAGGCCGAATTTGACATTGAAGTTGCCGTTACGGATCGCATGATCGAACTGGGGCAGCCGCTTGGCGAGCGCGAACATCATCGCCAGTGTGTGTTCGACAACGGACGGCGCATTCGCCTCGCCGACCGTCGCGACGATCACGCCGCGTTCGGTGGCAGCTTCGAGGTCGATGTTGTCGACCCCGACGCCGTGACGAGAGATGATTTTCAGCTTCGGCGCCTTTTCAATCATCCACCGCTCGATCCGTGTGACGCGGACCGCAATCGCCTCGGCATCGGCCAGATGGTGTTGCCAATGCTGAGGTTCCGGACTCTCCGGAATGATGAGCTCTATGTCCTTGCGCGACCGCAGGATATTCATGCCGTCGTCGTGGATCGGCTGGATGCAGATGACCTTGCGCATCAGTGGATTTCATCCTGTTTGGCCAATGCTTCACGCAACATCGCGACGGTGAAGCCAGGCTTGCGGGCGAGATCGAGAATAACGGCTTCCTTGCGTGCCATCAGATCGCACGCGGCAGGCAGTTTTTCGGCGACGCCAGCCGGAATCACGACCGCACCGTGCTGATCGGCATGGATCAGGTCGTTGGAGCGGACCACCATGCCCGCAACGCGGACTTCCTTGCCGAAGTCGGCGAGGTGAACGTGCGCGTGGCTTGGCTTGATCGACCCTGCCAGAACGTTGAGGCCAGGGGCCCACTGCGGAATATCGCGAATGCAGCCGTCCGTGACGACGCCAACGCAGCCCAGGGCATGATGGATCGTGCTCTGTACTTCACCCCAGAATGCGCCAAAGCCGATGTCCGGGCCGTCGAGGTCCTGGATCACCACGATTTGCGGGTTCGGCGCCTCGGCGATGTATTCGTAGTAGCCGATGCGCTGGGCGCGCTGCGCTTTGGAATCGATCTCGTGAGGATGCGTCGAGCGGATCGAGGCTGTCCGGGCGTAGCCGACCATCGGCGGCAGATCCGGAAACGGCGCGACAAGCTGCTTGGTCGTGAAGCCCGACCGCCGGAAGGAACTGTCGATCAGCTCCATGGCATTGCAGATCGTCGGAGTGTCGAACGCCTTGAGCTGTTCCAGGAGGTCGCTGCTGATCATCTGTCTGTAGTCCCTGTTGGTGATTTAACGACGTGCGTGAGAACTCTGACTGCTTATTTGACGGCGGCTTTTTTGATCCGCGCCTCATCGAGGCCGACGTTTCTGGCTGAAGCCACCAGCAATTCCCAGGTGGTATCAGGCAATGGAATGCCCTCCGCCAAGCGCTTTTTCCGGGTGCGGATTTCAGGATCGCCCGGCGCCAGAACTTCGGTTCCGGCTTCGATCGGACGCGAGCTTTTGAAGAAGGCCAGATAGCGCTCCACGTCGGCCGGGAAAAATTCCGTCGCATCAAGCTGTTTCGGGTCGATGTAGATCGACAGCATGCCGTTGGCCCAGCGCCGGCCACCTTCTGCGGCGCCGGTGCCGGTGAGCGATCCGCCCAGCAGCTCGACCATGAAGGCAAGGCCGGAACCTTTGTGCTCGCCGAAGGCGCGGATGGCTCCGGTGCCGTTCTTGTAATCCCGCGGCCCCGTCGGTTCAAAATCTCCATAGAGCAGGTGTGGGTCGCCGCTCATGTCTCCATCCGGGCCCACCAGGGCGTTGGTCGGCAGCTTTTTCCCGCCCTGGCTCGCGACCAGAACCTTACCTTCCGCCACGACAGAGGTCGCGAAATCGAGGATCAGCGCATCCTGTCCAGAGCGTGGAACGCCAATCGCGTAGGGCGCGGTCGACAGGCGCCGGTCGACGCCTCCGAACGGCGCAACGAGCAGGCTCGATGCGGCGTTGCAGTAGTGGATCGACACCAGCCCCGCCTCGGCCGCCATTTCAGCCCATTCCCCCAGCCGGCCGACATGTCCCGAGTTGCGCAGCGCGACCGCGGACAATCCCATGGCCCGGCACTTCTTGATGCCGATTTCGACGGCCTGCGGGGCTGTCGTCTGACCGAACCCGTATTTGCCATCGACGACGGCCAGAACGGGGGTCTCACGCACGATTTCGACGGTCTGGTTGGCGACGAAATCGCCGTCAGCCTTCCATTGCAGATAGCGAGGCACGCGCACGACGCCGTGGCTGTCGTGACCCGCCAGATTGGCGCTGACCAGCGATTTTCCGAGCTGCTCGCCCTCATGCCGGGAGCTGCCCGCGGCGATGAAGATGTCGCGCACCAGCTCGCGCAGGTCGTCCGCGCTGATCGTAACCATGCGTTAGCCCCCTAGAATAATTGGAAGATCCGTCTCGAGGCGGTCCATGTCCGATCGGAAATTAGATCAGCTTCCCCGGATTGTCACGGAGCGGATGCGGAAATTCGTCATACAATCATATGACCGTAAAAGGCGCGAAACCCTTTGCAGGGATGGGGGAGCAGTTTAGCTTCCGGGCACGAAGCCACGTCGAGGACAGCAGGCCGGCCATGGATTTCCTACTTCCCAAAGACGTCGAGGCGTTGGGCGAGCGCGTCCGGGCCTTCGTTAAGGATGAGATCATCCCGTACGAAAGCGATCCGCGTTGGACACCGCACGGCCCGAGCGATGTTCTGAGGGTCGAGCTGAACGACCGCGCACGTGCCGCAGGACTCTTGTCGGTGCATGTGCCCAAGGATTGTGGAGGGGTGGGCCTTGACCATGTCGGCAAGGCGGTAGTGCTGGAAGCTGCCGGATATTCGATGCTGGGACCGGTGGCGCTGCACTGCCAGGCGCCAGACGAAGGCAACATTCATCTGCTCGATCTGGTCGCCACTCCTGAACAGAGGGAGCGTTACCTGAAGCCGCTCGCTACGGCCCGCGTACGCTCCTGCTTCGCGATGACCGAGCCGCATCCCGGTGCGGGTTCCGATCCAGCGATGCTGGCAACCCGTGCCGAGCTTGATGGGAACGGCTTTGTGATCCGCGGGCGCAAGTGGCTGATCACGGGCGCCGATGGCGCGGGATTTGCCATCATCATGGCGCGCACGGGCGATGGACCGCACGACGCGACCATGTTTCTGGCTGATCTTCCCAACCCGGCATTCAGGATCTCTCGCACCCTGGACACCATGGACTCCTCGTTCATGGGTGGTCATGCCGTCATCGATATCGAGGACCTGCGCGTCCCGGCTGATGCCGTGCTGGGTGAGGTCGGCAAGGGGTTCGGGTATGCCCAGGTCCGGCTGGCTCCTGCGCGATTGACCCATTGCATGCGCTGGCTCGGGGCGGCGCAGCGCGCGCATGATATCGCTGTGGATTATGCCCGGACGCGGACGGCGTTCGGACAGGCGCTCGGTGCGCACGAGGGCGTCAGTTTCATGCTGGCCGACAATCTCATGGATATGCACGTCAGCCGTTTGGCGATCCGCCATTGCGCCTGGATGCTCGACCAGGGGCACCGTGCCGGGACGGAAAGCTCGATGACGAAGGTCATTTGCTCCGAGGCCATCATGCGCGTCGTCGATCGGTCGATGCAGATCCTCGGTGGCCTTGGCTTGACACGCGACACGGTAGTCGAGCGCATTTTCCGCGATGTGCGCGCGTTCCGTATCTACGATGGACCGTCGGAGGTGCATCGCTGGGCACTGGGCCGACGCGTGGTCGAACGCAAGGAAAAGACCAAGCAGGACTGAAGCAGCGGTTATCGCGAGCCTGACCCGGCTGTGTGCGCACGCCGGACTTCGGCGAGAATGATATCGGCGGCGCGTGGCGAGCAGGCGCACGGCACATCGTAAAGAATGGCGAGCCGCAAAAGCGCCTTGACGTCAACATCGTGCGGCATCGGCGTCATCGGATCGATAAAGAAGAACAGCACGTCGATTTCATCGGTGACGATCAGCGCTCCGATCTGCTGATCACCTCCGCGTGGACCGCTTTCCAGACGCTGAAGTTTCAGGTCCGGGTAGCTGTCGAGCAGGATCTTTCCCGTCGTTCCGGTGGCGACAAGGTCGAGTTGGCGGAAGATATCCAGATGTCGTCCGACCCAGTCGAGTATCATCGGCTTGCGAGCATCATGCGCGACGAGCGCGACCTTCTTCATCCGTGAGTTCCGTCATGTGATTTGGGATGAAAGCGTGAAGCAGACGGCCCATGCCGTCAATGCCGCCTGCTCGCCGAAATGCCAAGCTTTCAGGTAGGGACAGGGCACGGGCGGGGAGGTCAGCGACGTCATTCTCGCCTAAAACGCAATGGCACGGGAACGACGCCATAACGTCGTTCCCGGCTCCGTAGTCTCCCCAGACTTGGACCGTTAGTCCTTTATTTTTAAAGCGGTTGAAGGCCCGCCTCTCTCATCGACTGCGGCAGGATGTCGTAGGCCTTCGCATGAGTCAAGCGTAACTCTGCACAATGCTGCCCAAACGTGCACGCAGATGCCTAAGCGGCTTGCGCCGAAGCGTTCGCAAGGGTATCGCGGAAGGACGGAATGCCCGATTGTCCAAGCACTGCGTTTTTCCCCGAAAGCGGTCACGAATAAGGAGCCTCATCTGTGCCCTCGTCTGCGTCGAGCGAACAGTTGCCGAAACCTGGAGAGGTTTATCTCGATCACGTCGGCTGGATGGTTCCCGATATGGCGCGCGCTGCGTCGGTATTCGAGAAGCTCGGCTTTCCTCTGACGCCGTTCTCGGTTCACGGTGACCGCGATTCGGCGACAGGGGAATTGAAGCCGGTGGGGACGGCCAATCGCCTCGCGATGCTGCCGCGCGGATACCTCGAAATTCTGACGCCCGTCGACGGGGTCGATACGCCGGTGGCGCGTCACCTCAAGACGGCGATCGCGCATCATACCGGCGTGCATCTGCTGGCTTTCTCGGTTGCCGACGCCGAAGGCGTCGTTCCGAAGATCGAGGCACAAGGCTTCGCGGTGCAGCCGACTGTCCATTTGAGGCGTACGGTCGAAGCCGAAGATGGCAGTCAGGTCGAGCTGTCATTCACCGTCGTGCGCGCCGCGTTCGAGCATTTCGCGGAAGGCCGGGTCCAGGTCGTGACGCATCATACGCCGGAACACATGTGGCAGAACCGGTATCTGCCAAGTGACAACGGCATCACCGGCCTGCTCGAAGCGGCGATCGTCACACGCGAGCCGCGCGAGGCCGCAGCGCGTTTCGCTCGCTTTCTCGATAAGCCGATCGACGGGCTGACCTCTCCGCTGGCTGTGAAGCTCGATCGCGGTGCGATCCGTTTTGTGGATGCGCGCGGAGCCGCGGAGCATTTCGGCAGGATCTCGCGTCCGCCGATGCCGGCTATTTGCTCCGTGACATTGACGTCTAGTGATCTCGACAAGACGCGGCACTTCTTTCTCAGCCAGGGGCTGCGTCCGGGCGCCATCGATCCGAGCCACCTGCTGATCGATGAAGCTGAGGCGCTCGGGGTGCATCTGGTCGTTGTTGCGGAGTGATCGGACCGTGAGGCCGGACGGGTCCCGGCCTCGTCAGTTCCAGCCTTCGGAAATGAGGCCGCGCGTTTCTTCGATCGCGACGTTCCAGATTTCCATCATCTCCGCATCTTCGCGCTGATAAAGACCGCCGTAATTGCCATCGCCCAGGTATTCCTTTTTGGCGACCGGATCGAGGGCCTGGAAGCGGGCCAGATCCATCATCTGCTTTTGCACGGAGGGCATTTTGATGCCCGGAAGCCGGGTCCAGGGGAAATTTTCCATCCAAGACGCATGCGATGCGACGGGGTCTATGTCCTGGACCTTGCGCATCGTCTGAGGCGCGCTCCACCAGTTGTGCCATTTGACCTGAGCACCATGGTTCCGGTCGAGCCATTCGAGAACGGCGCCGTGTCCGGGAGAGTTGCCGCCGTGGCCGTTGACGATCACGATCCGCTTGAAGCCGGAGTGCAGCATTCCCGTCAGCACATCCTGGATGACGGCGCACAATGTCGAGATGCGGAGTGTCACCGTTCCGGGGTATTCGACGAAATTCGGTGTCAGGCCGTAATTGATCACCGGAAACACCGGCACCGAAAGCGGTTGCGCCGCCTCCATCGCGACCTTTTCTGACAGGATCGAATCGACGGCGAGACTGAGATAGGCATGCTGCTCGGTCGATCCGATCGGGAGCACGGCGCGGTCGTCCCCGAGCACATGATCGCGCACCTGCATCCAGTTCATTTCGGCAATGCGCATAAGCTTATTCCTCAGATGCCGATAAATACGATGCCACGAACATCAGCTTGACGAACATGGCGACGGTGCGTCAAGTTCCAATTGGAACTAATTTTGCGGATCGCAAATGCTCGATCGCGTACGGCGTGAACGACCGAGAAAAGTGCCGAAAAATGCGGCACGCCTTGCCTTGCCGGCGGGTCTCAATCCGATGGTCGGCATCAAGCTCTGGGAAAATCCGTGCTGGTTGTCATTTCGCGTCAATTATATCAGCCACCATTATAATCAGCCGCTGTATGCCTGGATCTGGAAGCGTTATAAGCTGAATAATCCTGAGCACGTCGTGCTGTATGCGATCGGTCTCAAGGACGGGATCACAGCCGACGATATTGCGGCATCCTCAGCGCGTCCGAAGAATACGCTGAGCCGGGCGGTGAACAGCCTTCTCCGCAAGAAGCTCATTTCCCGTTCGCAGGACGAACGGGATCGCCGCCGCTTCGGTCTGCATCTGACGGCGCGCGGGCAGAAGATCGTGGATGAGACCGTTCCGGCATTCGTGGCCCAGGAACAAGCCATGTTCGAGACACTGAACAAAGAAGAGCGGCGCACGCTCCATGCACTCCTGACGAAGATCGTCCTTGGCGCCGGCGGCTGGCCGGCCAAAATAGAAAGGGAGACTACACGATGAAAAGCAGCCTCGTCCGTTCACGCGGGTTACTGCTGGCCGGCGTATTGCTGGCGTCGAGTTCGGCGCTTGCTGTCGCGCAGACACTGACGATCGGCGTTCGCGCCGGTCCGGAATCGATCGATCCTCATTACACGGCGACTGGTACTCATGCCGAAGCGCTGAAGCATGTTTTCGATACGCTCGTGTGGTCCGGTAACGGACTGGAGCTTGAACCCCGCCTCGCCGAAAGCTGGAAAACGATCGATGATACCACCTGGGAATTCAAGTTGCGCCAGGGCGTTAAATTCCACGACGGTTCGGACTTCACGGCGGAAGACGTCAAGTTCTCGATCGAGCGGATTCCGGTGGTTGCCGGACCCAATCCGACCACGATTTACGTCCGGCGGGTGAAAGAGACCAAAATCGTCGACCCGCACACTATTCAAATCGTTACCGACGGGCCGGCGCCCAACCTGCCCAACGATTTCATCCGCCTTTTCATCGTGTCCTCCAAGGCAGCCGCAGGCTTGACGAAGGAGACTGCCAACGCGGCGTTCAATAGCGGTAAGGCGGCAATCGGAACCGGCCCTTACAAGTTCGTATCCTGGACGCCCAAGGAGCAGTTCATCGTCGAACGCTTCGATGGGTTCTGGGGAGAGAAGCAGCCTTGGGAACGCCACGTCCGCCGCGAGATTCCAAATGATGCCGCCCGGGTCGCTCAGCTCAAGGCGGGACAGCTCGACCTCATCGTGCGCGTGCCGGCGTCCGACGTGGCGACGCTGAAGCGCGATTCCAAGCTCAATGTCGAGACCGTTGATACGGTGTACGTGTTCAACCTGGAGCTCGACATGCGGGATAAGACACCGCAGGTGTCGGCCAAGGACGGCTCACCGTTGGCCAAGAATCCCCTTCAAGATCCAAAAGTGCGCGAAGCGATTGATCTGGCGATCGATCGGAACGCGCTGGCTGAATTCGCAATGGAAGGGCTCGGCGCTCCTCAGAACCAGCTCATGACACCGTCGATCTTCGGCTTCAGCAAGAGCCTGCCGCCACGGAAATACGATGTTGCGGCGGCCAAGAAGCTGATGGCCGAGGCCGGATATCCCGACGGGTTCAAGATGACGTTCAGCTTTACCAGCGATCGTCTTCCGGGCGACCGGCAGGTCGGTACGTCGATTGCCCAGATGCTGGCTGCAATCGGCATCCAGGCGGAGGCGAATGCTCAGCCGGCAGCAGTGTTCTTCCCGGCACGCATTCGTGGAGATTTCTCTGCCTCAATGTCAGGCTGGGGCACGCTGACCGGTGAGGCAAACTACACGTTGTCATCGCTGGCCCACTCCAACGACAAGGAAAAGCGGCTCGGTGCGTTCAATGTCATCGGCTACAAAAATCCTGAGATGGACAAGCTGATCGAAGATGCGTCCGTGGAGATGGACGAAGGCAAGCGTCGCGCATTTCTGGAGAAAGCCAACGAACTGCTCGCGGTGGACCGTCCGCGTTTGCCGATCGTTTCCGTTGGATCCGCGTGGGCGATGCAGAAAGGCAAGGTCACCATTGCGCCACGTGTCGACGAAGATACCCTGGCCATGGACATCAAGCCGGTGAAGTAGATTTCACATGGGAAACGGTGCGCGGCGCCACGCCGCGCTCCGTTCATTTTTTTTCGGCGGTTTTCCACATGGCACCGATTGCAATTGGCATCCACGGCGGCTGCGGCACGCTTAGTCCATCGCTGCTGAGCGAGGCCGAGTGGACTGAGGCCCGCGAACATCTGGCCGCGTCGCTGCGCGCCGGGTGGAACGTTCTCGCGTGCGGCGGCGCGGCCGTCGATGCGGTCGAAGCAGCCGTCGTCGTGATGGAAGATAGCCCGCACTTCAACGCCGGACACGGTGCCGCTCTCACCAGCGCGGAAGATCACGAACTCGATGCCTCGATCATGAATGGGGCGACGATGGAGGCGGGCGCAGTCTGTGCGGTTCGCCGCATCCGCAATCCCGTCAAGGCCGCACGCGCGGTCATGGAGCAATCCGAATGCGTTTTGATCGCGGCCGGCGCGGCTGACGCCTTCGCGGAAAAGTGCGGGTTGGATATCGTTGAGAACCGTTATTTCACGACGGAACGGCGGCGTCAGGCGCTGGCGTCGCTGAAGGCACGCGCCGCGGCTGGCACGATCCTCTGCGCCACGGAGGCAGAAAAGCATGGGACGGTCGGGGCCGTCGCGCTCGATACTGACGGACACCTCGCAGCGGCGACATCGACAGGCGGTTTCAACAACAAGGCGCCGGGCCGCGTCGGCGACAGCCCGATCATCGGCGCTGGCACCTATGCTCGTGATGGAGTCTGCGCGGTTTCGTGCACGGGGCAGGGCGAGTTTTTCATCCGCCATGCCGCTGCCTATGACGTGACGGCGCGCATGATGTACGCGGGCGCGTCGCTGCAGGCTGCGACCGACGTCATCATTTCCGAAGTCATGCCGTCTTATGGTATCGGCGCAGGGCTGGTGGCCGTGGATGCACGGGGTCATGTCGTGGCACCCTTCAATACACTCGGCATGTATCGCGGGTGGGTGATGGCTGACGGGCAGATGACCGTGGCGACGCACGCTGACGAATATGCCATGGGGCGCTTGACCCTGACGGGAGACCGGTGATGAACATTCGCCTGGACGGGAAGGTCGCCCTGGTAACGGGCGCGGCGCAGGGCATTGCGCAGGCGATCGCGACGGGCCTCGTTGCGGCCGGCGCACGCGTCGCCGTTGCCGATATCGATAAAGAGCGGCTTCAGAAGTTTGCCGACGCCGAGGGCTTGCGGTCCCACGTGCTGGATGTGTCCGACAGGCAAGCCGCACATGAGCTGGTGTCTGCTGTGATGGCGGACGCGGGCCGCCTCGACGTTCTGGTCAATGCGGCGGGCGGCGTGCGGGGGCAGGTGGGGCGCCCGATCGAAGATATCAGCGAGGCGGAGTGGCGGGTGCTGTTTCAGTCGAACGTCGATGGTGCGTTCTGGCTCTCCCAGGCCGCCTCTGCGCCGATGCAAATGGCGCGCTATGGCCGGATCGTCAACATCGCATCGGCTGCCGGTTTGCGGCCGAGCCTCACCGGGATTCAGGCCTATACGGCTGCCAAGCATGCGCTCGTCGGGCTGACGAAGCAGCTCTCCCAGGATCTCGGACCGCATGGTATCACCTGCAATGCGGTGGCGCCCGGACTGGTCAGGTCCAATCCGGCGACCGAGCGTCAGTGGGAGGCTTATGGCCCGGACGGCCAGAGGCGGATCATCGAATCCATCCACACACGTCGGCTGGGCACCGCTGCCGATATCGCGAATGCGGTCGTGTTTTTGGCCAGCGACCAGGCCGCCTGGATCTCCGGCCAAGTTCTCTCGGTTGACGGCGGCCGGTCCTGAACTCACATCCTGCGCTGGGCTGCGGGCGTGCTGCCTTGGTTTCGCCTGCGATTCATTACTGACGTGTCAACCGTCTCGGCGGTTGTCCAATTGGATCATGGCGGAACAGGTGTGATGGCAAATTCCATCGACGTGACGTGTTGCGTGGCCGGCGGCGGACCTGCGGGGTTGATGCTGGGCTATCTCCTGGCGCGCGCGGGCGTCGATGTCGTCGTGCTGGAAAAGCATGCCGATTTCCTGCGCGATTTTCGCGGCGACACCATTCATCCGTCGACCATGGAAATCATGTCGAAGCTCGGTCTTCTGAATGAGTTCCTGAAGCTGCCGCATCAGCCGGTCCCTGATATCTCGGCTCAATTCGGCAATGAAAAGATAAAGATCGCTGATTTTTCGAGCCTGCCGGTTCGTGCGCCCTACATCGCGATGATGCCGCAATGGGACTTCCTGAATTTCATCGCCGCGAAGGCGCAGGCGTTTCCGAGTTTTCGCCTGATGATGCAAACCGAGGCGATACGGCTCGTGATCGACGGAAGCCGGTGCCTCGGTGTCAAAGCGCGCACGCCGGAAGGTGAAACGACGATCCGTGCCCAGCTTGTCGTCGCTGCCGATGGCCGCGATTCCGCGATGCGCAAGTCGGCGGGGTTGGAGATCGACGATTTTGGTGCGCCGATGGACGTTCTCTGGTTCCGCCTGTCACGGGATCCGAGCGATACAATGGAAACGCAAGGCCGGTTTTTCGCGGGCGGCATCATGATCATGCTCAATCGCGGAGACTATTGGCAATGCGCTTTTGTCATTCCGAAGGGCGAGAACAAGCGTGTTCGCGCCGCGGGCCTGGAAGCATTTCGCAACCGGCTTGGGCCGTTGCTTCCCTTCGCTGCATCGCGGACTGCGGAGCTGCAGGATTGGGATCAGGTGAAGCTGCTCGTGGTGCAGGTCAATCGGCTCAAGACGTGGTGGCAGCCGCATTTCCTGTGCATTGGCGATGCGGCGCATGCGATGTCGCCGGTCGGCGGCGTGGGGGTCAATATTGCGGTCCAGGATGCCGTGGCCGCCGCCAACATTCTGGTCGAGCCGCTGCGGACGGGAACGCTGAGAGATGCACATCTTGAGGCCGTTCAGAAGCGGCGCGAATGGCCAGCCAAGGCGACCCAGTTCCTGCAGCTTCAAATGCAAAAGCGCGTCATCACCGCGGTGCTTGGCAGCACAGTGCAGCCCAAGCCGCCGATGTTCCTTCGGCTGCTGGCGTATTTTCCCATTTTCCGGCGCCTTACGGCTCGTTTGATCGGGATGGGCGTTCGGCCGGAGCTGCCTAAGATATAGCCTCGCGACCTGTTCGCGCGTCTGATGGGCCTGGATCAACGCCGGGCTGACTGACCAGCGGAAGCGTGACCGTGAATGTCAGCCCTTCGGGAGGGAAGATGAGGTTCGCCTTGCCGCCCAGTGCGAACGTCAGGCTGCGTTCGATCAGAACCGAGCCAAAACTGCGCGATGTCGGTGGCTGCACGGCAGGACCACCCGTCTCGCGCCACGACAGATCAAGCTCCGGCAGAGATTGATTATCCCAGACCTCCCAGCGGATCTCGACCTGCCCCTGCGGTCCGGACAGCGAACCGTGCCTGCGGGCATTCGTACTCAGCTCGTGAATCACGAGGGCGACGGGTAAGGCGATTTGCGGTTCGAGGTGGACGGAAGGCCCGGAAACTGTAACGCGGCCGTCCAGTCCTGAGCTCGGGATCGCAATCTGTTCGAGGATCAAGTCCTTAAGATCCGCCCCTTGCCAACTGGCACGCGTCAGAAGCGTGTGGGCGCTCGCGAGCGACTGGATGCGTCCGGAAAAAGATTCCACGAATTTGCCGGGGTCGCGCGTACGCGACAGTGTGTTCGTAGCAATGGCCTGTACGGTGGCGAGTGTGTTTTTCACCCGATGATTGAGTTCGCTGACCAGCAGGCGTTGTGTCTCGTCCCAGGTTTTCTGCTCGGTGATGTTGCGGCCGGTGCCGCGATAGCCCCTGAACCGGCCGTTTGCGTCAAAAATGGGATCGCCGCTCACGGAAACCCATACAGCCTTGCCGACTTCGTTGATGCGCTGGAATTCGAAGTTCCGGAATGGATTTCGCGCGTCGAGGTCAGCGCGATGGGAAGCCCATTGCTCCTCGCTCACGCCGATCGTCGGTAATTCCCAGCGGGTTTTACCGATATGTGATCCTGCACTCGAGCCGGCAAGATTTAGAACGCTGTCGGAGAAGCTGACGAAACGCAGGTTTTCATCCTGCTCCCAGTACCAGTCGGCGGCCATCAGGAGGAGCGAAGAGAATCGCTCCTCGCTGTTGCGGTGCGCCTCCTCAAAGCGCTTCCGCGCGTCGATATCCTGTACGATCCCCATGATCCGAGCCGGAAGCTCCGGACCGCGCGGCACCACACGGCAGGTATCGCGGACCCAACGTACCGCACCGTCGCCGCGTACGATGCGGTACTCGATATCGTAGCCCTTGGGCTGAGCGGATGCCGTTGAGTAAAGCGCGGATCGGCCGGCACGCAGGACGTTGTCGCGATCCTCGTCGTGCACGATCTGCAGGAATGTGTCGCGATCAACGTTCACGGATGCCGGAAAACCGACAATTGCATACAGCTCCGGCGACCAACTCCGCGCCTTGGCACCGGCCTCGAATTCGTAGGTCGCAGCTCCGGTGGATTGGATGATGAGGCTCATCCAGTCATTGGCCGGACCACCGACGGCGGCATCGCCTGCTGCCTCCCGTTCTCGACCGGTCGAGACCATTCGCACTCCTCAACGCGCCGCCTGCGTCCGTTTCAGCTTCACAGGGCGCACCACTAAACGCACGACGATCGGTGTCAAGCACGTGAGCGATATAGGCCGTCGATCGGCCCAGACGGCAGAATTCAGCCAGCGGGCACTCAAAAATCGTCTCATGCCGGGGTGTTGCCGAAGCGGGTGATGAGAAAATCGATCAATAGCCGCGTTTTGGCGGCATGATAGCGGTTGGGCGTGCAGGGCGCATAAACAGTCATGGCATCGGATCAAAAGAAAACGGCCCTTGGCGCTGTCGCGTCAGGGGCCGTACTTATTACGCAGACGGATTTTACAGAGCGTCGTTTTCGTTTCACGCGTTGATCTCCGCAGGCCGGTCAGCGGTGAGCGGGAAGTTGCCACCACGGACGGTTGGCCTCGCGATAGGCGTCCGCACGGCTCAGGCCGATATCCTTCAGCGTGTGATCGCTGAGAGCCATCAGGGCCCGGCGCTCACTGTGAATCCTGTAGGCCAGCGGCAACTGGCGAAGCGTGCGGAGAACCAAGCCTAACCGGGTCTCCGACGATCTACTTTCCAACGGGGACGTAGATTGAAATGTGCTCATCATCTCGACTCTCCTGGTCTTTGAGTGCGGTCACTGACCGCGATCCGCAGCCGACCGATTAATGCAGGCGTCGTCATAATGGAAACGAATGATTTTTATGTTGAACATGATGATCTGTTATGTCATGACTTCAGGGCATCGAGGCTATTGGGCCGAGGTTTGCGATGACCAGGGATATCGATATTGCCCTCTTGCGGGCCTTCCTCGCCGTGGTGGAAACCGGCGGCGTGACAAACGCGGCGCGCATTCTCAATCGCACGCAGGCTGCGGTGAGCCTTCAGATCAAGCGTCTTGAGGAGCTGTTCGGAACCGAACTGTTCCAGCGCGAGCACAAGCGCTTCTCGCTGGCTCCGGCAGGCGAGCGATTGCTTGGCAACGCGCAGCGTCTTATTGCGCTGAATGACTCCACCTGGTGCGCGATGACGACGCCCCAGTTCCAGGGCGAGGTCAGGCTTGGCGTGCCCTACGACATTGTGACGAGCCTCATTCCGCCGGTTTTGCAGCGCTTCAACCAATCCTGGCCGCGGATCAATGTCTCGCTCGTGTGCAAGTCCTCAACCGAGCTGATGGAAGACTTGGCCGAGCATCGCATCGATCTGGCGCTGACCACCGAGATTGATTGCGGACCCGGAGGCGAAGTGTTGCTGACGGATCGCCTGGTCTGGGTCGCAGGCCCGAGCACGGACACACATCAGCAGCGGCCATTGCCGGTCTCGCTCGGCTCAAGCCGGTGCCGCTTCCGTCCCGAGGTGATCAAGGCGCTGCGCGCGGCTCAGATCGATTGGCGCGCGGTCAGCCTCGACTGCAACATGGAGCCGGTCTACGCGACCTTGAAAGCGGGGCTCGCCATCGCGCCGCTGCTGCGGACGTCGGTTCCGGATTATCTGACGATCCTTGGGGCCGAGGCGGGACTGCCGCCGCTGCCGGATTTTGTGGTGAATATGTATCTTCCGGCGAATGCGAGCGAAGTGACGGCGGAGTTGGCGCGTCATATGAGACAATCATTCGAGTCGCGATTCGGCGCCAGCCGACCGCCTGTACCGCTTCGGCGCGTCTCGCGCGAGCCGGCGGTTGAAGGACAGCCGCGGACCTCGCGCCCGGCGGCGGCATAGCAGCCTTTCATGTCGGGGGGCGGGATGAAGAACGGACCACCATCCTTGTCTCCCGTCTCCTCATCTCCGGGGGGCAGCAGCAAAAATGTGCCCGCCTCCCCGTCAGGCACAGCCAAGCGGCACAGCGGCGGCGCGTGGCAGGGCGTCTTCGGACGGCTGATCGATCCATGGCTTCGGCGCAAGTGGCGACCGGATCCGGAGGCGGAGAAAGCCTGGACGGGTCTTCAGCCCGCCGTTGTCGTCACCGGAGCCTCGGAGGGCATCGGACTGGAAATCGCACGCCAGTTTGCCAAAAGAGGTTGCGTGGTCATGCTGGTCGCTCGAGGGGCGGAGGATCTGCAGATTGCAGCCGGTGCCATCAAGGCGGAGTACGGCATCGAGACGCTCACGCTTCCGATGGACGTCACATCTGCCGATGCGGCTGAGGCGCTGGAGGCCGAGCTTCGGCGCTATGGGTTTTATGTCGATGTCCTCGTCAATAATGCCGGAATGGGGCTAGGCGGGGAATTCATCGACCAAGAGCCGGAACGTATTGCCGCGCTTTTGAGCCTGAACATGCGAGCGATGACGCTGCTGATGCATTACTTCCTGCCGCCGATGCGCACGCGCGGGCGAGGCGGGATTCTGAACCTTGCGTCGCTGGGCGCGTTCGCACCGGGGCCGTATCAGGCCGCCTATTATGCGAGCAAGGCCTATGTTCTGTCGCTCACGGAAGCGGTTGCCTGGGAGTGTCGCGGATTGGGCGTGCGCATCGCGGCTTTCGCGCCGGGGCCGGTGCAGACGCGGTTTCATGCGAAAATGAACGCAGACAGCGCCGCTTATCGCTGGTTGCTTCCTACGCCGGCTCCATCGTCAGCGGCCGGTTCCGCTGTTCGCTGGTTCGGCTGGGGACGTACGGTGATCACATCGGGCGTGGTGGGCCCGTTGATGGCGACATTGATGCGCTTGACCCCACATCCGATTTTGGTACCGATAATCTCATGGCTGTTGAAGCCCAGGGAAAACGCAACAGATGCTCGACACTAGAGCGGCAGATGCCGCCAGCGACTCGGGGTCCCCGGAGCTGATCGCGACGCCAACCGCCTCTCATCATCCCAGGCAGGTCGTCGTTGTTCTGCATCAGGAGCATTCCAATCCGGGTCATATCGGCCAATGGCTGAAGTCCCGGGGATATCGACTTGATATCCGCAGGCCGCGTTTTGGCGATCCGCTCCCCGAAACGCTTGCCGAGCATGCCGGGGCCGTGATTTTCGGCGGCCCGATGAGCGCCAACGATACCGATGCCTTCATCAAGACCGAGACGGATTGGATTGCGGTCGCGCTTCAAGAGAAAAAGCCATTTCTCGGGGTATGCCTCGGCGCGCAGATGATGGCTCGGCAACTCGGCGCGCGCGTTTATGAGCATCCCGAAAAGCACGTTGAAATCGGCTATTACGAAATCCATCCGACGCCGCACGGGCTGGAGTTCGGAAATTGGCCGTCCCGCGTCTATCAATGGCACCGCGAAGGATTTGACTTGCCATCCGGCGCGATGCAGCTCGCGACGTCACAAAGCGCGTTCTCGAACCAGGCGATGGTCTATGGCGCTGCCGTCGGCGTACAATTCCACCCCGAGATCACCTATGCGATGGTCAACCGGTGGAGTGGCAGCAACCCTCATCGCCTGACGATGCCCGGCGCGAAGGATCGTCCAAGTCAGCTTTCAGATCATCTCTATCACGGGCCGGGCGTGCGCGGTTGGCTCGACGGCTTCATGCAGCGGTGGCTTGCAGGGGCGACAACGCAGGGCAGCAAGGCGGCGACTGTCGCCTAAGCCGGCCGAATATCTTTCGTCTCATACCCAGCAACTTTATTTGCCAAGTCGAAAGTATTTGCGCTTAAAGTGGCGCGCGCCGTGAAATCTAGTTTTGCGTATCCGGCGCCGGCGCGGTGGTGCATCGGGACGAAGTCGACTCGGAATTGCTCCCCGCGCCTTCTTTTCCAGCTTGTTTTGGGCGGCTGGCTGCGGTCAGAGCACGTGCTCCGGCCCCTCGATCCCGAGCGTATCGAGGTCAGGGGCGCGGCTGATGGTATCGTATCTCAGGAAATACTCGTCGAGCTGTGGCGGAGAGATGGAGCTGCCCGACAGCATCGCATGCACCTGTCCGCGGTGGTGCACCTGATGCACGAAAAGATGTGACAGCGTATCGCCAACTGTTTCGTGGTCGATCCCGTCCGGTCCGCGATCGATGCCGATAACCCGATCGAGTTCATCAACCGTCAGCCGGTCGCAAAAACCGATCAGCCGTTGATCGATGGCGATCTGGCCCATCCGGACGGCTGCCAATTCCATGCGCGGCTGCCACGTCTCAAGACGCGCATATCCCAAGCGGCCGTTCTCCAGCGCGTCGAGATAATAGACGTCGATCATCAGGATATGGTCCAGCGTGGCCTGGATGGACGGAAAGAAGCTGGTACGTTCCGCCTGGAATTCTTCACGGGACAAGCGGCCACACGCGTCCAGCAGCCTGTAGTTCGACCAGGCATTGTTGCGCGCCATACGCCGGAAGTGAGCGGTCAGGTCCATCACGTACACCTCGATGACGCAATTTTTCGTCAGGTGCCATGTTCGGGTCAAGCGCTTCCTGAAATATGAACGCTGGCCACGAGTTCATTCCGTGCGTTTTCATTATAATCGCCCAACCTGAACCCAAAAGAGGATCGCGCATGAAACGCCGCACGCTTTTCAAGGTCGGCGCCTTGACGGCGGCAGCCTCGGCGCTTGCCCGCCCGGCCGTTGCACAAGGCATGCCCGATGTACGGTGGCGGTTGACGTCGGCGTTTCCCAAGCCGCTCGCTATCATCACGGGGGCGGCGGAGACATTCGCGCGATATGTGTCTGATGCAACTGACGGCCACTTCAACATCAGCACATTTCCGGCGGGCGAGCTTGCGCCCGGCCTGAAAGCCATCGATGCCGTGGCGGATGGAACGGTCGAATGCGCGCAGGCGCCGCTCTACTTCAATATGGACCAGGAACCGACGCTGGCGATCGGGACCGGCCTGCCGTTTGGGATGAATGCGCGGCATCAGCAATCCTGGTGGATCGCCGGTGGAGGCGCCGCCCTGATCAACGAGGCGTTGTCGAAATTCAATTGCACCGCCCTGGTCATGGGAAACTCCGGGACGCAGATGGGCGGATGGTTCCGGAAAGAAATCCGGTCGGTTGACGATCTCAAGGGGCTGAAGTTCCGCATCGGCGGCATGGGGGGCGATATTCTCGCGCGCCTGGGCGTCGAACGCGTGATGACCGCGCCCGGCGACATCTCTGCGGCACTGGAAGAGGGCCGGATCGACGCTGCGGAATTCGTGGGACCGTTCGACGATGAGCGGCTCGGTTTCCAGAAGGTTGCCAAATACTATTACTATCCGGGCTGGTGGGAGGGCGGCGCGATGCTGCATCTCGTTGTGCATCGCGATAAATGGGAAGCCTTGCCGGAGCATTATCGGTCCGTACTGCGTCAGGCGGGCGAGGCAACCAATGCCTGGATGCTGGCGCGCTACGACAAGGAAAACCCGGCGGCCCTGCATCGCCTCATCGACAATGGCGTCCTGCTCAAGGCCTTTCCGAAACCCGTGATCGAGGCTTGTTGGGCGGCCGCCAAAGAGCACTACGCCAGCGTTGCGGAGAACAATGCTCTCTTCAAACGGACTTTGGACTCCCATGATGCGTTTCGGGGCGAGGCGCTCTCATATTGGAGGATCGCCGAGCACGACTATGACAGCATGATGCTGGAGATCCTGCGCCAGTAAGTCATCGCACGGCGGGGCGACGGCCGCGCAGAGCAATGTTGCGGACTCTGCACGTGCACTTGGCGCTGTTCTCTGGCACAAATCGGCGCGATGGCGGCCGTATGCCGTCACGTCACGCAGACACAAGAAACGATATAGGGCGGAAACATGACGACGACGTCGTTGCGCGCGCGCGCGATGCAGGGTGATCAGGTGCTCGGCGCCATGGTCTTCGAATTCTTTTCACCGGGCATCGCACAGATCCTGAAATTGGCAGGATGCGAGTATGTGATCTACGACATGGAGCACGCCGGCATGGGGCTGGAGACGCTCAAGACCCAGGTTGCGGCCTGTCGCGGTTGCGGGATCGCGCCGATGGTCCGTGTGCCCCGCGGCGAATATCATTTCCTGGCGCGCGCGCTGGATGTCGGGGCGCAGGGCGTGATGATCCCGATGGTGGAGAGCGTCGAGCAGGCGCGTGCCATTGTGGAAGCGACCCGCTATCCACCACGTGGACGGCGCGGGGCCGCATTCGGGTTCGCACACGATGACTACGAGGCGGGCAGCCCGCACGAGAAGATCGCCGCAGCCGATGCCCGCAATCTGGTGATTGCCCAGATCGAGACGGAACGCGGACTGGAGGTTGCCGAGGATATCGCCGCCATCGATGGCATCGACGTGCTGTGGCTCGGTCACTTCGATCTCACGAATTTTCTCGGAATCCCCGGTCAGTTCGACAATCCGAAGTATCTGAAAGCCGTCGAGCGGATCGTGAAGGCGGGCCGCGCTCATGGCAAAGGGCTCGGCTTTCTTGCCACCGACGAGAACTGGGCGACGCAATATAAGGCGTTGGGCTTCAACATGCTCGCCGCAGGCACGGATCATGGCCTGCTGATGGCGGGCGTCCGGTCGGTTCTGAATTCGATCGGAGGCACGGCATGACATTCAAGGTTGGTCTGTCCAGCGGACTGCTGGATTCCGAAGGCGAACCGATCTTCGGTCGCGCCGCGCTGGCTGCACTCGATCATCCCGGAATATCTTGGGAGTGGGTGCCGGGCATTCATGCCGAAATCACACCGGAACTCGCTGCAAAATACGATGCGCTGCACATCAATCTAGAGCGTGTGACGCCGGCATCGGTCGCGGGGTCGGATCGCCGCGTGAAAATCTTTGCTCGCAATGGCGTGGGTTACGACACGGTCGATGTGGCCGCCTGCACGGAAAAGGGCGTACTCGTCACCAACACACCTGTTGCAGTACGTCGTCCCGTGGCCGTAGCCGCGCTGACCCTGATCTTCGCGCTGGCTGGACGCTTGTTCATGAAAGATGAACTGGTCCGCACCAATCGCTGGAACGATCGCAACAATTACATGGGCCAGGGTCTGACAACCCGGACGCTCGGCTTGATCGGCGCAGGCAGCATCGGCCAGGAAATCATGCGGCTCGCCGGTCCGTTCTTTCAAAGGATCGTTGCCGCCGATCCCTTTGTTTCCAAGGAGACGGTGGCCTCGGTGGGCGGTGAACTGCTGCCTTTTGATGACGTCATGCGGCAATCGGATTTCGTCGTTGCCTGCTGTCTGTTGACGCCTGAAACGCGTCACCTGATCAACGCCCGTGCGCTCGGCCTGATGAAGCCAACCGCCTACTTCCTCAATGTCGGGCGCGGTCCTATCCATGATGAGGCGGCTCTGGCCGACGCGCTGAGCACCGGCAAGATCGCTGGTGCGGGTCTCGATGTGACGGAGGTCGAGCCCATCTCGCCCGATAGTCCGCTGATCGGAATGAAGAACACCATCATCACACCGCATGCGCTGTGTTGGACGGATGAATGCTTCGGCGACATTGCCTCCACAGCGCTCAACTCCATCGTCGATGCACTTCAAGGCCAAAAGCCGAAGCATCTCGTTGATCCGTCCGCCTGGGAGCGGCGATCGGCCTGAGCCGTCAAAACAAATCAAATTGGGAGGGTAGACATGGCCGCGCGTTTGAATGAGATCCGCGAGAAGCTGTTTACGTCGGTGCTGTCGGATTGTCTGGACGCCGTGGGTGTCATGGACCAGGCCGTTTCATCGCGGATCCGTCCGCTGGACGAGAACCTCGTGATGGTGGGGCGTGCACGGACCGCCGCGTTCATGGAAGTCTATCACCATGAGACAGATACTAACCCTTACGAGCTGGAGATCGCGCTCATCGATAGTCTGCAGGCCGGTGAAATCCCGGTGTTTGCCTGTTCCAATCCGGCACGTGTGGCGCCGTGGGGCGAACTGCTCTCAACGGCCGCGATGGCGCGTGGTGCTGCCGGTGCGCTGATGGATGGCTGCACGCGCGACGTGAAGGCCATCCGGGTGATGCAATTTCCCGTATTTCATGGCGGCATCGCGCCGCTCGACTCGAAAGGCCGTGGGCGGATCATGGCGATCGATGTGCCGATCGTCTGCGCGGGCGTTAAAGTCACGCCAGGAGATTTGATTTTTGGAGACGCGGACGGTGTCGTCGTCATTCCAAAGACGGTCGAGGACGAGGTGCTGCGGCTGGCTTTTGAAAAGGTCAAAGGCGAACATTCGACGCTGGAAGAATTGCGCGCCGGACAAAAGCTCGCGGACGTCTTCGCACGGCACGGAATCCTTTGACTGAACAGTGTCTAATACCCCGGATACCATAGCGATTTATTAATCTTGCGGAAAAACATGCTTATAACGGATTATCCGTGCAGGTGCGGAAATCGAAATGTCCGCCACGCATGGTTAATTCTGGGGGCATGGGATGTCCAGTTCGAACGAGGAATTTGCGCTCGGTACGCAAGCCCTGCTGGGCCGCGCGATTGGCGAGGTCAATGGCCTTCAACGGCGCATTGGAGCTCTTGAGCGCGATCTGTTTCTGCTGCAGGAGCGGCTGGACGCCAAGCCGACGCGCCAGGAATTTGCGTTTTACCTGTTCGGCCTGATCATGCTCGGGATGGTATTCTCCGGCAGCGTCGTCGTGCTGAACCTCTGGTGGCTGGGGAAGCTCAGCTTTTGAATTGATCGTCGCTTAATTTGAATTGTCGGCAGCGAAGGCATTCGCCCTCGCTGCCGTTTTCGTATCAGACAGCGATTTTGCCGCCCCCGCGCTTCGTGATGGCGACAACCGCCGGCCGCGGAGGCATGTCGTCCTTGAAGTCGGGCCAGCGGGTCGACGGGTTCTCGAACGTGGCGACCGCGCCGCTGTCCTCATCGCCTTCTCCGGGATGCTGGATGGCGACGAAGAATGTCTGCATGTCGGGCGTGAATTCCGGTCCGCATAGTTCGGCGCCGTTCGGGCAACGGAAGAACAGCTTCGAGGTGCCGCGGGCGGCGCCTTCAGTCTCGACAGCCCACACGCCATCGGCGCGGCCGGTCTTGGCTGGCGAGTTGCCGTCCGTGGATACCCACAACCGTCCGTCGGCGTCGATGGCGCAGTTGTCGGGCATTCCGAACCAGCCGTCCTTGGTGGTGGACGGATGGAACGTCGCGCCGACCTCCGCGATGGATGGGTCGCCGCACTTGATCAGAATTTCCCAGGTGAATTTCGTGGAGGCGTGATCGCCGCCGTCCGGCATCATCTCGACGATATGGCCGAATTTGTTATCGGCGCGGGGATTGGCGGCGTCGACCTGATCGGCTTTGCGACGCGTATTGTTGGTCAGCATCACGTAGATTTTGTTGGTCTTCGGATTGGCCTCGACATCTTCCGGACGGTCCATTTTCGTCGCGCCGAGCAGGTCTGCGGCGAGACGGGCATGGATGACGACGTCGCCTTGATCCGCGAAGCCGTTCTCAGCGGTCAGCTTGCCCTGTCCCTGGATCAGCGGCAGCCACTCGCCGGTGCCGTCGTCATTGTAGCGCGCGACATAAAGCGTGCCGCTGTCGAGCAGGTCCTTATTGGCTGTCCGGTTTTGCCGATCGACGGCGCCGCTGGTGACGAACTTGTAGACGTAGTCGAAGCGCTCGTCGTCGCCCTGGTAGACGACGAAGCGGCCGTCCGTGTTGATGATGTTCGCCGCGCCCTCGTGCTTGAAGCGGCCCATCGCGGTGCGCTTGACGGGTGTCGAAGCCGGATCGTGCGGGTCGATCTCGACAACCCAGCCGAAGCGGTTGGCCTCGTTGGGCTCCTTTGCGTAGTCGAAGCGGTCGTGGAACTGACCCCAGTTGTACCATTCGCCGGGCGTGCCGTAGCGCTTCTGCGCCTTGGCGTCCGGACCGTCGGCGGCTGCCTTCTTGCTCCAGAAATAGCCGTTGAAGTTCTCCTCGCACGTCAGCCACGTGCCCCACGGCGTCGTTGCGCCGGCGCAGTTGTTGAGCATGCCCTTGACGCGCGTGCCCGAAGGATCGGCGTTGGTGCGCATTCTGGCGTGACCAGCCGCGGGGCCAGAGATGGTCATCTCCGTTTCCGCCGTGATGCGGCGCGCATATTTGGAATCCGGCACGACCGCCCATTTGCCATCGGTCTTGCGGATTTCCAGCACGGAGCCGCCGTGGGCCATCAGCTCGATATCGACCAGATCGCGCGTGATGCCCTTGAAGCCAGCCTCTTTGGTGTCCTGGCGGCCGACGCCCGGAAACATCAGTTCCTCGTTAGTGTACTCGTGGTTGACGACAAGCAGGCCGTGCTCGGAGCTGCCGTCAAGCGGGATGTAGCCGAGATAATCGTTGTTGTAGCCAAACTGGCCCGCTTGCGACGCGCCGCTCTGTTTCTGCGGGTCGAACTCCGGTGCGTTGGAGAGAACCTTGTCGCCCCAGCGGATCAGGACGTCGGCGTCGTAGCCTTCTGCGACGTAGTGATGTTCGTCGGACCCTGCCGCGATTTCCTTGAAATTGAAGGTTGGAGTGGCCGCCTGTGCTTCGCGGGGCGCCATCATCGCCAGCGGGGATGCGACCGTGGAGATGGCCGAGACGGCGAGCGCGCCACGCATGATGTCGCGCCGTGAGTAGCGGGCCGCGATCACGTCGCCCATGGTGGGATTGCTACTTGTATTCGAGCCCGCGTTTTCGGCTTCTTCATACTGAACCGAGAGCGGCTTGAGGTCGCGATCACTCATGGCTTGCCTCCATCAGCGTTTGTGATGGGAGCCGATCTAAGAGGCACGCATGTATCGCTCATGACAAGTCTCTGGACGGGATATGCGCAGCTGCAGGCGAAATGCTGCGTCGCAACAAGGAACTACGCTTTGTCACAAGTGTATTGAAAGGTGTGCCTCAGGGTTCAGAAGCGCTTGCCACCGTGTTGGTTGGATATCTAAATTGGACTAAATATAGGTACAGGCTGTACCGATGGGCATGGCTTGGCAAGAACGCGACTGGAGGATCGAAGTCCGATGCCGCAAGGCGATCTCGCTGTGCGCAGCCGAGGCATGGCCCCGACTGACATTTCGAACCCGAAGTATTTCCACAAGGTCGTAGACTGTCAGTGGGCCTGTCCCACTCATACGCCCGTCCCCGAATACATCCGGCTCATCGCTCAAGGCCGCTACGCAGCGGCCTATATGTTGAATTGGGAGTCGAATGTCTTTCCGGGCATCCTCGGCCGCGTGTGTGATCGCCCCTGTGAACCGGCCTGCCGTCGTGGCCGCGTCGAGGAGAAGCCGGTCGCTATCTGCCGCCTGAAGCGCGTCGCCGCCGACTACAAGGGTGACATCGACGGCTTCCTGCCGGAAATTCCCAAGCTCAAGAACGGCAAGCGCATCGCGCTGCTGGGTGCAGGCCCGGCCTCGCTGACGGTGGCGCGAGATCTGATGCCGCTCGGCTATCAGTGCGTGCTGTTCGAGAAGGATCCGTTCGGCGGCGGATTGATGCGCACGAACATCCCCTCGTTCCGGCTGCCCGCCAAGGTGCTGGACGAGGAAGTGGAGCGGATTCTTGATTTCGGTGTCGAGCCGCGCTTCGGCCATGAGGTCAAGAGCCTGAAGGCGGTGCTCGACGAAGGCTTCGACGCGGTTTTCATCGGCACCGGCGCGCCGAAGGGCAAGGATCTGAATATCCCCGGCCGCAAGGAAGCCGCCGCGAACATCCATATCGGCATCAACTTCCTGACCTCGGTCGCCTTCGAGCACGTGCACCGCATCGGCAAGCGTGTGGTGGTCATCGGCGGCGGCAATACCGCTATGGATTGCTGCCGGACCGCGTTGCGTCTCGGCGCACACGACGTCACGGTGACGGTGCGTTCACCGCGCAAGGACATGAAGGCTTCGGCGTGGGAAATCGAGGATGCGGAGCACGAAGGCATCCCGATCCTCGACAATCACAACCCCAAGGAGTTCCTCCTTGAGGATGGTCGGCTTACCGGCGTTCGCTTCGAGAAGATGCGTGCCGAATACGTCGACGGAAAGCGCAAGCTGGTCGCGACCGGAGAGGACGTTGTCATTCCGTGCGACGACGTGCTGATGGCCATCGGGCAGGAGAACGCGTTCCCCTGGATCGAGAACGATATCGGCATCGAGTTCAACGAATGGCAGATGCCGAAGGTCGATCGCACGACCATGATGTCGACGCGGCCGGGCGTGTTCCTCGGCGGCGATGCGGCGTGGGGGCCGGAAAATATCATCTGGGCGGTTGCGCACGGGCATCAGGCGGCCATCTCGATTGACCTGTTCTGCAACGGCGAGACGCTGACCGAGCGTCCGCATCCGGGCAGCAACCTCGTCAGCCAGAAGATGGGCATTCACGAGTGGTCGTACTCGAACAATTACACGGCGGAGCGCCGGATTGCGGTTCCGCACGCTGACAAGGCGAAGTCACTGCGCAATCTGAAGGTCGAGGTCGAGCTCGGTTTCGATGACAAGCTGGCGGCGAAGGAAGTCGAACGCTGCCTGAACTGCGACGTGCAGACGGTTTTCACGCGCTCGTTGTGCATCGAGTGCGATGCCTGCATGGACATCTGCCCGGTCGATTGCATCAACTTCACCGAGAACGGCGAGGAAGCTGATCTGCGCGAGCGGCTGCGCGTCCCGGCGCATAATCTGGCGCAGGACCTGTACGTTTCCGATGCCCTCAAGACCGGCCGCGTGATGGTCAAGGACGAGGACATGTGCCTTCACTGTGGCCTGTGCGCAGAGCGCTGTCCGACGGGCGCCTGGGACATGCAGAAATTCATGTACGTCGAGGCGCAGGCGTCCAGCGCCTGTCTCACTCATCACCATGCCTACGTCGGCTGACACCAGGGTTCAAAAAACATGAGCGGGGTCAATGATTTCGTCTGCAAGTTCGCGACCGTGAACGGGTCCGGTTCGGCGAGCGCCAATACGATGTTCGCCAAAACCGTATTTCGGATGGGTGTGCCGGTCAGTCCAAAGAACATCTTCCCGTCAAACATCCAGGGCCTTCCGACGTGGTACGAGGTGCGCGTCAGCGAGAAGGGCTATCTTGCCCGGCGCGACGGGATTGACCTCATGATCGCCATGAACCCGCAGACCTATCGCGAGGATCTGGCGGAGGTCTCCCCGGGCGGCTGGCTGCTTTATGATTCCACGATGCCGCGGCAGTGGGCACGGGAGGATATTCAGTTCCTGCCCGTTCCGATTGCCGGTATGTGCGCCAGGAAGTGGAGTGATCCGCGGCAACGTCAGCTTTTCAAGAACATGGTCTATATCGGTGCTCTGAGCGCGCTGCTCGACATGGATATGGAGGTTCTGAAGGGCGTCGTCGGCGATCAGTTGCGCGGCAAGGAGAAGCTGGTCGCGGCGAATATGGAGGCGATCGCTCTCGGCCGCGATTACGCGCTGGAGAATTTCGCCTGCCCGCTGCCGATCAAGTTGCAGCCGGCCAACGGCGCGCGCGGCAAGATCATGGTGACCGGCAACAGCGCCGCCGCGCTGGGGGCCCTCTATGCAGGCGCGACCGTCTGTTCCTGGTATCCGATCACGCCGTCGACGTCGGTCGCAGAAGCCTTCGAGGGATACGTCAAACGTCTCCGCGTCGATAAGGATGGCCGCGTGCTGGGTGCGATCGTTCAGGCCGAGGATGAACTAGCGGCCATCGGTATGGCGATCGGCGCCGGGTGGAATGGCGCGCGGTCGTTCACGGCCACCTCCGGACCGGGCGTGTCGCTGATGAGCGAGTTCCTGGGGCTTGCCTATTTTGCCGAGGTCCCGGTCGTTCTGATCAATATCCAGCGCGGTGGACCCTCCACCGGCATGCCGACGCGGACGCAGCAATCAGATGTAATGGCCTGCGCCTATGCTTCGCATGGCGACACGAAACACGTGCTGCTGTTCCCGTCCGATCCGAACGAATGCTTCACGCTGAGCGCCAAGGCGTTCGATCTGGCGGAGCGACTTCAGACGCCGGTGATGATGCTCAGCGACCTCGACATCGGCATGAACGATTGGATGACCGATCCGTTTGTGTGGGACGACAACACGGTTCATGATCGCGGCAAGGTGTTGGATGCGGCGGGGCTCGACGCGGCCAAGGATTGGGGCCGTTATCGCGACGCCGACGGCGATGGAATCCCGTATCGCACGTTGCCCGGCGCGCATCCGGACAAGGGCGCGTTCTTCACACGCGGGACCTCGCACGATGCCTATGCGCGCTATACCGAGGACGGACGCGTCAATGCGGAGAACATGCGGCGTATTTCCCGCAAGTTCGAGACCGCAAAGTCACTGGTTCCCGCGCCGGAAATTGCGACGCGCGATCCGCGCTCACGGGTCGGCGTCATCTATTTCGGCTCCACGCGTCCGGCGGTGCTGGAGGCACTCGATGAGCTGGAGGCCGATGGCATCCGCGTGAATGCGATGCGTCTCAAGAGCTTCCCATTCAGCGATGAAGTGAAGGCGTTCTGCGACGCCCATGATCGCGTGTTCGTCGTCGAGCAGAACCGGGATGCGCAGATGCGCTCGCTGTTGATGTTGGAAGCTGGCGTCGACGGCGACAAGCTGATCGCGACCGTCAATTTCGATGGCATGCCGCTGACCGCTGAGTTCGTCCGCGGCGCCATTCGCGCCAGCATGGGTCCCATCAAAGTGGCGGCGGAGTGAGGATTGAACGATGAGCTACATCCAAAAGCCCGTTGCCTACCATCCGGCGTTAAAGAAGAACGCGTTGGGCCTGACGCATCGCGATTACGAAGGCTCGATGTCGACGCTATGCGCGGGCTGCGGGCATGACTCCATCACCGCTGCGATCATCGAAGCGTGTTTCGAGCTGGATCTGCCGGCGCATCGCATCGCGAAAATCTCAGGCATTGGCTGTTCCTCGAAGGCGCCGACCTATTTCCTCGGTCGCAGCCACGGCTTCAATAGCGTTCACGGCCGCATGCCTTCGGTGGCAACTGGCGCCAATCTCGCCAACGGCGATCTTGTCTACATTGGCGTCTCCGGCGACGGCGATACGGCCTCGATCGGGTTCGGCCAATTCGCGCATGTGGTGCGCCGTCGCCTGAACATGGTCTACGTGGTCATGAACAACGGCTGTTACGGGCTGACCAAGGGGCAGTTCTCGGCCACGAATGACAAGTCCTCGCCTTCAAAAAAGGGCGAAGCCAATCCGTTCGATCCGATTGATCTGTGTCAGATGGCGATCCAGCTCGGTGCTGGTTTCGTGGCGCGCTCGTTCTCGGGCGATAAAAACCAGCTTATTCCTCTGCTGAAGGCGGCGATCAATTACCGGGGCTTTGCGTTCCTCGATGTCGTCAGCCCCTGCGTGACGTTCAACAATCACCCGGCGTCGACCAAGAGCTATGACTACGTGCGCGCGCACAATCAGGCCATCGATAGGCTCGACTTTGTCCCGGAAAAGTCCGAGATCACCGCGGATTATGATGAGGGAACGTCGCTGTCGGTGACGATGCATGACGGATCGCATCTCGTGCTGCACAAGCTCGATGGTAACCATGATCCGCGCGATGCGGATGCCGCTCTCATGACCATTCGTAACAGTGCTGCGCGTGGCGAAGTCGCGACCGGCCTGCTCTATATCGATGAGCAGCAGCAGGACTTGCACGACATCCTGCGGACATCGCCGGCTCCACTGAACGCCCTGCCGATGTCGGCCGTGTGTCCGGGGTCGGCCAAGCTGGATGCGATCAATGCGCGTTTACGTTGATCGCCCGATCCAGGGCGGATTTAATGTCATTTTATAGCCGCGGTGCTTGACTTGCAGAGAGGTTCCATGAACCGTACTCTGCACATAAGACGGGTGATAAGCCTGCAGTCTGCGCCGCAGTTGGAGAACGCCCGTATGAAGACCACACCCGTTACGACGGCAGATATTGCGCGCTCGGTGATTGCCGTGCCGCCCCTGGCCAGGGACCGCGAGTTCCGGCTGGATCGGAAAGCAAATCTCGCCATTATCAAACATTTGGAAGCTGGCGGCGTCCGGTCGTTGATGTACGGCGGCAATGCGGCATTCTTCAATATCAGCATTGGCGAATATGCCGATACGCTGGATTTCCTATCCGAGAGCGTCGGCCCGGATACATGGTTTCTGCCGTCCGCTGGACCCGATTTCGGCAAGCTGCGGGATCAGGTGCCGATCCTCAAATCGCGTGCGTTTCCCGCGGTGATGGTGCTGCCGGTGACCGGGCCGTCGGTGCCTACCGGCATCGCACGCGGCGTTCGCCATTTTGCCGAAGCGGTAGGCAAGCAAATCGTCCTGTATATCAAGGACGAAAACATGCTGACGCCCGAGCTTGTGGTGAAGCTGGTCAACGACAAGGTCGTGTCGTCGGTGAAATATGCCGTCGTGCGGGACAATCCGAGCCAGGATCGGTTCTTGAGCCGCCTTCTGGAGGGCGTCGACAAATCGATCGTTGCCAGCGGCATCGGCGAGCGACCGGCGATTGCGCATTTGCGCGATTTCGGAATTGCGTCCTTCACGTCGGGCTCGGTCTGCATCGCGCCACGGGCCTCGATGAAGCTGCTGGAATTGCTGAAAGCAAAGGACTACGCCGCCGCGGAAAAGGTGCGCGAGAACTTCATGCCGCTCGAGGATTTGCGCGACGGCATCAATCCGATCCGCGTGTTGCACGATGCCGTCACGCTGGCGGGCATAGGCGATATGGGCCCCATGCTTCCGGGTATGGATAACCTCGAAGCGGCTGATCGGACGAAAGTCGAAAGAGCTGCCAAAACGCTCTTCGCTTACGATCAGACTTTCTCGCGTGCTGCGGCCTGACGTCGAAATGGCGTAAGGCTCGATACAACAATAATTTTTTAGGGAAGGAAAACGTTGAATGTTGAAGAAACTTACCTGTGCTTTGCTGAGCGCCACCGCTGCCGTTGCTTTTGTGGTCGGATCGGCCCAAGCGGCTGACCTCAAGCTGATGACCGGTCCGCAAGGCGGTGTATGGGTTCCGCTTGGCGGTCAGCTGAAGGATCTTTGGGAAAAAGCCATCCCGGGCACGTCGGTCCAATCTCTGCCGGGTGCCGGAATCGCGAACGTGCGCGGTATCGAGGAAGGCAAGACCGACATCGGGTTCGGAAACTCGATCTCGACCGTCGACGCGGTTGCGGGCAATGCGCCCTTCAACAAACCGCACGGCAACGTGTGCAACGTCGCAACGCTCTATCCGCAGTATTTCCAAGTGATCGTGCGGGCCGACGGCGACATCAAATCGGTCAAGGATCTGAAGGGCAAGGCAGTGACGACGCAGCCTCGCGGGAATACCGGCGAGGCGATTACGGGCCATATGCTCAAGGTGCACGGGCTTTCGTACAACGACGTCAAGATGAGCTTTGTGTCCTATACGGACTCCGTTTCCCAGATGCAGGATGGTAACGCGGAGGCGTTCGCTCTGGGAACAGCCATCCCGTCCGGGGCAGTCATGGACCTTGCCTCGTCGCGGGATATCAAGTTGCTGGATCTGTCCGACAGCCTGGCCGACATGAAGAAACTCAACCCGGGTTACACGCTGGTGACGGTGCCCAAGGGCACCTATCCGAAGCAGGACACCGACGTGAAGGTGATCGGCTACGCCACCCATATCGTCGCGTCGTGCAAGCTGCCGGAAGATACGGTTTACGCGATGACGAAAGTGATCGCCGAAAACGTGCCGGCCATGTCGGCGGTTTACAAGGGCATAACCGGCCTGACCGCGAAAGCCATGGCCGAGGATATCGGCGTGCCGTTCCATCCGGGCGCGGCGAAATATTACAAGGAAGCCGGTGTCACGGTGACGTCGAAGTGATTGACGCGCGGGTGACGCCAAGCGCGTCATCCGCTGCTCGCCGCCAAAGCGACGGGAAGCCGCTGGCATAAGAATTCGACGCACCGGTCAAGGGATAGGACGGGCATGAAGCTCGATCTGAGCTATGGCGGTATTGTCCGTCTGACGGCGATGATAATCGGCGTCTCGATGGCGCTTTATCACATGTGGGCTATCGCATTCGGCCAGCCGGAAGCCATTATCTTTCGCGGCACGCATTTGCTGTTCGCGATGTTGCTGACGTTCATGCTGTACCGCAGCAGCGGACAGATGGACGGACAGCCGCCGCGGCTGATGGACTGGGCTTTGCTCGTTCTGGGCGTCGCGCCAATTCTGTATCTGTTTTGGAACTACGAATACGTCGTCACACGCATCTATTATATCGATGATCTGACGACGCTCGATATGGTGCTGGGTACGGTCCTGACCGTGATCGTGCTTGAAGGCACCCGCCGCGTGATCGGTGCTGCACTTCCGATTACGGCGCTGGTGTTCCTGGTTTATGGCATCGTCTTTGCTGGTCTCGAGCCGATGCGGCTGCTCGATCAGCTTTTCATGACGACCGAGGGAATCTTCGGCATCCCGTTGGCGGTCTCTGCCTCCTACGTGTTGATTTTCGTCCTCTTCGGCAGTGTCATGGAGCGCACGGGGACAGGACAACTGTTCATGGATTTCTCCATGGCGCTGACCGGCCACACGGCCGGCGGACCGGGTAAGGTGGCTGTCGTCAGCTCCAGTCTGTTCGGCACCATCTCAGGCAGTGCCGTCGCGAACGTCATGGTCGACGGGCCGATCTCGATCCCTCTCATGAAGCGATCGGGCTTCCCGCCGCATTTCGCAGCCGGTGTCGAGGCGACCGCATCGACCGGCGGACAGATCATGCCCCCGATCATGGGAGCTGCCGCTTTTGTCATGGCGGAATTCCTGGCGGTGTCCTATTTGCAGGTGGTCGCCTGGGCATTGATCCCGGCCATCCTCTATTATGTCGCCTGCTTTGCCGCTGTGCATTTTGAAGCTAAGCGACGCGGGCTTGTCGGTTTGCCGCGGGCCGATCTTCCGCGGCTTGGACAAGTCCTGCGCGTGCGCGGACATCTGTTCATTCCGGTGCTCACGATCCTGACCGTCATGTATGCCGGCTATAGCGCTCCGATGGCCGCGCTCGCTGGCACGCTGGCATGTTTTCCGGTCGCTGCCTTGCGCAAGTCGACGCGCGAAAACGTGACCATTACCAACATGATCGAGTCTCTCTACGACGGCGCACGGAATGCGCTCGGCGTCGCCCTGGCCTGCGCCTGCGCCGGAATTGTCATCGGCGTCGTGACGCTGTCCGGATTGGGCATCGTCTTCACCCAGTTCGTGGTCGGGTTGGCGCAGGACACGCTGATCGCCGCACTGGTTCTGACGATGATCGCGGGCATCGTGCTCGGCATGGGGATGCCGACGACGCCGGCCTATATCGTGATGACGGCTCTGTTGGTGCCCGCCATCATCAAGCTCGGCGTCATCCCGCCGGCTGCGCACATGTTCGCTTTCTACTTTGCGGTGCTGTCGGCGATCACACCGCCGGTTGCGCTCGCTGTCTATGCGGCATCCGGGCTAGCGAAGTCCGATATCTGGACTAGCGGCTGGGCAGCCGTAAAAATTGGCGCGGCCGGCTTCATCGTGCCGTTCATGTTCGTCTATGAGCCGGCTCTTCTGATGATCGGGGATTGGCCGACAATTGCTTGGCGCTTCGTGTGCGCCGTCGTCGGAATCCTCTTGTTCGCAGGCGGCCTGCACGGCTACTTCTTGACAGCCGCGTCCCACTGGCAACGAGGGTTGCTCATTATCGGCGGCCTCTCTCTGGTCTACCCCAGCGTGCTCTCCGACATCACAGGTGCGGTGATCATAGCTGTCGTGGTCGCGGCCCAGCTCCTCGGCCGCAATAGCGAATTGAACACCGTCAGACAAAAGCAGTGACATGACCCGACGCAAGTCCCCCGAAGAACTCCGTAGCCACCGCTGGTTCGGGGTGCAGGATCTACGTTCGTTCGGCCACCGATCCCGGCTTCGCCAGATGGGATACGACGCCACGGATTGGGCCGGCCGGCCGGTCATCGGCATCATCAATACGTGGAGTGACATCAACCCGTGTCACGCGCATTTGCGTGCGCGCGTCGAGGACGTGAAGCGTGGCGTGCTGCAGGCGGGCGGCTTCCCGATCGAACTGCCGGCCATCTCTCTGTCTGAGCCGTTCGTCAAGCCGACGACCATGCTCTACCGGAACTTCCTCGCCATGGAGACGGAAGAGCTTCTGCGCTCACACCCGGTTGATGGCGCGATCCTGCTCGGCGGTTGCGACAAGACCACGCCCGGCCTGCTCATGGGCGCGATTTCGATGAACCTGCCCGCGATCTTCGTTCCCGCGGGGCCGATGCTGCGCGGCAACTGGCGCGGCCAGACGCTGGGATCGGGGTCCGATACCTGGAAGTACTGGGACGAAAAGCGTGCCGGGCGGATCTCGGAGGAAGACTGGTCGGAGATCGAGAACGGCATCGCACGCTCGTTCGGCACCTGCATGACCATGGGGACCGCCGCCACGATGATGTCGATCGCGGAAGCGATGGGCATGACGCTGCCTGGAGCATCGGCCATGCCCGCGGCCGATTCCGGTCATCCGCGCATGTGCACCGTCGCCGGGCGGCGTATCGTCGAGATGGTGTGGGAGGATCTCAAGCCGACCGATGTGTTGTCAGCGGCTTCATTCGACAACGCGATCAAAGTCCATATGGCGATCGGCGGGTCGACCAACGCCATCATTCACGTGGTCGCCATGGCCCGGCGCGCCGGAATTCCGCTGACGCTCGATCGTTTCGACGAGCTCTCGCGGGAGGTGCCGGTGATCGCCAACATTCGCCCATCCGGCAAGTATCTGATGGAGGACTTCTATTATGCCGGTGGTCTGCCGGGCCTGATGAGCCGGATCGCGGACCGGCTTGACGGTTCCGCGATGACGATCTCCGGCAAAACGCTGGGAGAGAACCTGGAAGGGGCCGGCGTTTGGAAGGACGACGTCATCTTGGCCGTCGATCAGGCCATTTACGCGGAAGGTGCGACCGCGGTGCTGAGGGGCAACCTGGCTCCGAGCGGAGCGGTCATGAAGCCCTCGGCCGCCGAGCCGCGGCTTCGGAAGCATCGTGGTCCCGCGCTGGTGTTTCGCGACTACAATCACATGGCAACCGAAGTCGAGCGCGAGGACCTCGACGTGACGCCGGATCACGTGCTCGTGCTGCAGAACGCTGGCCCCAAAGGGGGCCCGGGCATGCCCGAGTGGGGGATGCTGCCGATCCCGCGCAAGCTGGTGAAACAGGGTGTGCGCGATATGCTGCGGCTCTCGGATGCGCGCATGTCGGGCACGAGTTATGGGGCCTGCATTCTGCACGTCGCGCCGGAAAGCTTCGTCGGTGGTCCGCTGGCATTCGTGCAGACGGGCGACGAGATCGAGGTCGATGTCTCCAGGCGCTTGTTACACCTGCACGTCTCGGATGAGGAAATGGCGCGCCGGAAGGCAGCCTGGACGCCCGAGCCACCCCGCTACGAGCGCGGCTATGGCGCGATGTTCCAGCAGCATATCGGGCAGGCCGACGACGGCTGCGACTTCGACTTCCTGGAAGCCGGTGCGCCGGTACCGGAGCCTGAGATCCACTGAGTCAACAGCACGGCGGACGGGATGGCTCTGTCCGCCGTTTTGCTGTCGTTGACCGCGTCAGGAGGATCCGTTCGTATCGTCGTCAGACTGTGGCGCCGTCATCAACAGCGTGACGCCAATGATGGCCGCCAGGATCGATGCGGCGAACACTGCGATCTTGGCGGCCGCGAAATCTGCGGGGACTGGGAACGCCTGTCCCGCGATGAACAGCGACATCGTGAAGCCGATGCCGGCCAGTGCTCCGGCACCGGTCAATTGCCGCCAAGAGTAGGCCGCGGGCTTCACCGCAAGTTTCAGCGTGACAGCCAATGCCGATGCGAGGAGCATTCCGGCCGGCTTGCCGATGACCAAACCGGCGATGATGGCCATCATCAGGGTCTGATGCTCCGCCCAAGCATCCATGGTGACGGCGACACCGGCATTCGCCAGCGCGAACAGCGGCAGCACGAGGTAGCTCGAGCGCGCACCCGCGTGACGCAGCAACCGGTCGGCGGGCGATTCCAGACGATCATTTATGGCCTCGATGGAGCGCAATGCCTGCACCGATGGTCCGCGCCGCAGGACCTCGTTCCCGCGCTGCGCTTCCGTGGTCAGAATGTTTCCGGCCTGGGCGTTGAGCGCGTAGAGATCTGGCGGCGGACGCGTGGGAATGAACAGCGCCAGCAGTACACCGGCGAGCGTCGCATGCAGACCACTCATATGGACGAAGATCCACAGGATGATGCCGACCATCATATATGGAAAAACGCGATAGACGTGGGAGCGGGTCAGCATGGCAAGGGCCACGAGAGAGATGGCCGCGCCGGCCAGAGCCGTCACGTTGATGCTGCTGGAATAAAAGGCAGCGACCACAAGGATTGCCCCGATATCGTCGACGATCGAGGCCGCGGTGAGGAACACGCGCAGCTCCACCGGAATGCGGCTGCCCATCATCACGATCAGCGCGACGGCGAAGGCGGTGTCGGTCGCCATCGGCACGCCCCAGCCGTGTGACCACAGCGGGTTTCCGATCAGCAAGATATAAAGCATTGCCGGGACGACCATGCCGCCAATCGCTGCGGCGATTGGTAAGGCGGCGGAGCGTCGCTTGGTCAGATGGCCGATGGTGAACTCGCGTTTGATTTCGAGGCCGACGACCAGAAAGAAGATGGTCAGCAGGCCGTCGTTGATCCAATGCAGCAACGACATCTGAAACATTCGTCCGCCGAACGAGATGCCGAGGTATTGGTGCCAGAACGCCTCGAACTCTGGACCGACCGGTGAATTCGTCAGACCGATCGCCAACAGCGTCGCGACGAGCAGCAGAACACCGGCCGACGGACCCCAACTCGCGAAGTCGACGGCGGCAGACCTCACCCGATGCCCCAGCGTGCCGTTGAGCGCGTCGTAAAAGGACGCCTCGTCCCACGGGCCGTCGTAGCGGCGGCCATTCATGAAGAATGTCGGAGTGAAGAGGACGCCGCTGTTGCGTGCGCTTTGCTCGTCGGCTTCGACGCGCTCGCGCGCCGGCTTCATGACGTCTTCGACCTCGTCGCTCAGACTGGCCAAGCCGAGATCGCCGGCGATCGCCTCGACATCCTCGTTGGTGAGTTGTTCGGAGCGCGACATCAGCGCCATATGCACGCGCCAGAAGTCATCAGAGGAAGCCGCCTCCGCGATTTCGGCCGAACGGCGCGCGAGATCGTTGTTGGTCAGCGGTCGATGGCGGAACACATAGCGCAGGCGGTCGCCGAACCTGTCCCGCAGCCCCGCGAGATGGTCGTTCGCGGCGCGGCAGTGCGGACAGGCGTAACTGCCGTATTCGACCAATGTGATTGGGGCATCGACGCGGCCGAGAATGTGATCGTAGGCATCGTCCACGGGACGATCGAGCCGCCTGCTTCGTGCTACCACCGACGTGCGCCCCTTCGCGATTGGATTTGAATGTGAATGGACTAGGGAATAATGGGGCAGCCGATAGCTCATCTCAAGAGCGTCGCCGCTCAGGGCATTGGAAAACGATGTCGGATAGGGCGGCCGGTATGCGTTTTTACTACAACGCAATATGCTGGATGCCTGCCGGGCAGGCACTACTCGCAAGCCGCGCGGCGATCTGCTAATCGTCCGCCAAAGATCACACGCCGCGCAAGGGATTGCTGCTCATGACCTATCTGTTCGATCCGCCCCCCGTCGTCACGCTCCCGATCCAGGGATCGGACAAGCTGTTTCCGGTTCATCGGATCTACTGCGTGGGGCGCAACTATGCGGAGCATACCCGCGAGATGGGGCACGACCCGGATAAGGAGCCGCCGTTCTTCTTCATGAAGACGCCGGACGCGCTCGTGACCGATGGCCGCTTTCCATACCCGCCGGCTACGAATGACGTGCACTGGGAAATCGAAATGGTCGTCGCGCTGAAGTCGGGTGGCGTGAATATTCCGCGCGCCGAAGCGATGAGCCATGTCTACGGCTACGGCATCGCCCTCGACATGACACGGCGCGACCTGCAGGGCGTCGCCAAGAAAATGGGCCGGCCGTGGGAGATCGGCAAGGCCTTCGAGAAAGCGGCTCCGTGCACGCCCATCGTCCCGGCAGATAAGATCGGCCATCCCGTCAAGGGCGCCGTGTGGCTCGATGTGAACGGCGAGCGGCGGCAGTCCGGCGATCTCGCCCAGATGATCTGGGATATTCCGAGCCAGATCGAATATCTGTCCGGACTGTGGGAACTGAGAGCGGGCGACCTCATCCTCACGGGCACTCCGTCTGGCGTCGGCGCCGTGAAGAAAGGCGACAAGCTCAAGGGGCACGTCGAGGGTGTCGGCGATCTCGACGTGACGGTCGTCTGATCCGCTTTCTCTACAAACTGAGAAGATCGATGAGGGTGGCGTTGAAGGCGTCGCCCTCCTCATACATCACCCAGTGCCCGGCGCCCTTGACCGTGCGCGCGATCAGCTCGGGATGGTGTCTGCGCAGGATATCCGTGCAGGCCGCGATCGAAGGTCGAGCGATTAAGTCACGCTCACCCCAAATTACTCTCAGTGGCGCGGAGACGTGTGCCAATCCCGCCGACACGATGTCGGTCGCGGCAAATTCGCGTGAGCGGAACCGGGCCTTCTTCATGTTCTCGGCCTGGAGATCGATGGCCAGTTCATCGATGCGCGTGGGATCGGCGAACATCAGGATCTCGAGGATGTGTCGGTAAACGACGCGACGTTCAGCTTCCGTCATCGACGTTCGTTCTTTGGGAAAATTCATCGGGGTCATCGGCAGCCCAAGCGCTGCCGTGCCGATCAGCGTCAGGTCGGTCAGTTGTGCGCCCAGATCGGCAGCCGCCAGTGTCGCGATCTGCGCTCCAAACGAAAAACCGACGAGATGAAGGCGCCGGTCCGGACTGATCAGGGCGCGTATGCCGTCCACGAGGGCAGCCGCGCTGCTGGCCGGGGTCAGGGGAGGTGCTGGCATCGCACTGTCGCCGAGGCCTGGCAGGTCGGGCACCCAGACTTCGCACCGTGTCTCCAGCGCCGGGATGGTTTTGAACCAGTGGTTCCAGGACCCCGAGCCGCCGTGGCAAAGAACGATGGGATCGCCTGATCCCCACTGCCGCCAGACGAGATGACCGTTACCGCATGGTGTGGTGAATTGACCAGCCCCGCGCAGGAGCTGTTCGACGTTCGGGTTTGGTGTAGGCATTGCCCCGGCTGCTTCATTCTCACAGAATGAGGTTCGATACCGCACGAGCGGGTGATCAACAACAGGGGATGCATATGCCGGCCGACAGCAATACCAGAGTCGACGGGGCCAGGCTGTGGGACAGCCTGATGGAAATGGCCAAAATAGGCGCCACACCGGCTGGTGGCGTCAATCGCCTGTCGTTGACCGATCTCGACAAACAAAGCCGCGATTTGTTCGCGAGCTGGTGCGTCAATGCCGGATGCAGCGTCTCCGTCGACCGCATGGGAACCATGTTCGCGCGCCGGCCGGGCAGCGACAACGCGTTGCCGCCTGTCATGCTCGGCAGTCATCTCGATACGCAGCCGACAGGCGGCAAATTCGATGGCGCGCTGGGTGTGTTAGCGGCGCTGGAGGTGATCCGGACGCTCAACGATCTCGACATCAAGACCAAGCGTCCGATCGAGATCGTCAATTGGACGAACGAGGAAGGCTCGCGGTTTGCGCCTGCCATGACAGCCTCGGGTGTGTTCGCAGGTGTGTTGACGCTGGATGAGGCGCTGGCCATCAAGGATGTCGACGGAAAATCAATCGGTGCAGAGCTGGAGCGGATCGGGTTTGCTGGCGGTGAGCCCGTCGGCGGGCGGCCGATCCACGCATTCTTCGAACTGCACATCGAGCAGGGGCCGCTGCTCGAGGAAGAAGGCATCGATATCGGTGTCGTCACCGCGGCGAATGGGCAGAAGTGGTACGAGATCACGCTGACCGGTGTCGAAAGCCATGCCGGTCCAACGCCCATGAAGCGTCGCAAGGATGCACTGGTCGGTGCGGCGCGGGTTGTGGAGCTGATCAACCGCATCGGCCATGATCACGATCCCAACGCGTGCTCCACGGCGGGCATGATCCAATGCTTTCCCAACTCGCGTAATGTCATACCCGGACGGGTCTTCCTGACGGTCGATATGCGTCATCCCGATGCGCAGAAGCTGGAGTCGATGGGCGCGGCGCTGAATAAGGGCGTGCAGGAGATTGCCGCCGCCGCTGGCCTCCAGGTTGAGATCGTCAAGGTGCTCGATTTCCCACCGATGCCGTTTGAGGCTTCCTGCGTCGCTGCGGTGCGCAGTGCGGCCGAACGGCGTGGCTATTCCGCCCGCGATATCACGTCGGGAGCGGGGCATGATGCGGTGTTCATGGCGCGCGTCTGTCCGGCTGCCATGATTTTCACGCCGTGTGTCGATGGCATTTCGCATAACGAGGCGGAGGATATGAAGCCGGAATGGGCGACGGCGGGTGCGGACGTGCTGTTGCACGCCGTACTGGCCAAGGCGGAGATCGTCGCGGCCTGATGGTTCGCATGGCGCACGACACCCATGCGGCGCTTGCGGATCAATCTGTTGCCGAATTTGCGGGATCTGTGGAAGGATGCGGCCGCGTCGGGGACACCCCCGGCGCGTCGGAGGCTTTGGGCTCCGCGCCGATGAAAGAGCGATGTCGGAGACTGCACGGCGGCCGCCGACAAGAACAGGATTGAGGGTGGAATGACGGAGACTGTTGCCTTTGTGGGGCTCGGAGCCATGGGGCTGCCGATGGCCGAAACCCTGGTCAAGAAGCAGTTCCGGGTTGTCGGTTTCGACGTTCGTGCGGAGGCTATCAAGAAGCTGGAAGCAGCCGGCGGCCATGGCGCCTCGTCGGTGCGGGAGGCGGCAGAGGGCGCGGGCGCCCTGGTTCTCATGGTGGTCAATGCCGATCAGGCCGAACAGGTACTGTTCGTCGAGGAAGCCTTGGACGTTCTGGCGCCGGACGCAATCGTCACGCTGATGGCGACCTGCGCGCCGACCCGTGTGGCTGAAATTGCAAAGCGCGTCGAGGCGACCGGGCGCAGCTTCGTCGACGCTCCGGTGTCCGGCGGAATTCCCGGCGCGACCACCGGAACGCTCACGATCATGGCGGCCGCCAAAGCGCCGGTGTTCGCCAAGGCCAAGCCGATGCTCGAAGCCATGGGCTCCAAGCTGTTTCATCTGGGGGAGAAGGCCGGGCAGGGTTCGGCCATGAAAACCGTCAATCAGCTTCTGGCGGGACTGCATATCGCCGTAGCTGCCGAAGGTCTGGCGCTGGCAGAGCGCGAAGGGATCGATACCGAGCTGGCGCTGGAGATTCTCTCAGGCTCGGCCGCATCGAGCTGGATGCTGCAGCATCGCGGTCCGCGCATGGTCAAAGACGACGGCAAGATCGCCAGCGCGCTCGATATTTTCGTCAAGGATCTGGGCATCGTCCTGGATGCGGGCCGCAGTTCCCGCATCGGGCTCCCGCTGGCAGCCGCGGCGCACCAGCTCTATCTCGCGATGTCGGCTGCCGGTCTTGGACAGCGCGACGACAGCCAGGTGATCGAGTTCTATCGCTCGTTCCGGCAGTAAAAGTCTCGGGATCTGGCGGAAGACCGGCTCATTCAAGCCGGGCGGGAGGATGAAGCGATGGCAGACGGCAGCGGTGCGTCCTTCGATTACATCATTATCGGCGCTGGTTCTGCCGGATGCGTTCTGGCTAACCGGCTGAGCGAAGATGCGGGCGTAAGTGTCGCTTTGCTCGAGGCTGGCGGGCGCGACCTCAATCCGTGGCTGCACATTCCTGCTGGTTATTTCCGCACCATGTTCAATCCGAGCGTGACATGGCAGTTCGGGGCAGGACCAGAGCCGCATCTCAGCGGGCGGGTCGTACCATGGCCGCGAGGGCGTGTTCTTGGTGGCACCAGCGCGGTGAACGGTCTGCTCTACGTGCGCGGCCAGGCTCAGGACTTCGACATTTGGCGCCAGCTCGGCAATGCGGGGTGGTCGTTCCAGGATGTCCTGCCCTATTTCAAACGCGCGGAAGATCAGGAACGGGGAGAAGACGAATTCCATGGTGCCGGCGGACCGCTCGGCGTTTCCGACGTTCACATGAATAACCCGCTGTGCGAGGCGTATATCGCGGCCTGCGTCGCGACGGGTATTCCGCGCAGCCATGATTTCAACGGTGCCGATCAGGAGGGCGCTGGATACTTTCAGCTTACCACCCGGCATGGGCGACGGTGTTCGACCGCTGTCGGATATCTCAATCCGGCGCGGCCGAGGAAAAATCTGTCCATCATTACAAACGCCGAGGTGAAGCGGATTGTTCTGGACGGCCGCCGCGCGAGCGGAGTGGTTTATCGCAGGGATGGCCAGGAGCAGACGCTCCGCGCGCGGAGGGAGGTTCTGCTGGCGGCGGGCGCGATCGGCAGCCCGCAGATTCTTCAGGTGTCCGGCATCGGACCTGGAGATGTGCTTCGCTCGGCGGGCGTGGAGGTGCGCCACGAGCTTCCCGGTGTCGGCGGAAACCTGCAAGATCACTACCAGGCGCGGTTCGTTTACGATTGCGCACTGCCAGCCAGCCTCAACGATGTCTGGCACAGCCGCATGAAACAGATGCAGACCGGGCTGCAGTACATCTTCTCGCGTTCAGGCATTCTTACGATTGGCGCCGGTGTGGTCGGCGTGTTCACGAAATCACGGCCCGGCCTCGAAGCTCCGGATATCCAGTTCCATTTTCTGCCGCTGTCGGCGGAGGGACCGGGGCAAGGTCTGCACAGGTTCTCGGGCGTCACGGCATCCGTTTGCCAGTTGCGGCCGGACAGCCGCGGGACGATTTCGATTACGTCCCCCGACGCAGCCGTCGCGCCGAGCATTATCGCCAACTATCTCGCCGTTGAGAACGATCGCCGCGTGTTGGTGGATGGGCTGAAGCTGGCTCGCAGGATTGCCGCGCAGGATGTCTTCGCCCGCCATGTCCGCCGCGAATACATTCCGGGCCGTGAGGTGTCCAGCGACGCAGATATCCTGGCATTCGCACGCGCCAAGGGCACGACCATCTTCCACCCCTGCGGCACGTGTAAGATGGGCAGTGATCCGATGGCCGTGGTCGACGAACGGCTGCGTGTTCATGGCATTTCGGGGTTGCGCGTCGTCGACGCGTCGATCATGCCGACGATGACCTCAGGCAATACCAATGCGCCGACCATCATGATCGGTGAAAAGGCTGCTGATATGATCCGCGCAGACGCAAAAGCAAAGGCAGCCTGATCAATCCGGAGCACAGTCTCATGGCGATCGACTACGAGGTGGAATACGACAATCGCAGTCGCGTCCCCGAGCATCCGGGCATCGTCGCACGGTGGTTGGAGGCTTCCGCCCGCGTGCGTGCCACCGGGCCATGCGATCTGGACCTCTCTTACGGCAAAGCGGATCGTCATCGCTACGATCTGTTCCACCCCACGGATGAAGCACCGGACGCACCGGTCGTCGTCTACATCCACGGAGGCTACTGGCAGCGCGGCGATCGCAAGGATTACAGCTTTATCGCTGAGGAACTCGTCAATCGCGGTGCGATCGTCGCCGTACCGTCTTACACGCTCTGCCCCGAGGCCACGGTGGCGGAGATCATCAACGAGATGCGGGCGTTTCTGGTCGCCCTTTGGAGCAGGACTCAGAGACGTGCCGTCGTCGTCGGACATTCGGCAGGGGGCCATCTCGCGGCGGCCATGTTGGCGACGGACTGGCCTAGCCTGCGCGATGTACCGGCCGATCTCGTGCGGGCGGCCTATTCGATCAGCGGCGTGTTCGAACTGGAGCCGCTCATTCCAACCAGTCTGAACGTGGCGCTGCGTCTGTCCTCGGGGACCGCCCGCAAGGCCAGCCCGCTGCTCTGGCCGTCACCACGTCCGGGAAGCTCGTTCGTTGCCGCGGTCGGTGGGGCTGAAAGCAGCGAGTTTCTGCGTCAAAGCCTGGACATTGCCAGGGCGTGGTACGCGGCTGGCGTCAATGCCGAGCGTGTCGTGGTGCCGGACGCCAACCATTTCACCATCGTCGACGAAATCGCGCGTCCGGGCAGCCCGATGGTGGAGCGGATCCTCAAGTTGGCCCTCGCCTGAAAGCTACCGGCGTCTCGGAAACAGCCGCGACAGAAGCTTCGGATCGCCGGTCAGACCGAGAGGCTGAACATTGGCGTGATCGACCTCCCTGAGAGCCGTGCCGAGAGCCAGAACGGCCTTTTCCATGCCACGTAAACGCTGCAGGTCGCGCTGAATGAAAGCCAGGGTATCGCGCATCGTCGCCAGATCAATACCCGGGCGCCGGGGCTTGCCATTGGGAGCTCTGAACACGGCCGTCACCTCTCCGTTGCATCCGACCCGAACGTCTGCGTCCGGTGGTCGATGGGCAGGTGGCAAGAAGCGGACCAGCGAAGCCACGGGCTTTTCGCGGGACGGCGTCCCAGGAACGGACCGGGTGGCGTTGGCGCTTGGGGCAGTTCGTCCCGGATTCATGCAGCCGGTAATGGCTTGGCTGCCGCCGCCATGTAGTTGACGTCGATATCCGAGCCGAGGGTCCACCGGTCGCTGAAGGGGCTGTAGACGAGACCTTCGAACGCGGGTGGTTGCAGGCCGGCGGATCCGCAGTAGCGGGCCATCTCGTCGGGCGTCACGAACCGGTCCCATTGATGCGTGCCAGCGGGCAACCAGCGCAGCACGTATTCCGCACCCACGATGGCCAGAGCGAACGCCTTCAAGGTGCGGTTGATGGTGGAAAGGATGAGCAGCCCGCCAGGGCGCACGAGCTGTGTACAGGTGGCGATGAACGCTCCTGGGTCCGGCACGTGCTCCACGACCTCGAGGCAAACGACCGCATCGAAGGTTTCGCCCGCTTCAACCAAATCCTCGGCGCGGCACGAGCGATAGTTAATGTCGAGCCCCTGCGGTTCGGCGTGCTGGCGGGCGGCTGCGATATTCTCGGACGCCGGGTCGATGCCGGTCACGCTGGCGCCGAGGCGTGCGAGCGGCTCGGAGATCAATCCGCCGCCGCACCCGATGTCGAGAATCCGAAGAGCCGCCAAGGGTCGAAGGCCTTGTTCCGGCAACGAAAAATGCCTCGCCAATCGATCCCGGAGAAAGGCCAGCCGAGCCGGTCCGATTTTATGGAGCGGACGGAATTCGCCGTCCGGATCCCACCATGCACCGGCAAGGCGTGCGAAACGGTCAACTTCGCCGGGGTCGAGAGTATCTGCCATAGGGCTGGCGCTGGGGCTGGTCATGGCCATGATTTCGTCTCCCTATCGCCAGGGTTGTCAAGCACACGGGCGAGGTTCTGTTGCGGCCTCCCGGCGTTATCGTTATGAGTACGCCGCGATCGGGGCAGCCCCGCGATGAACCAGAGGAGGATGCCGGTCGTCTTCGTGTGCGATCCGCGCGTGCGGATGCTCATACGGTGACGGTCGGGACGGTCAGCGCATGGCAATCGTGGTAATGAAATTCGGCGGCACGTCCGTCGCGAACGTGGAGCGCATTCGCAACGTCGCGCGCCACGTCAAACGCGAGGTCGATGCTGGCAATCAGGTCGCCGTGGTGGTTTCCGCGATGGCAGGCTCGACCAACCAGCTAGTCGGTTGGGTGCGTGAAGCCTCGCTGCTGCATGACGCGCGCGAGTATGACGCCGTGGTCGCCTCCGGCGAACAGGTGACCGCCGGCCTGTTGGCGATTGTCCTGCAATCGATCGGCGTGCCTGCGCGGTCCTGGCAAGGCTGGCAGTTGCCGATCCTTACCGATAACGCTCATGGCGCGGCCCGCATCATGGAAGTACGGGCGGACGAGATCAAAAAGCGGCTCTCGCAGGGCGAGGTGGCCGTGATCACGGGCTTCCAGGGCATCGAGCCGGAGCGGCAGCGGATCGCGACTCTTGGCCGGGGCGGTTCCGATACCAGTGCGGTTGCCATCGCCATCGCGCTCGGCGCGGACGTCTGCGACATCTATACGGATGTCGATGGCGTCTACACCTCGGACCCGCGGATCGTTCCGCAGGCGAAACGGATGCCGAAGGTGTCCTACGAGGAGATGCTTGAGATGGCGTCGCTCGGCTCCAAAGTGCTACAGACACGCTCGGTCGAGCTGGCAATGGTTTACCGCATGCGCACCCGCGTGCTGTCGAGCTTTGCGGCTCCCGAGGCGATCGAGCCGGTTCGCGGCGGCACCACTTGGCAGGATATCGGCACAATCGTTTGCGACGAGGAAGAGATCGTGGAAAGTCAGGTCGTCAGTGGGATCGCCTACGCGAAGGACGAGGCGAAAATCACGATCATGAACGTCGCCGATAAACCCGGCGTTGCCGCGAGCGTGTTCGGTCCGCTCGCAAAAGCGAACATCAACGTCGACATGATCGTCCAGAACCTCTCGGCGGATGGCAAACGTACCGACATGACGTTTACCGTCGGCTCGTCGGAGCTTCCGCGGGCGCTGGAAGTCCTTCGTGAAGCTGAGAAAAATATCGGCTATAGCGAAGTGAAGAGTTCGGCCGATGTGGTGAAGGTTTCGGTGATCGGCGTGGGCATGCGAAGCCATGCCGGCGTTGCCGCGGATATGTTCAAGGCGCTGTCCGATAAGGGCATCAACATCCTGGCGATCACTACGTCTGAGATAAAAATCAGCGTGCTGATCCACTCGGACTATGCCGAACTCGCCGTGCGGACCTTGCATACGCTTTACGGTCTCGACAAGGATTGACCAAGGCCGACCGGATCACCGGGTCGCTTTGTGCTATAGGGTTTCGGGTTGGGCGTTGGCACCCGTCGGTCAGCCAGCTTGGCCGTCCCACGATCATGAACTGAGCGGCAGCCGCCATGCAGACGCGACGCGGAGACGATCCGCGCACATTACAGACCGAACCGGCGCTGCGTGTCATCATGCGGCGCCTTCGGGAAATCATGGCCGAGCCCGGCGATGGCCAATCGCGGCTCGACAAGATCGTGCG
>JAFAFW010000002.1 GCA_023423275.1 Pseudomonadota bacterium
GAACTGGCAAATATCCAAAATTGAGATTTCAAGTTTTAAAGCTTTCAAAAAAATCCATCTGGATTTCGGGGGAGCATCACTTTTGACCCTGGAAGGACCCAATGGATTTGGCAAAACTAGCATATTCGATGCTATTGAGCTATTGTTAACTGGCAGAATAAAACGAATCTGCCATCTATTTTCAACCTTAATGATAGGAAAACGAACGAATTATGAAGATAATCTTCTTTGGAATAATCGCTCAGGCAATAATGACCTTGCAATCAAAATCGAGTTTATTAATGGTTCGAGGAGGCTTACTCTAGCAAGACATACTCCCGCCTCAAACTTTAACGAGAAGTCAAATAATAGAGCGGACCAATTTACCCACTTTACTCTTTACGAGCTCCCAGAGTTCACCTCAAACAGCTATGTAGCAGAAAATATCCGCGACGAAAACTTCATTGAGACACTCTTCGGAAAAAACTTCAAAGAGAACTTTTCATTTTTAAATTATTTGGAGCAGGGCCAAAATCAGCTCCTGCATACGCGAGTAGACAAACGTAAAGAGGCATTGAACAATCTCTTTAATATTAGTGACATAAAGGCAGAGACTGATAACTGCAAAACTATCGCCTTGCGGCTTACAAAGTTCATCGGCGATCCTAAGCGTGCTGCAGATTTATCAAGGTTAGAAATAGAGGCCAGTTCACTTAAGAAAATGATTCAAGCTGATTTGGGATCAATTGGATACAAAAAAATCTCCACCTCAGTGCTGCAACCAGGGTGGGACAAAGAGAATCCCTTCCCCACCTACTCTACAGAAATCCAAAGAGAATACATTGAAAATATCCACAGTCTTCAAAGGCTGGCTCTGCTAAAGAGTGCAATACAGATAAGAGATAAAAATGAATCGATTGAAAATTTTATTGAACTTAACAAGGATTCAATAAAAAGCTTAGCACGTTTTGGCAATGATTTAAACAAGCTGGATGGACTTGAAGCCATTAAAAAAGAATTGAATGAACTGCTCAAACGTGAAGGAATTATAAAACGTGGTGCAACAGTCATTAATGCCGATGAGGCCAGGAGTCTTAGTGGATGGGCCCAAGGGCGTTTGGAATGGTTTATTGAGCAAATAGTTATCCGTGACTCACTTCAAGAAAAGAGCAACTCTAATACCAACGCTGCAACCGAGTTGAATCGTTTAAAAGCAGAACTAGTTACTGAGCATACTAAACTCTTTCCTGACGCTCAGGATTGTCCGCTGTGTGGTGCAGACTGGCAATCCCATGACACTATGCTGCAAAAGATTGAATACCGATCAAAGCAAATCAATGACGCATTAAACGCTGATGGCCAGACTCTGTTAACTCTTATAGGAATAATGGCTACAGAGCTGGCCATAATTGATGCTCAACTTAAGAGTCTGAAAGCGCAGCTATCCGTGAACTACAACAGCGTCTTACACAACGCACTGCTCCGCGATAAAGCTCGGTTGCCTACTATTAACCAACTCGTCTCCAACTTTCAAACTTTAGGTGTAGAACTAAACTATTCGTTCTCCGAAAATGAGGAGGAGGTGGACACGAGAATTCAGTCTCTTACAGCTTTCATCAGAAGCCAGAAAACAGCTGAGACAGAACCTTTGCCCCAAGATTGGAGAAAGGTCATCATGGCTGTCTTTAAAGAGCTGCAGGACTTCTATATTGTTGAACCTCAGTTGTTGAAAGACAAAGAACTGTATATCTCAGCTAAAGCAAACGAGGCACAAAGCAAAAGGCTCAGACAATGCCTTAATGAGCTAGAGATCATTAAGAATGAAACTAAAGCAGCACAGATAGCTAAAGAAAAAGTCAATAACCTAAAGGCTACTCTTGAGAAAACAGAACGCAACTACTCAGAACAAACAATTGCTGAAATTGAACTGATTTTCCATATATATAGCGGACGGCTTATCCAAAACTATCAGCGTGGTTTAGGTCTGTTCATTGAAAGCAAGGATGGCAAAGAACTCAGGTTCCTTACAGCCGAAAAATCCGAGTATGATGCGATTCTATCAATGAGCTCCGGCCAAGTATCTGCGCTCAGTCTAGGTTTTTTTCTTTCCCTGAATCGGGTTTACTCAAACGTACCACTGATTCTGATCGATGACCCGTCCCAGTCGCTTGATGAGGTGAATATCGCCTCTTTGACTGACCTTCTTCGCTGTGAGTTCAGCAATCGCCAGTTGATCGTTTCCTCGCACGAGAGTGATATCTCCGCTTATATGCGCTACCGGTTCGCCAAGGCCGGTCTGAACACCCGCTCATTGAACATGCAACGCTTGGCTAAGGAAGCTTTAGTCGCCGCGGATTGAGTCATCGCGACAGGGGGCATATGGATCGTGCCCTATCCTAGAGACTAATCGATACATTTTTTAAAAAAAGCAGCTTCGTCACTAAAATGCTTGAAGATTATTTGCAGACCAGCGGTTTTGTCTCGATCTAGGTGGCGTTCAGAAAAAACACTAGAAAAAGTAAAATCTGCTTCTGAAAAGTTGAGGTTTAAGGTAATTGCGACTCGATACCTTACATCATTTCTCTTGATTGTATTGCATTTCCTGCAGGTTGCTCCAAAAATCCACATCGGTACCAAATATGGTAGCAAGAACGCGAGCCTCATCATCCGTAACACGACGCAAACCGCAGATAATATCGTCAACATCCTGTTTGCAAATACCCATAGCTTCCGCCAGTTCATCATGAGACATGTTCAGCGGTTTTAAAAATTCCTCTACCAGCATCTCTCCCACTGTCACAGGCCCGTCAGTATCTGCTTTTGTGTAGTATGCAAGAATCTCTGAACGCCCCTGCTCATACGTCAGCTCACCTGAAATAATACGTGCCTTAATGGACTCGTACAGTGGCGTACCACTGGGGTCCCTTCCTTCAAGTCTCAGGGAAGCCTCTGCTTTACGAAAGCCCTCATTGCGTAACCGTGAATCGGAAGTCTTGGACATAGTTTTTCCTTTGAGTTGCAGAAGTAAAGTTCGCTCAGTGGAAGCGTCAGCTCGCGCTCCCCCGTAAACTGATGCGCTTGATTCAAGAATTATTATTGCCGGATAAGCTATCTCCGGCAAAATCATCATGGTCGAGGTTATCCCGACGAGTAGCTGTTTGTTTACGTATCTGAGTCGCCAACTCCCCTCCAATTGTCCGTTGGACACGAGAAGCATCGCTACTTCGCTTCATTGTCTGGTATTCAGCAGTTCCGTTAGCCATACTGCTTCCCATATGGCTTGCCATGCGGCCAGCTCGTGAGAATGAAGCAAACCCCTGACTTCCTCCTCTGGCGCTACCTGAACAGCTCCCAGCAGACGAACCACCGGAATCGCCTGAGGGTTGGCCGCCAGAAGTATCTACGGAACCGGTATCTTCCCCGCCGCCAAATCCGCCACCGGAACCGCCTCCACCGCCTGAACCAGATTCTTCGGCCATGGCAGCTTGCGCAGACTCGAACGCTGCCTTTAATGCAGAGGCTCCACCGCTGGCTTGAGCTGATGCCCCCATTGCCATTGCTCCAGCACCGCTGATGGCAGTAGTGGCTGCGCCGGGAATCATACCCGCCCCAAATCCACCACTC
>JAFAFW010000015.1 GCA_023423275.1 Pseudomonadota bacterium
CCGCATCTGCAGCGGATTGCGCGGCTGGCCCTCGACCAGCCCAACCAGCTCGCACTCAGCACCATCGCGCAGAACGCGACAACACTCGACGTTCAGCCGTCGACACTGATCCGCTTTGCCAAGGAGCTAGGCTACGACGGATTCAGCAGTCTTCAGCACGTATTCAAGCATCGCCTGATCGAAGGCGTCGCAACCTATCGCGAAGAAGTCTACGAGCGGCGGGCCGCAACCGGTCAACCCGACGACGCCGGCGCGGTGCTCAACGAATGCATCGATGATCTCATCGCCTCGCTGGAGGCACTGCGTCATGAAATAGATGGCGAGGCGCTATCTCGCGCAGTCGGCCTGTGTCACGGCGCAGATCACATCTATATCGCGGGGCTTCGCCGCTCCCGCCCGATCTCGACCTACCTCGCCTACGGACTGACGCGACTGGAACGCAGATGCAGCCTGCTCGATTTCAGCGGCGGTATGGCCGAGCAGCAAGTTGCCAACATGAGGCACGAGGATCTTCTCGTGGCCATCGCCTTTGCGCCGTATTCGCAGGCGGTGGTTGACGTCGTCCGCGACGCGAAAGTGCGCGGCCTTCAGGTGGTCGCTATCACCGACGCCCCAACCAGCCCGCTGTCACGCGGCGCGACGCTCGCCTTCCACGTCGACACCAAAGTGACCGGGCAATTTCGCCCGATCTCCGGCGCCATCGGACTTGTTCAGGCTATCATCGTTAGCTTAAGTGGAAAGCTGTAACGCTTGATATGGCCAGCTTGCGAATGGATCGCGATTTTTCGGCCCGCTCGTTCTCCGGATAGAGACAGCAATGGTTGTCCACGTTTCTTGACGGCCCCTTCATGGGGACCGCACGTTAGCCGTTTACATTGCTAGGCAATTCCCGGGGGCGGTGGCATGTCGATGCACGAGATAGAAGATCTGGTGGAAGAAAGCGTTCGCCTGGTGCTGGCGAGCGATCGCTCGCCGGACGACAGGATCGCCACGATCAGAGAGCTCTATTTCGTGCAGGCCTGGTTCGACACAGGCGACACGACCGGCCGGCTTGCCGACGAGCTCCGCGCGATCGGCTATGTCGATGCCGCGCCGCTGCGGCCCACGGCGCTGTTACGACTCGCCGCCGACATGATGGAGGCCGCCGATGCGGCCGGCCGTATGGACATCGCGCAAGGCTGGCTGGCGCTCGCACTCCGGGCGATCACCGAGCTTGATCTGAGCGACCAGGTCCCCGCGACATTCGACGGAATGCTGGCGGAGGGCGACGGACCGAGGATGCGCGCGATCGCGCTGAAAGGCGGGCTGCATAACCGATGGCGCAAAGACTTCTTCATGCGTGTGCCCTTGTGGGGCAGCAACAAGACGCTGTTCGCTCCGCTCGATCCGGACCGGCTGGAGCGGCGATTCATCCTGCGCTTCTTGTCCGACGCGAAAACCGACGAAGCGACGATCCGCGCCGCCTACGCGGCAGAAAAGGCCAAGATCGACAGTATCGCTGCGCTGCCTTTGTTTACTTTGCCGGAACGCGTTCCCAAACTCGTGCCGCTCGTTTACCTGGGAGTCGACACCAAAGGCCAATATCGCCGGTTCATCTTCGCCGACAGTCCGGAGCAGCCCGCGCGGGACAAATCGCGGATCTTCATCGTGATCGAGCATAGCAACGATCTGGGCCTGCTGACCCTAGAGGTGCGCGTACAGTCCGGCCTGCTGCTCTCCTGGCAGGCCGATGTCGATAGCGAACGGATCGACGCCACGCATTTCGGCCTGAACGTGGCAATGCTGGTTCCCGAGCGAGAGCTTCGCGCCGACAAGGAATATAACCCCTTCGGGGGCTGGCCCTTCAGGCTCGACCAGTCGGCCAAGACCCTCGACGCACGGCTTGCCGCGATTTTCAGACACTGGAAGCATATCGAGCGCGTTCGGAAGTTTCACGAGATGCCGCTCGACCGCTTTTTGGCGGAGTCTCCGCCGGAGGCGATGGAGGAGCGGCGGCGCGACCTGCGCGGCACATATGGCTTTTTCCTCAACGATATCGAGCTGCTGTTCGCCTATGCCTGCCTCGAATGGGAGAATGGCCGTCCCGATGCGCTGATTGCCAGGATCGAGGACGGGCTGCGCTTCGTCGTCGACCGCTATCCGCTCAAGCCGGCCTGGGAGGAGGGGCTTCAGTTCCTGCGCGAAAGGCCCTGGTTCCCGCTGATGACGGAGAAGTTTCCCTACAAGCGGCTGGAGATTCCCTGACACGACCATCGTGCGACAGAAGCGCCGGTGACAAGTCAGGGAACGCCTCATCCGCGCAATTTCAATCCGATGTGTTCGGCACGGCATCTGCCATGCCGAACACATTTTTATTCACGCTATTGCGGCTTGCAGGTGCGGCCAAACCTCGGCAGCACCGCGCCAGATCATATCGAGGGCGACATAGAGAATGACGACCAGCCCGATATAGGCGATCCAGCGGTGCTTATGCAGCAAGTTGGCAATGAAGGCCGCCGCAAGCCCCATGAGCGCGATGGAAAGCGCGAGTCCCACGACTAGAACCCACGGATGTTCGCGTGACGCGCCGGCAACCGCGAGCACGTTGTCCAGCGACATCGTGATGTCGGCGACGAGAATCTGCAGAGCCGCCTGGCCAAACGTTTTGGTCGGAGCGACCTTACTCGCATCGGCATCATTCGGATCAACATGTGCGTGCGGAGATCGCAGCTCGCGCCACATCTTCCAGCACACCCACAACAGCAGAATGCCGCCAGCCAGCAGCAAGCCGATGATGGCCAGCAACTGCACCGTGATCGCCGCGAAGGCGATACGCATGACGGTCGCGGCGATGATGCCGACGAAGATCGCCTTGGCGCGTTGGTTCGAGGGAAGACCGGCAGCAGCCAGGCCGATGACGATAGCGTTGTCACCGGCAAGCACGAGGTCGATCAAGATGACTTGGCCGAGCGCGGATAACGCCGACGGTGTCAGATATTCAGCAAGAAATTCCATTGTGGCTCGCTCTTAGTCTCGCATAACACGAGGGAGCAGCGAGCAACGCGGCAGGAATGTCGACAATGACAAGGCTGAGTCACGAACTGGCCGCTCCCGATGATGCCAGTCCGACATCGCAGTCCCACACGGAACTGCCAGAGGGGCCCGGTCTGGATACCGCTATCTAACGCCCTCCCGTGTCACGTTCAAGGGGGTTCTCTTCATACCTCCTCCTACAGCGGTTCATTTGCGCAACGACCGAGCAGTAATAGCGATTGATGCCCCACTCGCAAAAACAATGCCCGCAATGGAGCGCCTGCCTGCGAACCCTCAACGAACGTCGGCGTTGCAGTCAAAACTCAGGAACTGGAACGCTGTGCATTGGCCCGGATCATTCTTCTTTTCTCACTCCTGATGATATGTCCGTTGAGCGCGAAAGCCGATACGGTGGTCGAGCGCCACCGCGCCTGCGCCGACCGCACGAAGCTGGCGGATGTCTTGTGGCTATCGGCGTCGAACCGGCAGGTGGAATCAACTGAACTTTTCGAAACAGGTGTCCAACATCGCAACTGCCGGTTCCTCGAAATCGGAGAGATCGTGGCTGTGCTGGCGGTGAACGGGCTCGTCCGGTTATTCTCGTTTGTTTCCGGTGATCGCCTATGGACGCATAGAAATGCAATCGCGCGCTGCATGTCCGCGCCAGACTGGCTGCCACAGCCGGAGTACAATGCGCTGATCAGATCACGACCAAGTCACGCCGCGATACTGGAGTGCCATCCGCGAGCAACCAAATGGCGCCCCCTCAACGAGCGCTCCCGAGGCGATGAGGGCGATACGGACGAATAGCTCCCGCACGCACGCGTGGCGCGAGGCTGTTTTCTGCATTTTGTGAGCATTCGGCTAACCACCCGTCAAGCATACACGGCACGCAATTGCTGAGGCTCTTCGCCAAATACTGACCAGTGTTCGGTATTTCTACGGTTAATAGCCGTTTTTATGGAACGAACCGGCGCGAGAACAGTCTCCCGGATGCTCATCCGTGGCCTGCCAGCGGTTGCATCCTGACTGGGGACCCAAAAAGGACAAAAGAAAGAAGCGAAATGGAACCGGTCGACACACGATCCAGTCCTGATCGCATTTCCGTTGAGCTTTCTGCTCGCCGCACCGGCATGTCCTTCCAGCGCACGCGCATGAGCGCCGACCGGACACTGATGTCCGTGATCCGGACGTCTCTTTCCCTGATCAGCTTCGGCTTTACGATCTTTCAGGTGTTTCAGAAGCTGAGAGATCAGTCCATCCTGAGCTCAGCCGCCCCGGCCCGCAATTTCGGCGTTGCTCTCGTCAGCCTTGGCATCGCAATGCTGGTGATCGGCATCATCTACCATGTCCAATTCATGCTCGGCCTCCGCCATGAGCGGAACGCCATGCGCGCGGATGGCCTCATCCATGCCGAGAGCCGCTTCCCGCCCTCATTTACGCTCATCACGGCCATTCTTCTGTTGCTGGTCGGCATCGCTGCCATCTCCAGCATGCTGTTTCAGATCGGGCCGTTTGGGTAGATCGCGCACTGAATGAATGCACCGGTGAAGGAGTATATAATGGCCAAAGCAAAAGCACCGAATATCCTGGTCATCTGGGGTGATGACATCGGGATCTCGAACCTGAGTTGCTATTCCCACGGCTTGATGGGTTATCGGACGCCGAATATCGACCGGATTGCAAAAGAGGGAATGATATTCACCGATTCTTACGGCGAGCAGTCGTGCACGGCGGGCCGGTCCTCCTTCATTACGGGTCAGAGCGTATATCGTACCGGATTATCGAAAGTCGGCGTACCGGCCGCGCCAGTTGGAATGCCGGACTCGATTGTCACCATCGCAGCTCTGCTCAAGAACCAAGGCTACGCCACCGGCCAGTTCGGTAAAAACCATCTCGGTGACCTGAACAAATTCCTTCCCACGGCGCATGGCTTCGACGAATTTTTCGGCAATCTCTACCATCTCAACGCGGAAGAAGAACCGGAGATGTACGACTATCCTCCGGAGAAGGATTTTCCGAATTTCCGTAAGAATTTTGGCCCCCGCGGCGTTATCCATTCCTGGGCCACGGACAAAGATGACGCGACCGTGGAGCCAAGGTGGGGACGTGTCGGCAAGCAGAAGATCAAGGATACGGGACCGCTCACGAAGAAGCGCATGGAAACATGCGATGACGAATTTGTCGCCGCAGCAAAGGACTTCATGAAGCGGACGCAAAAAGACGGAAAACCGTTCTTCATCTGGCTGAACACAACTCACATGCATCTTTTCACTCACCCGAAGAAAGAAAGCCTCGGGCAGGCAGGACGTTGGCAGTCTCCCTATCACGACACCATGGTCGACCACGACAAGCTGGTTGGTAACGTTCTCGACTATCTCGACGAGCTCGGCATCGCGGACGACACTTTCGTCATGTACTCCACCGATAATGGGCCGCACATGAACACGTGGCCGGACGGCGGGATGACACCCTTCCGCAGCGAAAAGAACACCAATTGGGAAGGTGCATTCCGCATTCCCCTTCTCGTGCGCTGGCCAGGTAAAATAAAACCCGGATCAATCTCGACTGAAATCATACAACATCATGATTGGCTTCCGACATTTCTCGCGATGGCCGGCGATCCCGACGTGTCGCAAAAGCTGAAGAAAGGGCACAAAGCGATTGGGAAAACCTTCAAGAACCACATCGATGGGTACAATCTGCTGCCTTATCTCACGGGCAAGGAAAAGGAGAGCCCGCGCAAACTTTTTGTCTACTTCAGCGATGATGGCGACGTCCTTGGTCTGCGCTACGACAATTGGAAAGTCGTCTTCATGGAGCAGCGCTGCCAGGGCACCTTGCGCTTATGGGCGGAACCGTTCGTATCCCTGCGATTGCCCAAGCTCTTCAATTTGCGCACCGACCCGTACGAGCGAGCCGATATAACCTCGAATACGTACTATGATTGGTTCCTGCATCGGGACTACATCATTTTCGCCGCACAACATATCGCAGGTCAGTTTGCGGAGACATTCAAGGAATTCCCACCAGCGCAGAAAGCCGCAAGCTTCACCATCGAGGACGCACTGGTGAAGATGGGTGATGCCGTCGGCGGAGCCGGCCACTAAAGAGCAAGCTGGTATCACCCGGGAGGTGGCTCCGCATGACGCTTGACTACCAGAGAATAGCGATCACGCGCCGCGGAATTATCCGCGGCGCGTTGGCCGTTGGAGTGGCTTCCGGATTCAATATTTCCCAGATTCTTGCTCAAACCGACCCTCTTCCTTCCTGGAACGATGGGCCGGCGAAACAATCGATCCTTGATTTCGTTGCGCGCGTAACGCGTCCCGAGAGTCCCGATTTCGTGCCCGTCCCGAAGCGCATCGCCACCTTCGACAACGACGGCACGCTGTGGAGTGAGCAGCCGATTTACTTTCAGGTCGCCTTCACTTTGGATCGTTTGAAAGCTCTCGCGCCCCAGCACCCCGACTGGTGGACGACGGAGCCTTACAAAGCGCTTCTTGAAGGCGACGTCGGAACCGCTCTGGCAGGCGGAGGAATGAAGGCCTTGCTCGCGCTTATGGAGGCGACCAGCGCAGGGCTCTCCACGGAGGAGTTCTCGGACCTAGTGCGGGAGTGGCTCAACACGGCGCGCCATCCGCGCTTCAATCGCCCGTACACGGATCTCGTCTACTTGCCGATGCTGGAGCTTCTCGCATATTTGCGTGACAATGATTTCAAGACGTTCATCGTGTCCGGTGGCGGCGTCGACTTCATGCGCGCGTGGGTGGAGGGTATTTACGGGATTCCGCCGGAACAGATTGTCGGCTCGTCAGGCGTCACGAAATACCAGATCGGACGCGACGGAAAACCTGAACTCTATAAGGAAGCGAAAATAGAATTTGTCGACGACGGCCCGGGAAAGCCTGCAGGCATCAACCGTTTCATTGGTCGACGCCCCATTTTCGCATTCGGTAATTCGGATGGCGACCAGCAGATGCTGGAATGGACGGACGCAGGCGAAGGCGCTCGCTTCATGGCTTTGCTTCATCATACCGACGCAAAGCGTGAATGGGCCTATGATCGAAAGTCCTTGGCTGGGAAGCTCGACACCGCCCTGGATGAGGCGCGGGCACGAAACTGGCTCGTCGTCGATATGGCGCGGGACTGGAAACGCGTCTTTGCGTTCGAGCAATGATCTATAAAACTGCAACAATACAGCCGGCGCGACGGTAACGCCGCGCCGGCGGTCGTCTGTTACTTCGGCTGCGGCACAATACGGATATAAGGCTTCGGCGCCTTCCATCCCTGCGGATAGGTTTTCTTCGCCTCTTCGTCGGAGACGGACCCGGAGATGATCACCTCCTCGCCTTGCTTCCAGTTCACCGGCGTTGCAACCTTGTGCTTGGCCGTGAGCTGCAGCGAGTCGATCAGACGCAGCACCTCGTCGAAGTTGCGTCCCGTGGTCATCGGATAAGCGATGATGGCCTTGATCTTCTTGTCCGGACCGATGACGAGAACGTTGCGCACCGTCGCGTTGTCAGCAGCAGTACGGCCCTCCGAGGTCGCACCGGCGTCGGCCGGAAGCATGTTGTACAGCTTCGACACCTTGAGATCCGTATCCCCGATCATGGGATAGTTCGGCGCGTAGCCTTGCGTCTCCTCGATATCCTTGGCCCAATCCTTGTGCCTGTCGACCGGATCGACGCTCAGTCCAACGAGCTTCACACCGCGGCGATCGAACTCGAGCTTCTGCTTGGCCAAATTCCCCAGTTCCGTCGTGCACACCGGCGTGAAGTCCTTGGGATGGGAAAAGAAAACAACCCAGGAGTCGCCGATCCAGTCATGGAAGCGGATCGGACCTTCGGTCGTCGTGGCTTCGAAGTCAGGTGCTATGCTATTGATTTGAAGCGACATCTTTTATCCTCACTTCTCAGTGGCGGGGAGCCCGCGGGAGCGGAACAGTTCAGGCAACTGCCTTAGCAAATTGCTGTCTTGCAAACCATAGTGCAGATGGCCATGCGATGCTCCCCGATCCAGGCCCTGGGCGGGTTTGCATCTCCACAACGGACAGACCGGGGTAGCAAGTTCCAATTCAACAGCAATGCAATAGGCGAAAGCCTGCTTCTTAATTTTACGGGCGGGAAGCAGCAACCTCGCAGACTTATGCGGCGATACCGCGACGCCTAAGGGCGGGTGCCGACACCAGACGGGCGATTGACCAGCGGCATGCGCTCGATCTCCTGCAACGTGTCATCAAGACCGCGCACCTCCGCCCATCCGACCTTCATCATCTCGATCGCCGGAGCATGCAGATGCGGCAGCGTCGTCCCCGTACAGTCCTCGACGACGATCGGCCGGAAATCGCGGAAGTTGGCATCCTTCGAACTCGCCGCGACGCACTGATTGGTGAGCACGCCAGCAAACAGCACAGTATCGGCATCCAGGCCGCGAAGAATGGACTCCAAATTCGTATTGTAGAAGGCGCTCAGCCGGGTTTTCTCGACATACCAGTCGTCGGGCTCGGCTCCGCAATCATCGAGGATCTGATAGCCCCAGGTGCCGATCCTGAGACCGCCATCCTTGAGAAACGGGCGCAGGCGAAAGAAAACGCCCGCATCCCGCTCGTCACGAAAGCCGTGACGCGTCCAGATGATCGGAATGTTCCTGGCGCGCGCCGCGTCCACAAGCGCGCGCGTCGGCCCAATCGTACGGCGCATGTGGCCGATATCGACGCCCGAACGCGCATACCATCCCTCGGGATGCAGAAAATCGTTCTGCGGGTCGATGACGACGACCGCGGTATGCCCCGGCACCAGATCCCACCGCGCAACGGCGAATGGATCTATCGAATTGGCTTGTTGGTTCGCATCCATGCCGATCGTCCGGACCTGTGTGTGGAAAGCACAGAATACGAGATTGCGGCAGTCTGGCAACCAAGCCGTCACCCGTACGGCGAACGACAGAGCTCAGTTTCAGGCAACGCCCGCGCGCAGCAGATCGTGAACGTGCACAATTCCCACGGGTTTGCCCTTATCGACGACGAATAGCGCTGTAATGCGCCCTTCAAGCGCCTCCAGTGCTGCCGACGCCAATAGGCCGGGAGCAATGGTCTTGGGCTTGCGCGTCATGATCTCGGCCGTGGTCGCGCTGAGCAGACCGTCTCCCATGTGACGCCGCAAGTCGCCGTCGGTAATCACGCCGACGAGCTTGCCCTTGCTGTTCACCACACCGAGGCATCCGAAGCTTTTCTGCGTCATGATGACGAGGGCCGACCCCATCGCCTCCCGCTCCGACACAAGCGGCAACCTGTCCCCCTTGTGCATGATATCGGAGACGAACTTGAGCTGAGCCCCCAGCGAACCGCCGGGGTGGAATACCTTGAAATCGTGAGCCGTAAAGCCCTTGGATTCCAGCAACGCGATGGCGAGACAATCGCCAAGCGCGAGTTGCATCGCCGTCGATGTCGTCGGGGCGAGCCCATGCGGGCAGGCTTCCTCGGCGCGCGGCAGTTGAAGGACGACGTCCGCGGCCTTGCCAAGCGCCGAATCCCGGCGCGACGTTATCGCGATCAACGGTACTTTGAAGCGGCGGGAATAGGTGATGACGTTCTTCAGCTCGACCGTTTCGCCGGACCATGAAATGGCAAGGATCACGTCATCCGTGGTGACCATACCCAGATCACCGTGCGCCGCTTCACTTGGGTGGACAAAAAAGGCGGGCGTGCCCGTCGAAGCGAAGGTCGCGGCGATTTTCTGACCGATATGCCCACTCTTGCCGATGCCGGAGACAATCACACGCCCACGAGAGCCCGCGATCGTCGCAACTGCGGCGGAAAAAACCGACTCCATCTCACTTTCGAGCATCTGGGCCAGAGCTTCCAGCCCCCGCACCTCGATCGCGACAGTTCTCAGCGCACTCGCGAGCGGCTGATGCGTCTTGGCGGCAGTACGGGCAACGGCGTGCGCTCCGTTTCCATTCCGGACGCCTTTGCGCGCGGGTCCGCCGCGTCCTGCGGACTTCCCGTTGCGGAGCGTATCCGCGGACGTTGTCATGCAGCTGCCCCCCAGGCAGATTTCCCAAGCCGGCCAATAACAAAGCCTTCCCGCTGTCTAGCAGACAGCACCACGATCCGCCAATGAAACCACAAGGAGAGGTTGGATCAACGCACAACTTAGATGCGGCAGCACGGACGGAGGCCGACGCGTTGGCGGCCACCCAAGCCTGATATACATTGCGTTCATCGGCGCCTGGCCGGAGGAGGAAACAAACGAATGCCCGCAGGTGGTCATCCGTTCTTCGGAGCGGAAAAGCGTGCGCCAATCGAAGGTGATTTCCGGCGGGAAGAGGTCGGGCTTGCCAATCGCAATTCCGGTATCCTGCTGGAAGCGTTGCGGCATGACGTGACACCCCTGGGCTTGCATTATCTCCTCATCCATTTCGACGTTCCCTATGTCTCGGCTCCGGAAACCTGGACGCTTCGCGTGAGCGGCAAGGTTCGGAAACCGTTGGAGCTTTCTCTGGCCACCATCAAGGCGTTGCCGCAACGGACACTGCGCGTCACGCTCGAATGTGCCGGCAACGGACGTTCCCGGATGTCGCCGCGTCCGGCAAGCCAGCCGTGGGACACGGGCGCTGTGGGAACCGCGGAATGGACCGGGACACCGTTACGCAACGTCCTGGAACAGGCCGGGCTGACAAAGGAGGCCGCCGAGGTGGTCTTCTTCGGCGCCGACCGCGGTTTCGATGCGGGCGTCGAACATGACTATGGCCGCAGCCTGAAGCCGGACCTCGCGATGCACGACGACGTGCTGCTGGTTCATGCCATGAACGGCCAGCCGCTGCTGCCCCAGCACGGATTTCCGCTGCGCCTGATCGTGCCGGGTTGGTACGGCATGGCCAGCGTGAAGTGGCTGGATCGGATCGAGGTTCTCGACCGTCCGTTCGACGGCCATCAGCAGGTCGGGACCTATATCTATCGCAGCTTTCCCGGCGATCCCGGGGTTCCGGTCACGCACATGCGGGTCAAGTCGCTGATGGTGCCGCCGGGCATTCCGGATTGGTACACCCGGCGGCGTCTCGTCGATCAGGGCGAAGTCGAACTCACCGGCCGCGCCTGGTCCGGTGGGGGCGTCCCCATCGCCAGGGTCGAAGTATGCACCGGCGGCGAGTGGCACGACGCGACGCTGGATCCCGATTGCGGCCCTTACGCCTGGCGCGGATGGCGGTTCTCATGGAACGCGTTACCGGGCGAATACGAACTTACCTGTCGTGCCACGGATGCGAACGGTAAGGTTCAGCCGATGGAAGGCGCCTGGAACACGGGCGGGTTTGGCAATAATTCGGTACACCGCGTCCCGGTTACTGTAAGATGAAGAATGATAACCGAGGGAGGAATGCAGCCGAATGGCAGCGCATGAGGAGGCCGCGGACGGGCCAAATCTGACCGTACTTGTCTGGCGCGGTGGACCGGAGGGCGGCCACTATCAGCCCTTCACCGTACCCCAGCGCGAAAGCCAAACGGTTCTCGACATCGTCACCTGGATTCAACGCAACACCGATCCGACGTTGACGTATCGCTTTGCGTGCCGCGTCGGCATGTGCGGATCATGCGCCATGACCGTCAACGGGCGGCCGCGCTGGACCTGCCGCACGCACGTCTCGCGCGTCGCCCAGGATGGTCGACTGGAGATCGGGCCGCTCGCAAACATGCCGGTGATCAAGGATCTGGCAGCCGACATGACGGTGTTCTTTGAAAAGTGGCAGTCGGCCAAAGGCAGCTTCCAGCCGTCCCAGACGAGACACGACCCCGTCCCGGCCATTTCTCCGGCGACGGCGGAACGCGTGACCGTCGACGAAGCCATCGAATGCATCAATTGCGGCGTCTGCTATGCGGCTTGCGACACGGTGCGCTGGAACGACGAATACCTCGGACCGGCGGCCCTGAATCGCGCCTGGACCCTCGTCAACGACGTGCGCGATGCCGGACACAAAGACCGCCTTCAGGCCATCACCGCGAAGGGTGGCTGTCAGACGTGCCATACACATCAGTCCTGCGCCGATCATTGCCCGAAATCACTCAATCCGACCGCGTCCATCGCGGGATTGAAGAAACGCGCCATGCAGGCCTATCTGAAGGGCGAGCTATGAAGGGATCACACGCCGCCCGCTCCATCGTGAGGGCCACGCCATGACCCTCCGTCTGTATATTTTTCAACGCCTGACAGCAGCGCTGATGCTGCCGCTGATCCTCGGGCATCTCGCCATTATTTTCTATGCGACCTCCAACGGCCTGTCGGCCGCTGACATCCTGGGTCGGACGCGCGGCTCTGTGACCTGGGCGGGGTTCTATGGCTTGTTCGTGCTGCTCGCCGCCGTGCATGGTTCGATCGGTGTGCGTGCCGTTCTTGGCGAATGGACGAGATTGGGCAGCCGCACGCTCGATCTCATCATGTGGGCCTTCGGACTGATGCTGGTTGTCCTCGGGGTCAGAGCGATCATCGCGGTGGTCCTGCCATGAGCGTCGATGTCGAACATCAGCGCAACGTCAGCTATCGGCGCAATTTCCTTTGGGCCGCGGCGCTTATCCATCGCATATCCGGCATCGCACTCGCCTGCTTCCTGCCGCTTCATTTTCTTGTGCTCGGCCTCGCCATCGAGGGCGATGCTGCACTCGACGGCTTCCTTTCCTGGACTCAACGGCCACTGGTGAAACTCGCTGAAGCGGTGCTCGTTTTCCTGCTTGTCGTGCATCTGCTCGGCGGCCTGCGCGTGCTGGCCATAGAAAACCTGGGCTGGCGGCCGGTGCAGAAAGTCCTGGCCACGGCTGGGATCGCAATCGCTGCGCTGATCGCCGTCGCATTCCTCATTCGGGCGGGATGACATGCTGGACCGGACGAAAACCGACATCCTGATCCTCGGCTCTGGCGGAGCAGGTCTGTTCGCAGCGCTCCATGCCCATCAGGCTGCACCCCACTCAACGATTACGGTCGCCACGAAAGGCCTGCTCGGCAAGTGCGGCTGCACCCGCATGGTGCAAGGCGGCTATAACGTGGCCTTGCACAAGGGGGACTCCGTCGAGCGTCACTTCATGGACACCATCGACGGCGGCAAATGGCTGCCGAACCAGGAATTGGCCTGGACGCTGGTGACGCGCGCTGTCGAACGCGTCCGCGAGCTCGAAAACGAAATCGGCTGCTTCTTCGATCGCAATCCGGACGGCTCACTGCACGGCAAGGCCTTCGCGGGCCAGACCTTCGACCGCACGGTACACAAAGGCGACCTGACCGGAATCGAGATCATCAACCGACTGATGGAACAGGTCTGGGCACGTCCGACCCAGCGCCTGGAAGAACACCGCGCGATTGCCCTGATCAAGGACAAGCGCGGCGAGGCGATTTCCGGCGTGCTGATGATCGACATCCGCACCGGCAACTTCCGCTTCGTCGAGGCGAAGGCCGTGCTGCTCGCAACCGGCGGCGGCCCGACCATGTATCGCTATCACACGCCGTCCGGCGACAAGAGCATGGACGGCCTCGCGATGGCGCTGCGCGCCGGACTGCCGTTGCGCGATATGGAGATGGTACAGTTCCATCCGACAGGCCTGCTTGCTGGCCCTGATACACGCATGACAGGCACGGTGCTGGAGGAAGGCCTGCGCGGCGCGGGTGGTCATCTGCTCAACGGCGCGATGGAGCGCTTCATGGAGCGCATCGATCCGAAGGCCGAGCGCGCCACCCGCGATAAGGTGAGCCAAGCCATTTATGCCGAGATGCGCGCCGGGAAAACGACGAAGAACGGCGGCGTCTATATCAAGATGAGCCACCTCGGGCCGGAAAAGGTCGCCAAGCAGTTCAAAGGCATGGTCGAGCGCTGCGCGGATTGCGGATTCGATCTCGCGGGAGGTCTGGTCGAAGTGGTGCCGACTGCGCATTACCATATGGGGGGTGTGGTCTGTAACGCGGATACCTCCACCCAACTGCCCGGCCTCTATGTGGCAGGCGAAGATGCCGGCGGCGTGCACGGCGCCAATCGGCTGGGAGGCAATGGCGTCGCCAATTCCACGGTGTTCGGCGGTATTGCCGGCGAGGTGATGCCGGGCTTCATCGCCCGCAACCCACATTGGCGCGCGCCCGACGAGGAAGCGATCCGCGCGGAAATGGCACGCGCCATGCGGCCCTTCGAGCGCAGCCAGGGCGATCTCAACGCGATCCGCAATCGCCTACTGGACACGATGTGGGACGATGTCGGCGTGATCCGAGACAAGGCGGGGCTGGATCGGGGAATGGCCGAGCTCGATAGTATCGAGAGCGACCTGCTTGCGGCAGGATTACCGACCAGCGAACGCACCTTCAATCTGACCTGGCACGACTGGCTGAACCTCGAAAGCCAGATCGCGGCCTCCCGTGTGATCGCCGGTGCGGCTTTGGCGCGGCAGAACTCGCGCGGCGCGCACTATCGCGAGGATTTCCCGGACGCTGGCGAGCTCGAAACGTCGACTTTCACGGTTGCACGGCAGCGGGACGATCAGGTCGAGATCAGCACGGAACCGGTTGCTTTCACCATCGTCCGCCCTGGCCAGTCGCTGCTGACCGATGCCGAGGCTGCGGAATAGCGCGCAGGTTGGCTGTGCCGCCCAATCAGGTATGCTGACCATCAACCTCAATAACGAGAACGACATGCGGAGGAAACAGACGATCTCATGATCCCGATAACCTCCCTGCAAACCGCCGCCGAACAGCTCATGGCCAAGGCGGCGATCGAAATTCCCGAGGACTATCTCGGTGGACTGCGACGCTGCGCCAACACGGAAAAAGGCGATCTCTCAGCCTTCGTCATTCAGGCAATGCTCGAAAACTACGAAGCCGCCAAGGAAGACCGGCGTGCCATGTGTGGCGATACCGGGTGCCCGCGCTGGTACGTCAAAATCGGCAATGACGCGCGCATCGAAGGTGGACCAATCGCGCTGGAACACGCACTGCGGTCCGCCACCGCCAGCGCCACCCACGACGTGCCGCTGCGTCCCAACCGTGTGCATCCGCTTTGGCGTACGGATCACAACAACAACGTCGGCATCAACGCGCCGGAGATCGACTACACGTTCAATCCCGATGGCGACTGGGTCGACCTGACCACCGTGCACAAGGGTGGATTATTCGGTTCCGATTACCGCATGCTGTTTCCCGGCGACGGGCTCGACGGCATCAAGCGGTTCTACCTCGACACGCTGATCGCCTTCGGCAAGCGCGGGCTTGCCTGCCAACCAGCAATCGTCGGCGTGGGCCTGGGCGGCTCGAAGGATGCGTGCATGGTTCTCGGAAAACAGGCCTCGTGCCTGCGTACCGTCGGCTCGCGCAATCCCGATCCCAAGATCGCAGCACTGGAAGATGAGTTGAAGGAACTCGGCAACTCCATCGGCATGGGCGCGATGGGGTTCATGGGCTCGTCCATGGTGGTCGATTGCCATATCGAGGTCGGCTACTGCCACACCGGCGGTATGCCGATGAGCGTGCACATGTTCTGCCTGTCATCGCGTCGCGCCACCGCGCGCATCTGCGCAGACGGACGCACGGAGTTCCGCACCGATCCGATGTGGTTCACGGACTATTCGCGCCGTTCGACTGTGGACTGGCAGCCTGCGGGCCGCGTTGAGGCGGCAGAATAGCTGCATCATCTCCGACCGATCGCAGTCTTAGCTGCCGCGCCGGAACATCTGCTGAGACTGGCTTGCCTCTTTCCCCGCACGTTTCGACCTTCTATCATCCGGTCAAAATGACGGATCCAATCAAGCCAATACGGCTCCACCGGGAGAGAAACACATGCGCGCCGCAGTGCTGACCGAAGTCAACAAACCGCTTCAGATCATGGATCTGGAGCAGGAGGGGCCGAAAGCGGGCGAAGCGCGCGTGAAGGTCAAGGCCGCCGGCGTGTGCATGAGCGATTGGCACATCATGAACGGTGACTGGCCGTTGCCGCTGCCGATGGTGCTGGGCCACGAAGCGGCGGGCGAGGTCGTTGAGATCGGCCCAGGCGTCTCTCACCTCAAGGTCGGTGATCACATCATTTTCTCGTTCCGCCCGCACTGCGGACACTGCCCCTACTGCTCGCGCGGCCGCACTGTCCTGTGCACCGGCCACAACGACTCGCCACGCTGGCGGATGCACGACGGTTCCGCGCGCCTGAAGCTGAACGGTGAGCCGGTCAACGTGATGGCGCGTATCGGAACGTTTTCGGAATACGTTGTGTGCCCGGCCGAACAGCTCGTGCCGATCCGCAAAGACCTTCCCTGGACCCACGCCGCCATCATCGGCTGCAGTGTAGCCACTGGCATCGGCGCCGTGATCCGTCACGCCGAAGTCTCCGCAGGATCGACAGTTCTGGTGGTCGGTTGCGGCGGCGTCGGCCTTAACGTCGTGCAGGGCGCCAGGTTGGCGGGCGCGCGCATGATCATTGCTGCCGACTTGCTCGACAACAAGCTGGAATATGCCAAGGCATTTGGCGCCACGCATACCGTCAACGCAAAGAACACGGACGTGGTGAAGTTCGTGCAGGAGTTGACCGGCGGTCTCGGCGCAGACTATGCCTTCGACGCGATCGGAAGCCCCGTGACCGCCTCGCAGGTGGTCGATGCCGTGGGTCCGGCGGGGCACGCGGTTCTGGTCGGCATCCCCGCCTACAGCGCCACGGCTCCGGTCGGTCTGTCCAACATGGTCTACCTGGAGAAGAAGCTGACCGGCACTTACTATGGTTCCGTTCGTCCCAGCGTCGACTTCGGCATTCTCGCCGACCTCGACATGGACAAGCGGATCAACCTCGACGACCTCATCAGCCGCACGTACAGTTTCGATCAGATCAACGAAGGCTTCGATCTGTTGCGGTCGGGCGGAATCGCGCGCGGCGTCATCGTATTCGATTGAGAGGCAACGCATGTCTGAGGGCGCCACGTCCGGCCTGAAGACCGTACATCTGACGCTGCCAGCGTCGACGGACGCGTTGCGCCAACTTGAAATCGGCAATGTCGTCTATCTTACCGGACGCGTCTTCACGGCGCGCGAAGGTGTCTACAAACGCGCCGTCGAAGACGGTTGCGGCCTTCCCGCCGCCCTTGCCGAACTCGGCAGCGCCAACTTCCATTGCTCACCGGCTGCATCGATCGAAGCCGACGGCAGCTATAATGTCGGCGCGGTCACCGCAACCGCCTCGTTCCGTTTCGCCAAGTGGCTGGACGGCTGGTTCAAGCTGTCCGGCATCAACATCGTCATCGGCAAAGGCGGCATGACGAGCGAGACCTACAAGACCTCGTTCGTGCCGCACAACGCGATCTACCTCACCACCGTCGGCTATGGAACGGGCGCGCTTCTCGGGCGCGGCATCAAGAAGGTTGCGGACGTTCACTGGCTGGATGAACTCGGCCTCGCACAGGCGATCTGGGTTCTCGACGTCGAGAACTTCGGGCCGTTCCTGGTCGAAAGCGATCTCGACGGCAATAGCCTGTTCGAACGCGAGAATGCGAAAATCGCACCGAACATCGACAAGCTGTACGCGGGCACGCGGCCTGCCACCCTGCGCCGCTACGGCGAGACCAATGATAAAACCGACGAGGTTATCTAAGCAGTTGGGGGCGCCAGTCTGCTTCAGTTATCCTCGTATTTGAACGAGAGCTTGAGCTTGACTCGGTAAGCCTCGACTTTGCCATCCTCGATCACGAGATCCTGCTCGGTGACCTCCGCCACGCGCAAATCGCGTAGCGTCTTCGATGCTTTCTCAACCGCCGATTTCGCGGCTTTCTCCCACGAATCCGAGCTGGTTCCCACGAGTTCGATGATCTTGTAGATGCTCTCGGCCATAATGTCCTCCCATAGCAAGAGACGCATTCAACCAGGCGCTTGTACAGAACCTTCCGGAGCTCACTGAGCTTAGGCCTTCCAAAGACCGCGGACAACAGGCAGCTTGCGACTGAGATCGGGATGACATTGGAGCTGAGATGACAGACGAGACCCCGCCGCGCATACGCGCGAGCTATCATCACTGGACCACGGTCTCGATCCGCTATTGTGATCAAGATCCGATCGGGCACATCAACAATACGGCGATGGCAGCCTACATCGAGCAGGCGAGAGTCGCCCTGCTCTATCCGGTGCTGCGCGAAGTGGCTGGCCCGCACTACGAACTCGTGATCGCGCGGCTTGTCATCGAATACCTGAAAGAGCTCAGTTTTCCGGGCAATATCGAGGTCGGCACGCGGATCGCGCGCATCGGCGGCAAATCATTCCTGTTGCACCACGGCGTCTTCAAGGCTGGCGACGAGGAATGTGCAGGCACGGCAGAATGCACGATGGTCTTCTTTGAAACGCAGCAAAGACAGTCCGTCCTTCCCCCAAAGGATGTGCGGCAGGCGATGGAAGAGTTCGTCCGGGCACAGCCTGCCTCAGGATGACAGGCAAGTGTTGCCTATCGATCTCATCGCTCTCCAATTGCTTCAACTTGGGAACCAGGTAACCATTCGAACGTTGAGTTGTGCCGAGCGCATCTGCCGCTCGGGGGCAGCGGGGCCGAACCCCGGAGGAAGCGTATCAATCGCTTCCTCCGGGGTTATTTTTTGGGTGCCGCCGTGGCGGAAAACTGCCGGAGATACGATGGCTTGTCCGGTTGTAGACTGTCGATATATGCAAGCAGCGCGCGGGCGTCCTCATGCGTGAACTCGAACATCGGCATTTCGTCGTGTCCGGAAATCACGCCTGTCGCCAGCGCGTCGGCAAGCATCGGTATCGGAAAATCCTCGTACAGTTCGCGGAATGGCGGGGTGATCGGATGCGCGGCCTCATCCGACAGGCCCACGGCATGACATTGTCCACATTTTGCCAGCGCCAGCTGGGCGCCCTGGGCAATGAGTTCCTGCTTTACGTCAATCGCACCGGCAGAAAGCCCGTATAGCGCGACGGCACAGAGCAAGAACGCACCACCAAGCGTCCGTCTCAATAGCATTTGCATTGCTTCACAAGGTTTCAGAACACCGCCAGCACTCAATCGCGACCTGCGCCTCACGCCTTCTTATCGAGTTCCGCGAATACTTTGCGCGCGATGCGGAAACACTCGACACCGGCGGGCATCCCCGCATAAACCGCGATCTGGTGCAGGATGGACTGGATCTCATCGCGCGTGACGCCATTGCGAATCGCACCGCGCAAGTGCAGTTCCCATTCCTCCATGCGGTTGACGCCCGCGATCAGTCCCAGGTTGATCATCGAGCGCGTCTTCGCCGGAATCCGCTCGTCGCCCCAGATGGTTCCCCAGCAGTACTCGTTCAGCATATCCTGAAAAGGACGGTTGAAGTCGTCTGCGCTCGCCAGAGCTTTTTCGACATATTCCTCGCCGAGGACGGACTTCCGCTTCGCCAGCCCGATTTCCCACTTCTTCTTGTCCATCCCACTCTCCCTGTATTTGCCGATGCTCAGCGGCGGCGACTACTGTATATGACACTGGCTCGTCGAGTCATCGGCAGGACCGTCTCGCTCAATCCCGCCGCCTTGTTCCAACGCAGCCGGCATCGTAACGCAGTCGCATGTCCATATTCGGCATTCCCAACCCGCGCAATGTAGGACTTCTGGCCCTCGCGCAGGGTTTCTTCATGTCGGTTCAGTCGATGGCCATCGCCACGACACCGCTTGCAGGATACACGCTGCTCGACGTCGATAAGACGTTATCGACATTACCGATCTCACTCGTCCATTTCTCGATCATGCTGACAACGGTTCCTGCATCCTTGCTGATGGGCAGGATCGGACGTCGTGGCGGCTTCACGGTCGGCGCGCTGTGTGGTGTGATATCCGGTCTCGTCTCGCTCAGCGCCATCTACTTCCAAAGCTTCGTCCTTCTATGCCTCGGATCGATGTTCCAGGGTATGGCCGCAGCGTTCGCGTGGTACTTTCGCTTTGCGGCCGCTGATGCGGCTGAACCGGCCCTACGACCGAAAGTGATATCGCTGGTGATGCTAGGCGGCGTCCTCGCCGGCTTTCTCGGGCCGCAAACCGCGAAGTGGACGGTTCACTGGCTCGATCCCCTGGTCTTTGCCGGCGTCTATGTCATGGTGTCGGTGTTTTCGCTCATCGTGATGGTGCTCGTACAGGGCATCAATATCCCGGCGCTAAGCGTGGCGGAGAAGGCCGCGGGCGGCCGGCCGATGAGCAAAATCATACGACAGCCGGCCTATATCGTGGCGCTCATGTCTTCGATGTGCGGCTACGGCGTGATGACGCTCGTGATGTCCGCAACGCCGCTCGCAATGCTGGCCTGCGGGTTCGGCTTCGGCGACAGCGCCACCGTGATCCAGGGACACGTCATCGCGATGTTCCTGCCCTCATTCTTCACCGGCAGCCTGATTCAACGCTTCGGCGTGCTGACGGTCATCGCCTGCGGGGCTCTCATTCAAATCCTGTGTGCCATTACGAACCTCATCGGCATTGAGTTCTGGAATTTCTTCGTCGCAAACGTTCTTGTCGGGCTCGGATGGAATTTCACTTTCGTCGGTGGGACCACCCTGTTGACGAGCACCTACCACCCGGCAGAACGCGCCAAAGTTCAAGGGAGCCACGACTTCGCGGTCTATGGAACGACGGCCGTTGCCGCCGGTGCCTCGGGCGTGCTGCAAGCCAACATCGGATGGACCGTGGTGAACATCGCCGCGCTGCCGATGATGGGCATTGTGCTGTGTGCAGCCATCTGGCTGATGCGGCACCGGCCGCACAACGCACCTTGGCTTTGAGGCTCGCCAGTATTACGCGATCGACGGATGGAGCCGGGGTTTCAGGCCAATCCGTAGCAGCGCGACAATCGCAGGCGGCGTGAGCACATCAACGATCTGCGCGGATGCGGCAGGCTCGCCTCGGCGATAACCGTCCGGCGTCCAGCCATGCAGTTGCCTTTCATTGAGCAGGTGCGGCTCACCAGCGAGCCTCACTATGCAGCCGGACGGCAAATCACCCAGCGCCGCGCGGAAGCTTCGCTTCGCACCATCCGGCATCAGGCGCTCGGTGTGGAGGACACGGTCCATCCGATCCACCTTCGGGCGCTCATCGACACCCTCCATCTTCGCCCACAGCGACGCGAACGCAACGGCATCGGCGCGCCGGCACTCGAAACACGGGCGATGCCCGGCGGACAGCGCGGTCGCTTCATCCAGGAAGAACAGCTCAGTGTAGAGGCGTTCGGCCATCACCTCGCGATGCCGGCCGTTAAACTCCAGCTCACAGCAGATCCACTGACGGGACACCCAGCGGCGTCCCGTCAACGTCTTGTCGGATTGGTGCAGGCAACCGCCGCGATTGCCCATCATCGTTCCGCGCGCCGGCGTCGCGATGATATCCCCCTCAGGTGTCACACGGTTCTGAAGAGGCATGGCTTCCCGCGCCTACGATTTGCGATCGCGTTGTCCCAGGGTCCGTAAGCGCAGGGCATTGAGGCGGATGAAGCCCTCCGCATCCTTCTGGTCATAGGCGCCGCGGTCGTCTTCGAAGGTGACGAGCGTCGACGAGTACAGCGACTTCGGGCTGGTACGGCCGATGACGATCACGTTGCCCTTGTAGAGCTTGAGGCGGACTTCGCCTTCGACATGCTCCTGGCTCTTGTCGATCAGTGCCTGCAGCATCTCGCGCTCCGGGCTGAACCAGAAGCCGTTGTAGATCAGCTCCGCATAGCGCGGCATGATCTCGTCTTTCAGATGCGCGGCACCACGGTCGAGCGTGATCGATTCCATGGCGCGATGCGCGGCGAGCAGGATCGTGCCGCCCGGCGTCTCGTACACACCGCGCGACTTCATGCCGACGAAGCGGTTCTCGACCAGATCAAGACGGCCGATGCCGTTGTCGCGACCCAGCGCGTTGAGCTGCGTCAGCAGCTCAGCCGGTGACAGTTTCTTGCCATTGATGCTGACGGCATCACCGCGCTGGAAGCCGATGGTGATGATGGTCGGCTTGTCCGGCGCTTCCTCGGGGCTGATGGTGCGCTGATAGACGATCGGCGGCGGCTCGACGCCCGGATCTTCCAGTACTTTGCCCTCGGACGACGAATGCAGCAGGTTGGCGTCCACCGAGAACGGCGCCTCGCCTTCCTTGTCTTTGGCAATCGGGATCTGATGCGCGCGCGCGAACTCCAGCAGTTCCTCGCGGCCCTTGAACGACCACTCGCGCCACGGCGCGATGATGCGGATGCCCGGCTCCAGAGCGTAATAACCCAGCTCGAAGCGCACCTGATCGTTGCCCTTGCCGGTGGCGCCATGGCAAACGGCATCCGCGCCGGTCTTGCGTGCGATCTCGATCTGGCGCTTGGCGATCAGCGGTCGTGCGATGGAGGTGCCGAGCAGGTAGACGCCCTCGTACACCGCGTTGGCGCGGAACATCGGGAACACGAAGTCGCGAACGAATTCCTCGCGCAGATCGTCGATGAAGATGTTCTCGGGCTTGATGCCCATCAGCTCGGCCTTGCGCCGCGCGGGTTCCAGTTCCTCACCCTGTCCGAGATCGGCGGTGAACGTCACCACCTCGCACTTGTAGGTTTCCTGAAGCCACTTCAGGATGATCGACGTATCGAGACCGCCCGAATATGCGAGCACGACCTTGGAGACCTTGTCCCCGCCGGACTTTCCAGCCATCACCAGACCTTGTTGTCAGACTTGTTCCATGAACCCAATTTGCGGCGCACTATAGGCCGCAGGCTCCTCACGTCCAAGGGCCGCGGTGAGCCGTTGACGATGGTACGTTGTCCCGGGGGTTAACGCATGCCGCGCATCGATTTCTGGTACGATCCCGCCTCGTCCTATTCGTTCCTGTCAGCGTTGCGGATCGAGGAGATGACGCGACAGGCCGGCGTTGGGCTGATCTGGCGTCCCTTCCTGCTCGGCCCGATCTTCAAGGAACAGGGCTGGACGACCTCGCCGTTCAATCTCTATCCGGCCAAAGGGCGATATATGGTCCGTGATATCGAGCGCATCGCCGCGAGCCGGGGCCTTGGCTTTCACCTACCTGCGGTTTTCCCTGCCAACAGCCTCAAAGCTGCCCGCACCGCCATGGTCGGGGCGGAGGACGGTTGGATCGCCCCCTTTACGCGCGCGCTGTTTACCGCCCAGTTCGTCGACCGCGCCGATATCAGTGACCAGAAGGTTCTCGAGCGGATTCTCGATGATCTCGGGCTCGATGCCACGGCCGTTCTGCGGCAAACGGAAAGCCTGGATCTCAAGCAGAAGCTCAAGGACCAGACGGCAGAAGCCGCGCGGCTGGGCGTCTTCGGCGCTCCGACCTTCACTGCGCACGATGAGATCTTCTGGGGAGACGATCGGCTTGAACAGGCACTTGATTGGGCCCTGCGGCGCAGTCAATAATCCTCAGACGTGTGAGAGTCTCGTCTCACAGCGGTAACGGCGGGGGAGCCATGAACACCGTTTGCAGATCTGTGTGTCTCGGCATGATGGGATTGGCCGTCAGCCTATTCGGCGCTGAAGCCATCGCTCAGCAGCCATCGACAACACCCGCCGCGAAGACGGCTCCGGCGACGCCCAAAGCTCCGGCCGCAAAGGCCAAGGTAAAGACCAAAGCCAAGACCGCGTCGGCCTGCAAGGGTCTGGAGCAGAAGGCGTGCGCGGCAAAGTCAGAGTGCAGTTGGATCGCCGCGACCAAACGCAAGGATGGCAAGCAGGTCAAAGCCTATTGCCGGACCAAGTCGGCACGGGCCGCCACCAAAAGCTAGTGCCGCGTCGCGGGCCACGCGAAAAACGTGTCCAGAGCCATAGCCTGAGGCGGGACGGCGACCGTTGCCACGACCTCGTTCGGGAATGTGAACTGGGCCACGGCATGACCGCTCTCAGAACGGTAAGTCGCGAACGTAGCCGGAGGGGTCGGCGGCCGTGGAGGTGGGGGTGTTGGCGTCGTAGTCCACCCCGCCCACCAGGCGGGCGCCGGAGCAGGCATCATCATGAGCGCTGTCCAGGCCTGCCATGGCTGAAATGTGCCGAATAGCGGGTTGAGAGCGAACGGAGCCATCGGCATCCCGAACGCGGCAGGTGAAGCCATTGGCAGCCCAAACCAGGACATATCAAACGGGTTCGGAGCAGGTGGGCGGTACCATGACCGGCCACCGGCGGAGGTCGCGCGGATCGAATCATTCCCCGTGCGGCTCGGCGGAGGCGCGCTGTCCGGCGCCGCAACTGCACTTGCCTGATTGACCAGGGCGGTCGACGCCGAGGCGCACGCCGTCATGCAACCGACGACGGCATCGCCCCATGCTTTTGCGAATGCGATTTGAAGATCAAGTCCGAGCATTTCAGCCACCTCCCGGACAGCCATAGAAGCCATTCGCAACGATAGCTGATTTTTTGCGGTGCAGCAATATTCTGAAATATAGCGTTAACCAACTGTGGTCACGGCTGCCGGCCGTCCGGCAAAGCGCCCGGCGACGAGCCAATAGGCCAGCCCGCCCAGTCCCCCACCGATCAACAGCACCAACGTCATGAATCCCAGCACTATCAGCGGCGCGCTGATCCCCAGCTTGACGAGTTGCGCCACCAAGCCCAAGAGGCCGATCGCCACTCCAAAAGCTGCGTAAATGCCCGGGTTACGCCAACTCCACCGCTCGGCGAAGATCAATCCCACCAGCGCAAACGGAGCCGCGAACACGGCGCTATGAAGCGTCGCCAACAGCATCCAGATGGCGACTGCGGTGAGCCGCCCGTCGCCCACCCCGGCCAGGCTGGTCGGCGGCAGCACAAAGCTGACCTGAACCGCCGCACACACGACGCACGCGACAACGAAGCCGAAAAAGCAACGGGCAACCGCGCGGACCATCCGGAATTCCCCCTGGCCGCCACGACAGCGGCAGTTATGCCCGACGCCCTGCCATCAGCCAGTAAATGAAGCCACCGGCGAAACCGGCCGTCGCGAACACCTGCCAGACGACGGAATTGGGGAGTACGAGGTCCCCGGACTGGCCGAACCGAGCCAGCAATGGCACCGCGACCAGCGCCGCGCCGCCACCCAGGATGTAATACAGCACGGAGCGGATGCGAGAAATCTCACCGATCAAGACCACCGCAATTGCGGGAAGGATCGTCACGCCCGACGCCAGCAGCAGGCCCTGGCTGACGAGATCGAAAATGGCGAACATCGAATCCGATTCATCCAGCCGTTGGCCGTGAATCGCATGGGTCACGCGTTCCATGCTCAAAGTGAACAGCACGAATGCCGTGAACAGTGCCGCGATCAGAAACGAAATCGGAACGACGATCATGCGCCAGACGGTCGACCAGAACATGCGCCTCAGCCCTCTGCCGCGACGGCTGACGCCGCGCGCGCGCTCGCCTTCAGCTTCATGCTGGCGGACTTGAGCTGTCCGCAGGCGGCCAGAATATCGCGGCCGCGCGGCGTCCGTACCGGGCTTGCATAGCCTGCACGATTGACGACCTCGGCGAACCGTTCGATCTGCTCCCAATCGGAGCACTCATAGGCAGAACCCGGCCACGGGTTGAACGGGATCAGGTTGATTTTGGCTGGGATGCCTTTCAGCAGCTGCACCAGCGCCTTGGCATCGCTGAGCGAGTCGTTCACGCCTTTCAGCATGACATACTCGAACGTGATTCGCCGGGCATTCGACAGCCCCGGATAGCTGCGGCAGGCGTCCATCAGCTCCGCGATCGGATATTTTCGGTTGATCGGCACCAGCACGTTGCGCAGATCATCGCGAACCGCATGCAGCGAGATGGCGAGCATCGTGCCGCTCTCCTCGCCCCAGCGTGCGATCTCGGGCACCACGCCCGACGTGGAGAGCGTGATCCGGCGCTTCGACAGCGACAGCCCCTCACCGTCGGCAGCAATGCTCATCGCCTCCTTGACGTTATCGAAGTTGTAGAGCGGCTCGCCCATACCCATCAGGACGACGTTGGTGATCTTGCGTTCGGTATCAGGCAGCAGGCGGTCGTCGTCCGGACGCGGCGCACCGGGCCAATCGCCGATCCGGTCACGCGCCAGTAGAATCTGTCCGACGATCTCCTCGGCGTGCAGGTTCCGCACCAGACGCTGCGTGCCGGTATGGCAAAATGAGCAATTCAGCGTGCAACCGACCTGGCTTGAAATGCACAGCGTGCCGCGGTCGATCTCGGGGATGTAGACGGTCTCGATCTCGGGCGCCTGCGCCTCGTGCCCGCGGCGCGGCAGCCGCAACAGCCACTTGCGGGTGCCATCGACGGACACCTGCTCGGTGACGATCTCGGGCCGATCCAGGCAATAGGCTGCATCGAGGCGCGTTCGAAGGTCCTTCGAGACGTCGCTCATCTGGTCGAACGCGGTGACGCCGCGCACGTATATCCAGCTCCAGAGCTGACCGACGCGCATGCGCAACTGCTTGTCCGGCACGCCAATTTCGGCCAGCGCAGCACGCAAGCCCTCGCGGCCCAGTCCCGCCAGGGAGGGCTTGATCGCCAAGCCGGGCGCGCCCGGTGCTAAGGCCGGTGTCGTATCGAGAACAAGAACCATCGAAAATCCAAAGCCGCAGCCAAGGCCAGACATTTAATCGGTATCGCGACGCAGGCAAAGCCTGCAGTTCGCCGCTCCCATCGATGCCACTATTAACGTTTCCGCCCGCCGGCCTAGTTTGCAGCGGCCGGCTTGGCTTTGGCGCGCGCGATCAGCTCTTCGACCTTCGGCAGCATCGCCTCAACAACGACGGACACCCCCTTGGCGTTGGGGTGCATACCGTCGTCGAGATTGAGTTCGGGCTTCAGCGCGACCTTGTCGAGGAAGAACGGATAGAGAAGGGCATCGTGCTCGCGCGCGAGTTCGGGAAAAATGAGATCAAACTTCTTCACATAATCGTCACCCCAATTGCGCGGCGACTGCATCCCGACCAGCAAGACGGCTGCTCCCCTGGCTTTCAGACGTTTCAGGATCTCATCGAGATTCCGGCGTGTCTGGGCCGGATCGATACCGCGCAGCGCATCGTTCGCGCCGAGCGCCAGGATTGCCGCATCGAATTTTTCAGGCACCGCCCAATCGAAACGCTGAAGCCCGGCAGCCGTGGTGTCGCCGGAAACGCCCGCATTGATGACCTCCACCGCAAATCCTTTCTCGCGCAAAGCCTTCTCAAGTTGCGCGGGGAACGACTGGTCAGGTTGAAGGCCGTAGCCAGCCGTCAAACTGTCGCCGAATGCGAGGATCCGAATAGGACTGTCCTGTGCATGACCGACGGAGAGTGAAGCGATCAGCACGACGAAAGCATTGAACAATACCGCCAGCATGCTCACCTTTGCCGGTGCGCTGACCTTGGAGCGATGCTCCATGATCTTGCCTCCCGTCCCGCGTATGGTTCGAATCCCTCTACCTGAGCGACACGTAGAAGCCGTCCTCAGATTCCGCAAGCTGCCGGAGATGATCTGATAATGCCACCCACCTCGCCGATCATAGATTTGACCGACGTCAGACTGCGGCTGACGAGCCGCGCCGGTCCGGTCGATATTCTGCGCGGGGTCTCCGTGAATGTCCCGCGGGGCGAGGCCGTTGCCATTGTCGGTCCGTCCGGCTCGGGCAAGACGTCGCTGCTGATGATCATCGCCGGACTCGAACGCGCGACCAGTGGGGCCGTCAATGTCGCAGGGCATGATTTCACGACACTCGGCGAAGACGCGTTGGCGCTCATCCGCGGACGGGAAATCGGCATCGTCTTCCAATCGTTTCATCTCGTTCCGACGATGACAGCCCTCGAAAACGTCGCTCTGCCTCTCGAATTTGCCGGTGTGCCCGACGCCTTTCAGATTGCGGGCGCGACATTGGCAGAAGTTGGCCTGGGCCATCGGACGAGCCATTTTCCCGCACAATTGTCGGGCGGCGAGCAGCAGCGCGTCGCATTGGCCCGTGCGCTCGCCCCCCAGCCGAAACTAATCCTCGCCGATGAGCCGACCGGCAATCTGGATGGCAAGACAGGTGGCCAGATTGTCGAGCTCCTGTTTGAATTGCACAAGCGACGCGGAACGACACTGGTCCTGGTGACGCACGACAACAGCCTCGCTGAGCGGTGTGAACGAACGATCCGGATGGCGGATGGGCAAATTCTGGCTTCGACGGCCGAGGCAGCATGACCAGCGACGTGACCATCGCTTCGGACAGCGGCTCCACGTCGCTGCGCTTTCCACCCATCCTGCGCCTCGCATTGCGGGAAGTGCGATACGGGCTCAACGGCTTTTACGTCTTCATCGCCTGTGTCGCCCTGGGCGTGATGGTGATTACCGGTGTCGGCGCCCTCAGCGATTCGTTGCGGCTCGGCTTCGAGCGTCAGGGTGAAGTCATCCTTGGCGGCGATGTCGCCATGTCGCGGACGCATCGGCGTGCGGAACCCAATGAACGCGCATGGATGCAGGCCCAAGGCCGCATCAGCGAAACCGCAACCATGCGCACGATGGCCCGGCGGCCGGATGGATCAGATCAAGCGCTGGCCGAATTGAAGGGCGTCGATAAGGCTTATCCGCTTGCGGGCGCCGTCGCGCTGGCCGATGGCGTCACGGTGGCACAAGCCCTGTTCGATCGACAGGGAGCAGCCGTTGCCCCCATTCTTCTGGAGCGGCTGAACCTCAAGATCGGCGATCAGCTTTCGCTCGGCTCGATCACCGTACCGATCACCGGCGTCATCCAAAGCGAACCTGACAACATCACCGATCGGCTGACTTACGGTCCCCGCGTCCTTGTTTCCCTGGCGACGATGGAGCGTACCGGGCTCGTCCAGCCCGGTAGCCTTGTCCGGTGGCGCTACGCACTGAAGCTCGGCGACTCGGACGACACGAGCGCCGCGATGATCCCGCAATTCAAAAGCGCCGTCGATGCCGCGCTGCCGCAAAGCGGCTACTCGATCACGGACCGGCGCGATCCATCACCACGGGTGACGCGCACCCTCGAACGTCTGCGTCAGTTCCTCACCCTGTTGGGGCTGACGGCGCTGCTCGTCGGCGGCGTCGGTGTCGCCAACGCGGTGGCGACCTTCATCGACCGCCGCCGCAAGGTGATCGCGACCTTCAAAAGCCTCGGCGCGACGAGCGGCAAGATCTTCAGCGTGTTCCTGATCCAGGTGATGTGCATGGCGGCCATCGGCGTCGCCATCGGGCTGGCGCTCGGGTATCTCGTTCCCTTGGTTCTCAATGGGGTCTATGGCGACTCCCTGCCGATCCGTGCCGAGCTGACGATCAGTCCATGGAGCGTGATTTCCGCTGCCGCATATGGGTTTTTGGTGGCGCTGCTCTTCACACTCTGGCCATTGGGACGGGCGGAACTGGTCCGCGCTGGCGTTCTGTTTCGCGATGAGGTCGCGGCGGAACACGTGTGGCCGAGGCCGCGCGTCATCGCATTGACCGTCGTGACCATCGTGACGCTGGCGCTGCTGGCGATCCTGTCTTCGGATTCCCAGCGCATTGCGATCTACTTCTGCCTTGGGCTGGTTGGCGTATTCGGGATGTTCCTCGGCCTCGGTATTCTCATCACCCGTATGGCGCAACGCGTGCCCCGGTCGCGCATTCCTGAGATGGCTCTGGCGATCGGCAACATCGGCGCGCCGGGCGGCCTGACGCGGTCCATCGTGCTATCCCTCGGCGCCGGTCTGTCCCTCCTCGTCGCAGTGGCGCTGACGGATGCCTCGCTGATGCGCGAACTGACGGCACGCATTCCCGAGACCAGCCCGACCTATTTCGTCCTCGACCTCCCGAAGGGCGAGGAGGGCGCGTTCCGCGATGTCGTTCAGCGCGTCGCGCCCGGCTCGGATTTCCGCGACGCCCCGATGCTGCGCGGCCGCATCGTCCGCCTCAAGGAGACCCCGGTGGAACAGATCAAGGTTCCCCCGGAAGCAGAATGGGTTCTGAATGGCGATCGCGGTCTCAGCTATTCCGACACTGTGCCCGAGGGATCGCATGTCGTCTCCGGCGAGTGGTGGCCGGCTGACTACGACGGTGAGCCACTGGTGTCGTTCGAAACAGAGCTGGCCGACCATCTCGGTCTCAAGATCGGCGACACCGTCACCGTCAACGTGCTCGGCCGCAACGTCAACGCGCGCATCTCCAACCTGCGGGAGGTGAAATGGGAGTCCCTCGCGATCAATTTCGTCATGGTGTTCTCGCCGAACACGCTGCGTGCGGCGCCGCATAATCTGCTGGCCACAATCACCATCCCGGATGAAGAGGATCTGACCAGGGATGCCGAGCTGGCACGCACCATCTCGCGCACCTTCCCATCGGTCACGGCGATCCGCGTCAAGGACGCGATCGATTCGTTCAACGCGGTCTTCCAGCAAGTGATGACGGCAGTTCGGGCGGCCGGTAGCGTCACACTCCTCGCAGGCGCCCTGGTGTTGGCGGGAGCACTCGCTACGGCGCAGCGTCGCCGGATCAAGCAAGCAGTGATTCTGAAAGCGATCGGCGCAACCCGACGGCGTATCCTGGTCTCCCATACGATCGAATATGCCCTGCTGGCCGTTGTGACCGCGTCCGTGGCGGTTGTGCTGGGAACAATCTCGGCATGGATCGTCGTGACCCGAATCATGGAGGCAGAATTTGCCTTCTCCGCGAGCGCCGTGCTGGCAGCCCTCGGCGTGGCGCTGGCGCTCATTCTAGGCTTCGGAGGCCTCGGGACCTGGCAAGTTTTGAGGGCGCCCCCCGTCCCTTATCTCCGATCGGAGTAGAAAATCTCCGAAGGAAGTTGAGGCTCAGGCTCATGCCTTGTTTCAAATCCCCGTAATTCCTAAGTCCCATGGGCGGAATAATGTCCCGCCATGCCTTGAAAGAGGCAAATACGCGGGTCATATTCCAGACTGGTTTCTCAGGGGTGCTCGCGCCGACGCGCTCAAGTCAAAGGGATCGAAACATGGCACAACTCGATAACAGGTATGGACAGTACGGTACGACCGCCCGGACGGGCGCTGCCGTAGACGAAGGTCTGCGTTCGTACATGCTGACCGTCTACAACTACATGGCGGCTGGCGTCGCCCTGACGGGCATCGTCGCTTACCTGGTGTTCAGTGCAGCCGTTACGGGCGATGCGGCATCCAGTGTGGCTCAGCTTCGCAATGGCACCTATCTGACCGAGTTTGGCCGCCTGGTGTTCGTCAGTCCGCTGAAGTGGGCGCTGATGCTGGCGCCGCTCGCCTTCGTGTTCTTCCTGTCGTTCCGCGTTTATCAGATGAGCGTCAGCGCAGCTCAGATTTCGTTCTGGCTGTTTGCGGCGGTCATGGGCGCTTCTCTCTCGACCATCTTCCTGGTCTACACGGGCGCCTCGATCACCCGCGTGTTCTTCATCACGGCGGCGGCGTTCGGAAGCCTCAGCCTGTATGGCTACACGACCAAGAAGGATCTCTCCGGTTGGGGGACGTTCCTGTTCATGGGTCTGATCGGCGTGATCATCGCTGCGCTGGTTAACCTCTTCCTGCAGTCCAGCGCTCTGCAGTTCGCCATCTCCGTGATCGGCGTGCTAGTGTTCGCCGGCCTCACCGCCTACGACACGCAGCGCATCAAGGACGGCTACTATGAAGTCGCCGGCAATGCCGAACTGGCCGCTAAGACGGCGATCATGGGCGCGCTGAGCCTGTACCTCGACTTCATCAACATGTTCACGATGCTGCTGTCGCTGTTTGGCAACCGCGAATAAGCATTCGAAACAGGTTGAAAGACATTTGGAAGGGCCTCGCCATCGGCGCGGCCCTTTTCCTTTGCCTAGCCTCCTGCGCTATAAGCATGATCCAGGACATCCGAGGGCAGGGCGATGGAAAAGCCGATCATACGGGCAGCACGGCGGGAAGACCTTCCGGCAGTCACAGCGATCTATCGGCCCGCCGTCCTGCACGGAACAGCCAGCTTCGAATTGGAGCCGCCGTCGGAAGACGAAATGGCACGGCGCTATGACGCCATCACCGGCGGCGGCTTCCCCTACATCGTCGCCGAGATCGGGGATGCCGTCGTCGGATATGGCTACGTCAATGCATTCCGACCCAGACCTGCTTATCGCTCCAGCATCGAGAATTCGGTTTACGTCGCCCCTGATCAGCAGGGCAAGGGCATTGGCCGCGCGCTGCTCGAGGCACTCATCCGCATCGCCACCACGCAAGGCTATCGCCAGATGGTCGCCGTCATCGGTGATTCGAGCCAGCGCGCCTCCATCGGCCTGCATCGGGCGCTCGGTTTCACCTTCTCGGGCACGATCCATTCCGCCGGCTTCAAACATGGCCGCTGGCTGGACATCGTCATGATGCAGCGCGCGCTCGGCGACGGCGACGCCAGCCCGCCGCGCTGACCCCTAAACAAGCCGCAGCCGACCCTCGAGCACCTGCAAGACGCGGCGTAGGTCGTGGCCACGCTTGAGCACGAGACCACCTGCCGCAATCACGCTGTAAGCGCCCTGCTTGCGTGCCAGCTTGGGATTCTTCTCGATGCGGTACAATGGATACTCGCTGGACCGCCGGAAGACTGAGAACACGGCCTTGTCACGTCCCATGTCGAGCGCGTAGTCGCGCCACTCGCCAGCCGCAACCTTACGGCCATAGACGGCAAGGATGTCGTCCAATTCGCGCCGGTTGAAGAATGTGGATGTGGATGAAAGCGTTCCGGAAGCTGGCTGTGCAGGACCGGATTGTAGCTGAGCGCCCGCGTGACGCGGGCTGAGTGCTATCGGTTCGGAATCGCTCAATGGCGCCTCCATGTCAGTCTTTGATAGTTGCGCGAGGTCGATCGAATTTCAAGACTTAACGGCGGTATCAAGCAAGCCGTTGGATGCAATAAATTGCAACAAAAATCACGGAACCGCCACAGTCCGTCCAAGCGACCGCCCCATTGCCGCGCATAATGAGGATTGTCGCCCCTCGGCCCGGTCCACTCGCTCGGAACTGACGCCCCCCAAAGTCCCACCGAGCTCTTCCCCCCTGGACCGGGCCCCTAGGGGTCTCGCCACCGAAGGCGCCTCCATCTTGCCGTTGTTGCGCCCCCCTCCCGCCGCGAATCAAAAGCAATTTCAAGTCATTGCCCCTGGCCCGGTCACACGGCGGGCTCCGGATCCTCAGCCCCCCGAGCTGCCCGGAGCACAATGCCGAGACCGGGCCATTTGCCGTTTGGCCGGCCGTCAATCCACCTGAAAATGTCTGCTGAATTCAACCTTGAAGCCGCCGCGTGGCCGCTATCCGACAGGGCAGATCGACCTCAGTGTGTCGGACCGGTCATCCAGGTTGCGCCCACGATGGCGCCGACCTTGCCCTGCTGCAACAGCACGGCGCACTTCTGCTTGCGATCCTTGAGCACAGAAGCCTCGCTGAGCTCGATCCGGACCGGCTTTTCCGACCAATTTCCGACGGCCGTCAACTCGCGCACGACGTTCGTGTAGATGACCTTCTTGCCGCGATTCTCGCCGCGCTTGATCTCCACCTCGACGCTCGGCTGAACGATCGCGAGCCAAATCGTGCCTCCCGCAGTGCCGCCTTGCGGTGATTGGAGCGGAAGGGTCTCGATCGCCAGGGTCTTGCCGTCGCTCAGCGCGGTCACGGCGACACGAAGCGGTTTCAACTCCGCATCCGTCTTCTCAAGAGCACGATCAATTTCGTCTTTGTTGCTGCCGACGGCATGAATGAGCCCATTGACAACGACTTGCGGCGTGTAGACGTGGCCGTCGCCGCGTTTCTCGGCATAGCCGCGCTGACGCCCCGTGAACCGGGGACTGGCCAACGTGTCCTTCCAGCCGAGATAATCCCAGTAATCAACCGGAAGCGAGATGGCGACAACATCAGGCCGCTTGGCATATTGCTGCAAAAGAGCGTCTGCGACCGGACAGGACGAGCAGCCTTGGCTGGTGAACAGCTCAACCACGTTGGTCGGCCGCGCATCCTGCGCCACAGCTCCCTGCGTCAGACCTACAAGGCCCGCGAGCAGAGCAGGAACCGCCCACAAGGTGTTCAGCCGCAAAGGCATGATCTTCCTTCTTCGTCCATCCCGACGAAAGCTTATCCTCTCATGGATATTCAATTGCGAGTCACGAATGGGTGAGGCAAAGGGTAACTAAATCACTGAAAAGCAGGCCGGTCTTGGGACCGGCCTGCTTTCTTGGCTCCTTACGCTGCCGCTGCGAGATTGCGCAGCACATAGTGGAGGATGCCACCGTTGCGGTAGTACTCCAGCTCATCCAGCGTATCGATCCGGCACAGCAGCGGAACGCTCTGCGTCTTGCCGTCCGGAGATGTGATCTCGGCGACCAGCTTCTGGCGCGGCCTGACTGTTTCCAGACCGGCGATCGAGACCGTCTCATCGCCATTGAGACCGAGCGACGCCCAGCTCTGCCCCTCCTCGAACACGAGCGGAAGCACACCCATGCCGACCAGGTTCGAGCGATGGATGCGCTCGTAAGACTGCGCGATGACAGCCTTCACGCCGAGGAGATTGGTGCCCTTGGCCGCCCAGTCACGCGACGAGCCATTGCCGTACTCGATGCCCGCGAAGATGACCAGGGGAACACCGTCCTGGCGATACCGCATCGCTGCGTCGTAGATGAACATCGTCTCGCCCGAGGGATGGTGGATCGTGAAGCCACCCTCGCGCACATTACCCTCGGCATCCCTCACCATATTGTTCTTGATGCGGATGTTGGCGAAGGTGCCACGCATCATGACTTCATGATTGCCGCGGCGCGTGCCGTACTGGTTGAAGTCCGCCGGACGCACCTGATGCTCGATCAGATACTCGCCTGCCGGACTGTCCTTTTTGATCGAACCGGCCGGTGAGATGTGGTCGGTCGTGATCTTATCGCCGAGCAGCGCCAGGATGCGTGCGCCGGAGATATCGGTCACCGGCTTCGGATCCTTGGTCATACCCTCGAAGTACGGCGGGTTCTGAACGTAGGTCGAACCGCTGTTCCAGGAGTAAGTGAGACCGGGAGCCGACTTGATCTTCTGCCAGTTCTCATCGCCCTTGAAGACGTCCGCATAACGCGACCGGAACATCTCGCGCGTGATGTTGTCGGCGATGAACTGCTGGATCTCGGCGTTCGAGGGCCAGATGTCGCGCAGATAAACCGGCTTGCCGGCCGTGTCGTTGCCGATCGGTTCGGTGGCGAGGTTCTTCTGCACGCTACCGGCCAGGGCATAGGCCACCACCAAAGGCGGAGAAGCCAGATAGTTCGCCTGCACGTCCGGGCTGACGCGCCCCTCGAAGTTGCGGTTGCCGGACAGAACAGCCGCCGCGACGATCCCGTTCTCATTGATCGTCTGCGACAGTTCCGGCGCCAGCGGACCGGAGTTTCCGATGCAGGTCGTGCAGCCGAACCCGACCAGGTTGAATCCAATCGCGTCGAGATCCTTCTGCAGTCCGGACTGTTCGAGATAGGCCGCGACCACCTGCGATCCGGGCGCCAGCGACGTCTTCACCCACGGCTTCGGCCTCAATCCCTTGGCGATCGCGTTGCGGGCCAGAAGACCGGCGCCGATGAGAACGCTCGGGTTCGACGTGTTCGTGCAGCTCGTGATCGCCGCGATCACGACATCGCCATGACCAAGATCAAAGTTCTTGCCCGCCACCTTGTAGCGCTTCGAGAGCTCACCGGGTTTGCGATATTCAGTCTCCAGAGAACCGGCAAATCCGCTGCCGACATTCTCCAGCGCGATCCGGCCTTCGGGGCGCTTCGGGCCGGCCATCGACGGCACGACCTCGCCGAGATCCAGTTCCAGCGTGTCGGTGAACACCGGATCGGGCGAATCCGACGTGCGGAACATGCCCTGGGCCTGCGTATAGGCCTTCACCAGCTCGATGCGATGCGGATCGCGGCCGGTGAGCTCCAGATAGTCCAGCGTGACCTGATCGACGGGGAAGAACCCGCAGGTCGCGCCGTATTCCGGAGCCATGTTCGCGATCGTCGCCCGGTCGGCCAGCGTCATATGATCGAGGCCGGGACCGAAGAATTCCACGAACTTGCCGACCACGCCCTTCTTGCGCAGCATCTGCGTGACGGTCAGCACGAGATCGGTCGCCGTGACGCCTTCCTTCAGCTTGCCCGTCAGCCGGAAGCCGACGACCTGCGGGATCAGCATCGACTGCGGCTGGCCGAGCATCGCAGCTTCCGCCTCGATGCCGCCGACGCCCCAGCCCAGCACCGCCAGACCGTTGACCATGGTGGTGTGGCTGTCCGTGCCGACCAGAGTGTCCGGATAAACGACGGTGTCCTTGCCGATATCCGCAGTCCACACGGTCTGCGCGAGGTATTCCAGATTGACCTGATGGCAGATACCAGTACCCGGCGGGACGACGCGGAAGTTCGCGAAAGCGCCCTGTCCCCATTTCAGGAACACATAGCGCTCGCCATTGCGCTCGTACTCCAGCTCGACGTTGCGGCCGAAGGCTTTCGGGCTGCCGAACTCGTCCACGATCACCGAGTGGTCGATCACCAGATCAACCGGCACCAGCGGGTTGATCTTGCGCGGATCGCCGCCCAGCGTGTTCATGCCGTCGCGCATCGCGGCAAGGTCGACCACGGCGGGAACGCCGGTGAAGTCCTGCATCAGCACACGGGCGGGGCGGAAACCGATTTCCTTTTCGACCTTGCCCTTGTTGTCGAGCCAAGCCGACACCGCAACCATGTCGTCCTTGACGACCGAGCGGCCATTTTCATTACGCAGCAGGTTCTCAAGCAGAACCTTCATCGAATACGGCAGGCGGGAAATACCAGCCAGGCCGTTCTTCTCGGCATCCGGCAGGGAATAATACGCGTAGGTCTTGTTTCCGACTTTAAGGGTCTTGCGGCTTTTGAAGCTGTCCTGAGACGCGGAATCGTGCGCGGTCACGGTTGGGTCCTCCTTCAGTTGCAGCCGCGCCGCCGGAGTGCCGACGGAGGGAATGGAACCCGTTTTGCGCTAGCATCGATCAGAGCCTGCTCCTTATATAGGTCGGCTCTCACACGCACTACCAGCCCAACTTTTACACCCCCTGGCCGGCAGGCATGCGTTCCCGGCAACCTAGCAGGCAATCTCGTGGTCGATCACGACGCAAAATATCTCAGACCTCATGAGTCGGGTTTGACCGTGGAAGGACTGTCGGTCGAACGCGGCGGACGGACTGTTCTGCATGAGCTTTCGCTGACGGTCGCGGCGGGAGAGGGCATCCTGCTGCTCGGCGCCAACGGCGCTGGCAAAACGACCCTGTTGAAAGCGATCTCCGGGCTGCTACCGCCTGCCGCAGGCAACATCCGCCTGACCACTGGCGATCCGGAAGCATCGGTCGCCGAACGGGCGCATTATGTCGGTCATACCAACGGTATCCGTGCGAGCCTCACCGTCTCCGAGAACGCAGCATTCTGGGCGCGATTTTTAGGGACCGGAGCAAGGGAAGCCGTGACATCGGCGCTTGAGCGCTTCGGTCTCGACGATCTGGCATCCGTGCCCGCCGGCTATCTCTCGGCCGGCCAGAAACGGAGGCTCGGGCTTGTCCGGCTGCTGCTGGCCGAACGCCCGCTTTGGCTTCTGGACGAACCGACGACCTCTCTGGATACCCATTCCACAGCGATCCTGACCGATGTCATCGATGCTCACGTGGCCCGTGGGGGCATGGCGATCATCGCAACGCACGTGCCAATGGCACTGACGCGGCGCACGCGTGAACTCACGCTTCGCCCCAGCGTGAGAATGGCATGAGCGGGTTGGCTAACGGATTCTGGGTGTTGCTCAGGCGTGACCTGCTGCTGGCCGTGCGCGAAGGCGGCGCCACCGGGACAGCCCTCGGCTTCTTCCTCGTGGTGGTCTCGCTGATGCCGCTGGGTCTCGGTCCGGACTTGCAGCTGCTCTCCCGCATCGCGCCGGGCGTGTTGTGGATCGGGCTCCTGTTGGCGGCACTTCTGTCACTCAGCCGGCTGTTCGACACGGACCGTGATGAAGGCGTGCTGGAGATCCTGTCGATGGGGCCACTGCCGCTTGAGCTGGTGGTGGCGGCCAAGGCGCTGGCGCATTGGCTCTCGACCTGCCTGCCGCTTGCGCTTTTTGTCCCGCTGCTCGGACTGTTGCTCAATCTCGATCTCGCCGCGTCACCAATTCTGTTCGCGACGGTGCTGATCGGCACCCCGGCGATCAGCTTCCTGGGCAGCGTAGGGGCCGCACTGACCCTGAGAACACGCCGCGGCGGTCTGCTGATGGCGCTGCTGGTGCTGCCGCTGTTCGTTCCAACCCTTATTTTCGGCATCTCGGCCGTCAGCGCGGTTGTGTCGCCGCCCGGCAGTCTGTCGGCATCGCTATCGCTGCTGGGCGCGACCAGCCTCGCCTCCCTTGTCATCGGACCATTGGCCGCCGCAGCAGCCCTGCGCGCGCAGCTTGGCTGATTGCCTCAGGCAATGTCACACCAGCCGCGACGTTCGTGTGATTTGCGCGACCCAAGAGAAGGCCCTAGATCATGGCCATGCAGACGCTGACACAAAGGCTCGCCAACCCGACGCGGTTCATGGAGGTGTCCGGCCGGATCCTGCCGTGGATCTCCGGCTTGGCGGCGCTGGTGCTCGGCATCGGCCTCTACCTGTCATTCTTCGTCGCGCCTGCTGATTACCAGCAGGGCGAAACCGTGCGGATCATGTTCGTCCATGTCCCGGCCGCATGGCTCGGCATGATGGGCTATCTGATCATCGCGATTTCAAGCTTTGGTCTGCTGGTGTTTCGCCACCCGCTCGCTGACGTCTCCGCCAAAGCCGCAGCCCCCATCGGCGCAGCCTTCACGTTGCTGGCCTTGATCACCGGCTCGCTCTGGGGAAAGCCGATGTGGGGAACCTACTGGGTCTGGGACGCACGGCTGACCTCCGTACTGCTGTTGTTCTTCCTCTACCTCGGCCTGATAGCGCTGCGTTCGGCGCTGGAAGACGATGCGTCCCTTGCCAGCAAGCTTACCGCGGTGCTGAGCCTCGTCGGGGTTGTCATTCTGCCGGTCATCAAGTTCTCGGTCGACTGGTGGAATACGCTGCATCAGCCGGCCAGCGTGCTGCGTGTTGACGGCTCGGCCATCCACACGTCCATCCTGATCCCGTTGCTGGTGATGGCGGTCGGCTTCACACTCATGTTCTTCGCGATGCATTTGAAAGCCATGCGCAACGAGATCCTGCGTCGCCGCGTCCGGAGCCTGACCCTGGCGCAAGTTGAGCGTGCGGCTCGTGCGCAAGCCACGGCGGGGGAATAACGATGAACCTCGGACAGCACGCGGCTTTCATCTGGGCGTCCTATGGCGCGGTGGCCATTGTCCTTTCCCTGCTCGTCGGCTGGTTGATCACCGACGGCCGCCGTCAACAGCAGAGCCTGGACGCCTTCGAGGCCCGCGGCGTGCGGCGTCGCTCGTCAGCCGGTCAGGCCACAGATCCTCATCCTTCGCCTGACGCGACATGATCTGGACGTCATGACAGACCACAACCTTGCGCCACCGCAAGCCAAACAGCATCGCAAGCGCTCCGGCTGGGTGATCGCGCCGCTCATCATCTTCGCGGCCATCGCGGCGATGTTCTATTACGCGTTGCAAACCGGAGACCCCTCACGCCTGCCGTCGGCACTGATCGGCAAGCCCGCTCCGAACCTGACCCTGGAGCCCGTGCCCGACCTCGTCAACAACGGCCAGCCCGTTCCCGGCTTGACGCCGGGAGACCTTGGCCGAGGCCGCGTCTCGGTCGTCAACTTCTGGGCGTCGTGGTGTGTGCCCTGCGTCCAGGAACATCCCGTTCTGGTCGAACTGACGCGTCGGGCGGACGTCGATCTCTTCGGCATCAACTACAAGGATCAGGCCCCTGCGGCGCGCCGCTTTCTTGGTCGCTATGGCAATCCCTTCAGAGCGGTCGGCGTTGATGACAATGGACGCGCAGCCATCGAATGGGGCGTCTACGGCATGCCGGAAACGTTCGTTGTCGATGGCGCCGGGCGCATCGTCTACAAACACGTCGGCCCGATCTCGCCGGAAGCGCTCGAAAAACAGATGCTGCCCGCTATCGAAGCGGCGCGCAATGCGGGGCTGAAGCCCGGAAACTCCTAAGCGACGATCTGACGGCGCACGCGCGCGAAGCGATCGTAGGGAATCTCAAGCGACCACATCAGTCCATCCGGAATGGACTTCAGAACCACCGTTCCGCCAAGCGCGGTGGGCGTGACATGCTCGAGGATATCGCGGCCGAAACCCTTGTGCAGCAGATCCCCGGCCGACTGCCGGCCGATCTCCCGCCATACGATCGTCAGTTTGGGCGAGCTGCCGCGCGTGACCTCGGTTTTCCACGTCAAGTCAACGCGTCCGGTCGGGACGGACAAGGCCCCATGCCGCTCCGCGTTACTCGCCAGCTCGTGAAGCGCAAGGCCGATATTCAGGATCGCCGCGGGCGGCAGGAACACATCCGGCCCCGATGCACGGATGCGATTGTGACGCGGACCGAAAGAACTCCTCTGAACCGCGACCAGATCGCTCAAGGTCGCGCCTTCCCAGTCATGGCTGATGAGCAACTCATGCGACCGCGACAGGCATTGCAGGCGACCTGAGAACCGTGCTTCGAAATCGACCAGACTATCGCTGCGCAGCGCCGTCTGGCGGGCCATGGCCTGGATGACAGCCAGCAGATTCTTCGACCGGTGCGTGAGCTCGCGCATAACGCCCGCGAGGTGCCGGTCATGTTCCTTGCGCTCGGAGATGTCGCGCATGGTGACCGAATAGCGCGACACCGGACGAGAAACGCCGTTGACCGGATTGGCGGTGATCGAGACCTCGATGGGCCGCTGACCGAAGCTACGGCACACCGACTCGAACCTGATGGTCCGGCCGTCGAGCATCGCCTCCTGTAATCGCTTCCAATCGGCAGTGCGATCATCACCAAAAAGCTCGCGCAACGACATGCTGACAGCCTCGTCGCGATCGATGCCGAACATCTGCCGCGCACCGCTGTTCCAGGTGGCAATCATTCCGTCGAGCGAAACACTCAGGATGGCCTCGCTGGACGAGGCGACGATTGCCGCGAGTTCGGCGTTCGCGTTTTCTGCTTCTTTCCGCTCCGTGATGTCGATTGCGACGCCCAGCACCGAGCCGGCCTTGCCATCGGGCCTGCGGCGCACGAACGCGCGGCGGTACAGCCAGCGGACTTCACCGGATGGCCGCTCGATTCTGGCCTCGTGCTCGAAAGTATCGACCGGACCTTTGATCGCGTCGTTATACACTTCACGGAACTTCGGTCGGTCTTCGGGGTGCACGTAGCTCAGCACCTCGTCAGGATATCCGGAGAACTGATCCTTTGAACGTCCGAAGATCCGGTACATGGCATCCGACCATGTGATCTTGTCGGTCGTGAGATCGCGCTCCCACATCCCCATTTCTGTCGCAGACAGCGCCAGCATCATGCGTTCGTGCGCATTTCTCAGCTCGCTTTCCGCCAATAAACGCTGCGCCGACGCCGCTTCCAGGGCACTGAGAACTTCGTCGACTTCCTGGAGCCTCGCGCCGAACCGCGGAACGGTTTCCCCGCGGCCGAAAGCCGATGCAGCCAATGCCGTGTCGCGGATCGGCTTGGCGAGCTTGCGGCCAAAATAGAGCGCAAGCAAACCGGACAACAACAGCAGCGAGGCTCCGCCTATCGCGAACAGGCGCCATGACCAGATCGACGGACGCGCAAGATCCGGATCGACAGCCACCGCGATCGACCAATCGGCCAGTGCTGAATGAGCAAAGGCGACAAGCTCATCGTCGCCGGATTGATCGGTCGCTTCGATCACCTGCTCGTCATCGATCGGATCTGCCGCAGCCTGCGGCGCGGAAACCGCGGCCCAATTCATTTCGGAACTCTTGGGTGACGCCGCGACCGTGCGACCATGGCTGTCGATCACGCGGGCATACCAGCCGGCAGGCAGGTTCGGCGCGCTGACCAACTCATTGAGACTGCCTGCCTCGACCGAAAGGGAGAGAAGATAAGCGGTCCGGCCGGATTGCCGGATTGGAATGGTGACGGAAAAGGATCCTTTTCCAGGCGTCACATTCGAGACATAGGCGTCTTTTGTCTCCAGAAGCCTTGCCCGCACGGAACTGTCAGCATCCGTCGAAAGGGGCTCGCCCCAGGCAACACGCGTATCCACCAGTCGCCGGCCGCTTGGATCCGAAAGGGTGATTCCGTGGTTTGGCCGAAGCTGCGCCACGGCCACGGCATGTGCGTGAAAACGCGCAAAATCATCCCTCGCCAGCGTCGGAGAAGTCGCCAAAGCGTCGAGCGTACCGATCATGGCTCCCAGGTCGCGGTCGACATTCGCGCGTAAAGCCCGAACGACTTGAAGAACCTGTTGCTCGAGCTGCGCGTGTTCGATGGCGCTGTAGTGATGGAGAAGAAAACCCGCGAACACCAGAATGGGCGCAAGAATAGCGATACCGTAGGCGGTCAGATACTCCGCCACCGTCCAGGCGCCGGCCTTCCGCCCGCGCGCTCCAGTGGTTGGCCCGCGATCCGCCACAGGTATGTAGGTCATTTCCCCCTCTTTTAGAGTCGCCCCAGAGCTCATCGTCTAATCGTGACGACCCCTTTTCCATCCCGTCGAAAAATGGATGCGGTGAAAATCAATGTGCTGGCCACATGGCCGTTGTGGAAAGGACTTATAATCAGTCTCACACATGGCAGCGGCCTCGGGTGAGATCACCGGATTGGGCTGCCATTCGCGGGGTGCAACAACGGATACCGTGCTCCATACGGTCATGAGCTCCTCGCTCGCGCAAGAACTGCCGGACGCCGGACGCTCACATGCTCTGGATGTCGAATTTACTGTCACAGGACTTAAACTCCTCCATCCGCCCTTAACGCGCGCGCTATGCAAAGGTTCCCGCTGTTTCCTCCCCCATACCGAGCAGCGGCTTGTCTGCTGCGCGCAGATAAGAATTCGTCACATTGACCATCTACGCGCAGGGAACGTTTTCGCTTTGTACGCGTTTGGTTTGTGCCCCTAGACGTGGACGCAAAGTCGTCCAGGTACTGAGACCGCGGCTGTCCATACGGTCGCGGTCCTTTTTCGTCCCCATTTCCTGGTTTGTGTCCGCATCGCTGTCGTTGCAGTCTGTGGAATAGAGGCGGCTGTCTTTATTGTCCGGCAAGCGCAACGCTTCAGGCCTCGACTGCGTTCCCAATTGAATGGTTACCGTTGGAGGGGGATCTCACACGTGAAAAGGCCGATCGTTCAGGAGTCCACCAGCCAACCGATCGCGCCCAATCTGACCTCTGCCGTTACGTTGGCCGTTTTCGTGATTGGCGCGCTTTACTTCGGCCGCGAGCTGTTCATTCCGCTGGCGCTCGCGATACTTCTGAGCTTTGCGCTCAGCCCTATCGTCGTTGCTTTGCGCGGTTTGCGGGTGCCCCGCGCGCCCGCCGTGCTCCTGGTGGTGGTCGTTGCCTTCGCTGCGATCGCTGGCGTCGGGACCGTCATGGGGCGGCAGCTCGCCGAGCTGGCAGCAGAACTCCCGCGCTATGAAATGACGCTGCGCTCCAAGATCCAGGGCCTGCAAGGTCCCCCCGGAGCTCCTGGGGTCATCGAGCGCGCAACTGAGGCGCTGGAGGGACTGAGCAGGGAGCTCGAACGCCCATCGGAAAAGCCCTTGACACCAGGCGAACGCCAGACCGATGCCACGTCGCGGCCTATTCCCGTGGAAATTCATAACCCGCCGCCGCGCACACTTGAGTACTACCAGAACATCATCTCGCCGCTGCTGGAGCCGTTGGCCCGGACCGGTCTGGTTGTGCTTCTCGTCGGCTTCATCCTGATGCAGCGCGAGGACCTTCGCGATCGTTTCATCCGGCTGTTCGGGGGTGAAGATTTCGAACGGACAACGACCGCCATGTCCGACGCCGCCGAACGACTCAGCCGCCTGTTTTTGACGATGACCGTGATGAACATCGCCTACGGCACAGTCATGACCATCGTCCTCTGGCTGATCGGCATCCCCAATCCGATCCTCTGGGGAATCCTAGCCGGACTGATGCGGTATATTCCCTACATCGGCTCGATCATTGCAGCGCTGTTTCCAGTTCTGCTCGCCGCGGCCGTGGTTCCCGGGTGGTCGATCTTCGCGATCACATTGGCCGTCTATGTCGTCGGCGAATTCACGATGGGGCAGGTCCTGGAACCTCTGCTGCTCGGCACCTCGACCGGCCTGTCGCCGCTCGCCGTCGTCGCATCGGCTTCGTTCTGGACGTGGCTTTGGGGACCCATCGGCCTGCTGCTCGCCATTCCCTTGACGGTATGCCTGATCGTACTGGGCCGGCACGTCCCCCGGCTCAACTTTCTCTACGTCATGCTCGGCGATGAACCGGCCCTTACCCCGCCGCAGCGCTTTTATCAGCGGCTTCTGGCCGGTGACATCGATGAGATCACGTTCGATGCCGAAAAATTTCTGAAGAAGGATACGTTGATCAACTATTTCGATGACGTCGCGATTCCGGCACTCGTTCTGGCGCAAGCCGATGCAAAGCGTGGGCGCTTTAGTGGCGATCGGCTCACCGAAATGCACGAATTGATCACAGAGCTGGTTGAAGAACTCGATGACGACGGGCTCGGCGTCCAGAAGAAAGAAAAGGACGACGCCCCCGAGGGGGAAGGCCTCGAACCCGATCCGCCGGTTCTAGAGTCCGATATGCTGGCACAGCCTTGGCGGAGCGAATCTCCGTTGCTCAGCATCGCCATGCGCAATCCGCTCGAGCACGCGGCCGCTGAAATGCTGGCGCATCTCGCGCGCAAGCACGGCATTGCGGCCCGCGTACTGGAATCGCAGGCTCTGACGCCCACCAGCATGTCGGACCTCGATCTGGGGCAGTCCCGCGTAGCTATTCTCTCGAACCTCGACAGTGCTCCGTCCGCCGCCTACGAACGGTTTCTGATCCGCCGCCTGCGCCGCAGACAGCCGACGCTGCCGATCTGGATCGGGACGTGGGGCGTGGGCCCGCGCGACGCCGTGCACGATACGGACGTCGACAACATGAAGCGGATGACCAGCCTCCGCGCCGCCATCACGGCTCTTGTGACAGCGGCGCAATTACCGGATGCGAACCCGGCGGCCGATGTTACAGCCTCCGAACTGGATGCTCAGGGCGCGGCCTGAAAAGAACTTCCGTTCAACGACGGTCCGCATAGGGATTTTCGCCTTTGCGGAGGATGAACCGGATCGGCACGCCGGGCAGGTTGAATGTTTCGCGAATGCTTTTCGTCAGGTAGCGGATGTAAGCCTGCGGCAAGCCCTTGGGTTGCGATGCAAACGCGACGAACGTCGGCGGCCGCGTGGAAACCTGCGCAATATAGCGGATTTTGATGCGCCGCCCCTTCGAAGCTGGGGGCGCGTGCCGTTCGAGCGCCTCGCGTAGCCAGCGGTTCAATTCCGGCGTCGGCACCCGGCGGTTCCAGGCCTCGTAAGCCTCGACCACAGCTTCCAGAACCTTATCGAGACCGCGCTCGGCGAGCGCTGAAAGCGTCACGAGCCGGACACCGGGCACCTGCGCAAGTTTCTCGGCGAGCGTCTCGCGCAAATCACGCAGCATCTTCTGTTTGTCTTCGACGAGATCCCACTTGTTGACGGCAACGACAATCGCGCGCCCCTCTTCGGCGGCGAGATCGCCGATCGTGAGATCCTGATGTTCGAAAGGACGCTCGGCATCGATCAGGAGAACGACCACCTCCGCGAAGCGGATCGCACGCACGGTGTCACTGGAGGCCAATTTCTCTGCCAGCTCTGTCACGCGTGCTTTGCGGCGTAAACCAGCGGTATCGAACAACCGCAGCTTGCGTCCGCGCCAGGCAAAGTCGATGGCGATGGAATCGCGCGTCAGCCCCGGTTCCGGCCCGGTCAGCAGTCTGTCTTCGCCGAGCAGCGCATTGATCAGGGTTGATTTGCCGACGTTGGGACGCCCGACGATGGCCACCCGGACGGCGCGCTCCTCGGTCGGCTCGCTCTCTTCGGCATCTTCATCGCGCTCGACACGTCCCAATCCGAGGGTCGAGAGAATTTCGTGTGCGAGATCACCGATGCCCTCACCGTGCTCTGCCGAGATCGCAATCGGCTCGCCGAGGCCGAGCTCGAACGCCTCGTAGAAGCCGTCCGTCCCCTTGCGGCCTTCGCATTTGTTGGCCACCAGGATCGCGGGTCGGCCCGCCGCACGGACGACACGCGCGAACGCCGCATCCATGGGCGTAATGCCCTCGCGCGCATCGATGACGAACAGCACCGCGTCGGCGGTCTGGAGCGCCGCTTCGGTCTGCTTGCGCATGCGTGCAGCGATCGAGCCCGCCGCGGCTTCCTCAAGTCCCGCCGTGTCGACGATCCGGACGGTGTGATCCCCGAACTCGGCCTCCCCCTCGCGGCGATCGCGAGTCAGTCCCGGCATGTCCGATACGAGCGCCGTGCGCTTGCCGGTCAACCGGTTGAAAAGCGTGGATTTTCCGACGTTCGGGCGGCCAACGATGGCAACGGTGGGGGTCATGCAACGGGCTCTCACCGGAGAGTGCGCCGGGCCTCCCCGTCACGTGCTCCCCTGCTCTTTCACTTCAGTTGAACGCGACCAGCTTCGCGCTATCGGTCAGAACGTACATCCGGCCGCCCGCGACAACAGGAGCAATATAAGATGGTGAACCGACGCTGAGTTGCGACGTGACACGACCAGCAACCGGCTCGACGCCGACAAGCTGCCCCTTGTTCGACGTCAGCCACAGCAGTCCGCCCGCAAGCGTCGGTCCCGACCAGGTGTTCGTACCCGGCAATTTCACGCTCCACGCGACTTTGCCGTCCTGCCGGGTGATCGCCGACAGCTGGCCTCCCGTGTCGACGACGAAGATGCTGTCGCCAGCGATGGCAGGCGCCTGGGTGCCAGGCACATTCAGCGACCACAGCCGCTCGCCAGACTGCGCCTGGGTCGCAATCAAGCGGCCAGCATGACCGACTGCATAGACGACACCGTTATCGATGGCCGGACGGCCGGCATCGCTCAGCGAGGCCATGGACGACACCGAGCGCGTCCGGGCAAGGCTCTCGGACCAAAGCTGTGTGCCATCGGCCGTCTTCAGGGCAACCAGTTCTCCGGAGGGATAGGGCACGGCAACGACGCCGCCTGCAACCGCCGGGCTGGGGTTGGAGATGATGCTGGTGCGCTCAGGCAGTCCACGGAAATTCCAGAGTTCCGCGCCGTCCGCGCCCGCAAGAGCATAGACGTGGCCGTCCATGTTGACGACGAACACCTTGCCGTCGACGGCTGTCGGAGATGACCGGACAGGTACGCCGATATTCTTGTCCCAGAGCCGCTTGCCGGTTGCGGGGTCCAGCGCGACGACGGTTCCAAAACCTGTCGCCGCATAAAGCCTTCCGCCATCGACGGCCAGGCCACCACCGTAGCCGCCCGCCTCGCGCTCGTTCTCGGGAACCAGAGACGTCCGCCAGATCGCCGATCCGCCGGATGCCGAAAAGGCCGAGACTTTCGCCGTCGAATCCAGCGTGTAGACCTTGCCGTCATAGACGATCGGGCTCGCGGTTATGCGGCCCGAAGATGTGGACCCGGTTCCAGCGTCGGCACTCCAGGCCTGTTTCAGCGATCCCGAGAGCGCCAGATGGCCCGGCGAGTTGCTCGGCTGCCCGCCTGGCTGCGTCCAGGTGTCATTGACGTGAGGAGGCGGCAAAACGATGGGCTTGCCCGCCGCGGCCAATTCGGCGCCGCCGATATGATCCGGCCGCTGCATGACCGGGATCCGCTTGCCTGGGAGAGGCTGCTGCTTCTCGGCGAACGGGTTGAGATCACCGATCTTAGGCAGGCTCGGCAGACTGTCCGCGCATCCAGCCAGCCCCGCGGCCATCATGACGACGCTGACGATGATACGGCGACGCTGCGATCCCTGTTCCAGTGCGCCCATCAATCCACCTCGTCATTGCACCTTTGCGGCAGGCTCGGCAGGCGCGCCACCTGCTGCGGGCTGTGTCGCCGATTCCGACGCCGTAATGAGTCCCATCACAAGATTGACGCGCTCACGCATCGAGGCCGGCGTCTTCTGATCAGCTGCCAGGCCGAGAAATGTCTGACGCGCTTCGTCGAGATGTCCGGTCCGATAGGCTGACAGTCCCATCAGCTCGCGCGCGCTGTGCCTCCACGCATTCGAATCACCCAGCAGAGGGTTGAGCCGATTCTGCATCTCGGTAAAGTCGGCAGTGTCGAGTTTCAACGCCGCAGATTGCAACCGGGCGTAGTCCCGCAGGATGGTATCCGCGGCAGCATCGGCAACGATGCCATCAAACGCTGCCATCGCTTCGTCCTTGTTGCCGGCAGCCGCGGCGGCTCCGGCGATCTTCAGACGAGCGAGCGCCGCGTAGCCGGCCGGCGCATCTTTCTCCATCGCTTCAAAGATTTGCCGCGCCTCGCCGGGCTTGCCCTCACCGGCAAGCTGTAACGCGGTCTCAAATCTGGCACCGTTCTCCTGGGCCGCCGCCAGGGTGCGCGCTTCCCACCACTTGAAACCGCCGACCCCGAAGAGAATGAGAACAGTTACGATGATGGCATAGACGCCGTAACGATCCCAGAGCTTCGCCATTTGCTCGCGGCGCAGCTCCTCATTGATCTCCCGCATCATCGGATCCGGTGCATCGGCCATTCTCAAACGTTTCCTCCGTTCGCGCTGACCGGACACCCTTGTCGGCCGAGCCGACGTACACATAGCGCACCGCTCTCGCCGAGCCAACGTGGCTATTGCCCCGGCAGGAAGCACTGAGCTTGACCAACCCGGCGCTGGCCCGCTGTGCTGCGCTGCTTTTCAGGCGCTTTTGCGGCTGCGGAGGCCTTCAGGCCCATCCGGGCAAAAGGGGCATGCCGATAAGGCGCGCATGGCCAATCGTCAGCATGAAGCCGTAGAGCGCCCCTCCCCCGGCCACAACGGCCGCATCGTTCAATGCATGGCCGGCCGGCGAGGGCGCCGCAACCGGCCGATATTTCAGGGAAATCCGGTCATAGACGGCATAGGCGAGGAAGCTGCCGAACAGCAGCAGCGAGGCCAGGTCGCCATTGGCGAGCAAATGGCTGAACGCCCAGATCTTGACGGCAACCAGCATGGGATGGCGCATCCCGGTCCGGATCCGTGAGGGAACGTAGGCTGCCACCAGAAGCACGAAAGCCGGCAGCATCAGAGCGAAGGCAAGATGCCGCGCCCAGATTGGAGGCATCCACAATTGCGGATTCCAGACAGGCGTCGTCTGCACACCGCCAAAGCCGATGACGATCATCGCCAGGCCAATGAGCGAGACGATCGAAAACACGATCTTGTAGCCGGCGACGCCAAGCCGCTCGACAAGCTGATGCTTGAGATGGGCCTTGGTCGGAACAAGATGAGCCGCAAAGAAAAGCATCAGGCCGGCAGTCAGAATGATCATGGTCATCCGCCCTCGAAGCGACCTGGAACTCAAAGATTCGCGCAGGCACGCTGCGTCATAACATTGCCTGACCTTTATTCGATTGTGCGTGGCAGGGCGAGCGTGGTAGTTGGGATACAGGGGCCGGGGAAAATGACTTGGGGGCCTCAGTTCGCGTTGTTATGTGTAGGCTTAGCCGGCGTGGCGGCGGCCTTGGGTATCGGACGAACGGTACGTCCTGCAGGCGCGAGTCTGCGAGATTCCCAAGCATCGAAGCCTTGAGGGGGTGTCGATGAACGGCAGTCGCAACGGGGTCGTGAAGCATTTGAACGGCCATGGCATCGCTGAAGGCGCCAGCGACATCGAGGTGCTGCGCCCACAACCGCCAAAGCTCGTCGACGAACTTGCGGAAGCCATGGGCATGGCGCGCGAGACGTTCGAGCGCCCGCGTCCGGCGGCAACAGCGTCTGCAGCGTTCAGCATGCCTTTGGAACCGCAGACAACCACGCTTCCGGCCATGCCACCGCCGCGGAACTTCTTCGACGACGAAGACGACGACGCGGCCATGCCTATTCCCTCAACCTGGCGCAATCCGCCGGAACCTCCGCCGCGATCACGTGGAATTTCTGACCAGCTCCGTGCCACCGGACTTGGCTTCGGCACGGGCTTGGCGATCGTCATTCCCATCGTGCTTCTGATGACCGGCTACATCGACAACACATCCGTCAGCCAACTGGCGAACATGTTACCGAACGTGGCCGTGTTGAGCCCCGACACATCGCGCTCCGGCGACCCGGTCGCCTCCGGCCTCCAGCAGCGCTCTGTGTCAACCACGGCGTTCGTTCCCGTTTCCCAGCCGGCGGCGCCGGTGCTCTCTACGCCGCCGACTGCCGTTGAACCCGCGCCCGCACCGATACCGGAGATCGCTGCAGCGCCCGTGGATGCGACGCCCTCGCAGACCACGACAGCGGCTGCGCCGTCCGCCCCGCCGGCTGCGGAAGCAGCGCCGGCATTTGTTCCCGCACCGATCGTGGCTCTGCCGCCGCCCGCCACCGAGCCTGTGTCGTCGGCTCCGGCAACACCGGCAGTCAGCCCGCTCCCGACAGTGGCTGCGGCGCCCGCTGCCGTCAGCGAAATCACGGAGGGCAGGCAGCTCTTTCGGACAGGCGATGTGGCGGGAGGACGCAATATCCTGGCGCGCGCCGCCGCGACAGGCAACGCAGAGGCCATGATGGCGCTGGCCGAGACCTACGACCCGAACATGCTGGCGGCATGGGGCATTATGAACGCCGCGCCGGACGTCGCGACTGCCCGCAGACTCTATGCAAAAGCTTTCGAAGCGGGACAGGCCGCCGCGGGAACGCGTCTCAAAGGTCTGGAATAATCACAGACGCTTTGTCTGCCGTTCAGCGCACCCGTCTCCGGATGGGCGCTGGCGGAGCCTTGCTGCCTCGAATTTCGGCATCCACGGTCGCGCGCGTGAACGTCTCGGTATAATCGATGAGACGGTCGGTGGCCGTACCGGCCTTTTCCAAGTCACCTTGCGCGATGGCACGGGCCTGGCTCGCATGTAGCTTCGCACAGAGCGGCAGATCCGCCGCTTGTTTGTAGTGGAGATACCAGAACCGTCGCGAATGGCCGTGCAGGAAACGCATGGCGCGGGACGCATAATCATTGTGGGCTGAATCTGAAATCAGCAGGTTCAACTCGCGATCGAGCCGCATGAAGGCCAGATCGTCCTTGGACTTACCGGCCCGGTCCATCCCCTCCGCAATCTCGACGAAACGCTGGCGTTGCGCCTCGTCGGCGCGCTGCGCACCCAATCTGGCCAGGAGCCGTTCCAGCTCCCGCCGGACTTCCAGCACGAGAAGCTGGCGGTGCGGATCGGTCTCCGAGACCAGAATCCCCTTGCGCGGCAGAACCGTCACCAGGCCTTCACGGGCGAGCCGCTGCAAGGCTTCGCGTATCGGTGTGCGGCCGAACCCCAAACTATCGGCGACGGCATGCTCCGAGACGAACTCACCGGGCTTCAGCCTGAGCGTGACGATCTGTTCTTCGAGTTGCCGGTAAGCCTGCTCCGTCAGCGGGACGGATTGCTCGGCAGCCGACGGTGGCTCGACGGGTTGACCGCGTGTACCCGTGCGCTGGTTGCGTGCGCCTGCCCTCGTCGTCATCGTTCAATGCCATTCCGGGAGAGTGAATTGCTCGTCCCCTCCCTTAGCGCGCGCAATCGCCGAGGAAAAGGTACCCATTCGCGCCTGAATGATGCACCCGGTCAGATCTGGCGCCGCCTGGCGACCATCGACGCGAACTTCTCATATTCGTCGTCCTTGACCGTATAGGAGTGATCATCGTCGGGGAACGCGCCTTCCTTGACCTCCTTGATGTACTGACTGATCCCGGCCACGGCGACTTCGGTGAGCTTGGCAAAGCGTTTGGTAAATTTCGGCTTGAAGTCGGTGAATACGCCCAGGAGATCGTGACACAGCAGGATTTGGCCGTCCGTGCCGACGCCCGCGCCGATGCCGATGGTTGGAATTGCAAGCTGTTCAGAGATCAGCTTGGCGATCCGCGCCGGAACGGCCTCGAATTCAAGCATGAAGCACCCGGCGTCCTCGATGGCGAGAGCATCTTCCAGGATCTTCATCGCGGCTTCCGCCGTACGGCCCTGGATCTTGAAGCCACCGAACATCGCGATCGTATGCGGCGTCAGCCCGATATGCGAGGCCGTGGGAATGCCCGAGTCGACGAGTGCCTTGAGGATATGCGCCTGGCTTTTGCCGCCCTGCGGCTTCACCGCATCGCACCCGGCCTCCTGCATGAAGCGCGTCGCATTCGTCAGCGCGCGATCGACCGTATTGTAGCTCTGGTAGGGCATGCAGCCGAGTACGAACGTGTTGGGAGCTCCACGCCGGATGGCCTGCGCGTGCATGACCATCATGTCCATGGTGGCCGGAATGGTCGAGCTGTGGCCGTGCGCGATCATAGCGAGGCTGTCGCCGACGACGGCGACGTCAACGCCCGCCATTTCAGCCCACTTCGCCGACGTGTAGTCCGGCACGGACATGTAGACCATTTTCTCGCCGGTCCGCTTGGAATCGCGGATTTCGGAAATCGTACGTTTCTCGCGCTTTTTGGCGCCGCCTGCCTGCACGTTGGAAATGTCCTTGGACATGGTTCGATCCCTCCTCGTGGCTTGCGCCTTATCTGATATATCTGTGCATGCTAAAGAGGAGCGGAGCAGACGGTCAAGCGTCCGCATACGGTCCGCAACGCCCGGGAAAGGTCGCGCCCATGATTTCGTATCTGCCCGAACTGCTGCTGTTCATGGCAGCAATACTCCTGCTGGCGCTGTACGGATTGACCGTCAGCGGACACTTTCCCGCCGAGCATCGCGCCGCGCAGTTGCGGACAGCGGGCGGCAGCGCATTGATGTGGGGATCCGTCGGGGCGGCCACCCTCGCGACGGGCATCGCGCTGGCCTTCGCGTGGAAGCTCCTGCCTTGGTACGCCGCCGTGATCGCAGGTGGCGGCATGTTGCTGATCGCACCGCTTCTGTTGCAGCCGTTTCCCGATACCTTCGTGAATGGACGGCGCGGGCTATTGGTGTTTGCCGGCGCAGCCGCACTGATCGCAGCGGGAATGCTGGTGCAAATCGCCTGACCCTGGTCCCGGCGTCGAGAAAGGCCACGAACTTCCCGAAATCGGGCCTTGCCGCATGCGCCGCAGTTGACATCGCGCGCGACGCGCGTCATCTACCACGTACGTTCGGCGGCCCTGCGCCCCCGGCGTAAATCACGGATTTGGATCAGAAATGGACGTTCCCAGTAGTCGTCCCTCCGGGGACTTTGCTCAGGTTGCACACTTGCGGCCAATGACGGCCGCCATGCGCCGCACTGCACGGCTGCTCGTGCCGGCTCTGAGGGTTCGCTAAACCCTCGCAGTCCGCCACCGGCTGCCGACAAGGCGGCCGTGAGGAGGCGGACATGACTCAAGATATCGCCAAGGCCCAGGATTTTCTCTCTACGGCTGCCGAAAGTTCGAGCGTCGTGGATGCAGAATTTGTGTCCGCAATCAGCGACTTGCTGCGTACTGGCAAGCCCGGTGTCCTCCGCAACATCCTCGACAACCTGCATGCCGCCGACATCGCCAGCCTGATCACGGAACTGCATGCAGATCTGCGGTGCGACCTGCTGTATCTGCTTCCTCTCGATGAGCGTGCTGACGTTTTCGGTTATCTCGACCCTGACATTCAGGTCGAGGTCGGGCGCGCGCTCGGCCGTGCGGAGTTTGCCAAGATCGTTTCAGAAATGTCGGCCGACGAGCGGGTCGACCTGTTCAATCACCTCCCGCACGATCAACAGCAGGCGCTGCTCCCGGCATTGGCTCAGGCCGAGCGCGAGGACATCCGCAAACTCTCGTCCTACCCGGAAGGCACCGCCGGCGCGGTGATGACATCCGACTATGCCTCTCTGCCGCCGCACCTCACGGCCCGGCAGGCGCTGGAGCAGCTTCGCCTGGCCGCGCCGGATAAAGAGACGATTTACAATGCGTACGTCGTCGACGATGCGCGCCGCCTGCTGGGCGTCGTCTCGCTGCGCGACCTCATCGTCGCCGAAGCCGATACGCGTGTCGACGAGATCATGGACACCCACGTCATCCGCGCGCGTGCGGAAGACGGCCAGGAAGACGTCGCCCGCATCATCTCCAAGTATGACCTGTTCGCTCTGCCGATCATCAACGGCGGCGACGCGCTCGTCGGCATCGTCACCCAGGACGATGCCATGGACGTTGCCGAGGAAGAGGCGACGGAGGACTTCCACAAGTCCGGTACGGTGACACCACTCGCGACCAGCCTGAAGGAAGCCGGCATCGGCCTGCTTTACCGCAAGCGGATCTCCTGGCTCGTCGTGCTGGTGTTTTTCAATATCTTCTCGGGAGCAGGCCTCGCCCTGTTCCAGGATACGATCGTGGCGCACGTCGCCCTGGTCTTCTTTCTGCCGCTGCTGATCGCCGGGGGTGGCAACGCCGGCGCCCAGGCGTCCACGCTCATGGTGCGCGCGCTGGCGACCGGCGATGTGCATCTGACGGATTGGGGCAAAATGCTCGGCCGCGAATTGCTGGTCGCTACGGGTCTCGGTTTGACGATGGCCGTGGCCGTGGCCGGTATAGGCATCGTCCGCGGTGGCCCGGACATCGCCATGATCGTCTCCGCTACGATGGTGCTTGTGGTTATCGTCGGAAGCGTCATCGGAATGTCGCTGCCGTTCCTGCTCAGCCGATTCAATCTCGATCCGGCGTCGGCCAGTTCGCCGCTCATTACATCGATCGCCGACGTGGCAGGCGTGATCATTTACCTCGGGATTGCGACGGCCGTGCTCTCACACGGATAGCCGGCCGCAAACAGCGCTCAACGGCCGGCACCATTCTCGAACCATGCTTTGAGGATGCGGTCATTGGTCGATTGGCAGTCGAGCAGCATTTCCCGGATGAATTGCGAATGCTGCGCCAACATCTGCTGCGGCGTTACGCAATTCGCGAGATGGGCGGGATAATCCAGACAGGCGCGGCTCCGGCGCCCCACCAGGGCAGCCACTTCCGCGTTGCACTCAACAACGGCCTGCGCAAACTGGGTGGGGGCGCCATTCCCCATGACTTCACGCCAGAGCCCACTCATGGGAGCAGCAAGCTGGTCATTGGCGGTCGCTGACCATCCCATCACCTGAGTGGGAAACACGTCGTCACCTGCGCCTGATTTCGCTTTTGCCCTGCGCCGGTCGCGCGTCGAGGCGGCTGCCACCTTCGTCTGGCGGCTCTGCGCTTTTTTCCCTGCCGAGCGCCGCAAAGACCTGCCTTCAGGGTGCTTCCGTTTGGCGGCCACCGTGCACCTCCAAGAATTCGCTATGAAATTTACATGCCCCTGAGCGTCATTCCGCCCGCACGACAACCGTTGTTAACGCTTCGTAAATAGTTTGGTTTCCGTTACCGGCCTTCAGGCCGGGATCACGGAAAGGTTAAGAATGTTCCCTACGGAACTGTTGGCCGCCGTGGCGCTTTCTACTGTGGGCACATCGAAGTTCTCCCATTCCCCAAATTCAGTGCGGGAGATGTGTCCCAGGAGGAGTCCATGAGCCGTCATCGCCGTCTGACCGCCGCAGCCGTTGCCTTCGCCACCATTACTGGCGGTACGGCGCTCGCGAACCCGGCAGCAGCCGTCGAGAAGGGCGAATTGTTCCTGACGAAAGGTCTTGTGTGCGACCGGCCCTCGTATGTCGATGCCGTCGTAACTCTTGCCAGCAGCGGCGAAAATCTGCAGGGCGCCATGGCCCAGATCAACGCCGGCTCAGACAAGCCCCGCTGCATCACTGGACGGTTGGTGGTCGCCCGATACGTCGATAAGACCCGGACGTTCTTCATCAAGGACCAGATGGTTCAGGTTCATAAGGTGAAGGTCGTCGGGTTCGGTCACGAGACCGCCAGTGGCATTGCGCCGCAGAAGCTTTCCAAGCCCATCACCCAGTATGTCTTTTCGATCAGCAAAGCGACGAATATTTAACGTCGAATTTGCCGCACGGTAGCGCGCAAACTCCCGCCCTGTTTCGACCGTAAACGTACTCCGGCTCCAGGTCACACGAGAGCCGGAGTATTCGTGTTCCGGACTGTTGATTCTGGACCTTGCCGCATCAGCCGGTATAGAGGTTTGCGGCAAACGACAATTAACCAATACTGAGCGAGCTTGTAGCTCTTCTGCGAAGCGACCTCTTTTGTGGTGCACTGTTCCAGCAGGAACAGCGCTAATCCGCTCCTCCGGTTAACGATGTCCTTGACGCGCAAAGCAGCGCAGAGAACAGCACGGCCAAGTTACCAAGCAGCCGAAAGTCACGGCGTACTCGAGGGACCTGTTATGTTGTTGACGACCGACGATCTGATGCCCGTGCGCGAAGGCACCTCCGAGAGGCCGTCCGAGAACACGCAACGGGCGGCTCAGATACGTCGCGCAGGAAGCGCAGCACCCGCGAAGACGATCGTGCGCGCGAAAAACATCGTCAAAGTCTTGGGAACCGGAGCCGGTGAGATCCGCGTTCTCAAGGGGGTCGACGTCACGCTGAAGGCTGGCGAGCTGACCTTGTTGATGGGCCCGTCGGGCAGCGGCAAGACGACCCTGCTGTCCATCCTGGGCTGCATTTTGACGCCAACGCGTGGAGAACTCGAGATTGCAGGTGAATCAACCGCGGGACTGGGCGCAGAAGGACTGGCGGACCTGCGGCGGCGTCACGTGGGCTTTGTGTTCCAGTCATATAATCTGTTCCCGACCCTGACCGCGACCCAAAACATCATGCTGGCGCTCGACCTCAAAGGTGCCTCGGCCGTGAACGCCGCACAAATCGCAACACGCGCGCTGGCCGAGGTGGGACTGAGCCATCGGGCGAACGCGTTCCCCGGGCAGATGAGCGGCGGCGAGAAGCAGCGCGTGGCAATCGCTCGCTCGCTGGCAGGTTCGCCGTCCGTCATTCTGGCGGATGAACCGACGGCAGCACTTGATAGTGAAAACGGCAAAAGCGTTATGGCACTTCTGGCAGAAGTCGCTAAGGATAAGTCTCGCGCTGTACTGGCGGTGACGCACGATCACCGGACCCTTGCGTACGCAGATCGCATCATAAAAATCGAGGACGGCCAGATCATCGTTGATGAACGAGCCGCAAAAAATTCCGTTACAGAGAGCAATGGTCATGCAAGCGAAGGATATGAAGCCAGATCCCCAGCCAGCAACGGGCCACGTTTCCGGCGGCGCAGCCGTGCCTAAGCTTTTGGTGACCGTTGCCGTCGTCGGCGCGCTCGGTCTTGCAGCTCTCGGCGGCTATGCTCTCAGCAACTTTCTAAGTGACGCCAAACCGCCGCCAGCATCCGCGGCCCCTGCCCAGCCGGAAGTGGCCTGGATTGCCGCCGCGCCCGGCCGCGTCGAGTCCAAGTCTGGAGACATCCGGATCGGAGCCGCCATGCTCGGCCGGGTCTCGCAGGCTCCCGTCACAGTGAACAGCAAGGTCCAGGCCGATGAGGTTCTGGTTCGCCTTGAGGACGATGAAGCCAGGGCCCGTCTTTCGGCCGCGGAGGCTGATGCGTCGGCCAAGACGCGTGAGCGCGATGCCCAATCCGCCACGTCCGGCCGCGATGACGTCCGCCGTGCTGAAGACGCGGTGTTTCAGGCCGAGCGTGCGCTGACCGGCGCCCGGTATGAGCTGGACTCGGCGCTGCAGACTCAACGGACCGATGGCGGGGGCAGCCAGCTCGTCGCCGACGCGCGCAAACGTCTGACAGATGCCAAGGATCGGCTGCAGCGCGAGCAGGCCGCATTCGCCACCGCGCAATCGCGCGCCAATGTGCCCGCCCCGAATCGTTTCGAGGCTGCCGTCATCGCTGCACGGGCCGATGTGGCACTGGCGCAGCTCATGCTCGACCGCACCCGGATCCGCGCGCCGATCGAGGGCACCGTTTTGCAAGTTCACGTCAAGCCGGGCGAGATCGTCACGCCATCGCCGGAACAGCCGATCGTCACGCTTGGCGACCCGTCGAATATCGTCGTGAAGGCGGAAGTCGACGAGCGTGACGTGTCGAAGATCCGCCCGGGGCAGAAGGCGTTCGTGCGCAGCAGCGCATTTCCGGGCAAGGAGTTCGAGGGCAAGGTCACCTCGCTGGCGCCCGTTCTCGCCGCGCCCCGCATGAGCCAACGCGGTCCACGCCGTCCCACCGACATAGAAGTGTTGGAGGTCACGATCGAACCGGACGCGAAAACGCCCCTGATGCCCGGCCTCCGCGTCGACACTTTCTTCCGGCGGGAGCCATAAGGCTTCGTTCGGCCTCGCTCATACCTTGAGCAGAGGCCGGCTGGTTTCTTGATAGTATTTTGCCAGTTTCACGAATTCTCGCTCGTTCATTATTGATACTTTGCGGCCTTCGGCGACGGCCGCTTCAGCCTTGAGCTGTTTGTTGCTCTTCTCTTTGCCATTGAATTGAGTCGGGTCTCGATAGCCGACGACCAGAATTGTGGCCTGCTTGGTGAAGCTTTCCTTAACGTCACAACCAAGCGCAACTGCGACATTAACCAGAGCGCTTTCTCCGATTTCAAATTCACCTGTGCAAACAAGTACATGACCGCTGAGCGGACCGCCCTCAACCCCACGGGCTTCGATCTTCTCGGAAAACCTCGCTTGAGCCCTCTCGCCTGTCTGGGGACGGCTCGAGGGTGTAATCACGCCGACACAGCGCATCCATTCCGCCGTTCCCCAATCCGCTTCATTCATCGCCCGAGCCATTATGGTCCCACAGGCGCGGGCATCACTCAGGGCATCATGATGTTGAAGTTCAATTCCGAAGTGAGAGCACAACGTTTTGAGATTGTGCCGCGGCAGCTCCGGCCAAGCGACGGAAGCAATCGCGATCGAGTCCATCCAGCGACACGAGGGAAATTTTTTGGAGTAGCGCAGCGAAGCACTATGGGAGGCATCACAATCGAAACGTGAATGACTCACAATAACCCGCCCAGAGAGGCTGGGAGAGATCGCTTCCACAATGTCAGGCCAGGTTGGCGCCGAGGCGACATCCTGACTTCCTACCCCATGGATTCGAACATTATTCGCGTCGAAATCGCATTCAGGATTGACCAGGGACGACCACTCCCAAGCGATCCCTTGCTGATCAAATGCAGCCAGGCCAATCTGACAGATTGAAGCCCGGTCACTATTCGCGGTCTCGACATCAATGGCGATAAATTGCCTTGGCATCCCATCCCCCGTCTGCCTCGCAACGCGATTCGCGATTTCGAGGCAGAAGGTGGGCCATGAGAACAAATCCGCCAACGGATAATATAGAACTAGTCACAATTTTACGCCGACTGTGTAGCTCAACGTCTTTACTCCGCCGCCTCCTTGGCGAGGAAGCCGCCGGACTGGCGGGCCCAAAGGTCGGCGTAGAGGCCACCTTTTGTCAGCAGCTCGTGATGCGAGCCTTCCTCCACGATACGGCCGGCATCCATGATCACCAGCCGATCCATCGCCGCGATCGTCGACAGGCGATGCGCAATGGCAATCACGGTCTTGCCCTGCATCAGATTGTAGAACTGCTCCTGGATCGCCTGCTCGACCTCAGAATCCAGCGCGCTCGTCGCCTCATCGAGGATCAGGATCGGCGCGTTCTTCAGCAAGACCCGCGCGATCGCAATCCGCTGACGCTGGCCACCTGACAGCTTGACACCGCGCTCACCGACCTGCGCCGCATAGCCCTTGCGGCCGCGCAAATCCTCGAGCTCCTTGATGAACTCATGCGCGTGCGCCCTGCGCGCCGCCGCGATGGCCGCCGCCTCGCCAGCGTCCGGCTTGCCGTACAGGATGTTGTCCATCACCGACCGGTGCAGCAGAGACGTGTCCTGCGTCACCAGGCCAATCTGCGCACGCAGGCTGTCCTGCCTGACATCGGCGACGTCCTGGCCATCGATGAGAACGCGCCCACCTTCAAGATCATAGAAGCGCAGCAGCAAACTCACCAATGTGGACTTGCCCGCGCCTGAGCGCCCGACCAGACCGACCTTCTCGCCCGGCGCGATGCGCAGCGTCAGATCATCGATAACGCCGCCTTCCCTGCCGTAGTGGAAGCGCACGCCCTCGTACTTGATCTCGCCTTTGCTGACGACCAGCGGTTTTGCGGCAGGCTTATCGACGACTTCGATCGGCCGGCTGATGGTCTCCATGCCCTCTTCCACGGTACCGATGGACTCGAAGATGTTGGCAAGCGTCATCATGATCCAGCCCGACATTGCGATCAGGCGGATGACGAGCGTGCCGATCAGCGCAACCGCGCCGATCGTGACCGCACCGGCGCTCCACAGCCAGATGGCAAGGCCGGTGGCCGATACCATCAGCAGGCCGTTGAGCGCATACAGCACGAACTCCAGCAGCGTCAGATTGCGCTGGCTGGCCAGATGCTTCTCGAGCAGATCGCCCAGCGCCCGCTGCGCACTTTCGTCCTCACGGTCGGCATGGGCGAACAGCTTGACGGTGAGGATGTTCGTGTAGCTGTCCACCACACGGCCCGTCAGTTTGGAGCGCGCCTCGGAGGCCGCAAACGACAGCTTCTGGATACGCGGCACGAAGTACCAGACGGTGATGCCATATGCGGCCAGCCATGCCAGCAGAGGGATCGTCAGCCGCCAGTCCGCATCGGCAAACAGGAACAGCGCCGCGCCCCATTGCACGACGGCGAACCAGATGGCGTCGATGATCTGCAGCACGGATTCACGCAGCGAATGCCCGGTCTGCAGCACCTTGGAGGCAACACGGCCCGCGAAATCGTTCTGATAAAAGCCGAGGCTCTGGCGCAGCACGTAGCGATGCGATTGCCACCGCACGCGCGCGCTGAACTGCGGCGAGATCATCTGGTTCTTGAGCAGGTCGTGCAGCGTCGATACCAGCGGCCGCAAAATCAGCGCGACGAAGCCCATCAACAGCAGCAACTGCATATTGTCGGCAATGAACGTAGCCGGCGTCTGCGCATCCCGCATGCGGTCGACGATGTTGCCGATGAAGGCGTACAGCGAAACCTCGATCAGCGATCCGGCAAGACCGATCACCAGAAGGAGCGCGAATGCGGGCCAGATCGGCTGCACGAAATGCCAATAGAAGGCCGCCAGCGTGGCCGGCGGCTGCGTCGGATCCTCGCGCGTAAACGCCTCGATGCGAGATTCTAACCACTTGAACATCTGATACTTTCCGGGAACCATGCACCGTCAGCGACGCGCAGACATCACGCCGCCGTTGGGCCGGGCGTGACGCTTGTTCCACATCAATGTTTGAATTCGACCACTCTCCTACCCATAAGACGCGTCAAAAGCATGACCTTGAAGGGATGACATGCTGCCTCAGTCTGAGCTCCTTGATCAGCGGCGCGCCAAAGCAACCGCCTGGTTTGAATCCCTGCGTGACGACATCCGATCCGCCTTCGAGGACCTGGAACAGACATTGCCCTCCGATGCGCCGCTGGCTGACCGCCCAGCGGGACACTTTACCGCCACGCCATGGAATCGCACCGATCATAGCGGCAAACCGGGCGGCGGAGGCACCATGTCCCTCATGTCCGGGAGGGTCTTCGAAAAGGTCGGCGTTCACACCTCCACCGTATTTGGCGAGTTCGCACCGGAATTTCGAGATCAGATCCCGGGCGCGAAGGACGATCCGCGCTTCTGGGCATCGGGAATTTCGCTGATCGCCCACATGCAGAACCCGCACGTCCCCGCCGTTCACATGAACACGCGCATGGTGACCACGAGCAAGTGGTGGTTCGGCGGCGGCGCTGATCTCACTCCGGTCCTGGCCCGGCGGCGGACGCAGGGAGATCTCGACTCCATCGCGTTCCACGCCGCGATGCAGGCATCATGCACCCCGCACGCCGTCGCCAATTATCCGCGCTACAAGCAGTGGTGCGACGAGTATTTCTATCTGCCACACCGCAAGGAGACGCGCGGCATCGGTGGCATCTTCTACGATTACCTGACACCACCTGACGATATGGGCGGCTGGGATGCGGCGTTCGCCTTCACGCAGGACGTCGGCCGCGCGTTCCGCACGATTTATCCCGAACTCGTCAGGCACAACTGGACGACGCCCTGGACGGACGATGACCGCGAGGAGCAGCTCATCCGCCGTGGGCGTTACGTCGAGTTCAACCTGCTTTACGACCGCGGAACGATCTTTGGGCTCAAGACAGGCGGCAACGTCGACAGCATTCTGTCGTCGATGCCTCCGGTCGTGAAATGGCCCTGACCGCGCTCCAACCGTAACAGGCCGGAGCGCACACCGTTACCGCCCGCGGCCGCCCGCTTTCTTGCGCGCCTTGCGTGCTGCATAACGCGCATCGCGCTCGGCTTTGCGCTGTGCCGCAAGCTCGACTTCCCGCTCAGCAGCTTCCTCGGCTTCGCGCGCTTCACGCGCAACCCGTTCGGCTTCCTCGGCCGCCTTGCGGGCAGCCGCTTCGGCGGCGAGCTTCTTCTGCTCGGCGATCCTGGCAAGCCGCCGCTCTTCGCGGGCATCCGCGATCGCTTTACGCTCCGCCAACCGCTTCTGGAATTCAGGATTGTCTGGTGAAGACCGTTCCCTGAAGTTCTTGAAGGCCTCCTGTTTGGCCTCCGCCGACATGTTGCGCCGTTCGTGGAATGACTTTTCTCTAAACCCCGACATCTGTATCCGTCTCTAGGCCTTCCTTGAAATCATCGCGACCTGCTGATAGCGCAAACCATCAGCAAGACAAAACCCCCTCGCCGGCATTGCAGACCGTTGAAAATCGCTCAGGCGGTTTTCTCGAACAGCTCGCGCCCGATCAGCATGCGGCGGATCTCACTTGTCCCCGCGCCGATCTCATAGAGTTTGGCGTCGCGCAGTAGCCGACCGGTGGGATAATCATTGATATAGCCGTTTCCGCCCAATAATTGAATGGCGTCCAAGGCCACCTGCGTCGCTTTTTCCGCAGCAATCAGGATTGCGCCTGCGGCATCCTGGCGCGTTGTCTCTCCACGGTCACAGCTTTTGGCCACGGCATACACATAGGCGCGACAGGAATTCAGGGCAACGTACATATCGGCGACCTTGCCCTGAATGAGCTGGAAGGTGCCGATGGGCGCCCCGAACTGTTTCCGTTCGTGCACGTATGGCATCACGACGTCCATGCACGCCTGCATGATGCCTAAAGGACCGGCAGCCAGCACCGCGCGCTCATAATCCAGGCCGCTCATGAGGACGTTGACGCCCTTCCCGGTCATGCCCAGGACGTTTTCAACAGGAACTTCGCAGTCCTCGAACACCAACTCGCCGGTGTTGGACCCCCGCATGCCCAGCTTGTCGAGCTTCTGGGCGACACGAAAGCCTTTAAAATCCTTTTCGATGATGAAGGCGGATATGCCCCGCGGCCCAGCACCCGGATCGGTCTTGGCGTAGACGATGATCACATCACCACCCGGACCATTGGTGATCCACATCTTGGTGCCGTTAAGGATATAATGATCGCCCTTCTTCTGGGCGGTCGTCCGCATCGAGACGACGTCGGAACCGGCTCCCGGCTCGGACATCGCCAGTCCGCCGACGTGTTCCCCGGAAATCAGCTTCGAGAGATACCGCCGCTTCTGCTCCTCCGAGCCGTTCCGGCGCAACTGATTGACGCACAAGTTGGAATGCGCGCCATACGAGAGGCCGACAGCGGCCGAAGCGCGGCTGACCTCCTCCATGGCGACCACGTGCTCCAAATATCCCAGACCGACACCGCCGAACTCTTCCTCGACGGTAATGCCGTGCAGACCGAGCTCCCCCATCTTCGGCCAGAGATGGCGGGGAAATTCGTCCGTGCGATCAACCTCCTGCGCGATCGGCGCGATCTCATCGGCGGCGAACGAGCGCGTCGTCTCGCGGAGCTGGTCGGCGGTCTCGCCGAGATCGAAATTGAATGAGGGCAGGGCGTTGGGGATCATGGCATCTCCACCCGGCTTGCTGAGGCTCTGGCTTCTTGTATCGGCTCTGGTTTGAGACCTTATAGGTGGTCTGTTGCACCTTGTCAGGCCACGTAACGTGACGGAAACCCCTCTTAACGCACATCCGAACCGGCCGAGCCTGTTTCCATGGCCTCCTGTTTTGCTGGTCCTTGTCATCGCAGGTGCATGGGGCTTGCAGAGGTTTGTGCCGCTCTCGTGGCCAGGAACGGATGACCTGACAGCCCGCATCATCGGGATCGGACTTGGCGTCGCCGGCATCGGCCTGCTGGTGTGGTCGGCGGTGACGCTGCGGCGGGCGCAGACCACCATTCTGCCCCATGCGGGTGCATCGGCGCTGGTGACCGACGGACCGTACCGCTTCCGGCGCAATCCGATCTATCTGGCAGACATGCTGATCTTGCTGGGGCTGGCCGAGATGACCAAGAACGTCTGGCTGGTGCTTTTGACTCCGGTCTTCGGGCTGCTGGTGACGTGGCTCGCCATCCTCCCCGAGGAACGTCACCTCGAAGCCCGGTTCGCCGATGCCTACCGCGTCTATAAGGAGCGGACGCGGCGGCTGATTTGATCCCGGCCCTCGCAGGCCGTTGACGTCAGACGCCGATTGCGCGCGTATCTGCGCCTATGCGTTTCGACACGATCCTTCCGATCGACACCGTCCTTGGTAACATCGACACCGCCCTGGCAGCCAACACCTCTGCCGTCCTTGTCGCCCCTCCAGGTGCCGGCAAAACGACACGCGTTCCGCTGGCGCTTCTGGATGCGCCATGGCTGGCGGGGCGCAAGATCCTGGTTCTGGAACCACGGCGGCTGGCCGCTCGTGCCGCCGCCAATCGCATGGCGCTATCGCTTGGGGAAAACCTCGGGCAGACCATCGGCCTGCGGGCGCGGCTGAACTCGCAGGTCGGCCCGAACAATAGGATCGAAGTGGTCACCGAGGGCGTGTTCACCCGCATGATCCTCGACGATCCGGAGCTGACCGGCATCGGCGCGGTGCTGTTCGACGAATTTCACGAACGCTCCCTCGATGCCGATCTGGGGCTTGCCCTGGCGCTCGACGCGCAATCAGCCCTGCGCGAGAACCTGCGCATTCTCGTGATGTCGGCCACCCTCGACGGCGCACGGGTCGCAAGCCTGCTCGGTGATGCGCCGGTGATTGAAAGCGAAGGCCGCAGTTTCCCGGTCGAAACACGTTACATGGGCCGCGATCCATCGCAACGGATCGAAGATCAGATGACAGCAGCGATCGTCGCTGCGATGCGCGCCGAACCCGGTTCGGTCCTGGCCTTCCTGCCCGGACAAGGCGAAATCCGTCGCGTTGCCGAACGGCTCGCCGAACGCATCAGCGATCCCGCTACGACACTCGCACCGTTGTATGGCGGCCTCGACATGCGAGCGCAGGACCAGGCCATTGCCCCGGCCAAGCCCGGCGAACGCAAAATCGTCCTCGCCACCGCCATCGCCGAAACCTCACTGACGATCGATGGCGTTCGCATCGTCATCGACAGCGGCCTCGCCCGCGTACCCCGCTACGAACCCGACGTCGGCGTGACCCGCCTGGAAACGGTGCGGGTGTCACGCGCCTCGGCTGACCAGCGGCGCGGGCGCGCGGGCCGCACCGAGCCGGGGATCTGCTACCGCCTGTGGGACGAGCCGACCACGGCCAGCCTGCCCGCTTTCGCCGAACCGGAAATCCGCAATGCGGACCTGTCCGGCCTGCTGCTCGATTGTGCCGCCTGGGGCACGACCGATCCCCAGCAGCTCACGTGGCTCGATCCGCCCGGCGCTACCCAGATCGCAGCCGCGCGGCGCGAATTGGTTGGCATCGGCGCGCTTGATGACGATGGCCGTCTGACGGCAATGGGCCACCGGCTGCGCACGATGCCGCTGCCGCCGCGGCTCGCCCGGATGGTTCTGTCCGCCGCCGACTTTGGCGCGGCCGAAGAAGCGGCGGCGATCGCCGCTATCATCGTCGAACGTGGTCTCGGCGGAAACGATGTGGACCTGACCTCCCGTCTGACCACCTTCCAGCGGGATCGCTCCCGGCGCGCGGAGGATATGCGGCGTCTATCGGGAAACTGGGCACGCACAACCTCAGCCGACGCGGTGCGGATGGAGCATTCCGAACTGCCATCAACGGCGGCACTGCTTGCGTTGGCCTATCCCGAGCGGATCGCAAAAGCGCGCGGGGCGCCCGGCCAATTCCTTCTCGCCAACGGGCGCGGCGCGTCGGTGGATCCCGGCCACCCCCTGGCGCGGGCTCCCTATCTTGTTGTCGCCGAGCTTCAGGGGAGTGCAGCAGCAAGCCGGATTTTGCTGGCGGCGGCGAGCGATGAGGCCGAGATCGTGGCTATCGCCGCAGATCGCATCACCGAAGGCGATGAGACCACATTTGACCGCAACGCCGCGGCCTTGCGTGCGCGGCGCGTCCGGCGGCTGGATGCCATCGCGCTCTCAAGCGATCCGCGCCCGGTTCCGGCCGAGCGCGCGGCGGATACGTTGGCGAGCGGGATTGCGAGCTTGGGACTGGATCGCCTTCCTTGGAGCAAAGCCCAGCATCAACTCCGCGAACGCGTCGCGTTTCTGCGAAGCGTTGCTCCGGAGGCGTGGCCCGACCTTTCCGATGCGGCACTAGCAGCCACAGTGACCGGCTGGCTCGCCCCCTATCTGTCCGGCAAAACCCGCTTGGCGGACATCAGCGCCGAGGATCTCGCCGCCGCGCTTGATGGTCTGCTGCCGTGGGAGGCACGCCGTCGCCTCGATGCGGAAGCGCCGATGCATTTCGCAGCGCCGACGGGTCACAATCACGTCATCCAGTATGACGGGCCTGATGCTCCAGCTCTGCACATTCGCGTGCAGGAACTGTTCGGCATCGACAGTCATCCAGCGATCGCCAACGGCAGGTTGCCGCTGACGCTGCACCTGCTTTCACCGGCGCACCGCCCCATTCAGATTACACGCGATCTGCCCGGTTTCTGGCGCGGTTCCTGGGCGGCCGTGAAATCCGAGATGAAGGGGCGCTATCCCAAGCATCCCTGGCCGGACGATCCGATTGCGGCACGTCCCACAAGCCGTGCGAAGCCCAGGAACCGATGATGGGTCCTTCCTCAGTTTGCAGGTTTGCAACATGGCTTCCACTGACTGTCATGAAACTGTTAATCTGGCCCGATAACCCGCGACCTGTTCACAAGCGGCGACAGTTGGAGGAACCTGAATATGCAAAGCGTGCTTTCCCGCTTTTTCCTATTGCTTGCGACGTTGGGCCTGGCGATTTCCGCGTCCGTCGGTGCAGCATCGGCGCTCGATTCTCGGTTCAAGGATACCGATGGTGATCTGATTGCCGATATTCCGAGCGACCCCAAGGACCAGATTGATCCGTCGACGCTCATCTTTGCCTATACGCCCGTCGAAGACCCCGCAGTCTACGCCAAGGTCTGGGACGGCTTCATCAAGCACATGGAGAAAGTGACCGGAAAGCGCGTTCAGTTCTTCCCCGTCCAGTCAAACGCCGCTCAGCTTGAGGCGATGCGCGCTGGCCGCCTGCATGTCGCCGGTTTCAACACCGGTGCCAACCCGCTCGCGGTCGCCTGCGCTGGTTTCCGCCCGTTCGCGATGATGGCGAGCGCCGATAATTCCTTCGGTTACGAGATGGAAATCCTCACCTATCCCGGTTCTGGCATCGAGAAGGTCGAGGATATCAAAGGTAAGAAGATGGCCTTTACGGCCGAGACCTCGAACTCAGGCTTCAAGGCTCCTTCTGCTCTTCTCAAGAGCGAGTTCAACATGGAATCCGGCAAGGATTACGAGGCGGTTTTCTCCGGCAAGCACGACAATTCCATTCTCGGTGTTGCCAACAAGGACTACCCGGCTGCAGCCATTGCTAATTCCGTCCTGGCTCGAATGATCGAGCGCAACGTCATCAAGGCCGAGCAGGTCAAAAGCATCTATAAATCGCAGACATTCCCGACCACCGGCTACGGCGTGGTCTATAATCTGAAGCCGGAGCTTCAGGCGAAGATCAAAGAGGCGTTCTTCAGCTTCCCCTGGGAAGGATCGGAGCTAAAGGCCGAGTTCTCGAAATCCGGCGAGGCCAAGTTCATCGAGATCACCCACAAAAAGGACTGGGACGTCGTTCGCAAGATCGACGCAGCGATGGGCGTGAAATACACGTGCAAGTAATCTGACGGAGGGCTGCATCGATGCTGCGAATCGAGCAGCTCACGAAGCGATACCGGACAGGCGACGCTGCTTTGGGCGGCGTCGACCTGGAGGTGGGGCCCGGCGAAGTGATCGGACTGATCGGTCCGTCCGGCGCCGGTAAATCCACGCTCATCCGCTGCGTCAACCGGTTGGTCGAGCCAACGTCGGGGCGCATTCTGCTCAATGCGGTGGATCTCACCCGCCTGTCGCGCTCCGAACTGCGCAAGGCGCGCCGCCGCATCGGCATGATCTTTCAGGAATACGCGCTGGTCGAACGACTGACTGTGATGGAGAATGTCCTGTCCGGCCGGCTCGGCTATGTCGGATTCTGGGCAAGCTACCGGCGAAAATTTCCGGAGACCGATATTCAGCGCGCGTTCACGCTGCTCGATCGCGTCGGTATGCTGGATCATATCGACAAGCGCGCCGATCAGCTCTCCGGCGGCCAACGCCAGCGTGTCGGAATAGCGCGAGCCCTGGTCCAGGAGCCGGATCTGCTGCTGATCGACGAACCCACCGCCAGCCTCGACCCGAAGACGTCCCGGCAGGTGATGCGTCTGCTTACGGAGCTGTGCGACGAGCGTCAGCTCGCGGCCATCGTCAATATCCACGACGTCGGCCTCGCGCAGCTTTTCCTGAAGCGGATCGTTGGTTTGAAGGCTGGCAAGGTCGTCTACGACGGCCCCTCCGATGGCCTCAACGCAGAGGTGCTGACCCGCATCTATGGTGAGGAGGACTGGAGCAAAAGCATCCAGTCCACCGGTGAAGATGCCGAAGACGACGAGGCCGAGCGACATCAGGCTGACCGCAAACTCGAGGCGAGTATCCAATAGCCCATGGACACTGCCATCGCCGCTCGCCGCTATCCCTCGACCTGGCAGCCGCCCCCACTGATCACCAGCGCCGTACTGCGCTGGAGCCTGATCATTGGCGGTACCGTCTACCTGATCCTCGCCCTGGCGTCCGTCGACGTGAACTGGACCCGCGTGTCGGAGGGCGTGCAACGTTCGGCGCGGTTTCTTGCTGGCTTCTTTCAGCCGGACTTCACGTCACGCTGGAGTGACATCCAGCAAGGCATGATCGAGAGCCTGACGATGACGGTGACCTCAACGGTCGCCGGGATTGCGCTGTCGGTGCCGGTGGCGCTTGGCGCCGCCCGCAATCTCGCACCGCTGTGGCTCTACACGATCTGCCGGGCGATCATTGCGCTCGCCCGTGTCTTCCAGGAGATCATCATCGCCATTTTCTTCGTCGCGATGTTCGGATTCGGGCCGCTGGCCGGCTTTCTGACCTTGTCGCTGTCGACGATCGGCTTCCTGGCCAAGCTGCTGGCGGACGACATCGAGGAAGCCGACCCGGCGCAAGTCGAGGCCATCCGCGCAACCGGTGCAAGCTGGTGGCAGCTTGTCGATTATGCCATCGCCAGTCAGGTGATGCCGCGCCTGATCGGCCTGTCCATGTACCGCTTTGATATCAACTTCCGCGAAAGCGCCGTGGTTGGCATCGTCGGCGCGGGCGGCATCGGCGCAACGCTGAACACCGCGCTCGACCGCTACGAGTTCGACAGCGCCGGCGCGATCCTGATGCTGATCATCGTCATCGTCATGGCCTGCGAGTACGTCTCCAGCATCATCCGCCGAAGGATCCAGTGATATGCCGGTGGTCGCGCTTCCCGACGGCAGAAAGCATTGGCGGCTGCTGACAACCGAAGGCAGCCTGTTGCGCTGGTTCGGCTGGCTCGCCCTCGTCGCGCTGACGGTCTACTGCTGGCGCGTCATGACGGAGACGACGATCTGGGCGTTCGCATGGGATGCGCCGACCCAGGCCGCCGACATCTTCGGCCGCATGCTGCCGCCACGCTGGAGCTATGCCAACTCGCTCTGGCTGCCTCTATGGGACACGATTAACATCGCCACGCTTGGCACGGGCCTGGCCATCCTCCTCGGCACACCGCTCGGGTTTCTGGCTGCCCGCAATACGACCCCGAGCGCGGTTCTGATCCGGCCGCTGGCGTTGCTGATCATCGTCTCGTCACGCTCCATCAACGCGCTCATCTGGGGCTTGTTGCTGGTGTCCATCCTGGGCCCCGGCGTGCTCGCCGGCATTATCGCTATCGCGCTGCGCTCAGTCGGCTTCATCGGCAAGCTGCTGTACGAGGCCATCGAGGAAATCGACGAGAGCCAGGTTGAAGCCATCCGCGCCACGGGGGCGAGTTCGGCACAGGTCATGACCTACGGCATGGTGCCGCAGCTTCTTCCCGCCTTTGCAACCATTTGCCTGTTCCGTTGGGACATCAACATCCGCGAATCCACGGTTCTGGGGCTGGTTGGCGCGGGTGGTCTCGGACTGGCTCTGGAAGCCTCTCTCAATGTTCTGGCATGGCCGCAAGTGACGATCATTCTGCTCATGATCCTGGTGACCGTCGTCCTCAGCGAATGGATCACGGCCAAAGTCCGCGCCGCCATTATTTGAGGTAAAGCCGGACCAACCCACTTCCGTCGTTCCCGCGAAGGCGGGAATCTAGCCACGTCCCTTCGGCGGCGGCTTGAAATTGTGGATTGCACGCGGCCGGCGATTGCCGATTCAGGCGTCAGCCGATGGCAAGGTGACCTGGATGCCCGCCTGCGCGGGCATGACGGCAAATGCGCAGGTCAGAGATCGAGAGGGTCCGGACCGCGGTCGGGCTCTCGTGCCCCTTTTGCAGTGCGGGGTCTGCTGCTATCTAGCGCCCATGACCGACACATCGCTGATCCGCAATTTCTCGATCATTGCCCATATCGACCACGGGAAGTCCACGCTGTCCGACCGGCTGATCCAGCTGTGCGGCAACGTCACCTCGCGCGAGATGAAGGAGCAGATCCTCGATTCCATGGAGATCGAGCGTGAGCGGGGCATCACGATCAAGGCCCAGACGGTCCGCCTCGACTACCGGTACAAGGACGGAAAGATCTATCAACTCAATCTGATGGACACGCCCGGCCACGTCGACTTCGCCTACGAGGTGTCCCGCTCACTAGCCGCGTGCGAGGGCGCCATTCTGGTTGTCGATGCCTCTCAAGGCGTCGAGGCGCAGACGCTTGCCAACGTCTACCAGGCGCTCGACAACAACCTGGAAATCCTGCCGGTCCTCAACAAGATCGACCTGCCGTCGGCCGACGAGGACCGCGTCAAGAAGCAGATCGAGGATGTCATCGGGATCGACGCCTCCGAGGCCGTGGGCGTCTCTGCAAAAACCGGCCTCAACGTCGAAGCGGTGCTCGAAGCCGTCGTCGAGCGCCTGCCGCCGCCCAAGGGCGAGCGCAACAAGCCCCTGAAGGCGCTGCTGATCGACAGCTTCTACGACGCCTATCTCGGCGTCATCGTGCTGGTCCGAATCCTCGACGGCGTTATGAAAAAAGGCCAGAAGGTCAAACTGATGGCCTCCGACACTAGTTATCAGATCGAGCGCGTCGGCATTTTCCGCCCGAAGCAGGAGATGCTGGCTGAGCTCGGTCCCGGCGAGGTCGGCTTTTTCACCGCCGCCATCAAGCAGGTCGCTGACACCCGCGTCGGCGACACCATCACCGACGAAAAGAATCCCACGCCAGAGGCGCTTCCGGGCTTCAAGCCCGTGCAGCCCGTCGTGTTCTGCGGCCTGTTCCCGATCGACGCGGCTGACTTTGAGGATCTGCGCGAAGCGATGGCCAGGCTGCGCCTCAACGACGCCAGCTTCTCTTATGAGATGGAAACCTCCGCCGCGCTTGGCTTCGGCTTCCGCTGCGGCTTCCTCGGCCTGTTGCACCTCGAGATCATTACCGAGCGTCTCGAGCGTGAATTCAACATGGACCTCATCACGACCGCGCCGAGCGTCATCTATCATATCCACATGAACGACGGCTCGATGATCGAGCTGCACAATCCGGCCGACATGCCCGATCCAGTGAAGATCGCGCACATCAAGGAACCATGGATCCAGGCTACCATTCTCGTGCCGGATGAGTATCTCGGTGCCGTCCTGAAGCTGTGCCAGGATCGTCGCGGGCGTCAGAAGAACCTGACCTACGCCGGCACGCGCGCGATGCTGGTGTATGAACTGCCGCTCAACGAGGTGGTGTTCGACTTCTATGACAGGCTGAAATCGATCAGCCGCGGCTATGCCTCGTTCGACTACCAGATGATCGGCTATGAGGAGAACGACCTCGTCAAGATGTCGATCCTGGTCAATGCTGAACCGGTCGACGCGCTATCCATGATCGTGCATCGCAGCCGTGCCGAGCAGCGCGGTCGCGTCATGTGCGAGAAACTCAAAGACTT
>JAFAFW010000029.1 GCA_023423275.1 Pseudomonadota bacterium
GGGCCGCCCCCGCCTTTCCACCGTCATTCCCGCGGAGGCGGGAATCCAGCTTACCGCGCGATCGCATTCGGAAGCCCGTCTGGGTGCCCGCCTTCGCGGGCGTGACGGAGTGGGTGGTGTGTGAGGCAGAGGACGACTGCGCACTGTCGTCATTTGTCAGCGTGCGTGGGGAGGGGCGCCCCGTCTTTCCACCGTCATGCCCGCGCAGGCGGGCATCCAGTCGCGTGTCCGCTACACCGGGACGTGTTGTGCAATCCGCGAGATGACCTGGATTTCCGACTTCGCGGAAATGACGGCAACTGCGGAGACTACCCGCGCATAGCAAAAGGCCCGCGCCGGGAGACACGGGCCGCAAAACTCGGAACCCAAGTTCGGACGATCAGAACAGGCCTTCGAACTTCTTCTTGAAGCGCGACAGGCGGCCGCCGCGATCGAGCAGCTTCTGGTCGCCGCCAGTCCAGGCGGGATGCGTCGAAGGATCGATATCCAGCGTCAGCGAGTCACCGTCTGCACCGTAGGTGGAGTAGGTGGTGAACTCGGTGCCGTCGGTCATGACGACCTTGATCTGGTGGTAGTCGGGATGGACGTCGGCGCTTTTCTTCATGGCACGGCTCTCGGCAATGGCGGGTCCGCTCGCGTCGGTGCGCGGACAGTCGCGGAAACTGAAGGATTGGCTCAGCGCGACTTCATAATGGAAACCCGCCGCCAGCACAAGTCGTGAGCGTTTGTCGCGCTTGCGGGGACATCGGGATGCTTGCCTCGGGCGCGCCGGGCAGTCATGGTCGCCGGTGTAGGATCGGGCCTGGGAAACGAGGTTAATGCGAGGTGGAGCGGCGTAAGAGGCGGGAACAGGCGGACCAGTTGCCTCCGGAGGGCGCCACCGAACCTGCTGCGCGTCCGTCCCGTTCGTTGCGCCCGCTGCAGGCTCTCAAGCCCTACATTCTGCGTCATCCCGGCAAGCTGGTGCTTGCGGCGGTCGCGCTCCTGCTTTCGGCCGTTGCGATGTTGTCGCTGCCGCTCGCGGTCCGGCGGATCATCGACACAGGTTTCCTGGGGCACGATCAAGCCTTCATCGATCGCTATTTCGCGGTGCTGCTGCTGATCGGAGCCGTGCTGGCCTTCTCCAGCGCCGCCCGCATGTATCTCGTCAACTGGCTCGGCGAGCGCGTGGTTGCGGATCTGCGCGCCGATGTGTTTGCGCATTTGAGCCGGCTTGGGCCCGCCTTCTACGAGGGCACGCACTCGGCCGAGGTCATGAGCCGCCTGACGGCCGATACCACTCAGATCAAGGCGGCGGCTGGATCTGCGTTCAGCCAGGCGCTGCGCAATACCATCATGCTGATCGGGGCGCTGGGGATGATGTTGATCACCAGTCCGCAGTTGTCGGGCATGGTGCTGGTGGCCATTCCGGCGATCGTATTACCCCTTATTGCCTACGGACGATCCGTCCGCCGCCTGTCACGCCGCGCCCAGGACACGCTTGCGGAGGCTTCGGCCTACGCGGCGGAGAACCTCACGGCCGTCCGGACCATGCAGGCGTTTACCAGCGAGGCGACGGTCTCGGGGCGCTTCCGGCAGGACATCGAGACCGCGTTCGATGCCGCGCGTGCGCGCCTCAAGGCCCGCGCCGGACTGACGGCGGTTACGATCTTCCTGGTCTTCGCCAGCATCATCGCGGTGCTTTGGTTCGGCGCTGATGCCGTCGTGCGCGGCGAGTTGAGCGGCGGACGCCTCAGTCAGTTCGTCCTGTACGCCGTGTTTGCTGCGGCCGCGCTGGCCGAACTGTCCGAAGTCTGGGGCGAGATGAGCCAGGCGGCGGGCGCCGCGGAGCGGTTGACCGAACTCCTTGCGGTTACGCCGCAGATCCGTTCGCCGGAATGTCCGCAGCCACTGCCACGGCCTGCGCGGGGCCACATCGCCTTCCGCGACGTGAGTTTCGCTTATCCAAACCGCCAGAGTTCGGCGCTGGATCGCATATCATTTGAGGTGCAACCTGGAGAGACCGTGGCGCTGGTCGGACCATCCGGCGCCGGAAAAAGCACGATATTCAATCTGCTCCTGCGCTTCTTCGACCCGGTGAGCGGTGAGATTCGCGTGGATGGTGTGCCGATCAGCCGCGCGGACGTGTCGGCGCTGCGCAGTCGCATGGCACTGGTACCGCAAGAGGTTGCGCTGTTTGCCGATACCATCGCGGGCAATATCAGCTACGGAAAGCCTGATGCCTCCCTGACGGATATCATCGCGGCGGCGGCGGCCGCGCAGGCCGATCGTTTCATCTCCGCGCTGCCGGAGGGTTATCAGACCCGGCTTGGGGAGCGCGGCGTGTCGCTTTCCGGCGGCCAACGTCAACGGATCGCGATCGCCCGGGCCATTCTGCGCAATGCACCGATCCTGCTGCTCGACGAAGCAACGAGTGCGCTGGACGCGGAAAGCGAGACCGCAGTTCAGGGGGCGCTGGAACAGGTCATGAAGAATCGCACCACGCTGGTGATTGCGCACCGGCTGGCGACGATCCAGAAGGCCGACCGGATTCTGGTGTTCGACGGCGGCCGCATCGTGGAGGAGGGGACACACGCGGCGCTTGTGCGTGCTGGCGGTCTTTATGCGCGCCTTGCCGATCTGCAGTTCGTGGTGGAGGCGGCCCAGTAAGCATGCGGCCATTCGCTCAGGTCGTGCGTTCGCTCAAGGCTCGCACTTCGATTTTCTCGCCCGGCCGCAAGCCCGCAAAGGCCCCGACATCGTCGAGCGCTTGCGCCCAGATATTCGACGGCGACCACAGCCGCAGCTCTCCGCTGCGCGACGTCGGTGTCCGCGCGAATGCGATGCAGATGACATCGCGATCCGGAGAAAAGGCGATCTCGCCAGCCTGAACGAGCACCTTCGCACCGCGCTCGCGGCCACTTTCGACCGGTGTCTCGAAGAAGACCTCGCCTTGCCCCCAAAGCTGGACCGTGGAGAAGATCGGCAACGCGCGCCAGATCCGGTCGGCCGTTGGTGTATCGAGAAGACGGACGCGGACCTGGACCTTGCCGGAACGGATCACCGCAAGGCGCTCGGCACGGGGGCTCGAAGCGTCACGCGAGGCAGCCGCATGGGCTGCCGTCGCGGGCTTGCGGGATCTGTTGCGCAGGAGATTGGTCGGCATCGGCCCGACTTTAGCGGCCGATGCGAGCGTTGTCGCGGATCAGGCTGCGGCGACGTGTCAGGCCGGCGGCTTGCCGAAAATGACCACCGCGTTGAGGCCGCCGAACGCGAACGAGTTTGACATCGTGTAGTTGACCTTCATGTCGCGGCCGACATTCGGAATGTAGTCGAGGTCGCAGCCCTCGCCCGGCTCGTCCAATCCGATGGTGGGCGGGACCCATCCCTCGTTGATGGCCTTGATGCAGGCCGTCGCCTCGATGCCGCCGCCTGCGCCGAGCGGATGGCCGTGCATCGACTTGGTCGACGAGATCGCCAGCTTGTAGGCATGCTCGCCGAACACTTCCTTGATGGCGTTCGTCTCGTTGAGATCGTTAATCGTCGTCGCGGTGCCGTGCGCGTTGAGATAGTCGATATCGCTCGGCTTGAGCCCGGCATCTTCGAGCGCCAGCTTCATGGCTTCGCGCGGACCTTCGACGTCCGGGTTGACCATGTCCTTGCTGTCCGACGTCATGCCGTAGCCGACGAGCTCGGCCAGGATATTCGCGCCGCGCTTACGGGCGTGTTCGTAATCCTCCAGCACCAGCAGACCGGCACCCTCACCGAGCACCGTCCCGTTGCGTTTCTTGGAGAACGGGAAGCAACCCTCGGGCGACAGCACGTGGAGCGCCTGCCAGGCCTTCATGGTGCCGTAGTTGATCACGGCTTCCGATGCACCGGCGATGGCCACGTCGACCATGCCATGGCGGATATAGTCACGGGCGATGCCCAAGGCGTGCGTCGCAGTAGAGCAGGCGCTGCAGGTCGCGAAGGTGGGGCCCTTTACGCCATATTCGATGCCGACGTGTGCCGAGGCGGACGACCCGATGATGCGCAGCAGCGTCAGGGGATGCGTGGCGCGCTTGTTATGGATGAACAGGTCGCGATAGGCGACCTCGTAGGTCGTCAGACCGCCCGCGCCCGAGCCGATGATACAGGCGGTGCGATACGGGTTCACGAATGGAACTTCGAGGCCGGATTGCTTGACGGCTTCGTCGGCCGCCGCGGCGGCGAACCAGGAGTAGCGGTCGGCATGAACGATGATCTTGTCGCGCTTCGAGCCCTTGAGGCGAGCCCGATGATCGAAGTCCTTGATCTGCGCCGCAATCAGGATCTTGAGATCCTCGACGGGAAACCCGCCCACTTCGCTGACGCCTGATTGGCCGCGCTTCATGCCGGCCCACAATTCGTCAACGGTATGACCGATCGACGTCACGGCACCCATGCCCGTGACGACGACGCGGCGCGCGCCGTTCGCGTTTGTCATATCTGACCTAACGTCCCAATGAGGCTCGAAGGCGCGAAGAGGCGGCGCCTTGGCGTATGCGTGTACTCAGGTGGCTCTCTCAGGAAGCCTTGGCGCCAGCGGCTGCACCTTCGCCGGATCCGGACATCAATGACTTCACCCGATCCACCACGGAACCGACCGTTTTGAAGTCGGCGGCTTCTTCGTTAGCATTGTAGGGAATCTCGATACCGAAGGTATCCTCGATATCAAACACAATCATGGCAAGGTCGAGCGACTCGATCTTGAGGTCTGTCAGCGCGGTCGACAAGTTGATGTCGTCGCGTGGCTCCTTCATGTGCTTCTTGAGAATATCGATGATCTTTGTCGCTACTTCATCCATTTCGCTCTCCCACACTGCATTAGCAGGTGCAAAGGGGCCGGTGTTGCTTGGACCCTCAGTAGTCCAGGCAGATCTGGAGAACAAGCTGGCGCGTCACATAACCGTAAACGGCCCACGTGTCCAGCCACGCACGATTCCGACCGGCCTCGCCAGCCCGAAGTCCTGCCGAAAGCGGTCACCTCGACCGAAATTCGCCGCCCGCTTGTCCCACATGCGGAGTGCTACTGCTCTAGTATGGTATGGCAAAAGTGTGTTCAATGCTCAAGGGGTGGCGTGCCTGCGGCCAAGCGCCCGGGAGCGGGGGCAGGGCCGAAGGAAGGCCGGGCAGGGAGGGCTGAACGGATGAAGGCGGATGCCGCGGTGGGCAAGGGGGGCAGCCATGCTCCGGAGCCCGCGTATCCTTGGCTTTCGAGCTACCCCCAGGGTGTCGCCTGGGACCAGGAATTCGCGGCCCGTCCGGTGTTCGCGTTCCTGGACGACGCCGTCGCGCGATACCCGGACCAGCCGTGCACAAACTTCCTAGGTAAGGCCTTGAGCTATGCCGAAATCGGCCGCCTGGTTGACCGTACGGCAGCCGGGCTGCAGAGGATGGGAGTGGGGAAGGGCACCCGGGTCGGACTGCTGCTGCCGAACTCGCCGACTTTTCTCATCTATTATTACGCAACGCTTAAGGCGGGCGGCACAGTCGTTAACTATAACCCACTCTATACACTGGAAGAATTGACCGCGCAGGTGCGCGACAGCGAAACCGAGCTGATGGTGACGCTCGACCTGAAGATGCTGTTCGACAAGGTCGAGGGGCTGCTTCAGTCCGGCATGCTTTCACGGGCGGTGGTGTGCTCGTTCGCCGATCTTCTGCCCACGGCCAAGTCGCTGCTCTTCAGGGTGTTCAAACGGCGTGACCTGGCGAGCATCTCGCGGTCTCCTGTCGTGGGCCGTGTGACGGGAGATGCCGATGTCCTCGCCGGGGCGCCGGTGTTCACGCCGGTCACCATTGATCCGGCGAATGATGTCGCGGTGCTTCAATATACCGGAGGCACGACGGGCACGCCGAAGGGCGCGTTGCTCACCCATGCCAACCTGACCGTGAACGTCGAACAGCTCATGGCCTGGGCGCCCAATCTGGACCGGGGTGACGAGCGGGTTTTGGGCATTCTCCCGTTTTTCCACGTGTTTGCGATGACGGTCGTCATGAACTTCGGCGTGGCCATGGCCTGCGAGATCATTCTCATGCCGCGTTTCGTGCTCGATGACGCCATGAAGCTGATCGATTCCAGCAGGCCGACTGTCATGCCCGGCGTGCCGACTCTGTTCAGCGCCATCATGAACCACCCGAAACTCACCGGCTTTGATCTGTCGTCGCTGAAGTTCTGCCTGTCCGGCGGCGCTCCCTTGCCGGTCGAGGTCAAGCAGCGGTTCGAGGCACTGACCGGCTGCAGTCTGGTGGAAGGCTATGGTCTCTCGGAGACCTCGCCGGTTGTGACAGCCAACCCGTTGGAAGGTCCGACGCGGTCGGGGTCGATCGGTTTACCGTTGCCCGCCACTGTCGTCTCGCTGCGCGACCTTGCCGATCCCAGTCAGGAGGTGCCCTTGGGAGAGCGAGGCGAGTTGTGCGTGAAGGGGCCGCAAGTGATGAAGGGGTACTGGAAGAAGCCGGATGACACGTCCAGTCAGTTCATCGGCGACTTCCTCAGGACAGGCGACGTGGCTGTGATGGACGAGGAGGGGTTCCTGTTCATCGTCGACCGCATCAAGGATCTCATTATCTGCTCCGGATACAACGTCTACCCGCGCCGTATCGAGGAGGCGATCTATCAGCACCCCGCAGTCGAGGAAGTGACCGTCATCGGCATCAAGGATGCGCATCGCGGCGAAGCCCCGAAGGCGTTCGTCAAATTGAAGCCAGGCATGTCTGCGACCGCGAAAGACATTCTCAAGCACCTCGAGCCGAAGCTGTCGCGGATCGAGATGCCATCGGAGATCGAATTCCGCGAGACGCTTCCCAAGACGCTGATCGGGAAGCTCTCGAAGAAGGAATTGAAGCAGGAAGAAGGGCAGCGCCGGACAGGGGCATGACATCGCGTCGCGTTCGAACACCTCCTGATGTGGGGGCACACGTACGGTCTGAGGCCGACCAGCAATTCGCGATCGGTGACTTGGCTGCAGCCTGCAGCGTGACCATGCGCGCAATCCGCTTCTACGAAGCCAAGGGGCTTTTGCGGCCAAGCCGGATCGGCAAGGCGCGCGTCTATTCCCGCGCCGACAGAGCACGCCTGATGATCATTCTGCGCGGTAAGAACCTCGGGTTCTCGCTGGAGGACATCGCCGACTACCTCCGCCTTTACGATTCCGATCCTGCGCAGGTTGCGCAGACGCAGCTGTTGCTGGGCAAGGTGGAAACGGCGATCGGGGATCTACAGAGAAAGCGCGCTGACCTCGATCGAACGTTGCGCGAGCTGGAAGAAATCCGCGCCAAATGCATCGCGCATCTCGATGCGCAGAACAAGAAACGTTGATGTTTGTCGTCAGGGATTAATTTCTGACGCGCGAGTATTTCTGTGCCCTCCGCGCAACTAGAAGAAGTCTTCAACGCGGTGCGGTGTTGTTTTGAGTTCCTAATCCGAGGCGCATCTCGATACTTCGTCCGTGGCAACGAGATTCGCTGTTGGGGACACGGATGAAAAAAGCGCCCATTCTCGGATTATTGAGCATCGTGATGTTCGGGAGCGTGCCGTTTGCTTCGGCACAGGAGACCGGGCTGGACGCCCTGCATGAGCAGCGGCGCGAGGGCAACCGGATCTGCATGGTCAGCCACTTTCACAACGGGGCGAGCAGCAGCAACCTTCCGAGCCGCAAACAGGCGGAAGCAGAGGCGATCAAGGACTGGGTTGGTTTCACGGCGTGGGAATATGGCGATCCCTGGGGTCGCTACACCATTGCGGCCAGCAAGAAGATGGACTGCTCGAAGAGCACGAGTTCCACATGGTCGTGCAAAGTTGAGGCACGGCCGTGCAAGCCGGTAGGCCGCCGCCGATAGTCTTGCGACCCTTTCCGCAAAGTCCGGTCTGAGAAGGCTCAGAACGGGTTGAGGCTCGGTTTTGGCGTGAACTTCAAATAGCCGAGGTTCGCGCCGACCCGCAGTCCCAGGCCCGTTCGTATCGGCGCCAGTACGACACCTCCCTTTTTCAGGAACGTGATACCGACTCCGCCGACCAGATAGGCTGATCCGTCCACGCCGCCAAAGCGGGCAAACAGGTCATCCGGTCCTGTCATATTGTAGACCAGGAACATGACGCGCGATCCCTCGATGCCGAGGTCGTAGCCGAAGGACGGTCCTTGCCAGAAGATCGGGGTTTCTCCTGCAATCTTGGAAACGAGAGATCCCTTGCCGTATCGCAGTCCGGCCAGGAATGCCCCGCCGCCTTCTGATCCGAGGATGTATCCATTCGGCCGGCCGTAGTTCTGGAAGGCGTACTCGATAACACTTGCCAGGTTCGCCGAGATCGATCCGAAAAAGCCGCGACCAGCCGTGCGAATTTCCTCGACTGAATATTCGTATTCCGCGGCCTGCGGCAGATGCGGGGGCAGGTTGCGCAGGGCGTCCGGTGGCGGGCTGAGATTTGCCACCTCATTGGGTGGCGATTGGTGGACCGTATCGGTTTCCCATGATTTCACAGTGGGGCTCGGAGGCGCGGTCGGCACAGTCCTTTTCGCCGGAGGCTGTTCCGCGGGAGGCTCGGGGGCGCGGGGCGGTGGCGCTGCTGCTGTCTTGCGCTCGGTCTGCGCCGGCGGCGCGATCGTAGGGCGTGTGGCGGTGGTGGACGGGGATTGCTCGCCAAGAGCCGCATCGAGACGGGCAGAGACGTGGGCTGCTTTGGCCGTTGTGAGTTCGACAAGCTGAGCCGAAACCGTTTTGAGCTTTGCCAGGCGGGCAACGCAGGATTTCTGGTCCGCGACCTCTTCGTCTCCGAGCAGGTCCATGTCGCTCAGCAGGTTGGCGACCTGTTCGTCCATGGACTGCGCTTCCCGGTCCTGCAGCAAGTCAGCGACCTTGGTGTTCATCTCCGCACTCGACCAGCCGCGTTGCTCGGCGAGGCGCCGGATTTTTGCCTGAAGCGGTGGTTGATGATTGGCATTGAGTTTGCCGAGCTGGGCGCTCGCGGAATCAATCTGCGCGGCGATCGAAGACTTGTCGCAAGCCTGGGCGTGCCCCGGGGACGCTGAGAGGATGGCTGCTGCCATGACAGCCGGGAGCGCGGCCATCATCCTGACGAGTGCGCCTCTCATGTCTCCGCGTTCTCCGTTTTCGAGTCTACGCTCCGGTGCGTTTGCAAGCATCGCGCAGCGTTGCATCACGAGCTTTGCAATCAAAACGTGCATCGTTGCCGCCCCGGTTGGGTAGCCAGATCAGTATCACCCAGCACGAGCATTATGGCGAAGGCGCGGTGCAGGTTCCGATCCTGCGAGCGGCTGTTCAGACGAACGGAAGTTCCAGCAGACTGAAACCCACCAGGCTGGCGACCAGCGTCCAAAGAAAAGCGCGGCCGCGCTTCGTCTGGCTGGCGCGTTCCAGCACGAGGAGGGCTGCCAGGGTAGCGGCTGTGGCGAGATTGATGATTACGAGCCCACCGAGACCCAGACCGCGCGAGCCGAGACTACCCTCCAGCAACGTCGCGCCCGCCATGCCGATCATCAATCCGCCGATCAGGCGAGGCCATAGGGTGGCTTGAGGCAGGGGCAGGCCAAGCACGCGTGCAGCAACAAGCGGAAGGATCAGAAGGATCACGCCCGCCGTGAAGCGCAGCAACGTCTCGATCCAAAGCAGCTGCTGAGCCATATATGCGATGAATGGCTAACGGCTGTTATCACGCCGCTGCATCTCGTCCCACAGTTTATCGGCCTGCCAGGGCTTTTGTTCGGTGCTGTCCACCAGGCCGGAGAACAACCCGCCGCCTTGTGCTTCCTGCTTCTTCGGCGTCGGCGTGAAGTCTCCCGCCAGATGGCGGTTGAGATCGGTCTTGATCTCGCTCGCCCTGGACTTGCTGCAGTAATCGGCCTCGGCCGTTGTCGCCTTGAGCACTGCCCCGCGGATATGATCGTACTCGCGCTCAATTTTCTGAAGCTGGTCTGGTGCGGCACCCTGAGATGCTTCAGCGGCCAGGAAGTTCGACCGCAGTTTCGCCGGATCGAAATAGAACCCGCACCGCGAGGCGCGCGCCGATGTTGCACCCACTTGGATCGCGCGTGAGGTCGGGTCACTCGGCGGTGGCGCCGCGGGGAGCGCAGCCGTACTGCCAGTTGCGGCCGTCCCTGCCACAGCCGGTTCGCTTCCGCCGGTCAGCGAGGCGGTCGTCAGGGCGCTGGACCCACACCCGGCCAAGGCCAGGGCGGAGGCAGCGAGGAGAATCACTGTGCGAGTGTCCGTCATAAGAGCACTTTGCGCGAAATCCAGGCTCGGTCAATCGACGTCAGGTGGATGCCCACATTGAGCCTAATCTGTGGCGCGTTTGCGGATCACGGGGCGATTATGGCTTTGCGGCCACGATCACGCCAGCCCGAGGCATCCGCTGCGGTGATTATTTCGCAACGCAAATGTCGGAATGCATGCCACGCCATCGTCCTTGGGGGCATCGAGCCACTGCAACAGACAGGAGACCCGAGATGAAAGTCATGGTCATCGTCAAGGCGAGCAAGTCCTCCGAAGCCGGCGAGATGCCAAGTACCGAGTTGCTGACGGATATGGGCAATTTCAACGAGGAACTCGTGAAAGCCGGGCTTATGCTCGCCGGCGACGGTCTGCACCCGACGAGCAAGGGCAAGCGGGTGCGCTTTTCCGGCAAGAACCGCACCGTGATCGACGGTCCGTTCACCGAGACCAAGGAGATCATCGCCGGTTATTGGATCTGGAAGGTCAAGGACATGGATGAGGCCGTCGCCTGGGTGAAGCGCTGCCCCAATCCGCATATGGAAGACTGCGAGATCGAAATCCGCCCTGTGTTCGAGATGGAAGACTTCGGCGAGGCGATGACGCCGGACCTGCGCGCGCAGGAAGAACGGTTGATGACGGAGGCCAGGAAAAACGCGGCATCTTGATCCGTCGACGGCGCATTGCGGGCTATCTCCGTAATACGACTAGCTTTTCACCCGTCTTTCGCCGCAAAGTGGCTGCACTGTGAGATTCGGTCCGGCATTGTTGACGTCGCCTGAACGGGCGAAGCGCTGATGATCCGGGCCGGATGGCGATGGCAGCACGCGGTGCGCGAACGCATGAGATTGGGTGGACCTGTACTCTGGGCCCTGGGCGCCGTGACCTCGATTGCGAGTGCCATGGGCACGCTTGCGCTCGACCACGCGGGCATCATCAGGCTGGGACCGGTCGAGGAACTGACCGACGCCCGGATCATGTCGTTCGAGATCATTCCTCCGCAGCCCACCGATCCGGTTCGCCGCTTTGCTTATGTATCTCTCGACGCCGGCCGGCTGTCGGTTCCACCTCCGCGGCCTGTAACGGTGACCCTCGAAGCCGAGCCTGCCGAGGGCGACGATACGCTGCCGGAGGAGGTCATCGCGGCCGCGATGCCCGAAGCGCCGGAGCCGGAAGCCGAGATTGCGGATCCCTGGGTCGTCGAGACGCGTCCCAACAAGACGGCTCCTGAGAAGCCGACGCGGCTCGGTGGCGCCTATTCCAAGCGGCTGCCGGCTGATCACCTGCTCGACGATCCGCGGCTGACGCGGCGTCTGGCGCAGATTTCCCCGGGTGCCAGTCGGCGTCTGGATGCGAAGTTCCGCGCCGCGAATGCCGATTGGCAGCCGGCCGATGTCGCGCTCGTGGCCATCAAGGATGAGAAGGTCCTCGAACTCCACGCGCGGCCAGAAGGTGGCGAATGGAAGTTCATCCATCGCTATCCGGTGCTGGCGGCCAGCGGCAAAACCGGCCCCAAACTGCGCCAGGGCGACCGGCAGGTTCCGGAAGGCGTCTACAACATCTCGTTCCTGAACCCGAACAGCAAGTATCACGTCTCGCTGCGGGTCAATTATCCCAACAGCTTCGACCGCGAGATGGCCGCCCAGGAAGGCCGTGGCAATCTCGGTGGCGATATCATGATCCACGGCAAGGCCGTCTCGGCCGGATGTCTGGCCGTGGGCGACGAGGCCGCGGAGGAGTTGTTCCTGCTCGCGGCGCAGACGGGCCTGTCGAACATCAAGGTGATCATTGCACCCACCGATTTCCGCCGCCGCAGCACGCCGACGGTCGAAGCCGCTGTCCAGCCCAAGTGGCTACCGAAGCTCTATTCGGAAGTGGCGGTCGCAATGGCTGATTATAAAGCCCCACCGCCCAGCATCGGCCTGCTGTCGTATTTCTGGAATTGACCCGGTCTTAGAGATTCAAGCCGAATCGCATACCATTCTCCCTAGTAAGGGGGGAATATGCGAAAATGTATCGGCGCGGCGGCTGGGCTGCTGCTGTCCATTGCATTTACCGGAGCGAGCAGCGCTCATGCCGCGGACGTGCCTGATGGGCCGCCCGTCACCTGGACAGGCTTTTATCTCGGCGGGAATGCGGGATACGCCTGGAGCAACGCGGATTTCTCGATCAAGCAAACCGGCAGTTGGGTTGGGTCACTAGCCGATCTTGCCGCCGCCACGAACGGTAGCGTGGACCTGAACGGCAAGACTTTCGGCGGTCAGCTTGGATACAACCTGCAACAGGGTATCTGGGTGTGGGGCATCGAGGCCGACCTTGGATCTCTGTCGACGGATGCCAGCCGCGCTGGCGGCAGTATTCCCATCACATCGATCGTATCTTTTTCACAGCGTGCCGAGGTGTCCTGGATGGCTTCTATCCGTGGCCGGCTGGGTATCACTGTCGATCGTGCACTGCTGTATGCAACTGCGGGTGTGGCCTTTGCTGATTGGGACCTCGAAATGCGTATGACGGCGGCTGGCGATTCAACGGCCGTTTTTCGCGAGTCATCCGTGCAGGCCGGCTGGATTATCGGCGGTGGGATCGCGTATGTCGTCGATCAGAATTGGAGTGTAAAGGCGGAGTACCTTTATGCTGACTTCGGCGATGCGAAGGGATCATCCATTTTCCCACCTCCCGCGAATGCCAACTTTACGCACGATCATAAAGTGGATCTCGAGACGCAGATTTTGCGCGCAGGCCTCAACTACACGTTCTGAGAGGGGGCTCGGTTCGTTCGTCATCCGCGGAGGGCATGAACCGGCGACCACCAGCTCGTTCTGCGGCAGAGGAAACCCGCACTGCAATCATCGAACGAATGTGAGATAGATGCGAAGGGCGTAGGTGTCCGGTATGAGTGGGTCCATCGTGAGATGGTCCTCCAGAATTTATCGCACCCGCTTTCGTTTCCTGGCACACGTAGTGCCAACCGTCGCCCAAGACAACTATGAGCGTACATCATCTGCCGCGCTTGCGGTCGAGCTAGGCGAGAGTTTACCTCGCCATTCACATCCTCTCGCCCGGCAACTGCCTCGCCTGCTTTGCCCAGTTCGTGAGCTGCGCGTCGTCCAGTTCGTCGTTCTCGTAGATGTCGAGGTAGCGCACCTCCTTCTGTTTCGACGTGCCCGGAGGAACAGGGTTCAGCGATGTGCCGCGGAAGAAGGCGACTTTCACGTACTTTGCGAAGCAATGGTAACTCATGAACCACGTCTTCTCCTCGACGCCGTAGAAGGGCGAGTTCCATTTCACGGCTTTGCGCACGCCGGGCACAGCGCGCGTGATGAGCGCGTCCAGGCGGCGGCCGAGGTCACGTTTCCAGCCGGGCATGGCGTCGATATAGGCCTGGACCGGCGCGTCGCCGTAGCCCTTCGCGATCTGCGGATTGCCGCCTGAGAGCAGCTTGGGTTCTTTGGACATCGTGGGTAGTTTGCCATTGAGGTTCAATGCAACCGCAGCGCGGATGAGCTTTTTGAGAGCCGCTTCGTTGATCTTCTCGCCCTCGCCGATGTCGATCGCGCGACGGACGTTGCCCTCAAGACTGGAATTGAAGAGCCCGGACGGATCGTCCAGCGCGGCGCCCTTGGCGAAGGTCAGCTTCACGGCGCTCTTGTAGGTCTCGCCGGTGCAGATGATGCCCGCGTGCTCCCACACGGGAACGCCCTTCGGGTCCGACGGCTTTCTCCACTTCACCGCCTCGACCACATCGGGATCGGCATCGCGGATGAGCTTGCGGACGCGTGCGAGCACGTCTCCGCGCCAGTCGCCAAGGCTCGCGATTTTTTCGTCGATCAGTGTTGCGGTGGCTTCCTCCGTGGTGCGTAGCGGGCTCTTATCGGCCTTCGCGGCAGGTTTCGCTGACTTGATCGAAGTTTTGCTGGCCATTGTTTCACTCGCTCCGTGCTACCACGGCAACCTTGCATGGATCCCAGCCTACGCCGGGATGACGGTTTGAGTGTGGCATAGGAATTAGGTGTCCGTGACGCGGCGTAGCGAAGGGCCATCGTGACGTCAATCAACGCCGCTCATCTACGCTTTCTGCGCTGAACTCGCCGGTTCGTTCGTCCAAGTCTGTAAGCTTCATAACCAGCGTCGGTTGAATATATCGATATAGAATCTGGCGCGGCCGAGCCTTCGGATCTTTGGCAACGACGAAGACGGCGCGAAACAATCCATCGCAGCTATGGCGCGCATGGACGAGTTTTTTTGTTCCGATCCCGATTCCCCGGCAGGTCTTTCCAAAAATGGACGTCATCACCGAAGACGTCGATCTTCAGCTTGTTTCCGCTGCGGTGAATTTGGTCCTTCCATAATGTCAGGACCACCGTTCGGCCGTCCGGAGTTTGAGCGCTCCACGCCCATCGTGGATTGACAGCCACAGCATCGAAATGGGCGAAGCCTTCTTTTAATGTCCGTAGTCTGATTATACCTTGGCTCTGACCGAAAATTCTGATTCGGACAAATCCAAACTGGGAGTTTTTCACCGATATCGATCGTCCGGAACCCAGACAACCAAAAAGGAAAGGGCGGCCGCACTATCGCATCAATTCCCGCATAGCCTCATCCAGTCCCTCAAGTGTCAGCGGGTACATGCGGCCCTCGAAAAGATCGCGGATCAGCTTGATCGAGGGTGTCCAGCTCCAGTTCTGCTCGGGAATAGGGTTGAGCCAGACGGCGTGGGAATAGACGTCCGTGACGCGGCGCAGCCATTGGGCGCCGGGTTCCTCGTTCATGTGCTCCACGGAGCCGCCCGGGATGGTGATTTCGTAGGGACTCATGGAGGCATCGCCGACGAAGATCACTTTATAGTCGGATGGGTAGGTGTGCAGCACGTCCCATGTCGGTGTGCGGTCGGAATGGCGGCGCGCGTTGTCCTTCCACACACCTTCGTAAAGGCAGTTGTGGAAGTAGAAATATTCGAGGTGCTTGAACTCGGTGCGGGCGGCCGAGAACAGTTCCTCCGCGCCCTTGATGTGCCAGTCCATCGAACCGCCGATGTCGAAGAACATCAGCACCTTGACGGTGTTGCGGCGCTCCGGCCGCATATGGATGTCGAGGTAGCCCTTGTGGGCCGTGCCCTTGATGGTGCCGTCGAGGTCGAGTTCCTCCGCGGCACCTTCGCGGGCGAAGCGGCGCAGACGGCGCAGCGCGACCTTGATGTTGCGGGTGCCGAGTTCGACGGTGTCGTCGAGGTCGCGGAACTCGCGCTTGTCCCACACCTTGATGGCGCGGAAGTTGCGGTTTTCCTTCTGGCCGATGCGGATGCCCGCGGGGTTGTAGCCGTAGGCGCCGTAAGGGGAGGTGCCGCCGGTGCCGATCCATTTCGAGCCGCCCTGGTGGCGGCCCTTCTGTTCGGCGAGGCGCTTCTGCAGCTCCTCCATGATCTTTTCCCAGCCGCCCAGTTCCTCGATCTTCTTCTTCTCCTCGTCAGAGAGGTAGAGCTGGCTGACGGCGCGCAGCCACTCCTCGGGGATCTGCGCTTCGGCGGCCTCGCTCATCAGGTCGAGGCCCTTGAAGACGTGGCCGAACACCTGGTCGAAACGGTCGAGATGGCGCTCGTCCTTCACCAGCGTGGCGCGGGACAGGTAGTAGAAGTCCTGCACGCGGCGGCCCGCCAGGTCGGCTTGCAGCGCCTCCATCAGCGTCAGGTACTCCTTGAGGGAGACCGGCACGCGGGCGGCGCGCAGCTCGTGGAAGAAGGTGGCGAACATGGGCGCGCGGTGTCTCCTGGCTCAGCCGGTGTGGCGCGATCCGGTTTCGCGGCCGCCGACGCGGTAATCCTTCAGCACTTCGGGCTTGACCGCAAGTCCGTGGCCGGGCGTCTCGGGCGGGCGCAGCTTGCCGTTGACCGGGATCATCGGCGTGACCCAGAGGTCGTCGTTCCAGTCCATGTATTCGAGCCAGCTGGCGTTGGGGATCGACGCCATGAGGTGCACGAGCAGTTCGTGGAAGAGGTGCGGGGCTAGCCGCAAGCCCCAGGTGTCGGCGACGGCGGCGATCTTGCGCAATTCGGTGAGGCCGCCGCGCATGGGGTCCGGCTGCAGCATCGGGGAGCTGGGCGTGGTGAAGAAGGGGCGCAGGTCGTAGCGGGTAAAATGGCTCTCGCCGCCGACGATGCGGGTTTTGAGCGCGGCGGCGATGCGCTGGTAGCCCGAGAAATCTTCGCAGACGACGGGTTCTTCCAGCCAGTAGACGTCGAGGTCGTCGAAGTAGCGGCCGGCCTGGATGGCGGTGTCGGCGGTCCAGCCCATGTTGACGTCGATCATGATCTCGGTGCCGTCGCCGAGGGCCTCGCGCATGGCGCGGACGTTGGCGACATCCTCGCGCCAGGGACGGATGTGGGCGACCTGCATCTTGATCGCGCTCATCCCCATGCCGGCGAAATGCTGCGCTTTCTCGATCATGCCGTCGCGGCCGAGGCCGCGCCAGCAACCGGAGCCGTAGGTGGGGATCTCGTCATGGCATTTGCCCCACAGGCGGAAGAGCGGAAGGTCTGCGCGTTTGCCCACGATGTCCCACAGCGCGATGTCGACGGCGGACTGGCAGAATGTCGTGACACCGGCGCGCCCCATCCAGTAGGTGCTTTTCCAGAGCGTCTGCCAGATGCCCTCGATCTCGGTCGCGTCGCGGCCGACGATCTTCGGTGCGATCATCTCGTGCATGCAGGTGTCGAGTGTTTCGAGGCCGCCGCAGAGTGTGTGCAGGTAGGCGAAACCGGTTAGTCCACCTTTGGTCGCGATCTCCAGGAACAGCAGCTCCCTCGCGCCCGGCGGGACGATGCCGGCTGCCGGAGGCGCACCGACCCACGGGATGCGTACCAGGGTCGTCCTCAAGGCAGCGATCGTGTTGTCCAGCATGGCGTTTTCTCCCGCGATGGTTCGTTGATCTTTGCCTAATTATAGAGCAGGCTTAAGGTATGACCCCGGCGCTAACCCATATGTCGAAGATGCAAATCAGGTCCTTGCTTTCTGCAGGCCGCGCGACGTATACATAGAATGACCTTACGGCGTAGACCCGCTAGAAGGCCAATTGCATTTCGCGGCCGTGCCGCCCACAAAGTCCCCGGTCCCGCTTAGACGGGCTCATCGAAAAAATCTATCTGGAGGAACGATGAAACGCCTCGGCTTGTCTTGTTTTGCTCTCGTGTCGCTGGGCTTTATGGCTGCTGGCGCAGCCTCGGCGCAGACCACGCTGAAGATGAATATCTCGGTGCCGCAGAATTCGCACTACGGCGCGGCGGTCGACAAGTTTGCGCAGGAAATCGAGACGCGCACCAACGGCCGCTACAAGATCCAGAATTTCTACGCCAGCGCGCTGGGTAACGAGCGTGAAGCGACGGAGGCCGTGCAGCTCGGCACGCTCGATATGTGCATGACATCGACCGGTCCGCTTCCGAACTTCGTTCCGGAAGTTGCGATTCTCGATATTCCGTTCCTGTTCCGCGACTACGCGCACGCAAGGTCGGTTCTGGACGGCCCGATCGGCCAGGATCTTCTGACGAAGTTCGACTCCAAGGGCATGAAGGCGCTGGCCTGGGGCGAGAACGGCTTCCGTCATATGACGAACAGCAAGGTCTCCGTGAAGGAGCCGGGCGACCTCAAGGGCCTGAAGATGCGGACGATGGAAAACCCCATCCACATGCAGGCCTATAAGGGTTTCGGCATCATTCCCACGCCGATGGCGATCAGTGAAGTGTTCACGGCGCTCCAGCAGGGAACCGTTGACGGCCAGGAAAACCCGATCTCGGTCATCCAGTCCTGGAAGTTCGATCAGGTCCAGAAGCACCTTTCGCTGACCGGGCACGTTTACTCACCGGCCGTGCTGCTGATGGGCAAGCCGCTGTGGGAGAAGCTGTCGGACGAGGACAAGAAGAACTTCCTCGATGCAGCCAAGGTGGCCGTGCAGGCGAACCGCGATCGCATCGACTCCGACGAGAAGACGGGCGTTGCTTACCTGCGCTCCAAGGGTATGGAAGTCATCACCGACCTGGATAAGGCAAAGTTCCAGGAGACGCTGAAGCCGGTGTTCGCCGACCTCAGCAAGAAGTTTGGCGAAGCCAACATCGCCCGTATCCGCGACGCCAAATAACGAACAAGCGGGGAACCGCCTGTGTCCATGAAGAGCCTGTTTCTGGCTATCGAGCGGTACACCACGGCCTTCGCGCTGTGGTGTGCCGGTGCGATGCTGGTGATCGCTGCGGGATCTGGCTTGTATCAGATCTTCTCGCGATTCGTCATCGAGCAGCCGGCGGAATGGACCGAAGTCGTTGTCCGGTTTGCTTTGATCTGGATGGTGTTTCTTGGTGTGCCGACGGCATTCCGGCAAGGGGCAATGGTGTCGGTCGATCTGATGTACCGATTGTCGTCGCCGGGCCTGCGCCGCGTTCTCGACACCCTGATCCTGCTCACCAGTCTCATCCTGATGGGTGTGATCTTGTGGTGGGGCTACGATTATGCGTGGCGGACACGCTTCCAGACCATTCCAGGTATTGAATCGATGACGATGATCTGGGCCTATATCGCCATGCCGATCGGGGCTGCGTTCTCGCTGCTCGCCATCGTCGCCCACTTCATCGATCCCCGTCATCAGGAGCTGGAAACCGCGCAATAGCGCGGTTTTTCGTTCACTCATCCAGCGTCGAGGCGCCCCATGTCGATCGCGATGCTTGTCACTATGTGCCTGGGCTTCGCGCTGTCGATATCAGTTGCGGTGTCGATCGGCCTCGCCGCGCTGCTTGGAACCTGGATGTCGAATGCCAGCATGCTGCTGGCAGTGAAAGAGATCTACACGTCCATCAATAAGTTTCCACTGGCCGCGATTCCATTCTTTATCCTGGCCGGAAATCTGATGGAGACCGGCGGGATTTCGCGGCGCCTCGTGGAGTTCGCCAAGTCTGTTGTCGGCGGTGTGCAAGGCGGCTTGTCCGCCACCTGCGTCCTGACATGCATGATCTTCGCGGCGGTGTCGGGGTCGAGTGTCGCGACCACGTTCGCGATCGGTGCCATCCTGATTCCGGCACTCGTCCGTCACGGTTATCCGACCACCTACGCGGCGGCGCTTCAGGCAACATCCGCCGAACTCGGCGTGATCATTCCGCCGTCGATTCCAATGATCATTTACGGCGTGTCTGCCGAGGTCTCGATCGGCGAACTGTTCATTGCGGGTATCGGACCGGGCATTCTCATCAGCGTGGCGCTGATGGCATTCGTGTTGATCTACGCCCGCATCAAGGGTTACGGGAAGCAGGATAAGGAAGGCCGCCTGCCGTTCCTGACCGCAACCCGGCAAGCTGCATTCGCCTTGTTCATGCCGGTCATCATTCTCGGCGGCATTTACGGCGGTATCTTCACGCCGACCGAGGCGTCCGTCATTGCTGTGTTCTACGCGCTGTTTGTCGGGCTTGTTGTTCACCGCGAATTGGGATTGGTCGACCTGGCCGCGATCATCCGCAAGTCGGTCATCTCTTCCACCGTGATCCTCTTCATTATCGCGAATGCCGGCTTGTTCAGCTATCTGATCACGCGGGCGGGCGTGCCCGATCAGATCGGTATGTTCCTCCGGGCGACGCTGGATTCGCCGTTCATGTTTCTGTTCGGCGTGAACGCCGCGCTTTTCGTCATCGGCATGTTTATCGAAACGTCGGCGGCGATCATCGTGCTGGCGCCGATCCTGGCGCCGGTGGCCGCAGGCTTCGGTGTCGATCCCGTGCACTTCGGATTGATCATGGTCGTCAATCTGGCGCTGGGCATGATCACGCCGCCGTTTGGCGTCAACCTGTTTGCGGCGTGTACCGTGGCGCGCGTTTCCGTCGACGCGATCATTCCGAAACTTCTGCCGTTCGTGATCGTCGTCCTGTCATGCCTGATGGTGATCACGTACGTTCCGGAAATCTCGCTGTTCTTCCGCGATCTCGTCTACAATTGACGGCACAGCCAATCATCGCGCCGCCCAAAAGACGTGTAGGTCGACCACGTTTGTCTCGTTTACGGAAAGCGGATCTCGCCCGCCACCCTGGCGTCGAGTGCCAGATAGTCAGCTTCCGTCAGGCCACGTGCCGGGCCGGCTTTGTATTCGACACCCTTGAGCAGGAGAAACAGCGCTTCATTGTAGGGCGTCGGCACGCCGAGACGTTGGCCTTCTTCGACCAGCTTCACGTTCAATGAATCGATCTCGGTGTGCTTTCCGCCCTGGATGTGCTGCAGCATCGACGGGCGGCTGAATTTATTCCAGCAATGGTTTTTGACGGTTTTGCGCAGGTCGGGTGTTGTCAGCGTCACGCCCTTTGCCTTGGTGACGGCGAGGATCTCGTCGATGACCAGGTCCTGAAAGCGGTCGGTCGCGGGCAAGCGTGCGACTTCCGCCATTCTCAGTCCCGTGGTGGCGCAGATGGCATTGATCGCGCAGTTGAGTGCAAACTTGCTCCAGATCACCGACATGATGTCGGCCGCGATTTTCATCTTGAAGCCCGCGCCATTCAAGGCTTCGGCCAGGGCCTCGATGCGTGGTGAGCTGCCGCCGGTTACTTCGCCGATGCTTGTCGGATCGAGGTGCGTAAGGCTGGCGTGCCCCGGCCCCTGGGTCGCCGCGCTGCACATGCTGGAACCGGCCGCGACCCGCTCGGGGCCGAGAACATCGATCAACGTCTCGACGTTTCCGATGCCATTCTGCAGTGTGATGGCAAATCCGGACGGCGCCAGCGCCTTGGCGGCGATCTCGGCCGCGACGCGGGTGCTGTTGGTGTCGGTCCAGATCATCGCCACATCCGCATCCATGCCCGCAGGCGCGCTGGTCGTGGCCGTGATGGGAATGGTTTGCGCGCCGAACACGCCATCGAGGAGCAATCCGTTCCGGTTGATTGTCTCGACATGTTCCGCCCAGGTGTCATAGAGCGTCACATCGTGTCCGCTGGCTTTCAAAAGCCCGCCGAAGCTCGCGCCCATCGCGCCGGCCCCGATAATGCAAACCTTCATGCGTTTCTTCCTTCGCCGCCAGACTGTCGAATGCCGGCATGTGCCGTACGTTTCAGTGCCAGTGTAGGCATGCTAAGCTCGCCCGCTCAAGGCTTGGCCAGCCGGATAGGTGCGATGGGTCTCTTCAAGTTGCTCTTCACGCCGCTGCAGTTGCGGCAGACGGAGATCCGCAATCGGATTCTGTCGACGGGGCACCAGACCTATCTCGCCAAGGGTGGTCTGCCGAGCGATGACATGGTCGCTTATCACGAGACGCGGGCACGTGGCGGAGCAGGCCTGATCATCATCGAGTCGGCACGCTTCCACGCGTCCTCACTCACGGATGCGCCGGACCTCGTTGTCACATCGGACGATTGCATTCCTCGCTACCGGGCGATGGCGGATGCGGTGCATCGTCATGGAGGGCGGATTTTCGGCCAGCTTTCGCATTCGGGGCGTTTATCGCGTCGCGTGCGGGGCGGTCTGCGGGACGTGGCCTATGCGCCCTCGGCTGTCCCGGATAACCGTTTTCACACCATGCCACGCCAGATGCCGATCGCGATGGTGGAAGAACTCGTGGAGGCCTGCGGGGCCGCGGCCGGTCGGTTTGCGGAGGCCGGTCTCGACGGTATCGAACTGGTTGCCAGCCACGCGCTGCTCTTCGCGCAATTCCTGAACCCCACGACGAACCAGCGAACGGATCGCTACGGCGGCAGCCGGGAAAACCGCATGCGCTTTCTCGTCGAATGCCTCGCGTCGGTACGCAAGGCCGTCGGCGATGGCGTCGTTGTGGGGATGCGGACCTCCGCTGAGGAACTAGAGGAGGGCGGCCTTGATGCGGACGAGGTGATTGCCATCTGCCGGGACCTCGCGCGGCTGCAAGCGCTCGACTACGTCAACATCACGATCGGCTCGATGGCGGGGCTTGGCGGTTCGATACATGTCGTCCCGCCGATGGAAGTGCAGCCGGGCTACGTCGCGCCGAAAGCGGGAACATTGCGCGCGGCTATCGGCTTGCCGGTGTTCGTCGCGGGCCGCATCAACCAGCCGCAGATCGCCGAACAGGTGCTCGCCGATGGTCTGGCGGATATGTGCGGGATGACCCGCGCAATGATCTCCGATCCTGAGATGCCCAACAAGGCACGAGACGGGCGGCTCGATGATATCCGCGCCTGCATCGGCTGCAATCAAGCCTGTATCGGCCATTTCCATATGGGTTATCCGATTTCGTGCATTCAGAATCCTGTGACGGGACGCGAGATCAGGCTGCCTGTGCTGTCGCGTGTCGCGGAAAGAAGAAAAGTTGTCATCGCGGGCGGCGGTCCGGCCGGCATGAAGGCAGCCGTCGCCGCCGCTGAGCGCGGGCACGAGGTGATACTGTGCGAAGCCGGGCGCCGGCTCGGCGGGCAGGCTCTTTTGGCGCAATTGCTGCCGGAGCGGGCCGAGTTTGGCGGCCTCATCACGAACCTCGAGCATGAGATCGCCAGGGCTCGCATCGATGTGCGCCTCCAGACAGCCGTCGATTCAGCATTCATCAGGACTGTTGGCGCGGATGCCGTGATCGTTGCGACCGGGGCGATGCCCTATGCGGTGCCAGTGGAGGGACGCGACAGCGGGCACATCGTCGATGCCTGGGACGTGCTGAAGGCGCAGGCAAATGCGGGATCGCGCGTGCTGGTGGCCGACTGGCGCTGCGACTGGGTCGGCATGGGGCTGGCAGAAAAGCTGGCCCGCGATGGCCGGCATGTACGACTTGCCGTCAACGGCACGCACGCGGGGCAGCATCTGCAAATGTACCTGCGCGATCACTGGGTGGCGCGGCTGTATGATCTCGGCGTCGAAATCATTCCGTACGCGCGTCTTTATGGCGTCGATGGAGAGACCGCATATCTAACGCACATCGTCTCGGGAAAGCCCATCCTGTGCGAGGAGGTTGATACGGTGGTCATGGCTTCGGGGCACGCGCCCGTGACCACTCTGGAGCAGGAGCTATCCGGCTTGGATGTCCCGCTCTACCTTGCCGGAGATTGCTTGTCGCCCCGCTCGGCCGAGGAGGCTGTCTATGAAGGGCTGCTGGCAGGGCGCGCTGTGTAGACACGTCCATCCCGGCCAAGTCCGGCCTGTGCGCAAAGGCATACGACGCAGACCTCAGTATCCTCGTTCCCGCGCAGGCACGTCACGTTACGGAATAGCGTGTTGTCAGAGGGATCGGCGGATCGGTCTGGGTACGATCCACCAAAGCAGCCGCACGCTTGCGGAAGCGCATCTGGATTCCCAACGGCGGGGGAATGACGGGGTTCAGCCGCGCGTCAGGTAATCGTACGCCGACAAGAGGTGTGTGCGGACGATGTGCAGGAAGTCCTCGACATCGACGTGCTCGTCGAACGAGCCCATGCCATGCGGGAACGGGCCGTAGACACAACTCGGGATGTTGCGATAGCGCCAGAGCCGCGCGTCGGTACCGCCGAGACTGACGATCGGTTGCGGACGGAATCCACGCAGGCGTTCGACATTCTCCTGTACGATCTGGATGATGTCACAGTCGGGATCGACCCAGGAGGGCAGATTGCAATTGACCTCTTTCATGGTGACGTCCGGATAGTCGGCCAGGATCGTCTCGACCTCCGCAAGGACGCGCTCGCGCGTGACGCCGACCGGCAAACGGATATCGGCCTCGAAAGTGGCGCTCGAGGGCACCATGTTGACCTTCACGCCGCCTTTCAGTGTCCCGATGTTGAGTGTGACCTTGTCGACGATTGCGCCTGCGCCTGCGCCCATCGCCTTGTCCATCGTGGCACGGCCCGCTTCGATCGCGCGTCTGACGTTATCGGTCAGCTCAGGCTCGATATCTCCGAGTTTCTCCAGGTCCGCCGCGAGCGCCATGGCGATCTTGGTCGCGCTCTTGGTGGCATGCGTGTAGGCGCCGTGCGCGCCGGCAGTCAGAACGGTGAATTCGATCCACAGCGGGCCCTTCTCGCCGAAGCGGACGCTGAACGGGCTGGACGGTTCTCCGTTCAGCAAGGCGTCGCCGTGCACTTCGGGGTGGTGCTCCATCAGGTAGCGCGCGCCGTATGGTCCGAAGGTCTCTTCGTCGGAGACCGCCGTCAGCGTCAGGCGGCCCTTCAGGTTGTTCTTGATGCGGTTGAGGTAGGTGTAGGTGAAAATAGAAGCCGTGGTGCCGCACTTCATGTCGGCGACGCCACGGCCGTAAATCTTGCCGTCGATCAAGTCTCCACCCCAGGGATCGCGCGTCCACCCGAGCCCGTCGTCAGCGACCGGGAACACATCCATGTGTCCGTTGAGCACGAGATGTTTTCCGGGAGCAGCGCCCGCGAAGGTCGCGACGATGTTCGGCATGTCCGGATGCGGATCGATAATGCGGTGGTCCAGTCCGTTCGCGTTGAGATGACGGATGACGAATTCCGCAGTGCTGCGCGTATCGCCTGGTGGGTTTGGTCCTTTGCAGCGCACGAAGTCACGCAGGAATTGGATGAGCTGATCGCGATCGCGCTCGACCCAATCGAGCAGATCCTGGCGTTGCGAACTCACGGGCAGTCCCCCTGATGTCTTATTGTGCCGTCAGCCGGATGGATCTCCGCTGCGCTGGGTGAACTGGGAGATGGCCAGCAGCAGAGCGGAAACGAAGAGGAGAAGAGTCGAGATGGCCGCAATCGTCGGATCGATCTCGTCACGCAGCGCGTTGAACATCCGCTTGGTCAGGGTCGCGTAATCGCCGCCGGCAATGAACAGCGCGATGACGACTTCGTCGAGCGATGTGATGAACGCAAGCAGCGCTGCGGAAATCACCGAGATCTTGATCTGCGGCAGCGTGACGGTGAGGAAGGCCCAAGGCCTGCTGGCGCCGAGACTGCGTGCGACCAATTCCTGGTTCATATCGTAGCTGCGCAAGCCTGCCGCGACGGTGATGACGACCAGCGGAATGGCCATGACGGAATGAGCCAGCACAATACCCGCGAGCGTGTTGTTGAGGCCGAGTTGGGCATAGAACAGGAACACGCCGATCGCGATCAGGATCGCGGGAATGAGCATCGGCAGCATGAACAGGACGAACGCGAGCTGAAACAGCCGTGTGGTCACATTGCGCAGGCTGTAGGCCGCCAGCGTCCCGATCGCTGTCGAGACGATCATCGTGAGCGTTGCCGCCAGGAAGGACACATAGGTGGCCTGCCGCCATTCGATGGAGCCGAAATAGGCATCGTACCAGCGCACGGACCATCCGGGTGGTGGAAACGCCAAAAGGCGCGAGTTGGAGAAGCTGAGCGGGATAACTAGCAGGCTCGGCGCGATCAGGAAAACGACAACCAGCCCGACCAGCACGTAGAGCCAAAGGCGATTGCGGTGCGTAATCTGCGTGTCGGTGGCCGGTTGGTTCAGCATCTATTTCGCTCCTGTGATCCGGTCGAACCCGATCAGCCGTCCGAAGACCCACAGGATGCCAAGCGTCATCACGAGCAGCACGACGCCAAGGGCACTGGCCGCGCCCCAGTCCGAATGATAGGCGACGTTGCGCTCGATCTGCATGGACCACATCATGACCCGGCCGCCGCCGAGCAGCGCAGGCGTTACGTAGAAGCCGAGGCACAGAACGAAGACGATGATCACGCCGGCGGCGAGCCCCGGCAGCGAAAGTGGAACGAAGATCTGCCAGAACGCCTGGATTGGCGTTGCGCCCAGATTGGCTGCCGCCTTCATGTAGTCACGGCTGATGGCGCGCATGGAGGCGTAGAGCGGCAGGATCATGAACGGCAGCATGATGTGAACCATGCCAATGGCCGTTCCGGTGAAATTATGCATCAGCCGCAGCGGCGTATCGATCAGCCCGACGTCCGTGAGCCACGAGTTGACGAGCCCGCGCCGCTGCAACAGCACCAGCCACGCATAGCAGCGTACCAGGAGTGACGTCCAAAGCGGAAACAGCACGAACAGCAGCAGCAGTGCGGCGAGCCGCGGACGAACCTGGGCCATCAGGTAGGCCATAGGATAACCAAGCAGCACGCAGACGAACGTTACGAGAAACGACAATTCGAACGTAGTCCGCAGCGTGAGCGTGAAAGCCGGGTGCAGCAGCCGCAGGTAGTGAGCGAGCGTAAAGCCATCGGCACTCCGGAAGGACAGCCAGAACAGCCACGTGATCGGCAAGATTACGATCACGCCGATAAGCAGCAGGCCCGGCAGCACCAATGACCCAAGCGCCAGATGCTCATTGCGTGCTTGCGTTCTGTATTGAGCGGCGTTGGTACGGATTGATGGTGTCTCGGAGACCGCAGCCATCAATCGCTCTCCGCGGGAACAACGATGGTGTCGGCTGGGGCCAGGCCAAGTACAACCGTTGTGCCTGTTTCGGGCAGGGGGGGCGCGGCGCTGCTTGCGGGCTGGCGCACCGAGATTTCCGTGCCGTCACTCAACGCGACACAGATCAGCGAGCTTTCGCCCTGGTAGACGATCTCCTTCACCCGGCCTCGAAACACGTTGAGATGGTCGGCCGCTTCGCCCGCCGCCAGTAGCTTCAGCTTCTCCGGCCGTACCACAAGGATTTGTGCGCCGCGCGAATTGTTCGGTGGCCCGGGTAGGTGAAGGGCCTGGCCTGCGAACATCGCCGATCCATTGCTGACGGTCACCGGCAGGAACGCCGATTCTCCGATGAACTCCGCGATGAAACGACTTTGCGGCTGCTCGTAGATGTCGCGCGGCGTGCCGATCTGGCGGAACCGCCCACGATCGATGATGGCGATACGGTCCGACATCGTCAGCGCTTCGCGCTGGTCGTGCGTGACGTAAACCGTGGTTATGCCAAGCTGCTGGTGCAGGTGGCGCACTTCGATCTGCATCTGCTCGCGGAGCTTCTTGTCGAGCGCGGACAGCGGCTCGTCCATGAGCAGAATGCGCGGTTCGAAGATGATGGCGCGCGCAAGAGCAACGCGCTGGCGTTGCCCGCCGGACAGTTGGTCGACCTGCCTGTCGCCGAGGCCGCCAAGCTGCACGACATCGAGGGCCTTGCGGACGCGCTCATCGATGTCGGCGCGCGAAACCCGCCGCAGCTTCAGGGGGTAGGCGAGATTGCCGGCCACCGTCATGTGAGGGAACAGCGCATAGTTCTGGAACACCATCCCCAGGTCGCGCTTATGTGGCGGCGCGAGAGACACGTCGGTATCACCGAACATGACGGTCCCGGCGTCAGGCCTGATGAAGCCGGCCAGCACCATCAGCAGGGTCGTCTTCCCGGAGCCGGACGGGCCGAGCAGGGTGATGAATTCCCCGCTCGCGATGTCCAGGCTGACACCGTCGAGCGCGGTGAATCGGCCGTACGTCTTGGTGACGTCGCGGATCGTGATCGGCAGCGAGATCTGTCCCGCATCTCCCTGCGCCGGATTCGGAATTTGACCCTCCTGGATCGATTGATCATTAGTCAAGATCAGGGACCGCGCAGATGGCACACGCGATCCCCGGGCAGTCGATCCCGCCTCTACTGCTGCAGGAATGCGTCGAAACGCTTGACCATCTCGTCGGTGTTCTGAACCCACCAGTCAACCGATAGGAAGAAGCCTTTCTTCTCGTTTTCGGGAGAATTCGGAAGCTCGGCCATCTTCTCCTTCGGGATCAGGCCGGTATCGAACGCCTTGGTATTCGCCGGTGCATAGTTGATGTACTGAGGCAACCGCGCCTGCACATCGGGGCGCATCATGATGGCCAAAGCTTTCATGGCCAGATCCTTGTTGGGTGCACCCTTGGGGATCAGCCAGCAGTCGGACACCAGCATCTGCTGATCGAATGTTATCGCCAGCTCTGACTTGGCCGGATCGTCTCCCATAGCCGCCTGGATACGTCCATTCCACGCCCCGACCATGTCGACTTCACCATCCTGCAGCACCTGGGCGGACTGCGCGCCGGACGCCCACCACACGAGAACATGCGGCTTCACCTCGGCAAGCTTCTTGAACGCGCGGTCGACGTCCAACGGGTAGAGCTTGTCGACCGGTACGCCGTCGGCAATCAGTGCGGCTTCGAGATTGTAGATCGGATGCCGGCGCAACGAGCGCTGTCCGGGAAAGTTCTTGGTGTCCCAGAACGCAGCCCAGCCCGTGGGGGTCTTCTCGAAGGCTTTCTTGCGCCAGCCGATCGCGACCGAATAAACGATCTGCGAAATCCAGGACTCGGATTTGAGGTTGGGGGCCACGCCAGAATCGGAAACAATGGCGGGATCGAGTTTTTCCAGCTTACCCTCTTTTTCCAGAAGCGAGCAGGAGTAAGCGCCTTGTGTGGAAAGGTCCCAGGTGGGGCGGCCTGAAGCCACCTGCGCCCGGACATCGGCGATACCGGACGTCGTCTCTTCCTTGACGGTGATGCCGAGTTCCTTCTCGACGACGTTGAACCAGGCCTCGCGCTGGGCTTTCTGGAAGGCACCGCCCCACGAGGAAACGGTAATCGACTGCTGTGCGCTGGCCTGAGGCACACCGATCGCCAGTCCTGTGCCCAGAAGCGCGACGGCGGCGCCCCATAGTGTGCGTTGCATGGTTCGGATCTCCCTTTTTTGTTCCTTGGCGATTTTGCCAAGAGTTTCGCAACGGCTCCGCTAAGTCAAGAAGTTGACGAGACCCATGCGTAGGCAGGATGCTTCAATCACGGGCAGGGTAATCAAGGAGAAAACGCATATGGCTCTCCATTTTGACAGATCGGAATTCCAGTCACGTCAGGCGGCGGCGCGTGCTGCGCTGCAACGCAACGGACTCGACGCGATTCTGCTCTTTGCGCAGGAGAGCCACTATTACCTGACGGGTTTCGATACGAGCGGCTTCGTCTTTTTCCAGTGCGCAGTGATGACCGCGAACGACGAGATCATCACGTTGCTGACACGGCGGCCCGATCTGGAGCAGGCGCGCCGGACATCGACGATTGAAGACATTCGTCTGTGGTACGATGCCGAGGGCGCCGATCCCTCGCGCGAATTGAAGGCCATTCTTGAAGAAAAAAAGCTCAAGGGCTGCCGGGTCGGCATCGAGCTCAGGTCGTTCGGCCTGACCGCCGACAAGTACGAACTCGTTCGTCGCCAGCTCGATGGCTGGTGTGAACTCGTCGATGCCTCCAACCTGGTACGGGAGTTGCGGGTGGTCAAGTCGCCGGCGGAAATCGTCTACGTCCGCCGTGCCGCGGAACTTGCCGATCGCTCGCTGGAAGCGATGATCACCACCTCGAAGCCGGGCGCGTACGAGGGAGATATTGCGGCTGCCGGAGCAGCGGCGATCCTGGCGGGCGGAGGCAATCCACCACCGTCGGGTCCGGTGTTGGGTTCAGGCGACAGGGCGCTGCTGGTGCGCAGCTCGACCGGCTGGCGTAATCTCGATCCGACAGACCAGCTCACCATCGAGCATGCAGGAACCTATCTGCATTACTGCGCGTGTCTGATGCGCACGCTGGCTATTGGAAGGGCCAACGAAGATCAGCGGCGTATGTTCGAGGTCACGCGCGACGCCCTTGCCGCCATGACGGAGGCTGCAAAGCCCGGCCAACCGATTGGGGAGATCGACGACGCGCATCGCCGCGTCTATGACGCGGCGGGATATGGGCATGCGAGAATGTCAGCCTGCGGCTATTCCCTCGGCGCCACCTACCGGCCGACGTGGATGGACGTACCGCCGATGCTGTATTCCGGCAATCCGATGCCCGCGGCTCCGGGCATGGTGCTCTTCCTGCACGCCATCCTGATCGACGCGCCAAAGAACCTTGCGATGTCGCTAGGGCACACGATTGTTGTCACCGAAACTGGCGCCGACGTGCTGAGCCGCCTGACGCCGGAATATACGGTCTGCGCATAAGGGGCTTGCGTGGACTCACCACCGTCATTCCCGCGCAGGCGGGAATCCAGGTCCAATACCCTCGTGGAAAACGACGGCCGGCCGTAAGACGGAACACAGCCGGTATCGTCTATCTGTGGCAATGTATCTGGATTCCCGCCTACGCGGGAATGACGGATCAGATGAGGCCGTCGGAGGGTGCATCGGAGTAATTCGATGCAGGTGACCTGAGTCGGAGAGACCTCAAATTACCAGGCCCGTCTTTTCGTCGATGAGGTGCATGTTGTTGAGATCAGCGGCGAGACGCATGGCGCCGCCGTCTGTGGCTCCCGCATTTGGATTAACCCGGCCGCACACCTGGGTGCCGTTCAGTGGGAAATAAACCAGCGTTTCCATGCCCATCGGCTCGGTGACGTCGAGCTTGACCTCAAATGGTACCTTACCTGCCTCCATGTGAGGGCTGACTTCGGTGAGATGTTCGGGGCGAAGTCCGAGCAACAGGGCGCCGTTGCGCGCATGCTGGCGATAGCGCTGGCTGCGGTTCTCGGGAATCGGCAGAGAGAGGCTGTCGGTGAGACGGATATCGAGGCCTCCTCCCCCCTTTTCCTCCAGTTTGCATGAGATGAAGTTCATCGATGGAGAGCCGATGAAGCCCGCGACAAAGCGGGTCCTGGGGTGGTGGTAGAGGTCGTTCGGCGTGCCGACTTGTTCGATCACGCCATGGTTCATTACCACGACACGATCGGCCAGCGTCATCGCTTCCACCTGGTCGTGCGTGACGTAGATCGTGGTCGTGCGGACCTGCTGATGCACCTTCTTGATTTCGGTGCGCATCTGCACACGCAACTTTGCGTCGAGGTTTGAGAGCGGCTCGTCGAACAGGAATACCTTCGGATTGCGTACGATCGCGCGACCCATGGCAACGCGCTGGCGCTGGCCGCCGGAGAGCTGCTTCGGCTTGCGTTCGAGCAGTTCCGAGATATCGAGAATGCGGGCCGCTTCGGCGACGCGCTTGTTGATCTCGTCCTTCGGATAGCGCCGCAAACGAAGCCCGAAGGACATATTCTGCGCGACCGACATATGTGGGTAAAGCGCGTAGTTCTGGAACACCATCGCGATGTCGCGATCCTTCGGGGGGACGTCGTTGACCACGTCGCCGTCGATCAGGATGTCGCCGTCGGAAATATCTTCCAGGCCTGCGATCATGCGCAGCGTCGTCGACTTGCCGCATCCGGACGGGCCGACCAGCACGACGAACTCGTGGTCGGCGATGTCGAGGTCGATGCCGCGGACGGCCAGGACCTCATCGTACTTCTTCACGATCTTGCGCAGATTGACTTCCGCCATGCGTCCCCTCAGCCCTTGGTGGCACCGGCCGTGAGCCCGGCGATGTAGTAGTCCATCAGGAAGGCGTAGATGATGAGCGGCGGCAGTGCGCCGAGCAGCGCCCCGGTCATGATCTGGCCCCAGTTGAAAACGTCGCCCTTGATCAGCGTCGTGATGATGCCCACCGGCAGCACAAGCTGATCGATGGAAGTGGTGAACGCCAGCGGATACAGGAACTGCGCCCAGCTCACCGTAAAGGCGAAGATGGTGGCTGCAATGATGCCGGGCAGCGCGACGGGAATGAAGATCTGTGTCAGCGTCTGCATCCAGCTTGCGCCGTCGATAATCGCCGCTTCATCCAATTCTTTCGGGATCGATGCGAAATAGCCGATCATGATCCACGTGCAAAACGGCACGGTCAGCGTCGGATAGAGGATCAGCAACACCCACCAGCGATTGATCAATTGGATGCCCGTCAGATCGGAGAACTGCGCGAACATCTTGAACAGCGGCAGGAATAGCAGCGTGTCCGGTACGAGGTAGGTGAGGAATACGCCGGTCGCCAGCGATGCCGAGCCCCAGAATTTCATGCGCGACAACGCGAAGGCCGCGGGCACGCTGATCAGCATCGTGATCGTCACCACAACCATCGAGACGAGGGCTGAGTTCAGGAAGAACGTGATGTAGACGTTCGAGGTCAGCAGTTGGTGATAGTTCTCCAGCGTCGGCTGGTAGACCCACCACGGATTGGTGGCCGCTGAAATCTCCTGGCTGGTCTTCAGCGAGGTGATCAGCATGTAGACCGGCGGCAGCAGGAAGAAGATCGCGAACAAGACAAGGAAAGCGTAGGACCATCTCAACGCCCATACGCGATCGCGCGTCATGCTGCCGTAGTGCGGATTTGATGTCGTCTTGACTGCCGGGGCGACGCTTGCGGTGGCCATTACGCTTCGTTCCCCCGTTGAGTGATATCGCGCAGGATGAAGATTGCCGCCACGCCCAGGATCGGCAGCATGAACAGCGAGACACTTGCACCGAGCGGAATGTCGTTACCCTGGATGCCGAGCCGGAAGGCCCAGGTCGCGAACACGTGGGTCATGTCGATCGGTCCGCCGGCTGTCAGGATCTGCACGATATCGAAGTTCGCGAACGTGACGATCAGCGAGAACAGCGCGGTGATGGCAATGATGTTGCGCATCAT
>JAFAFW010000076.1 GCA_023423275.1 Pseudomonadota bacterium
ACCACGCCGACGGAGATCTGCTTCACGAGGCCGAGCATACGGTGATCGGTATCGACCTGGATGATCTTGGCATTCTTCGGCCAGTAGTCGAGGCCATGCTGCGGCAGCGTACCGAACGGTCCGAGGCGGGTGCCGAGCGCGAGCACGACGTCGGCCTCGGCGATGATCTTCATGCCGGCCTTGGAGCCCTGGTAGCCGAGCGGGCCGCACCACAGCGGATGGTCAGCCGGGAAGCTGTCGTTGTGCAGGTAGCTGTTGACCACCGGCATCTGCAGGTATTCGGCCAGCGCCTTGGCTTCCTCGACGCCGCCGGAGAAAATCACGCCGCCGCCGGCTACCATCACCGGGAATTTGGCGTTGGCGAGCAGGTTCGCCGCCTCGTCGAGTGCTTCGTCGTCGCCAGGGCCACGCGCGATCTTTTTCGGCTGCAGGATGTTGTAGTCGGCTTCGCCGTAGAAGATATCGCGCGGGATATTGAGCTGCGCCGGGCCGCGCTCGCTCATCGCCATGTCGAAGCAGCGGGCGGTGATTTCCGCCATGCGCTCCTGGCGCGAGACATGCCCTTGATACTTGGTGATCTTGGAGAAAATCGGCAGCTGCTCGGTTTCCTGGAAGCCGCCGAGGCCGATCGTGCCGGAGCCGGTTTCAGGGGTGATGACGACCACAGGGGAGTGCGCCCAGTAGGCGGCAGCAGTTGATGTGACGAAATTGGTGATGCCAGGGCCGTTCTGCGCGATGCAGACGCCGTGGCGGCCGGAGACGCGGCTGTAGCCGTCGGCCATATGACCGGCACCCTGCTCGTGCACGGTCGGGATGAAGCGGATTCCGGCAGTCGGAAACAGGTCGAGAGCGTCCATGAACGCCGAGCCGACGATGCCGAAGACGTCTGTGACGCCATTGGCAACGAGGGTTTCGACGAAGGCCTCGCTCGGGGTCATTCTGGTCATGGCTGGGCTCCCTCGGGGACACTGCGGCTGCCGCCTCTTGATGGCTTGACCGCTATGATCGTCTCAAAAACCAAGACAACACGTCTCATCTAGTGGCACGTGGCACGGAGCGAAGTCAATCACTCACCTTGGCGATTATCCGGGAGCCGGTGCGCTCTGGAAAATCGGCTTTGCCGGCGACCCCGGAAGAGTTGTCGACGGACGATACCCCCTCTTGCCAGGCCCGCGCCAGCAGGTTGGCCGCTTGCTTGAGCTTGGGAACGAAGCCGACGGCCCTGTCGATATCAAGGCGAGGCGAAGGTCCGTGCAGAGCAAGAGCGGCGAGCATTCTGCCATCGCGGGAGCGGATCGGGACCGCGACGCCGATGACACCGGTTGTGAATTCCTGATCGTTGAGGGCGTACCCGCGCTCGCGAACCGCCACGAGGTCGCGCTCCAGATCGTCCGTGCTGATGATGGTCTGACGGGTAAACGCCTTCAGCTTCACATTGCGGAACAGATTGGCCCGCACCTGTTCATCGAGATGGGCCAGCATGACCTTGCCGCCCGACGTGCAATGCGCCGGAACCCGGCTTCCCGCCTGCAGATGCACGCGCAGTGACCACCTGCACTCGACGCGTTCCAGATAGACGAACTGCAGGCCGTCCAAAACGCCGATATTGCAGGTCTCCTCGATGTCATCGACCAGGGCCTGCAGGATCGCCCGGATCGGAGCGGCCTGATTTTGCGTCTGCAGTGCGGCCAGCGCCAGCATCGAGAAGCGCGGCCCGACGGAGAAGCGATCACGCGACGGATCGCGCACGATCAAGCCCGCCGCCTCCAATTGCATGAGGACACGATGCACGGTCTGGCGCGGCATATCGAGACGCGCACTCAGATCGGGGAGGCCGATCGGCTGAGCCTGCGCGGTGATGGCCTCCAAGACAGCCAACGCCTTGTCGAGGGCAGATCCGCGCTCCTGTACCGGTACGCGCTCTGTCATAGGGCTGGCGTCTCCTTCAGCGTGGGCGTCAATCGGATCACCCCTTAGCCGACGTTTCCCGGTGACGCAAAGGGGCCGACGCGTTTCGGATCGTGGCGCCGCTGTTTATCACCGGTCGGACCGAACGAGCAGTTGACCCATCATCATCTCGCATTCAGAATGGGATGTAGCGTCCCAATTATCTGCGAGATCGCATCATGCAGGACACGCCATCGAGAGGCAAGCCCGTCAGTCAGGCCTCGGGGCCCGACCCGGTGCAACCGTTGATAGATCGAGCCCGCGCGGCCATGGCGATCTTCGCCAGGGAAATAGCCGAGCATGGTCAGGAGCGTATCGACGAGGCCGTCACGGCGCTCGCCTGGTCGCTCTACAAGCCCGAGAACGCCCGCCGGCTGGCGGAGATTGCGGTCGAGGTCACCGGCATCGGCGAGCTCGAAAGCAAGGTCATCAAGAACACGCGCAAGACCTTCGGGACGTTGCGTGATCTGTTACGCGCCAAGTCGACCGGGATCATTGAGGAGATCCCTGAGAAGGGCCTCGTGAAATATGCCAAACCGGTCGGAGTGGTGGCGGCGATCACACCATCGACCAATCCATCCGCAACACCGGTCAACAAGGCGATGATGGCGCTGAAAGGCGGCAATGCGATCATCATTGCGCCCCCGCCGACGGCTTGGGCAGCCTCCGAGCCGACCGTCGCAGGCATGCGTGCGGAGTTGAAGAAGATCGGCCTGCCGGAAGATCTGGTTCAGATTCTGCCAAGTCCTGTGACGCGTGAAGCCACGACGCGGCTCATGGAGCTGTCGGATCTCGTGGTTTGTACCGGCAGCCAGGTCAACGTCCGCCAGTCCTACAAGTCGGGCAAGCCGGCGTTGGGCGTCGGGCTCGGCAACGTGCCGGTGATCATCGACGCGAGTGCGGATCTGGACGATGCCGCGTATAAGATCATGCTGTCGAAGACCTTCGATCACGCGACGAGCTGCTCGTCCGAAAACTCCGTCGTGGTCGTCGATGCGATTTACGACAAAGCCATCGCGGCGCTGGAAAAGCAGGGCGGCTATCTCGCCACGCCGCAGGAGCGCGAGCGGATCGTTTCGCGGCTGTGGGTTGATGGCAAACTCAATCGCAGTGTGATTGCGCAGGGGCCGGAAGCACTCATCAAAGTGTTCGAGCTGGGGCCTAAGTCGGCGGGCTGTAAGTTCGTGATGGCTGAGGAAACCGGTATCGGTAAAGCGCATCCGTTGTCGGGTGAAAAGCTGTCGCTCGTGCTGACGGTCTACCGCGCCAAGGACTTTACCGACGCCAAGCGGCTGGTGCGCGATATCCTGGCGTACCAAGGCAGGGGCCACTCGTGCGGCATCCATACCAACACCCCGGAACATGCCCGCGAGATCGCGGAGGACATCGACGTCGTCCGCGTGCTTGTCAATCAGCCGCATACGTTCGGAAACGGCGGTGGGTTCAACAACGGGCTGGCGTTCACGCTGTCGATGGGGTGCGGCACATGGCAGGCCAATTCTCTATCGGACAACCTGAACTGGCGCTGCTTCGTCAACATCACGCACCTCGTCACGACCATTCCGGAGGACAAGCCGGAGGAAGCCGAGTTGTTCGGCAGCTACTGGGCGAAATACGGGAAATAGTGCCAAAGGCGCTATCGCCAGATCAGCGCGCTGCGAGGGAAAAGGAAACGCGATGAACTTCGAGGAGCATGCGGCCAAGCCGCTGTTGCGTGCTGCCGGCATTGGGACCCCCGAAGGCGGTCTCGCGACGACGCCGGATGACGTAGAAGCACTGGCCGCAAAGATCGGCCGCTGCGTGGTCAAGGCTCAAGTGCCGACCGGTAAGCGCGGCAAGGCGGGCGGCATCAAGCTTGCCGCCACTCCGGCGGAGGCGAAAGCGCATGCCGAAAGCATTCTCGGCACGACGATTGGCGATCACGTCGTCGAGCGCGTGCTGGTCGAGGCGCAGGTGCCGATCCAGAAGGAATTCTACGCGGCCGTCCTCAATGATCCGGAGACCAAGGGGCCGCTGCTGCTGTTCTCGCCCCAGGGCGGTATGGACATCGAGGAAATCGCCGAGAAGCATCCCGACGCGCTGACGCGGCTGCCGATCGATATTCGCAAAGGTCTCGATCGCGAGAAGCTGCAATCGGTGCTGCCCGATGCGCTGCCGGTCAATCGCGCGACGCTGACCGATGTGCTCGCCAGGCTCTATGACGCCTACGCTGCCAACGATGCGGAACTGATGGAGATCAATCCGCTGATCGTGACACTCGATGGCAGTCTCATCGCGCTCGATTGCAAGTTTACGCTGGATGACAGCGCGATCCCGCGTCACGCCGAACTCGCGGAAACCGGTACGCCGGATAAGACGACGGACCTTGAAGCACAAGCCAAGGCGCTCGGACTGAAGTTTATCGAACTCGACGGCAACGTCGGCGTGCTGGCCAACGGGGCCGGACTGACGATGACCTCCATGGATGCGGTGCGCCATTTCGGCGGCCAGCCATCGAACTTCCTGGAGATCGGCGGCGAGAGTTACACCAAGGCAAAGCCGGCTTTGGAGTTGGTGCTGTCCAATCCGAATGTGAAAGCGCTGCTGGTTAACTTCTGCGGCGCCTTTGCCCGTACAGACGTAATGGCGGAAGGCGTGATTACTGCCTGGAAAGAGCTCAAGCCCGAAATTCCGATCGTCTTCACCATCCACGGCACGGGAGAGAATGAAGCCATCGCGTTGGTGAAAGAACAGCTCAACATCACGCCGTACGATCTGATGGATGAGGCGGTGAAAGCGGCTGTCGCCGCCGCAAAGGGGGCAACGCGATGATTGTACGCGGCAGCGAAAGCGTGCTGGTGATGGGCATCACCGGCAAGCAGGGCACATTCTGGGCCGAGAAGATGCGCGATTACGGCACGCGCATCATTGGCGGCGTCAATCCCAAACGGGCTGGCGAAACGCATCTCGGGTTACCGGTGTGGGCGACGGCCGCCGATGCCGCGAAGGAGACGCAGATCGACTGTGCTGTGATGTTCATTCCGCCAATGGGCGTGAAGGCCGCCGCACTTGATGCGATCGAAGCAGGCATTCCGAAGATCGTCTGCCTGACCGAGCATATTCCCGTTCACGACACGATGTACTTCCTGGCTGCTGCCCGCGAGCGCGACTGTCAGGTGATCGGCCCGAACACGGCAGGACTCGTTACCACGGGCGAGTGCTTCGTCGGTTTCATGCCGGCCTTCAACGAACGGGTCTTCAAGCCGGGCGATGTTGGCGTGATCTCGCGGTCGGGTTCGCTCGGCACGCTGCTGTGTCTCAACCTCGTGCAGGCTGGCATGGGCATATCGTCGTTCGTCGGTATCGGTGGCGATCCGATCATTGGCACGACGACGCGTGACGCGCTCATCAGCCTCGACCGCGATCCGCGCACCAAGGCGATCGCGCTGGTTGGCGAGATCGGCGGCTCGATGGAAGAGGCGGCTGCCGAGTATGCTCAGTCCATGAAGAAGCCAATTGCAGCCTTCATCGCGGGAGCTGCTTCCCCGCCGGGCAAGAAGATGGGCCACGCCGGTGCGATTGTCATGGGTGACAAAGGCTCATACGCGGGGAAGAAAGCTGCTCTCGAAGCGGCCGACGTCACCGTTTGCGCGACGCCAAATGGCGTGCCCGAGGTGTTGAAAGCACGCATGGCAGGCTAGTTCGATCAAAGAGTTGTGCTTAGCTCTGTCGCACGCGATTGTGCAACGCTACATCCGTATTCCAGTAGTACGGTAAAAGCGAACGATGGAGAGGTGACATGGCACAGCGGCCGATCGAACTCTATTACTGGCCGACGCCCAACGGCCACAAGATCACGATATTCCTGGAGGAAGCCGGGCTTCCCTATGAGGTGAAGTATATCAACATCGGCCGCGGCGATCAGTTCGCGCCGTCGTTCCTCAAGATCGCGCCCAATAACCGGATGCCGGCGATTATCGATCCGGACGGCCCCGGCGGTGAGCCGATTTCCGTGTTCGAATCCGGCGCGATCCTGCAGTACCTCGGCCGCAAGACCGGCAAGTTCTATCCCATCGACGAACGCGCGCGCGTGGATGTCGATCAGTGGCTGTTCTGGCAGATGGGCGGGCTTGGGCCGATGGCTGGGCAGTGCCATCACTTCCGCAACTACGCTCCGGAGAAGCTGCTCTACGCGATCGATCGCTACACCAACGAGGTCAATCGCCTCTATGGCGTGCTGAACACCCGACTCGCGGATCGCGACTATCTCGCAGGCGCGTACTCCATCGCGGACATGGCAAGCTATCCGTGGGTGCGGCCCTACAAGAACCAGGGGCAGGACATCGCCGACTTCCCGCATCTCGAAGCCTGGTTCAAGCGCATCCACGACCGGCCAGCCGTGGCGAAAGCCGTGCTTGTTGGCGCAGAGGAGCGCGAGAAGTGGAATCTGGCGAACGATAAGGACGCTCAGAAAATCCTGTTCGGTCAGAAAGCCCGGTAATCCGGGCCTGCGGTCATCGAATAAGGCGCGCGCTGTCCTCAGTAGGATTCGAGAAGGCGGGCCGGGTCAGGTTTGCGCCCGGTCACGCGTTCGAGTGCGATGGCTGCCAGCATTTTGTCTGACAGCGTTTTCTTGGCGACATACGTAGCTTCGACCCCGGCTTCGGGATCGACCGGCCCGTTCAGGTAGCTGGCCTGGACGCTGTAGAGCGTCGGCCGTTCCTGGGCACATGCCGAGCACGCCAACGCGACAGCAAGGATGATGAATGTCCTTGGATCCATTGATCCCCCAAAATCGCGATGTCCCCCGCCCTTACGGTTTATGGTCAGTGAGGACAACCGCTCCCATTGCTGCGACGAGTTTAATCACTCGATCCGCGAGGACAAGTATGCGCAGCCTCCCTCTGAACGCAGTCTGAACGCAGGTGAGTTCGCGATGAGGCGTTCCTGCGGCGGGCAAGCAGACAGACACGCAATTGCCACGAGCAAGGCGAAAAGCCCCGAAAACTCGATTATTTTTGATGGTGTCGCGATCGGGTCCCATGCGGCATGCGTGAGCCGGTAGGCGCGCTGGGCAACCGAAATTGCGGCATCGCAGAATTCTGTTGAAAACAAATGTGATCACTTCGGGCGCGTGTGTCGCGCGACGCATTGCCCGTGACCGGCTGCCGCCGGCCTCGATTTCGTAACAAAAGTGTTGACGTGCGTATGAAATTCAGACGCGAAAGCCCGGGCGTAAATCTCTGCAGACGATGATTTTTTTGAGCAGTCTCTGCTCTCTCTTTACCGACTGATCATCAGAAGGCTGACATTATCTGCCTGCAAGACGGTGGTTGCTTCCGTCTTGGCGTGGCGTATCGCCGTTGGGGAGTGGCGAAAATGGCAGTTTTCGAGGGTTCCGTGTGTGCGGGCGGCTTCATGTCACCCGATGTATTGTTTCAAATGGGATTGAGATGCTGTGCGGGTCGCGACACGGGTCTCGACCTCGTCGCGGCGCACAAGTGGTTCAATATTGCGGCCTTGCGCGGGAATACGGATGCGAAGCGCTACCGCGCCGAGCTGTCGCAAGAGATGTCGAAGCGTCAAATCGCGACAGCACAGCGTCTCGCGCGCGAGTGGCTGGCGAAAAACTGAAGCTCTTCAGCACTTCGTGAACAGCGATGTCAGGCAATGCCAGCCTTTTTTCATGGCGCCGCCGACAGCGCTGCCCGTCTTCTCGATCTGCTCTTTTGAGCTCGATGCCGTGCGGCGTGCGAGTTCCTCTACTGTCTTCGGCGGGCCTGCCTTCGCTGGTTCTTCCGGCGGCAGCGGCGCGACTTCCGATACATCGGTGTCGGGCGGGTCGGAGGACATCGCTTCAGCGGCAGCGTCGATCGGGGCCGTCAGCGAGACGGTGCGTTCTATGCCGATGCAGGCGCCCTCGCCGCGTTGCACGCGGCATTTTTGATGATTGCCCTGACGCGCCAGCTCCGAGATGCAGACGAATTGCAGGATGCGCTTGCCGTAGCGATAGGCTTCGACACTGGCAGATTGATCCACCGTGCACCGGTAGACCGCTTCCGGACCGGAACAGGACACGCAGACTTCATTCGCGTCGGCGGATGGCGCAGCAACCGCGAAGACGGCAAATGGGATGGCCGGGAGCGCTTGTCGAAACACGACGTGCGAGCCTCCATTTCCCTACAAACACGCGTCTCAAAAGAGATACCGCCTCACTGTGGCTGTAGTCTGACACGCCGTGGCGTGTCAGACCAGGAGCGGCGGCTCACGCCGGTGGGAAAGTCCGCTATTTCACGGGTTCCCGTTGCGGCCGTGCTTCTGATAGGCAGGGCGCTCGGTCAGCTTGTCGTAATACGCACTGACCGCCTTTAGCTCAGGTTTCTCGAACGGAATCGAGAACCAGCGGTTGACCGCAGCACCTGCGGGTACATCCGCAAGGGTGAATGTGCTGCCCATCAGGTAAGGGCCGTTCGCGGCCAGATGTGAGTCCAGAAGCTGCATCTGGCGCGTCCATTCGCTGATGCTGGCTTCGATCAGCTTGGGATCGGAGAATGCAGGCTGCTTGACGATCAATCCGAGAAACGGCGCCCGCATGCCGGAGGCAAGTTCGGTCTGGCCCCAATCCATCCATGCTTCGACCTTGGCGCGCTGGGCGGCATCGGCCGGCAGCAGATCGGTGCGGCCATGCTTGCTGGCGAGGTAGCGGGAGATGGCATGGCTTTCGCGCAGCAATGTGCCTTCGTCATCGATCACCGGGACGAGCGCGAAGCGGTTCAGTTTGGTGAATTCGGGCTCGCTCGTCGGCCGGAAGCCGCGGCCCCAGTCTTCGCGCTCGTAGGGAAGCCCGATCTCGTCCGCTGTCCAGAGAACCTTGCGGACGTTGATGGAATTGGCTCGGCCGTAGACTTTCAACATTCTTTTGTTTCCTCCGAAGCTCAGGGCAAAAAGATGGTCGATCCGGTGGTCTTGCGTGCCTCCAGATCGCGATGTGCCTGAGCAGCCTCCTTGAGTGGATAGGTCTGGTTAACGTTGATTTTGACGACGCCGCGGCCGACCACATCGAACAGGTCATTCGCATTGTCGACGAGTTCCTTGCGCGTCGCGGTGTAACTGAACAGCGTCGGCCGCGTCGCATAGAGCGACCCTTTCGCAGCAAGAATGCCGATATCCATGCCCGTGATGGCGCCGGAGGCATTCCCGAAGCTCACCCACAGTCCGCGCGGCTTCAGGCAGTCCAAGGAACCCGGATAGGTGTCTTTGCCGATCGAGTCGTAGACCACGTCAACGCCCTGACCATTGGTTATCTCTTTGGTCCGCTTGACGAAATCTTCGGTCTTATAATTGATCACGTGCGTGCAGCCCGCGTCGGTGGCGAGCTTGGCCTTCTCGGCCGAGCTGGTGGTGCCGATGATGGTCGCGCCCAGATATTTGGCCCACTGACAGGCGATGAGGCCAATCCCGCCGGCCGCGGCGTGGAACAGCATCGTCGTCCCGGGACCGACCTTATAGGTCTCCCGAAGCAGATAGCGGACGGTCATGCCCTGCAGCATCATCGCGGCAGCCGTCTTGTCTTCGATGCCGTCAGGGATCTTCACGATCCGCTCGGCGGGGATGACGCGCTCCTCGCTGTAGCTGCCCATCGGATTTGCGTACGCAACCCGATCTCCGATCTTGAACTCGGTGACGCCCGGGCCTACGGCCGTGATGACGCCAGCGCCTTCCATGCCGATTGTCGCCGGCAGATCAACTTTGTAGAGGCCCGAACGGTGGTAGGTGTCGATGTAATTCAGGCCCACCGCGCTGTGTTTCAGCCGCACTTGCCCTTGTCCGGGTTCGGAAATTTGAACCTCTTCCCACTTCAGGACTTCGGGGCCGCCGGTTTGATGAATCCGGATCGCGTGGACCATGGCTCGTTTCCTCGTCTGTAAGCGTACGTGAGCCGTGTGCTCAGGTGTTTGCGTCGGTGGGGGGATGCTGTATCGATGGCACGCAACCCGCGCCACATCGCCGCCATCCCTGGGTTCTATGGGCTCGGCGGGATCTTCACAAGAGGGCGAAGCATGATCTCCATGTTGGCCGCGCGCCAGGTGCTGTGCAGCCTGGCGGCTCTTGGAGCCGCGGTCGGGTTGATGGCCTGCAGCGCCGGCCTCGATTCGGATGCTCCCAAGGTGGGCCTGTCCTGCGTCGACGATTCCAAGCACTGCATCGATCAGCGCAGCGCCGCCTTGCATGCGATCATGAGCGACAAGCAGCGGACTTGGGTACGCGAGCAGCCATCGCCGGCAGCCTACGCATCGGGCGTCCGGCTGTTCGCGTTCAAGACCCGCAAGAAGGAGCTCACGTGCGACGAACTCGCGGTTGGACGGCGCGAAGCGGACAGTGCGGCGACGACGCTGCGCGGACCGGGATCGCATCACCTCAGCCCGGCCCAGGTGTCCCGGGGTGTCATGCTGGGTGCTGAGGTCTCTCGCGAACTCGCCTCCGAAATGAAACGACGATGCAAAGCATAGTGAGCCGGTCATGACGACATCCAGCCGCCGTCCGCCTGCGCGACAGGATTGGGAAGCGCTTGCGACGAACGCCTTGCGCACCGGCGACCTCATGGGCGCGCGTGCGGCGTATGCGGAAGCCGTGCGTCACGACCGGCGCAATCCACAGCTTCATTTCGAGTACGCCGCGGTTCTGGCCGGTCTCGGCGAGATCGAGGATGCGACGGTGTCGCTCACGCATGCGCTGCGTCTCAAACCGCAAAACGACGATGCCGCACGGCGGCTGTCGCGATTGCTCGGCCGGTTCGTGATCGAGGATCCGAGCCGTTTGGAGCCGTTCGGCCTCAAGGCCGCACTCGGGTACGACACGGTTGACAATCAACCGCTGGCCGAAGCCGCTCTCAAGCATCTGGTCGCGACGTTGCCCGTGCTGGACGAGGCGATTGCAAACCTGATGGCCGCGCCTGCCGCTGACAGCGCACATAAGCTGATCGTCAATCGCACCGCGGACGTTCTGAAGTCCGATCTGTTGCTGACGGCACTGCAGCGCGGTGTTGTCACCGATGTCGGATGGGAGCGGTTACTGACCGCGTTGCGGCGCGCGCTGCTCCTCGATGTTGCGCCGGGCCGCTTTGAGGATCGCGCGCTCACGGCGTTCGCGCTCGCGCTGTTGGTCCAGTGCCGCAACAACGATCACGTCTGGGCCGAGGGCGATGCGGAGACTGCGGCGCTCGACCAAATCACACTGGACAAGCCTACGCTGTTTGCCGGTGACCTCGAGGCCGGACGCCGATTGATCCTGCTGCTGCTCTATCGCCCGCTCGAGAGCGTTCTCGCTCCGGACGATCTCGACGCAGCGCGTGGGATCAAGCCCAAGCCATTGCGTGATCTGGTGATCGCTGAATTGGAGGACCGGGCTATCGAGCGAGCCGCCATGGATGCTCTCCCGCGTCTTGCTCCGCTATCGGATGGCACTTCGCGCCGGGTCGCGTCACAATACGAAGCGAGTCCCTATCCCCGCTGGCAAAGTCTCCATGCCTCGCAAGTGCGCATGATGAAAGGGACGCTTCGCCGTTTCTTTGAATTGCCGCGGTTGGAGTTCATGAACGGCGGCCCGTTCGATGTCCTGATCGCGGGCGCGGGGACAGGCAAGCAGGCGCTGCAGGCGGCTTATCTCTATGAGCCGCAGGCGAGGCTGCTCGCAACCGACATCTCCGCTGCCAGTCTCGGATATGCGGCTGCCGCAGCGAAGCGGTTTGGCATCAATAATGTCGATTTCCTGGTCGCCGATATCCTGGATCTCGATCGTCTGGACCGGATGTTCGACGTCATTGAGTGCGTCGGTGTTCTGCATCATATGGCCGATCCGTGGGACGGCTGGCGCAGATTGCTGGCGCGGCTGAAACCCGGCGGGCTGATGTATATCGGTCTTTACAGCGGCGTATCGCGGGCCAACATCCGCGATCTGCGTGCGGGGAAAGACCACCCCGGTGCGGGGTGTGACGATCGCGCCGCGCGGGCCTACCGGGCCGACCTGCTCGCCCGGCCGGACGGGACGCCCGGTTCCGAGCTCAAGGTCTCGGGCGATTTCTACACGCTCAACGAGTTTCGAGACCTGCTACTGCATGAAAGTGAGCAGCATGTTTCGCTTGAGGAAATCGGCAGGTTCCTCGATGCCAACGGTCTCGTCTTTCGCGGGTTCACGCTCGATCCGTCCGTGCTCGATGCGTTTGCTGCCGCAAATCCGGATGCTCCGTGGCCGGGAACGCTTCAAGCCTGGGCCGAATTCGAGCGCGCTCACCCGAGAACGTTCGACGGAATGTACCGGTTCTGGTGCGAGCGCCTGCCTGCCGGGTGAATTCGGTTCATGGAGACTTGCAACGTGAGCCGAACGTGCCTAGCTGATCGCTGTCAAACTGGGGCAGGGGCGGGATCAGGACACGCTGATGGAGATCTTTTCGCAGTACGCTGACGCGGTCCTGGAATTCACGAAGAACAATCAAGCCTGGGCAGTACCGGTCGTCTTTGCGTTTGCCTTTGCAGAGAGCCTTGCTTTTCTTTCTCTCGTCGTGCCGTCGACCGTCATCCTTGTCGGAATCTCGGGACTTCTCGGCGCCAGCGGCATCAGCTTCTGGCCGGTCTGGATCGCCGCCGGGCTCGGCGGCTCCCTCGGTTATGCGCTGTCGTACTGGATCGGGCTTTACTTCAAGGATTCCGTTCACACCGTCTGGCCGTTCTCGAAGTATCCGCAGATGCTGCCGAAGGGTCAGCAGTTCTTCGACAAGTACGGTGTCTTCGGTGTCTTTCTCGGTCATTTTTTCGGGCCGGTCCGGGCCGTGATCCCGGTCGTGGCCGGGATGTATGCGATGAAGCAGATCCCGTTCCAGATTGCCAACATCAGCTCGGCCTTCCTGTGGGCGGCGGGCGTCATGGGACCTGCGGCTTTCGGGATGCAATGGTTCGTGGGCAATAGCTGAACGCGATAGCGCCCGGTTTTGGAGATCCTTTGGAGATCGCACGATCATGGAGCTGACGCGTTCCCGTGGCATCTTGTGGAACGGAACAATCACTGGCGGTTAGAAGATAGACCGGCAGCCTTGAGAGGCGCACGAGATGCTCGCATGGCTGTCGCAGTGGTGGGATTCGGCGCTGCTCCTGATCGAGCAGAATGCGCATCTGACCGGGCCGGTGGTCTTCGCCTTGGGCTTCGGCGAAGGCATCGCCCTGATATCGTTGTTCGTACCTTCGACGTTCCTGTTTCTCGGCATTGGCGCGATGCACAGTGCCTCCGGCGGAGAGTTCTGGCCGATCTGGCTGGCCGGGTCGGCGGGCGCGGCCCTGGGCGACTGCGTCTCCTACGCGTTGGGACGGTATTTCAAGCACGATGTCCGCCGGGTCTGGCCGATCCGCAAATATCCGGAGCTCATCCCGCGCGGGCAGATCCTGTTCGAGCGCTGGGGCGTGCTCAGTATCATCGGGGGAAAGTTCATCGGCGGGTTACGGCCCTTCATCCCGGTGGTGGCCGGGATGCTGAATATGCCGGTCAGCCTGTTCCTGTTGGGCAG
>JAFAFW010000014.1 GCA_023423275.1 Pseudomonadota bacterium
ATCCGATATCCGTCGACACCAAGCGTGAGCCAAATTCCGCCGAGCGCAAACAAGGCGATTGTCGCAACAGCCGCGAACATTCCGAAGCCGCGCGCCCGTTCGGCGGTCTCACCACGACTCTTCAGGATGAGCCAGGCGGCACCATGCATGACAAGCATGGACACTGACAAAAGCCCGCAAAGCAGTGCGAATGGATTCCACAGTTCGAAGAGTGTCGTTCCCTCATAGAAGATGCGCAGATCCGAAGCGAGCCTGAACGGAACACCTTGGAGAACATTTCCGACTGCCACGCCGAGGATGATCGCCGGCACGAATCCGCCGACAAACAGCGCCCAATCCCAGCCGACCCGCCATCTTTTACTATCCCGCTTCGAGCGATACTTGAACGCAACGGGACGCAGAATGAGCGCCAGAAGAACTGCAAACATCGCCAGGTAAAACCCGGAGAAGGAAACGGCATAAAGTGGAGGCCATGCCGCGAAAATGGCGCCGCCGCCGACGATCAGCCAGACCTGGTTTCCTTCCCAGACCGGACCGACGGTGTTGATCACGACACGACGCTCGGTGTCCGTTTTCGCAGCGAAAGGCAGCAAGATGGCCGTGCCCAGATCAAAGCCATCCATCACGGCAAAGCCGATCAGGAGAACACCGAGCAGCAGCCACCAGATGACCCGCAGCGTATCGTAGTCGAGAAGATCGTGAAGAATCATGAGCCTCACTCCGCTGGCGCAAGAGACGACGAGACAAGCTCAGCTTCCGGTTCCTCGTCCGGCTCTGGCCCGGCCTGGATCGCCCGGAGCATCAACGTCATCTCGATAATGATGAGCACGGTATAGATCACGACGAACCCGCAGATGGTCAGCAGCACGGTCGTCGCGCCGAGATTGGAAACGGCGGCCGCTGTCGGCAGGACACCTTCGATAACCCAAGGCTGGCGACCGAACTCCGCAACGATCCAGCCGCACTCCACCGCGAGCCACGGCAGCGGGATCGCGAAGACGGCGACACGCAACAACGGCGGATAGCGATCGAGCATCCGTCGCGCGGAGAGATAGAAAAACACCGACGTCAAGGCGATGAAGAAGAACCCGAGGCCGACCATGATCCGGAATGTCCAGAACAGCGTCGGAACATGCGGAACGGTATCCCAGGCCGCGCGCTCGATTTGTTCCGGTGTCGCCTGTCGCGGATCATCGACGTGCCGCTTGAGCAACAGCGCATATCCCAGATCGCTTCCGTTATCCTCGAAAGCCTGACGGGCTTCAGGCGGAATATTGCTCGTACTTCCCGCTGCGCGAATTTTCTGAAGGGCATCGAAAGCAACGATCCCGTTGCGAATACGGGTCTCGGCGTGCTGAACGAGCTCCTCGATCCCGGGGATCTGCGTGGTCAGCGAGCGCGTCCCGATCAGACCCATCACCCACGGAATGCGAACCGCGAAATGTGTCTCGCGCGATTCCTGATCCGGAAAACCGATAATCGTGAAGGGCGCGGGCGCGGGTTCGGTCTCCCACATCGCCTCGATCGCAGCGAGCTTCATCTTCTGATGCTCGGTCGAGAGATATCCGCTTTCATCACCGAGAACGACAACCGACAAGGACGCAGCCAGACCGAAGGATGCAGCCACTGTCATCGATCGCTTGGCAAGCTCCTCGTGGCGCCCCTTCAGCAAATACCACGCCGAAACGCCAAGTACGAAAATCGACGCCGTGACATAGCCCGCCGACACCGTATGAACGAACTTGGCCTGCGCCACCGGATTGAACAAGACCGCGAAGAAATCAGTCACTTCCATGCGCATGGTTTGAGGGTTGAAGGCCGATCCAACCGGATTTTGCATCCAGCCGTTGGCAATCAAAATCCACAGCGCGGAGAAGTTGGAACCGAGAGCGACCGCCCAGGTCGCCATCAAATGCCCGACCTTCGACAGCTTATCCCAGCCGAAGAAGAACAGGCCTACGAATGTCGCCTCCAGGAAAAAGGCCATCAGGCCTTCAATGGCGAGAGGCGCGCCGAAAATATCGCCGACGTAATGGCTGTAATAGCTCCAGTTCATGCCGAACTGGAATTCCATCACGATGCCGGTCGCAACGCCCAGCACGAAATTGATGCCGAACAGAGTGCCCCAGAATTTCGTCATTTGCCGCCAGATCGTGCGCCCGGTCATGACGTAGACCGTTTCCATGATGGCCAGAAGGACCGACAGGCCGAGCGTCAGCGGCACGAACAAAAAGTGATAAAGCGCTGTTATTGCGAACTGCAATCGCGAAAGATCTACGACATTGAATTCCATTTCAGTCTGTCCGGCGTGGACCGGTCTCCCTCGTCAATCAGGCCGCAACGCAGCCAGCCCGGCGTCGAAGCCGGGCGTGCCGCGCTCAATAATGGCGGTGATGGTTCCCTGCTTCATGACAATGAGGCGATCCGCCGTTTCAGCCTCTCGCCGGATATGTGTCGCAGTGACGATCGTGCGCCGGTCGGCTGCCACGTGGAGCCGGGACAGCACGTCGCGCGCGGTGGCGCCATCCAGTCCCTCCGTCGGCTCGTCGAGAAGCCACAGCGGTGAATCGCGGAGGAAAAGCCGGGCCAGAGCGAGCCGGCGCGCCTGCCCGCCCGACAAGCCGTGACCGCCCTCGCCCAGCCGTGTATCGAGACCTTGCGACAGCGCTTCGACGTCGTGAAGCAAACCCGCTGCTTCCAGCGTCCGACAAAGCCGTGCATCGCTCGCATGCGGATCCGCGAGACGAAGATTGTCCCGCAGCGTGTCCTGAAACAGCTCCGTGCGCTGCGTGAGCAACGCTGCGCGTTGACTGGCGACATGGCCGGTCAGAGCGCAAATCTCTCCCGCAAGCAACCCGAGCAGTGTCGACTTTCCAGCCCCACTCGGGCCAACCAGAGCGATACGCTCTCCCTCTCGGATGCTCAGATCGACGTCATGCAGAACAGGGGACGACGCTCGCGGATACGCGACCGACACATTTTGGAGCACGGCCGCGACATGATCGGCGGGCTGAAGGCAAGTCCGGCCAACCGTCTCGGCGACGGCAAGGCGCGGTGCAATCCGGCGGGCTGCAAGAAGCGTGCGTCCCAGTTCGACAGCTCCCCGGCGGAGCGCGGCGAAAGGTTCCAGCGCCGCCAGCGCCATTAAAATCCCAAGCGCAGCGACAGGCGCTCCAACCGTGCCCGCCTCGACGAGCCAGGCCATCGCAATCAGGATTGCAGACAGCAACACGGCACCGATGATGCCGAAGCCTAAACCGGCTCGCGTTTCGATCCGGTTCAGCGCGTCATCGGTCGCTGCCAAATAAGCATCGGCGCCGACAAGACCATCTTGCCGCGCGCGAAGCTGGCCGGCCATGATCCATTCGGTCTGCCCGGTCACCAGATCGATGACGCGTGAACGGAAAATCTCAAGCCCGTGACCACGGCGCCGGGACGGTTTGTCCGCAGCCCGCGCTGCCGACAGGGTGACGCCAAGTCCGGCTGCGATAAGGAACAGCGCAACCCCGAGCCCCAGAAGGGGCTGCATCAATCCGAAGGCTAGACCGCTGATCAGCGCAATGCAGATTACCCCGACAAGCGGCACGAGCACACGCAGATAAAGCGAATCGAGCGCATCGATATCCAATGTCAGGCGGAACAACAGCCGCGCCGGGCGTTTGATCAAATCGCTGGCAGCGCCCGGCTCCGACCAGCCGCGGAATAGACGCTCGCGCAATTGTGCGAGAATGCCGAGGGTTACATCATGCGTCGTCAACCGCTCACCATAGCGGGATGCCGTGCGCGCCAGAGCCAGGAGACGGATGCCCGCCGACGGAGCGAACACGTCGAATGCGAGCGCCGTCGCGACCGAAAGCCCGGCGATCGACGTCGCGGTGATGAACCATCCCGAAAGCCCGAGCAGCGCGATACCGCATAGCACCGTCGCGACGGACAGAACCATCCCAGCGCAGAGCATCGCGCGGTTGCCCGATAGGAATAGTTCAGCAATTGGACGAAGATAACGCGCGCGTGCCGTCATGCCGCGCTACCATGAGATATTGCACCAAGCCGCACGATCCGGTCCATGCGGGTGGCGAGCACAGGATCGTGTGTCGCGACGATCAGGGTCCTGCCCCGGGCAAGTGTGCACAGCGCGTCGGTTATGCTCCGAGCAGTCTCGCTATCGAGATGGGCTGTCGGCTCATCGGCGAGGATAAGGCCGACGCCGGGCATGGCGGCAACGCGCGCCAGCGCCAGCCGCGACGCTTCCCCGCCCGACAATCCGCCTCCGCTCTCTCCGACCGACACGGCTCCGCGCCGGCGTGCGACGTTCTCCAAACCCACGCGTGCGAGAGCACCGCGAATCATCTCGGCAGACACGCCCTCGCGCCCAAGTGTGATATTTTGGGAGAGCGTCCCCGCAAACACATGGGGATGCTGCCCGATCCAGGCGATCCGGCCGCGCATGCCTGCCGCAGTGTCCTCGGAAAGCAGGTGCTCTCCGAGCACGATGCGTCCGCTCTCCGCGACCGCGAGTCCTGCGAGCAGAGCCAGCAGCGTCGATTTTCCCTGGCCGCTTGGTGCGATCAGCGCAATATGCTCGCCCGGCTTGACGTCCAGGCTGAAATCATCGAGCACACGCGCATGACCCGCCGCATATCGGAAGCTGAGATGCTCGACGCGGATCGACACCGGATCGGCGGACCTCGACGGGAACGTCAAGGAAGGCTCTTTGCTGCCGAGGAACTCGGCGCCGTTATTTGAAAGGCCTCGCAGAGCTTCCAGCGACGCTTCTCCGGCCGCTCGATCGTGCCAGACGGCCGAGAGATCGCGAAGCGGTTCGAAAAACGCAGGTGCGAGCAGGAGAACGAAGAGCCCTTCGCCCAACGAGAGCGTGTTGCCCCAAGCACCGAAGGGCAGTTGCCCCAGAAGATGAAATCCAACGTACACGGCGACCATGGCGACGCCGAGCGCTGCAAAGAGCTCGAGCACCGCGGAGGAAAGGAACGCGATTTTCAGAACTGCCATCGTGCGCTGGCGGAGGTTTTCCGCATCCGCCCTCAATCGTCGCGCCGTGATGTCGACGGCGCGAAGCGACCGGATTGTCGCGAGCCCCCGCAAGCGATCGAGTAGAAAAGCGTTCATGCTTCCCAACTCGACAAGCTGTGCCTCGCTTGCCGCCTTCGCGCGCCAGCCGATAAGCGCCATGAAGATCGGAATGAGCGGCGCGGCGAGAAGCAAGACGAATGCCGCGGCCCACGAGTAGACGAAGACGCACAGGAGTATTGCGATCGGCACGAGGGTTGCGCGCAGACGTGCGGGCTGGAAACGCGACAGATACGGCACGATGGCCTCGGTCTGCTCAGCCAGAACACTTGCAGCAAAACCGGAAGCGGGCCGTTCGATGTCGAGAGGCGAACGCGATGCGATGACCGCAACGGCATGCCACCGCTGATCGGAGAGAAACGCGCGGGCCTGACGAAAACTCATTCGGGCGCCAATCGCATCAAGACCGGATTTCGCGATGCCCAGCGCTAGAATAAGTGCTGCATATGAATAGGCGGTCTCGACTGCGTCTCCCGTCGCCATCCTCCCGACCGTCATACTGAGAAGTGCCGCCTGCGGAATCCAAATCAGCGACGCAATAACCTGCAATATCGCTCCGTTGCGCAACTGAGGCACCCGCTGCGACGGGATCGCAGTGTCCGGGCCGCCCACAATCGTTCGGGCAGGCGGCGCTCGGGTGCCAGCATCACGCGATCGATCGGAGACAACGTGTGCAAATCTCCGTTCCGGCGGAGCACTGATCGTCGCGGCTCGCGACATCGTCAGGCCTCCTTGCTCGGCGTCTTCCTCCGACCAATGGAAACGATTCGGTCCTTTGCTTCCAGAAATTTGGTAATCTTCGAGCCAAGACCCAGCAGAGTTGCGAGCCGGTCGGTTTCAAGCTGTTTGACGTCATCGTACCACGTGGTGAGGCGCTCGATCAGCCCGTGCATCTCCGCCATCCGCTCCTGCGCAAAACGCTCATCCGCGCCTCTCGGCCGCTGCATCAGGATTTCGCGGAGCACGGAAAGCGTCGGGTCGATTTCACGCTTTTTTCGCTCTTCGGCGAGCGTTCTCAAAATCTGCCAGACATCATCCGGAGTGGTGAAGAAATCGCGACGATCATCCGGCAGATGCTTGAGCAGAACGAGGTTCCACCCCTGCAGCTCGCGCAAACTCATTGAAACATTCGAACGGGAAATGCCCAACGCTTCGACAATCTGCTCTGCACAGAGCGGATCGGGGGAAACATACAGCAACGCATAGATCTGGCCGACGGTGCGATTGATTCCCCAACGGCTCCCCATCTCACCGAAGTGCAGCACGAAGGACTGGATGAGTGGAGGCAGGTTCACGAATCGCCTGTATTGACTGTTATTTCAATAATTTCTGAAATAACATACGAAGCGCGAACCCCTCTCGCAAGGGCGATCATGACGCACGGGCAGGAGCGCAATTCCTTCCTACGACATCCGAAGGATTACATGGCAGACAAGACAGCCGTTTGATGTCTCCGCCAGCGTTGGCCGAGGTTCCCAAGACCTTCAGACTGTGCGCCTTCAGGCGACGACGGCGGTTGTGATTTCAGGACGCGCGCCGCTCCGCAAGCAATCGCGCGATCCACATACCGAGAAGCATTGCGGGCACGAAGATCAGCGTTCCGGTCGCGGCGAGACCGATTGCGGTAAGCGCCGGTCCGGGACAGAAACCGCCCAGCCCCCAGCCCACGCCGAACAATGCGGGGCCGACGATCAGCCGCATATCGACATCGGTGCGCGTCGGCACGTCAAACTTCGCGCCGATAATCGGCATCTCGCGCTTCAGCACAATGCGATAGCCAAAGAACGCGACGAGTACCGCGCCACCCATGACAAACGCCAGAGACGGATCCCACGTGCCCACAAGGTCCAGGAAATTGAGAACCTTCGCCGGATTGCTCATGCCGGAGACGATTAGCCCGATGCCGAAGAGCAGCCCCAAGAGGAAATTCAACACGCCACCCATTGATCAGCCTCCGAGTACGTGCCGGGCAACGAAGACGGTGATGAAGGCGGTCGCCATGAACACCAGCGTCGCCACGAGAGAGCGCACCGAAAGCCGGGACAACCCGCACACGCCATGGCCGGATGTACAGCCATTCCCCCAAACCGAGCCGAAACCGACGAGCAGTCCCGCAGCAGCCATCAGCAGCACGCTGGATGAAACACTCTGCTGGATTGGCTCACCGGTTACGGCCATCGTCAGCAAAGGGGCAGCGATCAGCCCGACGATAAATGCCAGGCGTCCTCCGAGTCCGCCGTCATGATAAGGCGGCAGAATACGGCTCAAAATACCACTGATGCCGGCAATGCGTCCTTGAACGAGCATCAACAGGACAGCAGACAGGCCAATCAGGACGCCTCCTAGAAATGAGGCCACCGGCGTGAACTCGGTCATGTGTCGATCTCATGGGTTGCGGCGTAGCGCGTTGGTTTCGCAGAAAAGATGGTGCAACACGTTGATGAAGGTTTGAACGCGCGGATCCGCGAGGCGATAGAAAACGTGCTTTCCTTCCTTGCGGCCTTCGATCAGACCGGCATCGCGCAGTTCGGCCAACTGCTGCGACAATCCGGGCTGCCGGATGGCCAGCAGATCTTCCAATTCGCGGACAGACCGCTCTCCGTCGACCAGCACACAACAGACCAGCAAGCGGTCGGGATTCGACAGCTTCTTGAGGAAAGCCGATGCCTCATCGACATTGGCCTTCATGTTGACTGCTTCGCAGGAGAGCATTTCGCGCATTCGATTCAGCCCCAGGGCGCATTCTTCAACAAATCGAGCGGAATTTTGAGATACCGGCACCCGTTCGATTCAGGTTCCGGAAGGCGGCCTCCGTTCGTATTGACTTGCAGAGCGTGCAGAATGAGTTTCGGCATCGGCAGCGTCCGGTCACGCTCCTCACGAGCCGCAACATAGTCCGCCTCCGTCTTATATTTCGACATGTGTGTGTTCGTGGCCTTCTGTTCGGCCACCGTCGATTCCCAAAGGGGCTTGCGGCCACCGGGTTGATAATCGTGACCCGTGAAAACACGCGTCTCTTCCGGCAAGGCCAGGATCGCCTGAATGGAGTCCCACAACGCCTTCGCGCTGCCGCCCGGAAAATCGGCACGCGCCGTGCCACTGTCCGGCATGAAAAGCGTATCGTGAACGAAGACAGCGTCGCCGATGAGATATGTGATCGACGCCAGCGTGTGCCCAGGTGAAAACATCACGCTCGCATCGATATTGCCGACCTTGAACGTGTCGCCATGAGCGAACAGCCGGTCCCATTGAGAGCCGTCAGCGGAAAAGTCCGGCCAGTTGTAAAAATTTTTCCAAAGCTTCTGCACCTCGACAATGTTCTCACCGATGGCCGTCGGTGCACCGGTCATCGTCTTCAGATAGTGCGCGGCGGAGAAATGATCGGCATGCGGATGCGTATCGAGAATCCATTGCAACTCGTACCCCTTCTCCTTGATGAAGGCGAGCAGCCGGTCGGCATTTATCGTGGCTGTCTGACCAGATTTCTCATCGTAATCATAGACTGGATCGATAATCGCGCATTTCTTCGTCTCCGGATCGACAACAACATACTGAACCGACCAGGTGCGCGGATCGAAAAAGCCTGTGACTTCCGGTTTCTGGATCATGGGTCGCCCTCTTCAACAAGCCGCTTCGCGCTTTTTTGTTGCGTCCGTGACGCAGAGCGCTGACCGGCGCATTCCGCCCGTCTTCAAGTCCGGCGGCAGCACACCCCCGGCCCTCTCGAGGGATAGTAATAATTTCATTTTTTCGCAATCATTATTTCGAAATTATCGCAGATGTCTCCGCATGCCACCGGACCTGGGTCTAATCCGAGCCTGCGATCTTTAGCTGCGCGCTTCCTCGCCGAGCCACAGCCGCATGAGGGAGTCGTAGTGCCCACTCTCCATGATTTTCAGGAGCGCTTCGTTGACGGGTTTGCGCAACGCCGACCCCAGGGGAAACGCGATGCCGTAATTTTCCGGCTTGAATTTCTCACCCGCTGCGCGCACGCGCCCCTCTTTCATCACGTAATGCTGGATTACCGGAGCATCGTAGATCACCGCATCCACGCGGCCCCCGATCAACGCGTTGGCGCATTCCTCAAAACTCGCATACTCCGTCACTCGTGCCCTGACCCCGGTCGTGTAGCCGGCGCCGGTTGACCCCTTCACGACAGCGACAGACTTACCCGCCAGATCATCCGGACTGTTGATCTGTCCTCGCAGTGAATTCAGCGTCAGTGACGTGGTGGCGAACGCGGTGAAATAGGAAATGAACATGAGGCCCGCGTAGAGCCACAGCAAAGCCACGATCCGCGGGAACCAGCGCCTCGGATAATCCTGCGCGGCGCCACCCATGGATTCGGCACACCAGAAGATGGCATCGAAGATACCCGGGATATAAGGCTCACGGATCGGCAAGCCCTCGTCGCGCCCGCGCGCGATCCACCAAAAGATGTGCGCTGGAACCAGAATCACCAGAGCCAGCAAGCCGAGCACGATCAGCATGGTCTTGGAGAACAGTACACTGAGGACGTCGACAGCGCCGTCTTCATTGCGGACCATGATCGCCAGCCCCGAGCGGAACATGGGCTGCGAAAAATCCATCGTTGCGGCTCTGTCCGACGTGATCGAGATTGCTGAAATACCCGCCGGATTGCGGCCAGAACGGACAGAGTCGAGCAACTCAGGAAGCGTCTCGTATTGCACGAACCTGGTCTTCATCCCCATCTCGGCCGCCACCGCCTGCCACAGGTCGATGCTGAAACCTGTCAACTCGCCCCCGTTGGCGCGGACGACAAACGGGGCGATGGCACGGGTCGCGACGACCAACTCCCCGCCTGGTGCTGGATTGGCGACCGGCTGCGACTGGACGCTGCCCGCGAGCACGGCTCCAAGGACGACGGCAAGAATAATCTTGAGTGGTATCAGCTTCATAGACCCAACTTCTCAATTCGCACAGGTTCGCAAACCGTGGCTCGGTGACCAATGATCCTGCTGTCAATCATGGATGATCTGGACGCTACTTTGACGCGTCACATGAAATGCTTACTCATCGCGGAATTTTCTGCTCACGCCAGCGCGCGGGAGGCAGACCAAATTCACGTTTAAATGCACGGGTGAAGGCTTCGTCGGATTCGTAGCCGACAGCATGCGCGATCTGGGAGATCGTCTGTTGCCCGGCGGTGAGACTTTGCTTGGCTTTCTGCATCCTCCAGAACGTCAGATAACGGATCGGCGGCATACCGATCAGAGAGGCGAAGCATTCGTTGAACGCGCTGCGAGACATCGCCACCGCGCCCGACAGGGATTCGGCGGTCCACGGCGCAGCGAGATCTCCGTGAATGAGAGCCAGAGCGCGACCGATATGCGGATCTCTGAGCCCTTTCAGCCATCCTGTATCGGCTGCGTTCTCCGTAGCAGCGTACTCTCGCACGGCTTCCACGAACAGCAGTTCCGACAATCGGGATACGATGTCTGATGATGCAAACCTGCCTTGAGCCAGCTCGTGGGCAGCAAAGCGGACCGAGGCCTCGACCCAGTCGCGCGAAGTTCCCCTGCGAATGTCGAGTTTCAGAAGACGTGGCAGAGTCGCGAGCAGGGGATTATGCGCATCTTCGCTGCCTAGAAACCCACAAATGATGGTCGTAGGGACGCCCCCGCCGCCATGGTCGATACGCGCGAGCCCGCCGGCAGGCGAGGGCTGAATCAGATTATCGGACTGGATCGGAGTGAGGCCGGGGGCACTCGCCAAGGTATGTGCGTCATTGCGGGGGAGCAACACGACTTCACCGGCAGTCACCTCGAACGGCGGATCGTCGTCAACGCCAACCATCAAACGTCCCTCGACGACGAAGTGATAGGCGATGACCTGAACCGGAGCGGCAAGGAAGGGCTTGCAGTCTTCCGCTGCCACCTTCGCTGTCACGCACCAGGGCGCCGTGAACCGGGCCTCCAGGAACAAACCGCCCGTGAGCCGCACGGAACGCAAAACTGCCGACAACGCATCCATTGGCAACCTCGTTGCCCGCTGGAATTGGCCGATCGATCAATCATTTCAGCCGGGCGGTCATTCGCCAACACACCCGCTGCCGTTATTTATCGCCGCTGGCACGATCGCCGCCAAGTGGGAGGCTGTACGGCAGGTAACAGCGTGACCCGCCGAAACAGGCAAGAACATCCTGACCGAAATCGATGCTGAACGTCGATCCAATCAAACAGTCAAAGGAAGATAACCCATGTCCGCTCACCAGCATATTTTACCCCTGCGCTCCAACCGGTTGTTCCTGACCGACGGCGGCCTCGAAACAACGCTTATTTTTCATGATGGTATCGACCTGCCGTACTTCGCAGCATTCGACCTTATGAAGAGCACCGCAGGCAGAGACCGGCTGATCCGATATTTCGAGCGCTACATTTCCATCGCCAAGGCCGATGGGTTGGGCTTCATTCTGGAAAGCCCCACGTGGCGTGCCAGCCAAGACTGGGGCGATAAATTGGGCTACTCGGCCCCGCAGATGGACACCATCAATCGTGAGTCGATCGCATTGATGCTCCAGCTCCGCGGCAAACATCAGACAGAGCTGACGCCCATGGTCGTCAGCGGCTGCGTCGGACCACGAGGCGATGGCTACGATCCGGGTCAAGTGATGACGGCCACAGAAGCAGAAAAATATCATGCGCCGCAGATCAACAGCTTCGCGGCGGCCGGCGCGGATATGATTACGGCTATCACCATAACCAACGCCAACGAGGCTATCGGCATCACACGCGCTGCTATCGACGTGGACAAGCCGGTCGCAATCTCATTCACGCTCGAAATCGACGGGTGCTTGCCGACCGGTCAAACGCTGGGCGAGGCAATCGGCGAGGTCGATGCTGCCACGGCGAGCGGCCCCGCGTATTACATGATCAACTGTGCGCATCCCACGCACTTCGCAAACGCGTTGCCATCGGATGCACCCTGGACAAAGCGTATCCGCGGCCTTCGCGCCAATGCATCGAAGCGCAGTCACCAGGAACTCAACGATTCTCCTGACCTCGACGCAGGCGATCCTCTGGCGTTGGGCGGCGAATATCGCGAGTTATTGCGGCGCCATCCGCAGATCAACGTGCTTGGGGGCTGCTGCGGCACCGACCATCGGCATGTGGAAGCGATCAGCCTGGCATGCCGGTGTGCTGCGTAACGGATTGCGTCCAATCGGCTCCGAACCCATCAGTCTCGGAGCCGATACGTCATCTCGTACGCCGCTTCGCGGCATCGAGAAGTTCACGCAGCTTGCGCGCCAGTTCCTGCTGCGTATAGGGCTTCGCGAGCAGGTGCACATCCGCGTCCAGCCTTCCATGGTGAACGATGGCATTACGCGTGTAACCGGTGGTGAACAGCACCGGCAGCGCCGGGTACATCAGCGTGAGTTTCTGGGCCAGATCCCGACCACTCGCACCGCCGGGCAGAACAACATCCGTAAACAGCAGATCGACAAGAGGTGCGTCGGACATCTTGTGCAGAGCTTCGGCGACGTCCGCGGCCTCGATCACCGCGTAACCAAGATCTTCGAGGATCGACACGGCGTACTCGCGCACACCGGCATTGTCCTCGACGACCAGAAGCGTCTCGTTTGCCCGCGCGCGCGGGAGCGGCTCGAGGGAGGTGTCGACGCCGGTTGGGTGCGCCTGAACCTGCTCGTCGGCGGTACTCCGGGGGAGATAGATTTTGACGGTCGTACCTTCTCCAACCTCGCTGTAAATGCGGACGTGGCCATTGGATTGCTTCACGAAGCCATGGACCATGGCGAGCCCGAGACCGGAGCCATGCCCGGTATCCTTCGTCGTAAAGAACGGCTCAAACACGCGCTCCATCAATTCGGGCGCGATCCCACCGCCGGTGTCCGTTACGCTCAGCAAGGCGTATTGTCCCGGCTCGACATCACCGAAGCGACGCGCGTAGGCTTCGTCCAGATACGAATTCGCTGTTTCAATCGTCAAACGTCCGCCATCCGGCATCGCATCACGCGCATTGACGACCAGATTGAGCAGCACATTCTCGACCTGGTTGGTATCGGCAAAGGTCGACCAAAGCCCACCGGCAAGCACGGTTTCGACACTGATGCTTTCGCCCAGTGTGCGCTGAAGCAGATCCGACATGCCGGCGACAAGCCTGTTCAGATCGACATGCTTGGGCTCCAGCGCCTGCCGCCGCGAAAATGCAAGCAGCCGATGCGTGAGCTGTGCCGCGCTGCGGCTTCCTTGCATCGCGAGATCCACGGGCTTGCTGAGGATGGCGCCAAAATGGCTCGCATCCTCGCCGGGTGGCACATTGGACAGTCGCCGGCGGATGGTATCCAGATTCCCGATCACGATTGTCAGCAGATTGTTGAAGTCATGAGCCAGCCCACCCGTGAGCTGGCCGATCGCCTCCATCTTCTGGGACTGTCGCAGCGTGCTCTCCGTCGCGAGCCGCAGCTTGACCTCGTTTTCGAGCTGTTCCGTGCGCCGTCGCAATCGGCCGATGTAATGCTGCAACGTCCGTCCGACGAACAGCGCCATCATCGCCGCAGCACTCAGGCTGACCGCGATCAGCCCTACAAGCCATTCCCGGAAGCTCAGCGCCCGCGCTTGATACTCCGAAAGCAGCTGCATCTTCGCGAGTGACAACTGATCGAGCAGATCGCGGACGCGATCCATCTGCACCTTGCCGCGCTCCAGCCTGTCGCGCTGACGCGCCTCGGAGACTTGGCCCTGCTCTATCAGCTCGATACCATCGCGGAGAAGATCGACACGGGCTGTGAGCGCCGATGTCAGAGATGAGAGGGTTGCGTTCTGTTCCGGATTATCTTTCAAGAGGTTGTGGAGCTGCTCGATCGAGGCAGGCAACGCCGTCTCGGACTCTCGGTAGGGCTCCAGGAACGTGGTCTCACCGGTCAGCAGATAGCCGCGTTGTCCCGTCTCGGCGTTCTGGATAGCGCGCAAAACATCATTTGCGGCGCGATGGGTCGCAATTGTGGCCACAATGTGATTATCGACCTCATGCGCTCTCATTGCCATTGCGATTGCGGCAAAACCGGCAACAAGCAGCATGGCAAAGCTCGCCAGGAACATCACCAACGTCACCGGCGGCAGCCGATCGGCATCGCCGGAAGACACCTCGGGTCCCGATCCTTGAGGCAAAGGCATTCTCTATGATCTGTGAATTTCGTTGCAGAGAAAACTGCGGACGCTATTGTTCATAATCTCTCAGTCAAAACAGGCAAGGCAGAATATGCCGACATTACCTCGCGTTCTGATCGTCGAGGACGAGCCATTGATCGCGCAAGTCTTGCAGGACTGGCTCGAGGAATTGGGCTGCGAAGTTGTTGGACCGGCACGTTCGGTCGACGCTGCCTTGGGGCTTCTCGATAGTGAACCTGTGCAAGCCGCAATCCTCGACGTCAAGGTCCTGGATGGCGCAACGCATGAGGTCGGCAAGGTGCTGAACGAGCGCGGCATCAGATATGTGGTCGCCACCGGGTATGGCGCGGCTGACCTTCATCCCGAATTTCGCGGTGTGCCCGTATTGCAGAAGCCCTTCGACTTCAACGCTGCTGCAAACATCATGAGTGATATTCTGCCTGCAGTTCGCTGATCCAAATCCTGTCTCGCCTGTTCGTGTGTCCCAAAACCACCGGGATGCCGGCGTGCGGCGAAAGACGCATAGATTCTACGTGACCAGCGAGTACATCTCTCGCAAGTTCACGGGATCTGCTCGACCTCTGAGTGCGACCAGGACTCCGCGCACAGCCCCGCAACATATGCTCCGATTTGCCAGCCGAGAAATGCTCATCCGATGACAATCGAAGATATCTCCGAACAAAAGACCCGTCAGCTCGAGGCTGAACTCGATCCCGAAATGAGTTTTCGCCAACTGACGCCAGGGGCGGAATATCTCGTCGGCGGACTGCTGTTTGCGCTGTCCATCTTCCATTATTACACAGCGGGCTTCGGACTATTGCGCGAGGAAGTGCACCGCGGCGTGCATTTGGCCTTTGTGGCCGGCCTGATCTTCCTTGTCTTCCCCTTCAGCAAGGCCCGCTCATCGGGGCCACCACACTCAACACTTTTGCGACCCGGCTCCATTCCATTGTCGGACTGGGCCCTTGCGATCGCAGCGGCGGTCGCCAGCCTCTATATGCCGTGGATCTTCCACGATCTGGCCGATCGGATCGGAAATCCGACGACTGTCGACGTGGCGATGGGCACGATCCTCATTGTCGTTCTCATTGAGGCCACGCGACGGTCGATTGGCTGGGGGCTGCCCTCTATCGCCATCTTCTGCATGATATATGCTCTCTACGGCCAATACTTCCCCGGCATCCTCCTGCATCCCGGTTCGAGCTGGTCCAATCTTGTCAATCACCTCTATCTGACCAGTCAGGGCATTTACGGCGTCGCGCTTGGCGTGGTCGCGACATATGTCTTTCACTTCGTCTTGTTCGGCGTGCTGGCGACCAAAGTGGGTCTCGGCCGGCTGTTCCTGGGCGTAGCCGCGGCGGTTGCAGGCCGCTTTGCCGGCGGCCCGGCGAAGATCTCGATCTTCGGCTCCGCCTTGTTCGGAATGATCTCGGGCTCGTCTGTCGCCAACACGGTGACGGTAGGCTCTCTGACCATTCCGATGATGATCCGCCTCGGATATCAGCGTCATTTCGCGGCGGCTGTCGAATCCACAGCCGCGACCGGCGGACAGGTCACGCCGCCCATCATGGGCGCTGCGGCGTTCCTGATGGTCGAATTCCTGGAGATGCCTTACGCGACCATCATTATCGCCGCCATCGTCCCGGCGTTCATGCACTTCTTCGGCGTGCTGTGCCAGGTTCATTTCGAAGCCAAGAAATCAGGAATGCGTGGGCTCGACGCGAGCGAAATTCCACGTCTGCGCGACGTGTTGGCCCGCGACTGGCCAACTCTCGCGCCGCTGGTCGCGCTGATCGTCGTGCTGTTCTCGGGCTATACGCCCTATCTCTCCGCCTTCTGGGGAATTACCGGGTGCATGCTGATCGCCATGGCCGCCAACCGCAACCTTGCGGGCCTTCTGTTTGGCGGAGCAATCGCGGTCGCAGCACCCCTTGGACTATTGCGTGAGAAGTTGATAATCGGGTCATTCCCGATCAGCTGGAACTTCATCTTCTTCCTTGGCGCCGCACTGATTATGTTGCATGGCGCGTTATCGCGTCAGGACGGGCGCAAGCAGGTCAACCAGCTGGTGGACGCCTTCGTTGTCGGCGCCAAGTATGCGATCGCGGTTGGAGCCGCGGCTGCAACGGTCGGCATCATCGTCGGCGTCGTCACCCTGACCGGAGCCGGTTTCAAGATCTCCTTCATCGTCACGTCGCTGGCGGCGCAAGCGGCGGAATTCGTCTCCGTAATACTGCCGTTCCTCAACCTGGACATGACATCCCTGACGCTGTTGTTCACGTTGATCATGACAGCCATTGTCTGCGTGCTGCTTGGCTGCGGCGTCCCGACCACGGCGAATTACATCATCATGGTGACAGTTGCCGCGCCCGCGCTGGCGCTGCTCGGCGTGCCACAACTCGTTGCCCACTTCTTTGTATTCTACTGGGGCATTCTCGCCGACATCACACCACCCGTCGCGATCGCGGCGTATGCCGGAGCCAGCATGGCGGGCGCCGATCCGTTCCGGACGGGAAATACCGCATTCCGCCTGGCACTCGGCAAGATCATGGTGCCGTTTGTGTTCGTGTTCTCACCCTCGATGCTGATCATGGTGCCGAATTTCACCTGGGGCGATTTCGTATCCTCGGTCTCGGGCTGCGCGCTCGGTATCCTTGCCCTGTCAGCGGCGTTCGCTGGATTCGGCATCGCGCGGCTGGCGGTTTGGGAGAGATTTGTTCTCGGGTTCGCCGCGATCGGTATGGTGGCCCCGTCGTGGATCGCCACAATCACAGGACTGATCGTGGCCTCGCCGGTCATTCTCCGGCAGCTGACCGCCAGACGCGCGCAGATGGCAGAAAGCGCGGGGACATAGCGCGTCATGTGCATTCCGGATCGTCGTACACAGCGCTAGGGTAAGGCCCAGAGGGTCATTGCTAGGCCTGCATGCGTGCTCACCGCTGGCGTGAGAGGACGGAAGGAAATGACATGACGTGGTCCATGATCGCGCGCGATGACGACACCGGTCGCGTCGGCATCATCGTTGCGACGCGCTTCTTCGCCGTCGGCGCGCTGGTCCCACACATCAAAACCGGCGTCGGAGCGGTTGCGACGCAGGCGTTCATCAACCCGTTCTATGGCCCCCAGGGGCTGGCGCTCCTGCAGGCGGGCGCGTCAGCCGACGATACCGTGAAGTTTCTGACCAGCGCCGATGAAGGCCGTGCCCATCGTCAGGTGCACGTCATGGACCGTCACGGGCAGTTCGCGGCCTTCACGGGCGACGACTGTGTGGACTGGTGCGGCCACGAAATCAGCAAAACATTCTCTGTCGCAGGCAACATGCTCGCCGGGCCGCGGGTCATCGAAGACACCGCGGCCACGTATATCTCAGAAGCGAACATGCCATTCGCGCGCCGGCTGATTGCGGCGATGCAATCCGGGGAACGTGCCGGCGGGGACAAGCGAGGCAAGCAGTCCGCAGCGCTTTTGATCCACGACGAACAGGACTATCCTTTGCTCAGCCTGAGGGTCGACGATCACCCAGATCCGCTGACCGAACTGGTGCGTCTCGAGGAAGTTGCGCGTGAGCATTTCTTACATTTTCGCCGTATGATGCCGAGCCGCGACAATCCGGGCGGATTTGCGGCGCGGCCCGACCTGGAAGACAGGATCGCGGCATCGATTGCAGAAAACTACGAATAGCAAACCAGCAAGGTTGCGCAGGAGGAAACAGCAATGACGACGATGCCGCGCGACCGGCTGCACTTCCTGTTTCTGAACCTGGGTCATTATCTCGACCATCTGCTGACCCTGGTTTTCGCAACCGTCGCCGCCCTCGCCCTGACGCGCGAATGGGGCATGAGCTATTCCGCGCTCATCCCCTATGCGACGCCGGGCTTCGTCGCATTTGGCGTATTCGCGCTGCCGGCCGGCTGGCTTGCCGACCGCTGGAGCCGCGAAGGCATGATGGCCGTATTTTTCATCGGCATCGGACTGGCGGCAATTGCCACAGGTTTCGCGCGGACACCGCTCGAAGTCGGTGTCGGCTTGTTCGTGATCGGGGTGTTCGCGGCGATCTATCATCCGGTCGGACTGGCCTTGTTGATCGAACGCGCCTCCAAGAGCGGCACCGGCATGGCCATCGGCATCAATGGCGTATGGGGCAATCTCGGTGTCGCCAGTGCGGCGCTGATCACCGGCTTTTTCATCGACAGCGGCAGTTGGCGGTCAGCTTTCATGTGGCCAGGCGCAGCATCGATCGCGATCGGCGCCGCCTACATCTATTTCTTCCGATCCGACATGTCGCCCGCGTCCACGAAGGATGGAGCAAAGAAAGCTGCCGCCGCGCCGGCACTGACACCCGAGGCGAAAGCCATGCTGATCCGGCTGACGGCGATTATCTTTTTTACCACTGCCGTCGCCGGCATCATCTTCCAGTCCACCACATTCTCTTTGCCCAAGGTGTTTGACGAGCGCCTGCGCGGTATTGCAGGCTCGGCCACTCTGATTGGCTGGCTGGCCTTCCTCGTTTTTGCCATTGCGTCCGCAGCTCAGATCATCGTCGGCAAGCTGCTCGACAGATACGGCCCGCGCCGCGTCTTCATGACCGTTGCGGCGATTCAGTTGGTGTTTTTCAGCCTGATGCCTGGATTGAGCGATTGGGCGGCTCTGATCGTTGCGCTGGCTTTCATGCTCGGCGCTTTCGGTCAGATCCCGATCAACGATTACATGATCGGCAAGCTGGCCCGTTCGGAAATGCGCGCGTCGATCTATGGCGTGCGGTATGTGGTCAGCTTCGCCGTGTTGGCGCTGGCGCTGCCTTTGATCGCCTGGATCCACCAGGGCTGGGGTTTTGACCGCTTGTTTCAGATCCTGTCACTGGCAGCGGGTGCTATCCTGATCGCCGTCTGGATGCTCCCGACCAAACTGCCGGAACCTGAAGCCGCGCCCGTCACGGCTTAGCGAGCAATCCGTCTGCAAATTTCGCGATCGCGTCGGCCGCCGCTTGGAGGTTGCCGCGGCGGGTGAAGCCCTGGCCACCGCGCGGACCGAGGTCGTGGTCGCCGTCGCCGGCCCAATGGAATTCGATGCGAGGGGACAGCGTCAGGGCTTCCACCTCCGGACGGCTGCCGAACGGATCACGATCACCTTGAACAATGAGGCACGGAGTATCGAGGCTCACGAGATGGGGTGTGCGGAGCTGATCCGGCTTTCCTGGCGGATGAAACGGATAGCCGAGACACACAAGTCCGGCGATGCTCCCGTCGCCGAGCATCTCCTCGGCGATCAAGCTCGCCACGCGCCCGCCCATGGATTTGCCGCCGATCAACAACCGTTGTCCCGGCGCGAGGCGGGCGCCGACATCCTCGACCACCTTACGATATTCCGGCGCCAGAAGCTCCGCGCGCGGTGGCGGCCGCCGCTTTCCGCCCTTGCGGCGTGCGGCCATGTAGTCGAACTCGAACCGAGTCACGGCGATGTCGCGCGCAGCCAGCATCTCCGCCATCGTCTCCAGGAAGGAACTTGACATGGCGCCACCCGCGCCATGTGCGAGGATTAACCGCACGCGCGCATCTTCCGGTCCGTTCTCGAGAATATCGTGCATAGGCTTGGTAAACTGGCCTTTCCGTATGTTCGACGCGTGGCCTACCGATCTCTTCAGACCTTGCCGCGCTGATGACCTTTGACGCAGGGGCCTCATTTCGGCCCTGAATTCGGCTAGACAAAGATCCAACTGGCAAAATCAGCAAAGCAGGTTCATGCGCTTCAAGCTCATCATCCTCACTGCGCTGCTCTCGCCTTGCGCGTTGGCAGCGGCGCTGGCTCAATCAACCGCCGATGCACCGGCCGAGACGGTTGTTGCCGCAAGCGGCGCGAAAGCGGCGTCTGCTCCTGCAGCCACGCCGGCAAAACAACTGTTCGGCAAGATGAAGACCCCGGCGCCATTGTCCACGCGGTCCATCGGCTACTACGCAAAGGGTTGCCTTGCTGGTGCGAAGCCGCTCGCCATCGACGGATCGGCCTGGCAAGCGATGCGGCTGTCGCGCAACCGAAACTGGGGTCATCCCAAGCTGGTTGCCCTCATACAGCGCCTGGCCACAGAGAGCCAGAAGAATGACGGCTGGCCGGGGTTGTTGGTGGGCGATATCTCGCAGCCGCGTGGCGGACCGATGTTGACGGGCCACGCCAGCCACCAGATCGGCCTCGACGCCGATATCTGGTTCACGCCGATGCCGGACCGCCGGCTTTCGGAAAAAGAACGCGAAGAACTCTCCGCCACGTCGATGCTGCGCGACAAGTTTTCGGTCGATCCGAAAATCTGGACGGAAAGCCGCGTGCGCCTGATCAAGCGCGCGGCCTCCTATCCGGAGGTCGAGCGCGTGCTTGTTCACCCGGCCATCAAGAAGGCGCTTTGCGAGGGAGCGAGTAAAGTCGGAGCGGATCGCGCATGGCTCTCGAAGGTCCGCCCCTATTGGGGGCACCACTATCACTTCCACATTCGTATCGGTTGCCCAAAAGACAGCCCGGCCTGCAAGTCGCAAGCCCCAGCTCCCACGGGAGATACGTGCGGCAAGGAATTGTCGGACTGGATGGCTCTGCTGGCCCGTCCGCCAAAGCCACCGCCTGCCAAGCCGCCTCCACCGAAGCCGCCGATGACGATGGCGCAGTTGCCGAATGAATGCCGTGCGGTTCTCGACGCCCCCGCGCCGGCCGCAGAAGCAGCGACCTCGGTGAAAAAATGAAAAAACCCGGCCAGGTCGGCCGGGTTCTCTTTAGGTTCAGGCCCGGGCTTTGACGCCGGTGCCGATGGGGCAGGACAAACCGGTCCCCCCCAGTCCGCAATATCCCTGGGGAACTTTCGCCAGGTATTGCTGATGGTAATCCTCGGCGAAATAGAACTCCGGGGCATCAACGATCTCGGTCGTGATCTCGCCGTACCCGTTCGCCGACAAGACCCTCTGATAGGCAGTCTTGGAGGCTTCGGCAGCCACCCGCTGCTCGGGCGTCGTCACGTAAATTCCCGAGCGGTACTGGGTTCCAACATCATTGCCCTGCCGCATACCCTGGGTCGGATCGTGACTCTCCCAGAAGATCTTCAGCAACTGCTCGTAGCTGATGACCTTCGGATCGAAGACCACCATCACAACCTCGTTGTGGCCCGTGCCACCTGAACACACCTCTTCGTATGTCGGATTGGGTGTATAGCCGCCGGCATAACCGGCTGCCGTCACCCAAATTCCGTCGCCGAGTTGCCAGAACTTGCGTTCCGCTCCCCAGAAGCACCCCAGACCGAAGATCGCGCTCTCCAGGCCCTCCGGATGCGGCCCTTTCAATGGCCGATCGTTCACGAAATGGGTGCTGGCGGTGGGGATTGGCTGCGCGCGCCCGCGAAGGGCCGCCTCCGCTGCCGGCATTTGCATCTTTTTACGTGAGAACAGCATGTCATCACCCAGGTGTCGTCGAATTCCAGCCTGATATAATGTCGATAGCACGCAGGGGTAACAGGGGTGGCGTCACATCCTTGCGATCTGACGCGATCCATGAGGGCTTATGGAGGGGTGGATGGGCGAGGAAACCAAGTCTGAGACCGAAAAGCCGATCGCGGCGGAGACTGAGAAAGACCAAGCACTCGGCTTGGGCGATCCTGCCGCAACTGCCGCCGCCATGGCCGCGGCAAGCGTCGGCAGCCCCGCTCCCGAGGCTCCCGTATCTGAAGCGCCGGTCGCGCGTGACACAGAACCCGTTCCGGAACCAGTCCCCAAAACCGCGGCGAGCGTCGGCAGCCCCGTTCCCGAGGCTCCCGTATCTGAAGTGCCGGTCGCGCGCGACACAGAACCCGCTCCGGAACCAGCCCCCAAAACCGCGGGAGAACCCCGTCCCACGCAGGTCTACGAAGCCAGCGGGGTGCGTAAGACATTGCTGTCGCTTGTGTTTCTTCTGCTTCTTCCGTTCTTCATCAGCCTCCCAGCCATGCTCTACCAACGGCTGACGCACCAGCTTTGGACGGATACCGTCGGTTTTGCGATCTTCGCGGGCGCCTTTGCTCTCGTGATGCTGCTGGTCGTCTATGAGTTGATCCATTCGCTGCGCTCCCGCGTCGAGATCAACGACAACGCCCTCAAGTTCACGCTGCCGGCGGCTCGCGGCGTCGGGATGCCGAAGATCCGCTATCGCCGCCAGGAGATCCCGTTCTCGCAGATCGATTCCATCGAGATGCGCCGCGAAATCTATGGCGGAGCGATGGCCCCGGTCCTGCTGCGCGGCGCGCGCATCATCACCAAGGATGGCGAGAAGATTCCGCTCGGCTACATCAGCGAAGCCAATGTCGATCCCACGCTACCCCTGCCGGACATCGCCAGCGAAGTCGCGCGCCGCGTGGGAATCGAAGTGACCGATCGCGGCAATGTCCGGCGGGAGTTCCGCAGGAAGCTGCGCGGCATCCAGACGGTCGCGGGCGTGGATGAAGGTATTCCTGCCGCCGAGGTCGACAAGCTGAACCGTCGCCATCACAACTTCATCGTGATGATGTGCGGCCTTCTGTTTGTCCTGATCGCCGCGGGCATTCTGATCGACGTTTCCAGGTCGGGCCTTCAGCTTGGGGAACGCGCTGCCACGGCTCAGCCGCAGAAAAAGTAGCCGTCAGTTGGTGTAGACGCTGACCTGCCGCCTGCGTCGTCCGAACCAGCCGAGGATCAGGCCGATCACGCCCAGCGTCACCCAGCCGGGGATCAGCAGCAACGACCGCACCACCGGATCCCACAACAGGGGATGCACTTTTTGAAGGTTGCGCTGCAACGCCGCCGACAGGGTCGGCGCGGATTCGGTAAGTTGACTCAGCACGGGCGTAAACGGAGCGTCGGGGATTCCAAGCTGCGCTCGCGTGGCTTCGGAGATGAGCGCCAGGGTCGCCGCCAACAGGAACAGGCCGCTAAAGAAGCGTAGGACCATGATGTATCGAGCTCCAAGCGCTTGCGCTGATGTCCCGGTTAGAACCTAAACCGCTTCGGAGCAAGCCGCCTGCGCACATCTTTACGGTTGAGCGAACTCGCCGACGAAGTGAAGCACCACCTCGCGCCGATGCGGCTGATCGCGATGCTCGATCAGGTAAAGGGCCTGCCACGTGCCCAGTAGCGGCAGCCCGCCGGTCACGGGAATGCCGATCGAAGTGGCGGTCAGCATGGATTTGATGTGCGCGGGCATATCATCGGAGCCCTCCGTCGTGTGGCGATAGGGTGCCGAACGCGGTGCGAGACCATCGAGAGCAGTCTCGAGATCCGAACGAACGTCCGGATCGGCATTCTCCTGAATGACCAGCGAGGCCGACGTGTGCCGGATGAACACCGTCAGCAAGCCTTCAATGGCCCCGATTTTTTCGAGCCAAAGGCGGGCCTGAACGGTCAAATCCGTGAACCCCGGCCCTTGCGTCTCCACCTGCAGTCGCGTGATGGCCTGGTTCAGCATCGCGTTTTGCGCCTGGGAAGCATCGACATTCTCTGACTACAGCGGCGCTTACAGGGGCGTTCCTTTGCCTTTGTCTTCTTTTTCCAGCCGCTCGATGCGCTCGCGGAACTTGCGAAAGATTCGCTCGACATAATCGAAGGCCTTGTCGACGTCCTCCTCGCTCGGCAATTCGAGTTTCCTGCCGGGAGGTTCCGCCTCGTCGCTCTTGGGAGGTACGCCAGCCAAGGCACTCAATCTCTGGTTCTCCGCGCGCAGCCGCTCCAGCTCGCTGCGCATCGCCTCGGCGTCGTCGCCCATTGGCTCGCACACCCACTTGGCATCGCGCCGCATGCAGGTCGACATGGCTCCCGTTTCGGTATCGAGCCGTGCGAAACCGCCATCGATCGGGCTCATGGTGTATCTGCCCTGGCGCTCTTGCCCGGACACACTCGCAGCGCCCAGTCCGGCCAGGGCGAGAGCGGTTACAATCAGATACAGCGCGCGCATGGGCACCTCTCCATTGCAAGCAACACGCCGGCCCCACGGCCGGCATGGTCCTCGATGATGTCGCCCCGAAACGAATCGAATTCAAGGCACGATTGCCGGCCTGCGGCCCGGTCCGAAGCCCAGGCCGTCCGCCTCTCGTCGACGGATTATGGCGTGTTTGCGGCACATTCAGCGGCTGCCATTCGTCCTTAACGGAACGTTTACACGTGGCTGACAGCCTCCACACTGAGGGACTGGTCGGAATTTGTGCCGCGTGTCGGACCCAGATGCGCTCGAACGGCACGATGGAGGCGCGTATGTGGCCGCGCCTTGTCGACAGTCTCCCCAGCGGGAGGCCGATTGGCGAAGGTTTTCCGCATGGATCGGACGATCCTGTTGGGGGGAGGCAATGTCGGACTATCACAGCCAGCATTCGGACGGGGGGTCCGATGATGGCGCAGGCGGTGGCAGGGCAGACTGTGGTGCCGAGGAACTGAAAGGCCTGCTCCAGCGCATCGCGGCGCACATTGCCGATGCCGACATCCGTCATGGGACGGTGTTGCAGGACGTTCACGGCCGCCTGGTCGGCCTCTCGGAAGACACGCGCGCCATTCGCGAGACCTTGCCGTCCGCGCTGGCGGCCAGCGGCCCGCACATCTCCGATCGCGTCCCGGAACCCGTTGAAGACGTCGGTGCCTCGGATCAGGCACCATCGGACATGGACGGACGATATGAGACCGAAGAAGACACGGGCGAGAGGTCGTCAACGGCTCCGAATGCGGCCGGTCTCAGCGCACAAACCGAAGCCGACTGGGACAAGGCGTCAGCGGAAGCCCTGACGCGCATCTACGAAGTGGAGGCCGTCACACGGTCGCCGGCTTCTGGACCAGGTCTTTCGGATTTTTCCGGTCAAAACGAAACCGATCCGGCTGTCAGGCCTCATCTGGCCGAGTCACTTTACGAGATCCCCGCTCAGTATGCGCATTCACCTGCGGCCGATCATGCGGGAAGCCCGCTCGCCGCTTTGGAGACACGCTTTCAAGCCTTCGAGCATCGCCTCGGCGAAGCGCTCGACAGCATTGCCACGCGCTCGGATGTTGAAGGGCTGAGGCTGATCGAAGCTCACATCTCCGAGTTGTCGCAACATGTCTCGCAGATCGAGACTCAACTCGGCCGGCTGGATGCTGTTGAAACTCAGCTCTCCCGCGTGGATGAAGCGGTCTCCGATGAGCGCCTGGGTCATCTGATCACGCAAGCGTCGCTTGCCGACTCCTACCTTGAACGGCTCGCCACCGCGCTCGCATCGCGCTTGGCCGAACGCCGCTCGGATGAAGCTGCCGGCGATCCGGGGACAACCAAGCTGGATCAGCTCAGCACCCTGGTGGAACAGTTCGTCGCCAATTTCCGTCAATCGGAGGACAATACCGCCAACGCGCTGGGAACGGTGCAGCAGGCGATGATCCACCTTCTCGACCGCATTGACCTGCTGGAACCGGCGACCGCGCCCTGGCCGTCAGATCCGGATGACGATGATGACTTCTCCAAGCGCAGCGAGGGCGAAGACGCCCTTGCCCGGGTCTATCATCACGCAGCCTCTGACACGAAAGCGGCGCGGCCAAGCCCCGCCGCGACCGGTCAAACCGCTGAATTGGCGCACATCGCGGCCGAGATCGACGAAGCCCGGAAAGCCGTGCGCTCGAACATAACAGCATCGTCTTCGGATAGGACATCTCAGACAGACCCAGCCGTAACCGACTCCAGCGCCACCGGCGCGTCGTCGTCTCCGGACCGCGAGGAATTCATCGCCGCCGCCCGGCGTGCGGCGCGGCAGGCCTCCGGCTCACCGGAAAGCGCGCCAGCGAACCCGCACGCACCCACCATCACTCCGCGCGCTGTCGTGGGCAGGCGCCGGCGCGCGCTGGGTCGGCCTCTCGCGGGACTGATGCTGGCGACACTCGTCGTCGTCATTGCCGTCGGCGTCGGCCTGACGACGTACAGCTTCATCAAGACCGAACCCGCCGAGACGGCTGGAGCGTCGGCATCACACAGTTCGCTGCTCCTGGAGGATGATACCCTCATCGGCAACGCCACGCCGCAGCAGGCAGAAGGCACATCCGGAACGGCCGAAGGCGACAGCGTGCTGATCAACGACGAGCCAGCACCTGGCTTCGCGCAGGATCCGAGCCCGACGTCTCCGAACAGCGAGCCGCCGGCGGGCATCATGATCGAAACCGGCACGCTCTATTCGACCGAGGAGGCTGCCAGCGTCGAGCAGCGCCGCAGGTTGGCACACCTTTCGACCCGCTTGGGCGCCGCGCAGTCCGAGATTGCCTCCATCCCGGCGGCGCTGATCCCCGGCACATCCGGCACGCCGGTCGCGCCGTCGACGGAAAGCAGCGCTTCCCCGAAGTCGTTGCCGCCCGCCGCCGTCGGACCGCTCTCGCTGCGGATCGCAGCAGCGAACGGCGATCCGTCGGCCGAGTTCGAAGTCGCAGCCCGTCTGGCCGAGGGTCGCGGGATCGAGCAGGATTTCAAGCAGGCCATCACGTGGTACCAGCGCTCGGCGGCTCGCGGATTCGCGCCGGCGCAATATCGGCTCGGCACACTTTATGAGCGCGGCCTCGGCGTTAAGGCGGACCTCGGCCGCGCGAAAGCCTGGTATCGCAGCGCCGCGGAGAAGGGCAACATCAAGGCGATGCACAATCTCGCGGTCTTGAGTGCCAGCAGCGTACCCTCCGACTACAAGACAGCCGCGCATTGGTTCACGGAAGCCGCGGACCGTGGTGTGCGCGATAGCCAGTTCAATCTCGCGGTGCTGCTGGAAAGCGGAATTGGCCTCAAACAGGACCTGAAGTTGGCCTACGGCTGGTTTGCCGTGGCGGCCCAGGGAGGCGACAAGGAGGCTCCGCGGCGCCAGGAGCAGCTCAAGCACAGGCTCCTCGCCGGAGAGATCGCTGCCGGAGAAGCATTCGCCGGGAAATGGCGCGCCAAATCCGTCGACCCGTTGGTAAATGATGTGCGTGCGGCCGGTGAAGCGTGGAAGCTGCGGGGCGATAGCGGCATTGCAGGCTGAGTAAAGAGTCATCCTCTCAGCACTTATTCCAAATGCGGGCGTGAGATTCAGAAATACTTTCCCGCGCCTGTGTTTCGCATCGGCTCCAACTGCGGAACAAAACAGTCCGCGTGGCGAAAATGCTCATTGACCCTGCGCGCCGTCGCTGGCTTAAAAGAGCTGTATAAATACTTGCCCAAAAGTTGAGCTTGCTGGCCGCGCTCTGCCTCCTCCGCGCGCTTGATCATCAACCGGAGCGGTGGACTGCGATTCCGGCAACCGGTTCGGACGAAGCATGAACTTCTACCTGCCCATTGCCGAGATGTCCGTGAACATCTTCGTTTTCCTTGGCATGGGCGGAGCGGTCGGATTTCTGTCTGGAATGTTCGGCATCGGCGGCGGCTTCCTCATGACGCCCCTGCTGGTTTTTTCCGGAATTCCATCGGCAGTTGCCGTCGGCACTGAGGCAGCCCAGATCGTTGCATCGTCGGTATCCGGCGCAATCGCGCAATGGCGACGCAACAACGTCGACTTCAAGTTGGGCACCGTGCTTCTGCTTGGCGGTATCGGCGGGTCCTTCATCGGCGTCGAGGTCGTCAAGATCCTGAGGCAGGCAGGCCAGTTCGATTTCGCCCTGGCCATGAGCTACGTCACGTTTCTCGGCATCATCGGCGTGCTGATGCTGCTGGAAAGCATCAAGACCATGCGCATGACGCAGCAGGGCAAACCCACATCGGTGCGGCGGCCCGGACAGCACTATTGGGTCCATAAGCTGCCGTTAAAGATGCGCTTTCACCGCTCGAAGCTGTACATCAGCGCCATTCCACCCTTTCTGATCGGCGTGTTCGTCGGCCTCCTCGCCGCCGTGATGGGCGTCGGCGGCGGTTTCATCATGGTGCCGGCCATGATTTATCTGCTGAGAGTGCCCACCAACGTCGTGGTCGGCACCTCGTTGTTCCAGATTGTCTTCGTCACGGCCGCCACGACAATCCTGCACGCCACGGAGAACAAGACTGTCGATGTCGTGCTGGCGATGCTGCTGATGATCGGCGGTGTCATCGGCGCACAGTTCGGCGTTGTGGCTGGTGATAAACTCAAGGGAGAGCAATTGCGGTTCCTGCTGGCAGCCCTGGTGCTGCTGGTTTGCATCCGGATCATCTGGGGCCTTGTTGCAACCCCAGGCGACCTGTACTCCATCAGCGGAGTGGTTGGAGGCCGGCGGTGACGCGGGATTGGCGGACAGTACAGAAAGTGCTCGGAGCGCTGCTGCTCGTTGCAGCCTTCGCCCTTCTGGCGGGCATTGAGATTGCCGAAGCCCAACGCCGGCAACAGCCACCGCCACCGGTTCCAGCCCCGGCTCCCGTACGCCCGGTCCAGGAAGCGCAGCGCCCGCAGGATACCCCGCGGCCGGTTCCCCCCGACACACTGCCTCGCGAAACCGTTCAAGCCGATGTGTCCTCGCGCAGCGTTGCGATTACATCCAGCTTCACGGGAACAGAGATCGTCGTCTTCGGGGCTGTCGACAACAGCCGCCAATCAACGGCCGAATCCGGCCTCTACGATGTTGTGATCGTGCTCGAAGGTACGCCCACGCGTCTGGTCGCGCGCCGCAAAAGCAATGTCGCCGGCATCTGGATCAACACCGACTCCATCACATTCCAAAGCGTGCCCAGCTACTATGCGATCGTCTCGACACGACCGCTGGACGAGGTCGCCAATCCGCAAGTCCTGCGCGAGAACGATATCGGCTTCGAGCAAGTCCGCATGACGCCCATCCAAGGCTGGGAAACCGGGGTAACGACGGCAGAGCTCCAGGAGTTTGCCGAAGCCGTCGTTCGTCTCAAACAGCGCGACGGCCTTTATGTGCAGGAAGAATACGGCGTTGTTTTCATCGGACGCAGCCTGTTCCGCGCCTCGGTCAATCTTCCTGCCAACGTTCCGGTTGGGCCGCTCAATGTCCGGGTGCATCTGATCCGCGACGGCCAGATCCTGAGCACTTACACCGCCCGCGTCGGACTGGAGCGGCAGGGGTTGGAGTTGTTGCTCCACAATTTCGCGTTCAACCAGCCGTTTTTTTATGGCGTTTTCACCGTGATGATCGCGGTCGGCGCCGGCCTGCTGGCATCCGCAGCCTTCCGCCGCAATGCCCACTGATCTGTAGCCCGCGCGACAGCCTTTGAGAGACGCCTCGTAGAGGGAAGCTTTCCCGCGACCGGGTCAGCCCAGTTCGCCGCGCAACAACTCGCTGGCCATGAACGCCACTTGTGTCCGATTCTTTGCCTTCAACTTCTTCATGATATTGCGCACATGCACCTTTACGGTGCTCTCGCACATGTTCAGCTCATAAGCGATCAGCTTGTTGGCCTTGCCGCGGCGCAACGCTTCGACGACGGCGATCTGCCGTGCCGTAAACATCGATGTCGCGGGGCGGCTCTCCTGCGTGACGGCAGATGCGCATCGATGGGCGGAAATCAGGCTGGCAGCCGGTACGAACGTTCCCCCCGCCTTGACGAGCCGCATGGCGCCGAGCGCGACATCGAGAGAAAGCGTGGTCGGAATATAGCCGCATGCGCCATTTTCCAACGCACCGACGATCTTCTCGGTGTCTTCGACATCCGCCAGCACGATTGCCGGAACGGGATGGTCGGTAAGCGCCAAGGCGCTGATTTCGCGTTTGATTTCTTCGTCGTTCAATCGCCCGGATTGGCACAGCACGATCAGTGACGCATTGATCGATTTGGAAAGCTCCAGCCATTCCGCAACGCTCGCGACCGATCGGACCGGCATCCCGAACGCAGATCTCAAGCAATGACTGATGCAGTCGCGAAAGAAGGCGCGAGAGTCGATGATGATCACCGGATAATCCGTTTCATCGTCGGAAAGACCAAAATCGGCTGAAGCGTGTCCGGGATTTTTCAGGTCATAGAGATCAGGCATTTGGATGCGAACGCTTTAGCTGAAAGGATTGTGTGGGGCTCACGCCTTCAGGTTGCACGCGGTGATGATCAGCCCTTTTCCCGAGGCCATCTCATCTCGATTAAAATCATAAATGCAACCTTTGTGCGCATTTTCTAGTATTGCAACCTATAGTAATATTCGCACCCAAAGCAATTGCTTGCAGATCTCAAATCTCCCGAAAAAATATTAACGTTAAACACATTTAACCCATCAGCGGAGATCTGCCACGCGCGCCTATATGCTGCCTTTCAATTATTATTGAAAAACTATTAACACGTTGATCGACGTTCAATTTCCTGGTTCGGGCTGGCGTTTAGCGCGTGCGCATTTCTTAGAATCAGCTTATGCGGGATTCCTCATCACTTGGGGGAATTCATCCGTGCCATGCCATCGCTGACGACGCGATACAGCGTTGGCATGGATGAGATGAGGGGGTCAGAGCAGTGAGGGGAATAGGGGCAGCCCGGATCTTGACCGGCGTGCTGGCAACACTGATGCTGGCCACCGCGCCCATGGGGCCGGCCTCAGCCGAGTCGCTGCGCCAGGCGCTGGCGGCGGCCTACAAGTTCAATCCCCGGCTCGATGCCGAGCGCGCCCGCCTCCGGGCCACCGACGAAGAGGTGCCGCGCGCCCGTTCCGGCTACATGCCGCAGGTGTTCGGCTCGGCCGACGCCGGCTACCAGCATCAGCGCACCCGCGGCGGCGGCGTCACCGACAACCGCGAGACGCATCCGCGCGGCTATGGCGTCGACCTGTCACAACCGATCTTTTCCGGTTTCCGCACCCTGAACTCGGTGCGCGAGGCCGAATCCACCGTGCGCGCCGGCCGCGCCAACCTGCACG
>JAFAFW010000042.1 GCA_023423275.1 Pseudomonadota bacterium
CAGCTTTCGATGGCCATCATCCGCGAGCTCAGTGAACGGCTCGAGCACGCCAACGAAAAGCTTGCGGCCGCCCGTGCCCACTGACCCTTTCGCTTGACGGCCGGGAATAGAAAAGGGTGCCTCGTCGGGGGGAGACCTAGAGGCACCCTCAAACCACCGATCGAGGTTAGGGGGCAATGACCAGTGGCCAGCGACGAAACGTACCCGCCCTAGATTAGTTCCTGCTCGGACGAGTTTCTGCAACCTTTGGTTGCTTTATGTGGCAAACCAGCAACACCAACTCTCCGGGTCGCTCGATGACCGACCCAAGACGCAACAAGGGGTGCTTCTCCGGCATGGCCGGGAAGTCACCCCTTGAACCACCGATCGATTGGGGGGCGCGACCGGAAGACAGCGGGAGAACACGCCTGTCGCGGATTCGTTCCGATCACGAATGAATTACGCTGGACTCGAGGCTTTTTTGCAACATTAACGTCCTGCGTCGTGAGTCTGCTCCTCGTAATTACACGCAAAGCGTGAATTTTCCGCCACCACCTCTATCTCGTTATGATCACGTCTACGGGTCACTATGATCACGGCCGCGGGCTGCGCGTCTTGAGGCCTGCCTAAGAGGGCCATCCGCGGTTCGAAGCGCACTGAAAACCTGCCCTGCACCCACCCGTGTCTGGGCAAATCTGGTGCGTGCGCCCCCTTTCCGTGCACTTCATTGACAGATTGGTAAACGGTGATTATGAGGTGAAACGTGGGCGGAGGGTGTGATCTTAAAGTGTTTTGCGTGTCCTGACGCCGCGTTCGTTATTGAGCGTGTGAGTTTGTTATGCGCGTTTCCACGTCGCCGCTGCGAAAGCATTTCGCGTTAAGGATACAATACTTCGACCCGGAGCTCATTTTACCGAGCCGGTCCTTTTCTTCAGGTCATTTGCGTCGCGGCTGCCGGTTGCCGGCATGTCCTGACCCTCGGGTGACCTCATCAGAGACGCGCTATCAAATCAGCAAGCGTGCACTTGATGTCGCCGTGGCACTGCTTGCAGCCGCCCTTCTCTTTCCGGTGATCCTACTGACCGCGGTTCTCGTCGCCGCAGATGTCGGCATTCCCCTGATTTTCCGGCAGGCTCGGCCCGGTCAGGGCGGGCAACCCATCATCGTCTACAAATTCCGCACCATGCGTCCGGGCGTCGATGGAGGCCGCAGGCTGACCGAAGCACAACGGACGTCCAGGATCGGTAAATTCCTGCGCGCCTTCCGGCTCGATGAGTTGCCGCAGCTCTATAATGTGCTGAAGGGTGACATGTCGCTTGTCGGACCGCGCCCCCTGCTCAGCGAGGATCAGCCGGATGACGCGGCGGTCAGACTGCGGGTTCGCCCTGGCATCACCGGGTGGGCCCAGATCAACGGCGGGCGCATCATTTCAACCGCCGAGAAGTCGAACCTGGATGCGTGGTACGTGCGCAACGCCTCTCTGAAACTCGACTTCATGATCCTGTTTCAAACTCTGAGAATGTTGCTTGCCAACAATGTCGACCGCGTGCGGGCAAACACCTGAAGCCGCGGGGCGTCGGGCCTAAGGCATTGGGCCGCAAAGTGAAGGGGAGACGACCAACCGTTCGGGCTGCGTTCATAATGCTGATGCTAGTTCTAACGGACACAGCGTGGACTTTTTGCCCAACCTTTGAAAAATCGGCTGGGCAGCAACATTCTTCTGACACATTTTTTGAAAGTAGCCGATAACATCTGACAGTCGCCGGAAGAGTGGCGTGACCTCGTCCGAGGTATCGTTTGGAGATCGTGAGTTGAACGCACCATCGAGCAATTTTTCGCCCTCGCGCGACGCGGTTCGATCCGGCGAGCGCAAAACCGTCCTGGTTACAGGCGGCGCCGGGTTTCTCGGCTCGCACCTCAGCGACCGGCTGATCGACGCCGGCCACAATGTGATTTGTGCCGACAATCTCTTCACCGGCTCGAAGCAGAACATCGAGCACCTGCTTGGGCATCCCCGCTTCGAGTTCATGCGGCATGACGTGACACTGCCGCTCTACGTCGAAGCCGACGAGATCTACAATCTCGCCTGCCCGGCGTCACCGATCCATTACCAGCATGATCCCGTGCAGACGACGAAGACCAGCATCTACGGCGCAATCAACATGCTGGGCCTGGCGAAGCGCCTGCGTTGCCGGATCTTCCAGGCTTCGACGTCGGAGATCTACGGCGACCCGGCGATCCATCCCCAGAGCGAGGACTACTGGGGTAACGTCAATCCGATCGGTCCGCGCGCATGCTATGACGAAGGCAAGCGCTGCGCCGAGACGCTGTTCTTCGATTATCACCGCCAGCACCGTATCGACATCAAGGTGGCGCGGATCTTCAATACCTACGGTCCGCGCATGCACCCCAACGACGGCCGCGTGGTGTCGAACTTTATCGTCCAGGCGCTGAAGGGCGATCCGATCACCATTTACGGCGAGGGTCAGCAGACCCGCGCGTTCTGCTACGTCGATGATCTGGTTGAGGGTTTCTTGCGTCTGATGGCTTCACCGAAGGACGTGACAGGGCCAATCAACCTCGGCAATCCGGGTGAATTCACGATCAAGCAGCTTGCAGAGCTGACGATCGAGCTGACGGGTTCCAAATCGCGCCTCGTCTACCTCCCGCTGCCGCAGGACGATCCCAAGCAGCGGCGCCCGGACATCACCCTGGCGCAGACGCACCTCGACTGGAACCCGACCATCGCCTTGCGCGACGGCCTTCAAGAGACGATCGCGTACTTCGATAAGCTGCTCGTGAAGTCGGCTGTATTAGCCAGCGCTTAGGCAGCTCGTCCGGAACGCTCGATGCCCGATGACGGCTCATCCCGAACATGTGCCGTCTCGGGCGCTTATGCCTATCATTATGCCGCCAACCCGGTAGGTGCGAGAGAGAGCGTTCGCGCCACGGAAGCGCTGCCAGCGGGATCCGGCATCTACTCCGAATGGACGTCCATCGATGGGCGTATTGCGTTGTCGGCGACCGGAGCCGCGATCGCCATCACCCGCAGGGCATCGGTCTCCCCCTCCTCCAGCGCGCTGGTTTCCTCAAGTCCGGCCGTCATCGGCAATGAAGATGCTGACTGCGATGGCGAGACCTTATTTCACGTCACCTGGAATAGCCTCAAACGCGAGTTGCTCATCAAAGCGGGCGTCCATCCGCTCTTCTACTGGGATGACGGCTGGACCTTTCGCTTTGCCGGCACGCGCGATGATCTGCTGCAACGCGATGGTATCCGCACATTGCCCGCGCATCGGCGGCTGGTCATCGGCCCGCAGGGCGTGAAGGTCGACGTTGCCCGGCCGACCTTGTTCTCCGCACGCAAGCGATTGGGGCCAAAGGCAGGCCTCAACGTACTGGCCCTCGTCACGGATGCGTTCGGCGGTCAAGGTGGCATCGCCCGCTACAATCGGGATTTTCTCAACGCAATGGGCTCGACCGAAGCGATCTCGCAGGTCACCATCCTTCCGCGATACGCGGGCGAGGTTGTTGAAGATCTCCCGCGGACACTCCAGCAAGTCTCCCCCGTTGCCGGGCGCTCCGCCTATAGCGTGGAAGCACTACGCCTCGCGGCGTCGCGATCCATCGACATGGTTTTCTGCGGGCATCTCTTCCAAGTCCCTCTTGGCCTGCTGATCTCGCGACTTCTCGGTGTCCCGCTCTGGCTGCAACTGCACGGCGTGGAAGCGTGGAAAGCTCCGCGGGTTGCAGCCAGGATCGCGGCGGCCCGGGCGGATCTCGTCACATCCGTCAGCCGCTATACCCGCGATCGGTTCCTGGAATGGGCGCCCCTGGATCCCGAGCGCGTGCGTATCCTGCCCAACACGTACAGATCCCGTTACACGCCGGGTCCAAAACCGGCTTCCCTCCTGAACGCCCTCGGCGTGGCGGGACGAAAGATCATCATCACCGTTTCCCGTCTGAGCGCATCGGAGCGTTATAAGGGTCACGATGAAATTATCGCCGCCCTGCCCGGTGTTCTCGAGCGTTGTCCCGAGGCCGTCTATCTCATCGTCGGCGATGGGGACAATCGGCAACGCCTGGAGCACGTCGCGGCCGGCAGCGGCGTGGGCGAGCGTGTGATCTTCGCCGGACACGTCGAAGACCACCAGCTCCTCGACTATTACCGCCTTGCAGATGTCTTCGCGATGCCGAGCACCGGCGAGGGGTTCGGGATTGTCTATCTTGAAGCCGCGGCGACGGGTCTTCCCGTCATCGCTGGAAACATCGACGGAAGCGTCGACGCGCTGGCCGATGGTGCGATCGGCACGCTCATCAATCCACGAAGTCAAACCGAATTGACGGATGCGCTCGTCCAGGCCCTGCGCGGCGATCTGCGACCTGCTGCCACGCCTGAACGCTTTACCCGAGAGAATTTTGTCCGTCACGTTCATGCGATCGTGGTCGCTCTGGCGGAAAAGCAATCCCTGGCTTGAAACCCCAGCGCTTTGAGGATCGCGGCGCAAAGCCCGCTTGGTGCGTCATAAACCAAATTCGCTGCTTATCGTTGTTCAGCCAACGATTTGGATTAGAAGGAAAGTCGCCTCTGGCTTTATTTCATCTGGACTGATTGGATCCCGTGCTGACAAGGCCCGAAACCATCGAGCAATCGGCCCCCGAGATTGATCTTGGGTGGATTTTCGCTGTTTGCTTTGAACGCTGGCGCACGATCGCCGGCACAACCGTGATCGTCGCACTCCTCGCTCTGGTGTACGCGTTTCTGGCTCCGCCGATCTACCGGGCGACCGGGAAAATCGTCATCGACCCGCGCCCCCAGAGAATTCTAGCTTCGGAAGAGGTTTTGCCCGGGCTGACGTCCGATGCCTCGGCGATCGAAACGCAGGTCCAGCTCATCGCATCCGGAAGCGTCGCCGAACGCGTTCTCCGAGAGATCGATGGGCGATCGGCAGAGCAGCGGTTTACCGATCTTCAGGTGCGCGATTTCCTGTCCAATCTCGTCGTCGCCCGCCGTGGCCTGACGTATGTGGTCGACGTGACGTATTCGGCGCGCGACCCCATGCGCGCAGCCGATATCGCCAATCGGGTAGCACGCGCCTACATCGCCGAAGAAGCGCAGGCGGGGACCGAAGCCGCGACCAAGGCCAATGAATGGCTGCAGGATCGCGTGAAAACACTCGGCCCCAAGCTCATGGCGCTGGAGAAGGAGATCCAGGAATATCGGCTCTCCAATAACCTGATTGCCATCGGCGATCAGTCGCTCAGCGAGCGCAATATCGCTGATTACATCGCGCAGCTCGGTCTTGCTCGCGCGGCCGCCGCCGAGGCAGAGGCTGCCCTCAAGATCGACAGATCAAAAAGCGCCGTCTCTCTGCAATCCCAGGATGTCTTCGAAATCGCCAAGGCAAAGGTGGCGATCATGGAGCAAGGGCTGCAGTCTCTCACGGCCGAACTCGGCACAAACCGACTTCGGGACATCGAGCTGCAGAACATGTTGCGTGAAGCCGCAGCGATGAAAACCCTCTACGAGTCGCTGCTCAAGCGGCAAACCGAGACGGATACGCAGCAGAAGCTATCCATTGTGAATGCCCGTCTCGTGGAAGAGGCCCTGCCTCCGACCTATGCTTATTGGCCGAGAAAATCCATCCTGCTTGCCGCCGGCCTGTTCGTCGGGTTCACTTGCGGCGTCTTCTGGGTGATCTTTCGCGAGTATTTTCAAACGCGGTCGAAGCCGCTCGCATGAACTCAATCGCTAGCGCGGAGCGCTGTCCTTATTCATGCGCAAGACCCTTCTTTATTCGGTACTCGATCAGGCGGCCCTGAGCGCTTTCAATTTCGTTCTTGCTCTCCTGCTCATCAGGTACTGGGGTGATCGCCCCGAACTCTTCGGCACCTACTCGGTTGTCACGGCGGGTGCGTTGACTCTCATTTCGGTTCAAAACGCACTGATCCTGAGCCATATGACGGTTCTGCGTCCCAGGATGTCGAGTGAACAGCAAGAGACAGCTCTGCTCTCGATGTTCTGGAGCGCGAATGCGGTGCTTACGATCGCAGCAATGATCGTCACATTCGTAATCACAGCTCTCGCATCCGACGGTGCGAATCCTATGCTTGGCCTCGCCGCGGCTCTGTATGTCGGAGCGACCTTGATCCGGGAATATACCCGCAATTATCACTTTTCATTTTTCAACGCGATCGCCGTGCTCAATCTGGATGCGCTGTCCCTGGCGCTCAGCACGCTTGCCATTGCCGTCGTCTGGTACACACAGCCCGCCGTTACACTGGATGCCCTCCTCATCATTTTGGGCGTATCGGCATTTGTTGCGTCAATTCCTGCAATCCTTCCACATCGGGCACGCTTCCGCCTTTCATTCGACGGGGATGCGCGAGGCACCTATCGGACCGTGTGGCGTGACCAGTCGCGTTGGGCGCTTCTGAGCGTTCTGTCGACCGAATTTCAGAATCGCGGCTATGTGTTCGTCGTCGCCCTGGCCTTTGGAACGACTTATGTCGCGCTGCTCCAAGCTGCCGCGCTCTTGTTCCGGCCCGTACAGCTTCTCATTCACGCCTGGGGACGACTTGCGCGCGCGATCCAATCCGAGCATTTCGCCGCAATGCGATACGCCGAAGCGCGCAAATTCACTTGGCTCAGTCTTGCTGCATTTGCCGTGATCTATGTTTTGTTCATCGTGGCACTCGCCGCTGCGTGGCCTCTGATCAAAGCCAACATCTTCCCGTCTTCTTTTAGCGATCTCGAAATGACCATTGTTCTTTGGTCCATCGTGACCGCCATTTCGATCGTGTCCGGCGTATTCAGTCTCGAGATGCAGTGCATGATAAAGTTCCGCGAGTTGAGCTATGCCGCAATGGCTGGCGCGTGCGCCTGCGCCTGCGTCCTCGCCCTATCGGTCATCATCGGTGATTTCCGCGGTTCGGTGCTCGCCGTCATCGCCGGCAACGTTACCGTACTTGCGATCATCGCCTGGGTAGTCGTGAGTTCCGATAAAGACATGGCCGCGCAGCCCGACAATGTCGATGCGGAACATGCATCCGTGGATGTGCCATTTCCACCGCTCTCATCTGCCAACGCTGTGACAGGCAAGGGGCGGAGTTGATGCAATTTGACCGACGCAGCCTGCTCATGGGCGGACCAGCGGCTCTTCTGGCGACCGCATCGCCGAGCCTCGCGAGCACCTCGGATCGTCCGGCCCTTCGCACGCTTGCTGCCCAAAAGGGACTGATCATCGGCTCGGCGATGGCCGCAACCGAGCTGAACACCGAGGATCGCGCGTTGTTTGCCGCTGAGTTGAGTGGCATCACCCCCGAGAACGCCTTGAAGATGTCGTCGCTTCGTCCGACGCGCGATGTCTGGCGCTTCGCGCAGGCCGATGCGATCGTGGATTTTGCGACCAAGGCGGGCCTTCGCGTGCGCGGGCACACTCTGATCTGGAACAACGATCAGCAGCCTAAATGGATCGCCTCATTGTCCGAGCCGGCCCTGATTGCAGCGATGCAGGAACATATCGAGCGCACCATCACCAGATATGCCGACCGCATTCGGGTGTGGGACGTCATCAACGAACCCATCGGGGAAAAGCAGGTCGGCAAACTTTCTCTACGCGACGGACCGTTTCTCGCCAGACTTGGTCCTCGCTATATCGCGCGAAGTTTCCGAATGGCACGTGCGGTTTCTCCCTCCGCGAAACTCGTCCTGAATGAAACCCACACGGAGCGCGGAGATCGCTACGGCGAAACGTTCCGGCGCAACCTGCTACTGCTCATCGACCAGCTCCAGGACCAGGGCGTGCCGCTGGACGGCGTGGGCTTGCAAGGTCATCTGCGCTCTGATGTCTCTTTCAATCCGGACACGTTCGCTGCGTTTCTCGACCAGATTGAAAAACGCAAACTCTTCATCGAAATCACCGAGCTCGACGTCAACGACATCAGCTATCCCGACGATATCGAGGCACGCGACCGGGCTGTGGCCGGACTTTATCGCGACTATCTGACGATTGCCCTCGCCAATCGCGCCGTGAAGAGCCTCACGTTCTGGCAACTCGGAGACAAGGAGAGTTGGTACTTTGCCAACTCTATCCATCAGAACCCAGGCGCTCTCCGCCGGCCGCGGCCATTGCTCTTTGATCTGCGGATGCGCCCGAAACCGGCTCTATTCACCGTCCTCGACGCTCTGCGCAATATGCCGTCCAGGGGATAGATCCGGAATACGGGGAAAGATCAGAGCCCTGGTAGCAACTGTGCCTTTCGCATGACGAACGCCTCGGCATAGCCGCTCGCCGCGCGGCATTCCATGCCGCGTAAACGGGCCAAGCCTTCGAATGTCGCCCGATCGAACCAGTCCTTCGAGCGCTGCGAGCCAAAATGGCGCATCAACGTTTCAACTTTGCGCTCCAGCGCGTTCGGGCTCAAGGGAACATACGTGTTCATCGTTCCGAGATCGCCATCCCACTTGGGAATTTCGTATTCGAGAATGAGGTGATTGCGAAAACTGTTCCAGGTCAACTGGGCCAATTCGCGATGGTCCTGGTGTGCGTCCTCCCGACGGTGCGTGAAGATCAGGTCAGGATTCGCGCGCGATTTGAGACCCTCGAACCAATCCTTCAGTTCCGCGCCCTGATGGTTGAAATAGCCGTCACGGAACTCCTGCAGCTCGATCTCCGCCGACGCGGCATCCCTCAGAATATCCTCGGCAGAGCTTCCGGCCTCGTCAGCGCGCTGTCCTCCTCCGCTGAGTACGCACCAGCGCACATCGAGCTTCACACCCTGCTCCATCAACGCGAGAAGCGTTCCCGAGGCGCCGATTTCAATATCGTCCGAGTGTGCGCCCAGACACAATACCGACAGCCTGTCCCGGGGCAGCGCCAGTCCGATCACGAGCCGACCCTGGCAAGATTGAGCGGCTGGACAGTGCTGCGCGGAGACTGCGGCGTATTACGCCAGGGCATGGAGCCCTTCTCGACGATATCTTCCAGCATCTGGCGGTCACGCAAGGTGTCCATCGCGCGCCAGAACCCGGTATACTTGTAGGCCATCAGCATATCGTCGGCGATCAGGCGCTCGAACGGCTCGTTGACGAGTTCCTCCCCGGGCTTCATGTAATCGAAGATTTTCGGCGTCATCAGAAAATAGCCGCCGTTGATCCACATTTCCGAGGTTTCTGAAGACCGGAAGCGCTGGACGCTGCCTTCTCCGTCCATTTCGACGAGGTGATAGGTCAGCGGCGGACGCACCGCCAGAAAGCACGCGACCTTGCCGCTTGCCTTGAACCGGCGGATCATGTCGTCGAGATCGACATCGCACAGTCCATCGCTGTAGTTGGCGAGGAACATATCTTCCTTTGCGACGAAATCCCGTACCGCCCACAAACGGCCGCCGATGTTGGAGGCGATCCCGGTATCAATCAGAGAGACTGACCAGTCCTCTGGCTTGGCGCCGATATACTCGACCTCCGAACCATAGCGCGACACGACGCAGTCGGCGAAAACATGCGGCTTATAATTGAGAAAGAACTCCTTCACGACATTCGCCTTGTACCCCAGGCACAGAACGAAATCGCGATGACCATACCCGCTGTAGTACTGCATGACATGCATCAGGATCGGCTGATGCCCAATCGGGATCATCGGTTTGGGAACGGTTTCTGAATATTCACGAATGCGGGTGCCGAGGCCGCCGCAGAAAAGGACGACTTTCATTTGATATCCTTTGGATCGATCACCGTGGCCTCCGGAATCGGCACGATGAATTTCGCGCCCCACTCTCCGGCATGTTTCATCTGGCTGATGATCTCGGACTTCAGGTTCCAGGGAAGGATCAGGATGTAGTCAGGGCGCACGCCTTCCAGCGCCTCGACCGGCAGGATCGGCACATGCATTCCCGGCGTAAAGCGGCCGTGCTTATAAGGATTGCGGTCTACCGTGAAATCGAGGAAGTCGGTCCCCACTGCACAGTAGTTCAGCAGCGTGTTGCCTTTGCCCGGTGCGCCATAGCCGCAGATGCGCTTACCTGCGTTTTTGAGGCCGATGAGGCAGGTCAACAGTTTGCGCTTGGTCTCCTCCACCTTCTGCGCGAACGACCCATAGGTGGCAAGGTCGCGAAATCCGGCCGCCTCCTCGCGTGCCAGCAACGCACCAACCGCAGCGGAGGGAGCATGTGATGCTTCAGCATGCGCCAGATAAACTCGCAGCGATCCACCGTGCGTCGGCAGTTCCTCGACGTCGACAAGCTTCAATCCATGACGCTTGGCGATGAAATCCATCGTGATGAAGGAGAAGTACGAGAAGTGCTCGTGGTAGATCGTATCGAACTGGTTCTCCGCCATCAGGCGTTCAAGATGCGGAAACTCCAGAGTAACGATCCCCTCGGGCTTGAGGAGTATCTTGATACCCGCGACGAAGTCATTGAGGTCCGGAACCTGCGCCAGGACATTGTTGCCAGCGATCAAATCCGCCTGCTTGCCTTCCGCCGCCAGGCGCTCTGCGAGCGCAACACCGAAAAACTCGGTCAGTGTCGGCACGCCCTTCTCGATCGCGACTTTCGCGACGTTGATTGCCGGTTCGATCCCAAGGCAGGGAACGGCGAGCGGCGCGAAGTGCTGAAGCAGGTAGCCGTCGTTGCTTGCGAGTTCGACGGCGAGGCTTTGCGGCCCAAGACCAAGCCGCTTCGTGATCGCCTCACAGTAGGCTTTTGCGTGGGCAACCCAACTCGTCGAATAGGACGAGAAATAAGCGTATTCACGAAAAATACTGTCCGGATCGACGTACTGCTTCAACTGGACCAGGAAGCAATTGTCACATACCAGCGCATGCAGCGGGTAATACCGCTCCATGGCATCGATCTCGTCCGCGGCGAGAAAGCTCTCGCAAAGCGGGGACATACCCAGATTGACAACCGTCGTCGAAATGTCGGAGCCACAAAGGCGGCAACACGCCGCGTGGACCGAACGGGAGGACTCGACAGGCCGCCCAGCCATTGTATCAAGCATGTGAAAATAAATCCGCGCTCAAAATCTCGCGGCATATAACCATATCCCGCACACGTTTCCGTAAGAGCCTCCGAATAAGGTAAAGTCCGTCCCTCGACGCCGGACGCGACACGTCCCCTCATGCATTTTTTCCATGCGGTCTAACTTTAGAGATTCCCGAGATGCAGTTTGAACCCTTGATCCTCGATGGCGCATGGCTTGTTGTACCTGATCCGCATCGCGACCACCGCGGTCAGTTTGCGCGCACTTTTTGTGTCCGGGAATTCATGGAGCAAGGCCTCGAAACGACATTCGTCCAGCACTCGACGTCCCGGACGTTGAAGCGTCACACGATCCGCGGGATGCACTTTCAGCACGATCCACACTCCGAGGTGAAGCTGGTGACATGCACACGTGGGGCAATCTACGATGTAATCGTCGATCTGCGGCCCGGATCGAGAACCTACAAGCAGTGGTGCGGCGTCACGCTCAGCAGCGAGAACCAGCATCGGCTTTACGTGCCGCAGGGTTTCGCGCACGGCTTTCAGACACTCACAGACGATGCGGAAGTCTCCTACCTCATTTCCGCCTATTACGAACCGGCCGCATCCTCCGGCGTCCGCTATGACGACCCGGCGTTCGCGATCCAATGGCAGGAACCACCAGCAGACATGTCCGACAAGGACCGCACTTGGCCGGATTTCACCGGCTAGGCTGCTGCGGTATCTCCTGCAGAAGCGCGTGCCGCTCCAGTAGGCGCGCGGTTTCGGATATCACTGAGAACGCGATGCCAGAGCGCTCTGCGATATCCAGCAGCGAACGCGTGCCATCCCCAAGATTTAGCACCCACAGCATCGCCATGTTCTTTTGCGCGGCCTTCGGATCTCCGCCAAGCGCCGCATAAAGCCCGCGCCGTCCGAGCTGCGGTTCACCCTTGGGAAAGCGGTTCACCAGAACGCGATCATTCTCGAGGATATCGATTGCCGCACAGATCATCCGATAGCTCTCGGCGAGATCTTTCGGAGTGATGAACTCAAGATTGTCGGCTGAGGTATGATACTCCGGAAATGTTCCGAACTGACTTCTCTGGAACAGCCCTACCGGCAAATCAAAACCCGGCGAGCAATACTGCCGCTCATCGTATCCGTATGGAAAGAAGTCGATGATGTTAGGCTTTTCGGAATGATGCGCCAGGACATGAGCCATCACGCGATCGATCTTCGACGATCCGCGCCGGCTCTTCTTATAGGTAGGCCCTCCTCCGTCACCGACACAGGATAGAACCAGCCCATGCCGGATGCGTTGGGCGGCGCCATCCTCGTTTCGCGACAGCCACGCAAGTGCGCCGATGGTGCCGGGTGCGAACAGAATGCGATAGCCGTATTTCGTCTTTTCGCGTGCCAGCCGTTGCCCGAGATGCGCGAGAAGCGCAAGCCCAGAGCAATTGTCGTTCGCCAGGCTCGGGTGACACACATGCGCCGATAACAGCACCTCGTCGGTGCTTTCGCCGGGATGGAAAAACTCACCGTATGACAAGGAGCCGTCATCGAGCGTTGCATCGATCACGACCGTGTAGACCCCGTCCAGGAGCGACTGCAGATGGGCGTGGGACATGCAGAAGCCCCACTGCTCCTGATAATAGGATGTCCGGTACGGGATCAAATCAGGCTGCGCCGGCAGCGTATGGATGTGCGTCTTGAGCTCGGACAGCGGCATTCGCGCATTGACCGCGACGCTGTAACTCATCACATGCAGAGCGTTCTGACGAAAGTCCACGACCTTGCGGCCATGCTCATCAGCGATATAGGCGTCGCGAATATTCCATTCGCGGGGGATCGTCCAATCGAATGCCGCCGTTCCCGTTGGCACTTCCACAACATTCAAAGGCACGTGACGCTGCAGATGCGCCAGCGTCTGGCGTACGCCATCACCCGTTATACTGCGGCAGATAGGAAAGATATCGGCAGCGAGCGTGTGCATCTCGCTGCCGTCGATACCCGCCGAAAGACGATGGCCAATGGACTGATCCATGTCACCGACGTCCCTTATATTCCGCAAGGTGCGATCAGGAGGCGGCGGCAGCCTGCGGCGCGACGCGCAGATCCGACTCAAGAATGCCGTCTGCCAGCAGCGCCTTCAGATGGCTGATCCGCTGGTACTTCGGGCCTTCGAACTCATCAAGGCGGAGGTCCGATGAGCGATAGACGTTATAAAGTTCTTCCGCACCCTTGCGTGCGTCCCAAGCCGGCTTGAAGCCCGGAAGCGTCCGCGCGATCTTGCCGAAATTGACACGATAGGACCGCGTGTCCGGGCCGGCATCGGACGCAAACTCCACCTGACAATTCGGAACGACTTCAGCAACGATCTCGGCGAGATCGCTGATGCGGTAGTTGTGATCGGAATCGCCCACGTTGAACGCTTCCCCGCGCACAGCGCTTTCTGGAGCCTGGAGAGCTGCCAGAAATGCCGCCGAAATATCGCGGATATGCACGACCGGACGCCACGGAGATCCATCCGATTTCAGGAGGATCTTGCCAGTCGTCACCGCCCAGGCGACGAGATTATTCAGAACGATATCGAAGCGCATGCGCGGAGAAACGCCATATGCGGTAGCAGGGCGCAGGAACACTGGGCAGAACTCCGTGCTCGCCAACGGCGCAATATCCCGCTCGGCCCACACCTTGGATTGGCCGTAAGGCGTCACCGGATTGAGCTCGCCCGTTTCATCGATCATGGTCTCGCCTGAGCGGCCATAGTTGCTGCAGGACGAAGCAAGCAGAAAACGGCCCACCCCGGCGGCCTTCGCCAATCCCGCCAGACGCACACTCGCCTGATGATTGATCATGAATGTGATATCGGGATTCAAATTGCTCAGCGGATCATTCGACAGCGCCGCGAGGTGAATCACTGCGTCAAAGCCTTCGAGGTCCTTCTCGACCACATCACGCACATCTTTCCGGAGTGCGGGAACCGAGGCGATTTGGCCGCCCGCCGGATACGTGCAGCGCGCATAGAGATCGCTGTCGCACCCGATAACTTCATGACCCGCCTCGAGCAGGATCGGCGTCATGACCGTTCCGATGTAGCCCAGATGTCCTGTCAGTAAGACCTTCATCGCGCGCACTCCCGTATCCGCCGCCCACGCTTTCCCGACTCCTACATAGCGCCGAGACGCCGCGAGGATGAGCCGTTCATCTGATCATTCTTAATATGCGAGATACGTCTTAATATGCGAGATACGTGCCATTCCGCCGGCCGATGGCGTCTGGACCAACAGCGGCGGTCCACCTCGATCACCTTGCATTAATTGGTTTACCAAGCGCGCCTTGCCGCCTGCCGGATCCCGTGACAAAGCAATGTCTTTAAATCGGCAAGCGCACCGACACGATGAAGCACACCGATCAATTCGAGAGTTGCGCCGCCGGCGAGCCTGCCCGCACGGTGTCGATTGTCGTGCCGCCGATCAAGATCGTCGCATGTCCCGGTCTGGGCGATCGTCACAACAACCCTTACACATGGTTGACGCACGAACCGATGCTTCGGCTCGGAGGCGCGGTCAGCGAGTTTTCCTTCTATCGATCGCCTGCCCCCGATACCGATATCCTGCATATCCATTGGCCGGAGCGGATATTCTGGGGCCGCGTTTCGCGACTGCATCCCTGGCTGTCAGAGGCCTATGCGCAGCGCATGCTTGCGATGATGGATCGCGTCCGAAAGCGTGGCGGATCGGTTGTGTGGACCGCGCACAACATCGCCCCGCACGCCTCGCTCGATGCGGCACGCCGTGCCCTCTGGACGCGATATATCGATGCTTTCCTAAGTCGTGTTGATCTCATCATCAGTCTCAGTCAGCAAGCCGATGACGAACTCGTCAAGGCTTATCCGCGGCTTCTGGACACCCGCCGCACCACTATTGCGCATCCGCACTATCGCACAGCCTACCCGCCACCCCTTACGCGCACAGAAGCGCGCGCGCGCCTCGATCTGCCGCAACAGGCTTATGTTCTTCTCGCAGCGGGAACGATCCGTCCCAACAAGGGAATTCCCACTCTGGCCCACTCCTTCGCGGGCGTGGCGCAGCCGGATGAGGTTCTCCTGATCGCGGGCTCTTGTGACGATGAGGCGGAGCGCCGCGAACTCGAAGCGATCTCAGAATCCCATCCATCGGTCATCGTGCGCTTCGGCCGTATTCCCGATAGCGACATCGGTTCCGTCATCTCGGCAGCCGATCTCAGCATTTTCAATTTCCAAACCATTCTGAATTCCGGCAGCGTTCTGTTGTCGCTTTCGTTCGATACGCCCGTCGTCGCGCCGCGGCTCGGATCGCTGAATGAACTGGCCGACCTTGGGCCGCAGTGGTTCACCCCGCTGACACAGCCCATGACCAACGCGGCACTCCGCGCGACCATCGATCAGGCTCGTGCGGCACGGATCTTGCGGGGATGCACGGCACCTATTGAATCTCTCGATCCTGACGTTATCGCCGCTCGGATATACGCGGAGTATGCAGCGCTTCTCGACAATCGCCGGCGGAATTGAGTCCCATTCTGAAACGGCATTGACTTGAAATGGATAGGCCCCTGTCTCGCTCGCAATTTATCCCGAACCTGGCGCAGGTGACTCTGTTCGTCATCCTGCTCAGGGTCCTGGGTGTCGTGCCGCCGACTCTCAACCCCGTCGATTTCAGCGATCTGCAAGCCGCCGCCTATGCCGTGCAGACGTCGAACAGCGATGCCGTAAATCAGATTTTCTGGCTGACCGCCGCCTGCGTTGCCAGCATCCTGATCTGGTCCAACCCCGCGCGCGTGCTGGTCTATTTCAAGCGACTTCCTTTCCTTTTCCTCTTTTTGGGATTCTGCGTGCTGTCCGCGGCCTGGGCGACACATCCCGCGATTTCGATCCGCCGATCCATCCTGCTGCTTATCGGGGTCTATAGCGTTCTGGCCGCGGTTGCCTTCTGCCCTACGCCCACCGCGCCACTCAAAATCCTCTATGCTGCATTCTCCGCGGTGCTGATCATGAGTCTGCTGAGCCTTCCATTTCCGTTCGCCTTTGACGAGCGCGGCCTTTTTCGCGGGGTGTCAGCGGACAAGAATTTTCTCGGAATGCTTGCGGCGCTCGCTCTTATCGTCAGCGTCTGCGTGCGGCGCTTTTTGATAAGCAAAGGCATGCGACGTCTGAATATGCTCGCGATTTTAGCCTGGGTCGCGATCCTCCCCCTGACAGGCGCCAAAACAGCGATTGCGCTGACCGTGATTGCTCCAATTCTGGCTTACGTCGTCTCTCTTGGCATCCGCAGCCTGCATACGTCTCTCTCGGCTACGATCGTACTTGTGATCCTGCTTGGAACCTCACTTCTGGCCTTCATGATGGAGGCGCTCAATTTCGATCTCAGCGACATCATCGGACTGGCCGTAACCGATGTCAGCTTCACCGGCCGCGATGTCGTCTGGCAGTTCTGCATCGACCAATGGAAAATGCGCTGGTTTCTCGGCTTCGGATATGGATCGTTCTGGGGCGTCGGGCTGGATTCGCCCAGCCTGGGCGCCAACTACCCCTTCATTCGTTTGCTGAGCCAATCCCATAACGGTTATCTCGATGTCGCCCTCGCGGTCGGCAGCGCCGGCCTTGCCCTGTTGATCGGATTCATTTCGCAATACCTGATGCTGCTCGACCGGGCCAGGCGGCAGGGATTCGCGATCTACAGGTTTGGCCTCGTCAGCACGATCTTCATCCTGCTGCACAACATCACGGACTCGTCGCTGGCCCGGGACGTTTCCGCGCCATGGATCCTTTTGCTCTGCGCGAGCTTCATGCTGACGAAGTGCCTTCCGGGCGATGAACCAGCTTCGCTCGGCCGCATGCGGGCATTGCCGCCGCTTAAGCCCGCCGCTTCCTAGTGAAATAAGATCGCCCTGACGGGCTCGCTCATTCAGTCCGGCTGCATCCCGGCGATTGCGTCACTGCGGAACATAATGCAGTCGATTTCAATGAGACGCGGGAAATGCCCTGCATTGTTCGGGACCAATGCACTAAGCTCGAAGCCCTTGGACTGGTAGAAGGGCAGTGCAGCGTGAATATCGCTTGTCTGATCGTAAATCCTGCGGATCGATAGCTCGCTTTGCAATCCAATGAAGTTGGAAATGGCGTCACCGGCCCCCTCGACCGCACGCAAATCATTACCTTGCGTATCGAGTTTCAGAAACGCATTGCGGAAACCGAGTTTGTCGAAGTATTTCGCGTAATGGACGGCAAGCGTGGAAACCTCCACTTCAACGATCCGCACGATCTCGTTGGTGTCCCGGAAGATATCCACATCCTCGTGCGATGGCTCTCTCAACGAGCTGAACTGGTCTCCCGCCATGATATTGAACGGACGGACGCCCACGTTTTCATCCAGTGCGACCTCCTCGATATACCAATTGCTCGTCTCTGCCGCCCTGGCCCGCAGCTCTGCCGCCAGCTCCGGAATTGGCTCAAACGATATCACCGGTCCCGTGTAGCCGACGCGCGTCCGAAGCATGTTGCGATACTGGCCCTTGTTGGCCCCGACATCAAAAACGCAATCAACGGCGAAATGCTTGAAGAACCGCTTCAGGTGCACTTCTTCGAAGACCAGGCCAACCTGGTCCGGGCGCATTATCCTGGTTCCTGTCAGGCCCTCTGCAATATTGGCCAAGCCTCTTTTGACGCTCATGAGATCATCTCTGCGAATTGACCGATCACCAAGCGCGAACGAGGTGCGCTTGCCGGCCGATAGTATAAACCGGCCGGATTGCTTCAACCGCGAAACGATCACTAACCTAAACGAGCGGTCCGCACCGGATGAACGACCGGAGCGGTTCGCGCTGAGGCTGAGCCAAAGCTTGATGCGGCGACGATGGACTTAGCGCAGCGCTTTGCCGCGATGGGTCTGGACCCGCTGCGTCAGTGCCAAACCGTCACTACCCTTCGACACCATCGGCTCCGGAGCCGCGTTGGCGTCGTTCAGACCGCCACCGATAACCACCACATCGCCCGCGCGCAGCCGCGTCGTAAACAGCGCCTCGACGTAGACTTCCTTACCGTCGTTGGCTTTACGGAGAAGCATGACCGATCGGTTCTGCTGGGGGCCTCCGCCGAACTTCGGAAGCAGGCTTTCGCCTCCGAGCTGCGAGACGATGGAGATCGCGCCGTCCAGCATTGCTTCGGTCGCATTCATGCGCTGCTCCAGCCCGACCATCTCTTCGTCGATCCTGATCTTACGTTGCAGGGCGAGGGCCGCGGTCTCCTGCTCCAACTTAGCCTGTTCGCGCTCAAGCCGACCGATCTGCGAAATCAGGTTGCGATGCTCAGCTTGAAGGCGTTCCACATGCGCCTCCTGGTTCACCAGGTCCGGGCGCCGTGAAACCCCCTTGGCCACTTGGCTCGTGACATCGTCGAGGTATTGCCGCTTCTTTTCGAGGCTCTCCAGGACTTCAGCCATCTGCTTGCGATAGCCGGCAACCTCCTGGCGGATCATCTCGATCTGCTCGTGCCGGACATTCTGCTCACTGTTGAAAGCTTCCCGGCGTGTTGCCAGCGCCTTGGCTTCAGTCGCAAGCAGTCCGGAGATCTGCTCTTCGTCGGCCAGCTTGCTCAATTGCCGTGGCGTCTCGATCTGCTCGGCTCCGCTGCGCTCTGCCTTGAGCGAGGCCATACGCAGCAGCGTCTGCTTCAGCTGTTCGCGCATCTCCTGTACGCGAGCGACATTCTGCGTGACGTTCACGAACGTCGAAACGTCGCCATCACCAATCCGATAAAAGCCACCTGCCATTGAAACCGCGTGAAGGGCCGTCATTCCCGGCATGTAGGCGTAGGCGCCCGGCTTGGAGACGCCGCCAGTGACAAAGACCGGCCGCCATTCAACCACCTCGACGACGACGTTATTCGTCGCACGGCGCGCATCCTGGGCGAACCGTGCTGAGATCACGGCAGCGATCTCGGCTGTTGTCTTACCTGAAATCGCAAACGATCCGAGCGCCGGCAGGGTGATCCTGCCATCGCTTTGAACACGAACCTCACCGGACAGGTCGGCATTGCCGAAAAAGGTGACCTTCAGACGATCACCCGTGCCGATCTCGTCCTCTCGCCCTGAATTGGCAAGGGCGATATCGGCCATGCTCGCCTCTGCGTCACGCACGACTGGCGTTGACGCCGCCGTCTGAACCCCCGTCCGCGGCCTATCCTGAGCAAAGCTGATTACCGTGGAAAGGCTGATCAACACCCCCGCCAACGCAACACGACCAAACACGGCCTTCATGGCTACCCTCAAACCCCACCGTCTCACGCAAAAAGGGGACGGTGACCAATACACCCATTAAGTATCTGGAAACCATGCGGTTCGAAACCACCCCAGTTCATATTGGTTAATTTGAACCAAGGTTGCAGACACGTCGAACGCCAAGAAAATTATACGGGCACAAATACCAGTCGTACTACGTCATCAAAAGTCATAGTCATGTATATCTTTCGGCTATAGTTGTTGCTGTTCCGCGCCGCGCTGGCGCCATTTCGAAGCCAGGTGGGATCCGAGTAGATTAGGCCGATAACGCAGGATTTCCGGAACCGCCGATGATGCCGAGTGCAGGCCCAGGTAGGCGAGGCACGCGACATACTCAAACCGGGAAAGACCCCTGCTGCGAAGCATCGCGATGTAGCTGCGCAGCTTCTCGCGTCGCAACGAATCCAGATCCTTCTCCGGATCGATCTTCGTCTGCAGTTCAGCACCCGACATGACGCTCGTCATCTCGGTGTGAATGCGCTTTTTGAACAGCTTCTCGGGTGCGATGGCAAAGCGACCTTCGAGCGCCATCTCGGCCAGGAGCAGCTTGTCGGAGCCGAAGAAGCTTTTGTGCAGGCCCGTCTTGTCCAGCATGCGTCGCGGCATGAGCCCGTAAATCGGACTGCACATGATCTGCTGCATCAGCACATCGCGGAAGCGACGGGCGCGCCCACCACGGGTCGCGCACGCATCGCGATCCAGCAACCAGCTCCGCTTGTTTCGCGAGTCCGAATAGCCATGGATGCACGCGTCGTACGGCAGTTCCTGTCCATCCCCATCGACGAGTATCGTCTGGCAATGAGCGACCGCGACCGAAGGATCATTCTCGATCAGAGGAAAACAGGCTTCGAGGTATCGCGGCTCGTAGAGATCGTCAGCCGCCACCCATTTGTAGATCGGTGCGCTTGAGATCTCGAACACCCTGTTGAAGTTCGGGATCAGTCCGATGTTCTCAGGATTGCGCACGTATTTGATGCGCGGGTCCGCGGCCGCGTACTGCTGACACAGCTCTGATGTTCCGTCGGTCGAGGCGTTGTCCGAAATGGCGAGCTCGAAATCACCGAAAGTCTGTGCGAGGAGGCTCTCGATGAGCTCCTGGACGTAGGGTAGCCCGTTGTAGACAGGCAGCCCCATCGAAACTTTGGGGTTCAGGGAAATGGCACGTCCTCGAAAATGAATTTCAGGCCAGCAGCCGATTTTCTATCCGCCATTTAGCCGGGACCAGCCGCTTGTGCCATGTGCATCCTTGGTTAACCTTGATGTCAAAGCGGGACAGCGCCGGCGGGCCCTGGACATGACCTTGCCGTTAGCCACAGCTCGTCGAATTCATTGCTCCCGGAGCGCATGCGTATCTAAAGTTGTGCTTTCAGGGGCTCATTTTTCGACATCAGGAGGCAACCGTGCCGTATTCACGGTTTCAGGTTTCCCAGAAACTACGGACTGATGCCCATCGCCTCATTCCCGGAGGCTGCCACACCTATGCCAAGGGCGACGACCAGTACCCCGTCCTCGCACCCGGCTTCATCGCACGCGGCCGGGGCTGTCACGTCTGGGACGTCGACGGAAACGCCTACATCGAATACGGGATGGGAAACCGGGCCGTCGCGCTCGGCCACGCTTATCCGAAGGTTGTCGAAGCCGTTCGGGCGGAGCTTGCGAACGGCTGCAACTTCACCCGTCCGAGCCACATCGAGCCCGCCTGCGCGGAACGATTGCTGAGCCTGGTCCGCGGCGCCGAGATGGTGAAGTTCTCCAAGGACGGCTCTGACGCCACTTCGGGCGCCGTCAAGCTCGCGCGCGCCTATACCGGACGCGATCGCATCGCCTTCTGTTCCGACCATCCGTTCTTTTCGGTCGATGACTGGTTCATCGGAAAGACCGAAATGGGAGCCGGAATCCCGGAAAGCACCAAGGATCTCTCGCTGACTTTCAGATACGACGATCTCGACAGCGTCAGGCAGCTCTTCGCCCAATACCCGAACGAAATCGCCGGCGTCATCCTGGAGCCGTCCCGCGGCAGCGATCCCAAGGACGGCTTCCTGCACAAGTTGCGCGATCTGTGTCACGAGAACGGCGCGCTGTTCATTCTTGACGAAATGCTGACCGGCTTTCGCTGGCACAAGGGTGGTGCCCAGGAACTCTACGATATCACTCCTGATCTGAGCACCTTCGGAAAAGCTCTCGCCAACGGCTTCTCCGTTTCCGCACTTTGTGGAAAGCGCGAATTCATGCGGCTTGGCGGTATGGATCACACGGACCTCCCGCGCGTGTTCATGCTGTCCACGACGCACGGGGGTGAAACACACGCGCTGGCTGCAGCAATGGCGACTATCGACGTCTATCAAAGCGAGCCCGTGATCGAGCATCTCCATGCCATGGGAGCGCGCCTGAGAGCAGGGCTGAATCAGGCGATCTCGCGTCATGATCTACAGCAGCACGTCGCCGTCATCGGCCGGGACTGCAATCTGGTCTATGCGACCCGCAATCAGGACGGCGCACCGTGTCAGTCCTTCCGCTCTCTCTTCCTTCAGGAAGTGATCCGGCGTGGCGTCCTGATGCCGTCGCTGGCGACCAGCTATTCCCATACCGATGAGGATATCGATCAAACGATCGAGGCCGTCGATGGCGCGCTGGCAATCTACGCTCGCGCCCTGAACGACGGCGTCGCTCAATATCTCATCGGGCGGCCATCGCAGATCGTCCAGCGGCGCTATAATACGGCGCCGATGTGAGGCGCGGTCAGACCTGTGTCTCCGCGGGGCGGCACAACGGCCATCACCTCGTGACGGCCGCCAATCCCGTCACAACGGCCCGCAGTTCGTCATTGTAAGCGGCGACATGCGCCATCGCATCAAAACGATGTTCGACGAGCTGACGCTGTTCTCGCAACCGGTCGCGGAATGTCTCCTGGTTCGCGAGTAACTGCAGCATTCCATCGCGGATGCTTTCGATGGAATAGGGATCGATGCCGATCGCTCCTCGAACCCCATCGATATGCCCGTCAATCCCCGTGTTCTTCGAGTAGACGATCGGAATTCCGTTCAGAAGCGCCTCGACGTAGACCATCCCAAACGTCTCGTTTCGGCTAGGCAGCACAAAACCGCAGTAGCTTCCAAGCCGCCCCATCAGCTCCTGATTGGGAAGCGGGCCCACGAGCCTGACACATTGAGATAGTTCCTCACCTTCAATGAGCCCCCGCACCCTTTGCAGATCGGCGGGCCGCCCCCCTCCAATCAGATCCAGCGTGGCATCCGGCACCTGCGCGACGACGCCTTTGAACGCCGGAAGGAGGAACTCCAAGCCTTTGCGCTTGTAGATATCGAAGCTCATCACGGAAACGAGCGCGTTTCGCCGGAACGCCACCTGCGGATTTGCGCGCGACGCATCGACAAAGTTCGGCAACAACCGTTCCTTGCTGGCATCAACGCCATAGCGCGCCTTCATCTGAGGGCGAAACCAGGCCGACACGTAGAAAATACGCGCGCAATCCCGGACGACGCGTCGATAGAGCCATGCAAAATGCGGCTTGGCGCGCAACACCTTGTCTTCGACTTCGCCGCGTACGGAGATGACGTATGGCTTGCGAAAGCTGTGCGACAGCCAATAGGCGGCAAGCCCTTCGAACGTCAGCTTGTGTGCATGGATCACGTCAAAGCCGATATCCCGGCTCCGAACGATCGACGCGATCATCCAGTAGAGAAGGTAGATCGACGTTTCGAGCAGCACGCCATAGGGCAGCGCCCAATATCGAATTGATATAAGCCGCACGTTTTTCGCGCGACCGCCTTCCGTCACGCGCACGCGCCAGGGCAGCGCGGTCCGGTGAATCGCAACAACGACGTGATCCACCTCATCGTTGCGGCCGATGAAATTCTGAACCGCAACGGTCGTATCGGTATTGTTCACATCGGGATAGTCTGCGGTGATGTGGAGAACCGTCAGCCGCGCCTCGTCGTCATCGACGTGCAATCGTCGCTCCTGCATGGCAACCGGCCTCCTTCTTCAGCGCACGGATGGGGTATTCTCGACGCCGACGGTCGTCAGCCTGTCCCGCAGGACAGACGCCAGGAACACCACATTGCCGATAAGGTAGCGCCGCCAGAGCCTCTTCGGCTCGAGAACCAGCCGATAGATCCATTCACATCGCAGGGTCCGCACCCATTGAGGCGCACGCGGCACCCGACCAGAAACGAAGTCAAGCAGAGCCCCCACCCCCAGAAGCACGCGTGCATCGGTCGCCTCCGCATTGCGCGCGATCCACCTCTCCTGAATGGGGTTCCCCATCGATACCAGAACGATATCAGCCTGCGCTGCCGAAATGTCAGCGCAGATTCCCGCATCGTCCTTATCGGAAATGTATCCCTGATGCATTCCAACGATTTCGTGTCGGGGATACTGGCTACGGAACCACGCAGCCGCCGTTTCTACGACCTCCGGGGTTCCGCCCAGCAGATAGATCCGCAACCCGTGCTGCGACCGGGTGAGGTAATAGGGAATAAAATCCGTGCCATTCAGGTTGTCCGGAAACCGATGGCCGAACATGATCCGGCTTGCGATGTCGACACCCAGGCCATCGTTGAACACGCAGAACTCTTTGAGACTGTCACGCAGATCCCGATTATGTGCGGCAATCGTCAAAGCGTGCGCATTCGCGAATGCGACTTTCACATGCTTCCGCTGCGAAACGGCATCGTCCAGAAATGCGACGGCCTGCTGGCGGCTGAAAACCGATACCGGAACGCCCAGCAGCACCCGCTTATCCGCAACTTGCTGCACGCACGCACTCCATCGGTGACAGCACCCTGATGCCGCGTTCAGGAACGCATCAGCGACTGTAGGCCCATCCGGATGATCAGTACCGATGTTCGAAACGCGACCGTGCCGTGATGGATTGCAATTGATATGCCAAGATCAGAATGCATTCCGGCGATTGATGACCGCAAATACGGTCTTAAACATTATTTCTATGTCCAGCCAGAATGACCAGTTCTTGATATATTCCAGGTCATATCGGACACGCTGATGCATCAATTCAGGGTCCTCTGTCGGACCCCTGAATCCCTTGATCTGCGCCAATCCTGTAATGCCAGGCTTCATGCGATGCCTGTTCGCGTATTCCGACAGCAATTGCTGATAATGATAATTATGGGAAATCGCATGCGGGCGCGGCCCGACAAGAGACATCTCGCCCAGCAGGACGTTCAGAAGCTGTGGCAATTCATCGAGACTGGTGCGCCGTAAAAACCGTCCCACTCGCGTCACGCGCGCATCGTTGCGAACAGCTTGCGTAACCTGCCCGCCGTCTTCCGCCTCATACATCGTCCGGAACTTGAAGACGCGAATGATCCGGTGATTGTAGCCATGACGCTGCTGCCGGAAGAACACCGGCCCCGCGCTGTCGAGCTTGATGGCCAGGGCGATCAGCAGCATCACCGGCGACAGGATGACCAGCGCGATCGCGGCTATTCCATAGTCCTCGATCGCTTTCGCCACATGCCCCCAATCACAGACGGGCTTGCGCGTGACCTGCAACAGACTGACAGCACCTACGCGCTGAACGTCCTGCACTTCCATATCTCTGGGGAGTTGCTCGATGCTCAGGCGAATATCGACCGGCAGGATTTCCAGCCGGTGCAGCAATTCGCCGAGCTCGGCCCGAGGCAAGCCGGCGGCCGACACGACAATCCCGTCAACCAGACCCTGCTGGCCGACCCGGATCAATTCGTCGATCTCCGGGCGCCCGGCCGCAGGATCGAACATGCCGACGATTTCGATTTCCTTCGCTGCAACGAGATCTGTGCGCAGGCGCTGGCAATCGTCGAGATTTGCAACGAGAGCAATCCGCCTGGCGACAAAGCCCGCGCCAACCAGCCATTGATAGACCGGCAGATAGGAGTAGCGCATCCCGAGCACAAACACACAGCTCAGCCCAAACCAGAGCAGAAACCAGCCGCGTGAATAGTCAGACGACGTCTTGGAGATGTAAGCGATCGAAATGAGCGCCATGAAGGCGAACGATAGGGCGAGGACGATCCGCCCTGGCATTACGCCGCCGAGGCCCGGCATCCCGCGGTTGTAAAGCCCGTAACTCCGAAAAATGAAGAAGACGATCCCGACGCACGCACCCGCCGCGACGAAGTACTTCTCGGCTTGTCCGGGGGCTTCAAGAAAAAGCGTGAGGTAGATGAAACGAGCCAACAACTCCGCGATCAGAAGGCTTCCCAGCTCCAACGCGACGAACAGATCCATGGCCATACGAGGCGAAAGGCACATCCGCAAGCCATGCCAATGCCGTGAGCGTCCGGGGACCGAAACCCCTTGCTCGATACTCATCGTCAGAAACCGCAAAAATGAAAAACGCCGCAACAATCATTGATGGGGTATTTAGCGGCGCCGCGTTTTGGCACCAATTTGAAGATGAAAAGAACGTTAACGATCGGATCAAACAGAACCTAAGGATGGCAGTCACTTATGCCATTCGGCGGCGGCATCTCACCGGACATCATACTAACTCGTTATTTTTACTGCTTTTGTCGGATCAGCCGGAAGTCGGTCCGTCGCCTCTTGCGCGAGCGCGATGCGCCGCCGGGAACATGCCGCAAGTCCTCCGCGCGGCGGCGGCACCGGCGACCAGCGGACGGCGGTCTCCCAATTTTCGTCCCATCGCGGCATATTTATCACACGCAATCGGACCCGCGTCTGGGAAAAACCCATGTGCCGGCCTACAAAAAATCGAAGCCCGATTCGGCACAGCGAGGGAGCCGCAAACACGCGCGAACTCTGGACTTACCGGGAGCCGGCGACCATCGTCAAAACCCCGCGCTGTCACGACAAATCAACCGTATCAGCGTTTTTTTAACCATACCGGAGGCAATCTATGAACGGATGACGACTCTGTGATCGCGCCTTGCACGGACAGTCGAATAACGGCAAAGATGAGGCCTAGGTCCACGCACATGGGATGGAGGGATATGTTGCACTACAAGCTCACCCGTCAGTTCGTATGGACAGTTGTCGCGGCCGGCATCGCGCTCGGCAGCATGGCCGGCAGCGCGTCCGCCCAGGGTTTCTTCTCGTTCCTTTGGAGCGGCGGCTCTCGTGAAGTCGTCTCCTTCCCAGCCAGCGTGGCTCCGCGCCAGATCATCGTCAGCTTCGGCGACCGTCGCCTTTATTGGGTGCACCGCCGGGGTGAAGCCATTAGCTATCCGATCGCCGTTCCGCGCCAGGACAGCCGCTGGCAAGGTGTGACAAGCGTTTCCAGCAAACGCGTCAATCCGACATGGACGCCGACCGCTGAAATGCGTCGTGAGAATCCGAAACTGCCCGCGGTCATGCCAGGCGGCCATCCACGTAATCCGCTGGGTGTCCGCGCACTGTATCTGGGCTCCAGCCTTTACCGCATTCACGGCACCGACGCCCCTTGGACGATTGGTGAGGCCGTGTCGCGCGGTTGCATCCGCATGTATAATGAGGACGTCTTGGACCTCTATCCGCGGGTGCCGACGGGAACGCGTGTCACGGTGACGTGGCGCAAGTACACCTGACGAGGCAGACAATTCATCCCTTCCATGCGGCCCCGAACGGGGCCGCATTCGTTTGTGACGCCTCCTGGAACCGAGTATCTATGCGATGCGCTCGGAGGCCCGTGGCATCGGGTCACGAGGCCGCCGCTCGAGCTTGCCTTATATGGTCCGGCAACGATGCGCCGGACCACAGGCGCAGAACCAGGACTGTGCTGCCCGTGCCATGAGCACCCCGCTGATATCCATCATTATCCCGGTCCTCAACGAAACTCAGGGCCTGCAGGCCCTTTTGGCCCGTGTTCAGCCGATCATCGAAAGGTTCGGGCCTTGGGAGATCGTCTTCATCGATGACGGATCGACGGACGGCACACTCGCCGAACTGAAACGTCTCCACGGCGCGGATCCGCGCATCAAGGCGATTTCCTTCAGTCGCAACTTCGGCAAGGAGATCGCGATCGCCGCAGGATTGCGTTACGTGCAAGGTGCTGCCGCCATCATCATGGATGCCGATCTCCAGCATCCGCCGGAGGTGATCGAAGAGTTCATCGCGAAGTGGCGGGCTGGGTATCAGGTGGTCTACGGCGAGCGGCTCGACCGGGCCACGGACGGCCCCATCCGCCGCTTTTTCTCACGCGCCTTCTACCGCACCTTCAACGCGCTCTCGAAGTCGGACATCCCCGAAGGCGCCGGTGATTTCCGACTTCTCGATCGCCGCGCCATCGATGCGATGAACGCGCTCGATGAACGCTCGCGCTTCAACAAGGGCTTGTTCTCGTGGATCGGGTTCCGGTCGGTCGGCGTCCCCTACACCGTCGCAGACCGCACGCATGGCGGCTCGCGCTGGAGCTTCCGCACGCTACTGCGGTTCGCCCTGGACGGCTTGACGTCGTTCACGACGCTCCCGCTGCGGATCTGGTCGTTGCTGGGATTGGCCATTTCCCTCACAGCCTTCGCCAGTGCTCTGATCTACCTGTCGCGGACATTGATCTACGGTACGGACGTCCCAGGCTTTCCCTCGCTCATCATTTCGGTGATGATCTTTTCCGGCGTCCAGCTCATATCCCTAGGCGTACTCGGCGAGTATCTTGGACGTGTCTACGAGGAGGTCAAGAACCGCCCGCTCTGCATCGTTGCGGAAGAAGTCGGAACCGGCCGCGCCGCCGATCCGGGGACGACCACGCTGCGCCGCATCGTGACGCCGATGCCCCGTCAGGACAGGCCCGACGACCGGTGAGCGATACGCACCAGCCTCATTCTCCGAACGGCCCGCCAGCGATCCTGTGCGCCGACGACTACGCGATGACCGAAGGCGTCTCCGCTGCCATCGAGGAGCTGGCGGCCGCGGAAAGATTGTCGGCTACCAGCGTGCTCGTCACGAGCCGGCACTGGCCGGCACATGCCGCGCGCATCGTCGGTTTGAGAGATCGCATCGCGATCGCGCTGCACCTGAACCTCACCCTCGGCGAACCCGCCGGTCCCATGCCGGGACTGGCGCCGTCGGGAACGTTTCCATCCCTGGGCACCGTGCTCCGTCTGGCCTTGAGACGAAAGCTGGACGCGCGTGAGATCGCCAACGAGGTGTCGCGTCAGCTCGACCGGTTCGAGTTGCACCTCGGCCATCCGCCCGACATCGTCGACGGACACCAGCACGTGCATGCCCTGCCGCAGATCAGAGACGCCGTGCTGGAGACACTGGCGTCGCGTTTTCCCAGCGCCAAGCCTCTGGTCCGCGATCCTTCTGACAGCCCGTTGGCCATCCTGACGCGCGGTGCAGCACCGGTGAAGGCGCTCGGGCTTTCCATCCTAACGGCCAGTTTCGGATCGCGGGCGCGTACCCTCGGATTTCCGACCAACCAGGGCTTTTCCGGCGTGTCTTCCTTCGACGAACATGTGCCCTATGAAGATGAGCTCGCCCGGTTCTTCCGCGACCCGGGAAAGCGTCACCTCATCATGTGCCATCCGGGGTTTCCGGACGCCGAGCTGGCGCGGCTCGATCCCGTCGTACAGCGGCGGCGCGCCGAGTTCGAGGCGTTGCGCGATAGCCTCGATCTGCCCGAGCGCATCGCTCACCTGCGCCGCGAGCCGGACGGACGCGTGACCTGGATGCCTTGGAGCACGGCCCATGCCCCAGGTTAGCCCCCTGCGCCACTACGGCGGCTTCCTGCTGGCGGGTCTGCTGGCGCTCAGCACGGACGGAGCCATCCTCCAGAGCCTGACAACGCTGGGCTGGGATCCGCTGGCGGCCCGGCTGGTCGCGATTGCGATCGCCATGGTGGTGTCGTGGCTCGTCAACCGGACAGTCACGTTCGCCATGACCGGACCGCCGTCGTTGCGTGAATACGCCCGCTTTGCCGCCGTGTCGTGGAGCGCGCAGGTCGTCAATTACGTGATCTTCGGCATCATCATTCTGGCGCGTCCGCAAACGCATGTGTTGATGGCGCTGGTGCTGGCGTCATTTGTCGCGATGTTCGTGTCGTATTTCGGTTACCGGTATGGCGTCTTTTCAAGGCCCGATACGCCTTGGGATGAAACGCCCGGACCTCATTCGGAGACGCGATGAAAGACACGATGCCGACCGCCGTCCCTGTCCTTGAACGCGCGGGCGATTTGCTGGCCGGCTACGACGCCGTGTTCTGCGATGTCTGGGGTGTCGTCCACAACGGCCTGACGCCGTACGCCGGCGCATGCGAGGCGCTGTCCCGCTTCAGAGCACGCGGAGGCGCCGTGGTCCTCGTCACCAATTCACCCGCCCCGGCCAAGGAAACCAGCGATTTCATCGCGACGCATATCGGCGTCCCGCGGGAGGCCTGGGATGCGATCATCACCTCGGGCGACCTGACGCGCGGCTTCATCACCGAACACGGATTGAGCCGCATCCACCATATCGGACCACCCCGCGATCTGCCCGTGTTCAAAGGCCTTGATGTGGAGCGCGTCTCGCTGGAGCAGGCGCAGGGAATTGTCTGCACGGGCGTGGTCGATGATGTCCGCGAGACCGGCGAGACCTATCGCCCGCTGCTGGAGGAAGCGCGCCATCGCGGACTGCCGCTCGTTTGTGGCAACCCGGACCTGGTCGTCGAGGTCGGCGGTGTGTTCTACCCTTGTGCGGGCGCCGTTGCTGTCATCTACGAAAGTCTCGGAGGCGCAGTGTACTGGGCGGGGAAGCCGCACGCGCCAGTCTATGAAGGGGCACACCGCCTGGCCGAGACGCGCCTTGGCCGCCAGGTCGACCGCAGTCGTATCCTAGCCATCGGAGATGCGATCCGCACCGACATGGCGGGCGCCGCCAACTACGGCATCGATGGTCTGTTTATCGCCCACGGCATTCATCGCGAGGAATTGGTAATCGATAACGCGATCTGCCCATCGGGATTAGAAACACTGCTCGCAACATCGAACGGACGCAAGCCCATCGCAGCGATGCCCACGCTGGCTTGGTAGAGCGCCTGGATGGGCGTCACTTAGCATCAAGAAGCAGTCGCACATTCCGACGCCGTCATTCCCGCGCAGGCGGGAATCCAAGTCATATGGCATTTAGAACTTACCGTATCAGAACCGGCAGACCGCCTCAAAAACTGCCTTCTCCATAGGAGACGCGTCTGGATTCCCGCCTGCGCGGGAATGACGGAAATAGAGCGCATGCCACAAGACGTGCCTCGGATGACGCGCTAATGCCGCCGAATGGCCGAGCCTATTGTTCCGCCTTCGTGTGCGGATCCTCGTTACGCGGGCGGCGCGGCTCGTTGGTGGCCGAGAAGCTGTTGACCACCATGTCCGGCGAACTCGTGTTGTGCCGCGACGGTGACAAGCGTCCGAGCCAGACGTCCGTCGCCTGAGCGCCGCCAAAGCTCATGACCGGCTCCTCACGCCAGCCCTTGGCGCCCGTCTCGCGCAGCGCGATCCGCGCCGCGTCATTGTTGAACTCGGTAATATACATCGAGCGCAGCATCGCGAACGGACGCCCTTCGATCGGCTTGTCGAAGGTAACGTGCAGGGCGTGCCTGTTCTGATCGGTCTGCACCACCTGCACCGTCGCCGAGCCACCGCGCTCGAACGTCAGCGTGAAGGTCTGCGTTTTTGGATCGAAGGCCGCTTCCTTGATGCGCACGATCGGACGGCCGTCGTCCTCGATCGGCCCGATCAGGAACGATGATCCGAACGCGGTCGGGTCCATCCCCGGCGGAGTCTTGGGGCGCAGCCGCCAGTAACCATCCTGCGGATAGAAGACCAGCACCTCCTCGCCACCCATCGGCCGGATGGTCCACATCTGCACCAGATGCAGGTTCTCCTCGAAGCGATCGCCGACACGCACCTTGGCCGTCGCCGGACGCCAGAAGGTCGGAAATGTCATGCCGACCATCCAGAAATCGACCTGCTCGTAAAACGTCACGCGGCGCGGTGGCACGGGCGCGGCGAACACCGGATCGCCCGACATATCGCAGTCGGTCCAGTCGGGTTCGAAACTGTCGCGCTGCATCGTCGACAGATAGACCGGATGCGCAGCCTCGATACGGAAGCTCCTCACGCGCGGCGAGGCAAACGCGATGCTGACATTGTCCTTTTCGGCGCACAGAACCGGCTCGCTGCCGTTCGTCACCTCGACGGCGATCGCTTCCGGCCGGGGATCCTTCGTGGCTTGTGACATGGCGGGCTCGATAGCGGTTGTCAGGAGCAGTGAGAACGCGGCCGCCGCGACGCGGCAGGCTTTGTCAGTCCGATACAGCATAAACATCGCCCGAGTTGGCTTCATGAGGAAGGCTTGTGATGTAGTCTCGCATAGGGCCCACCGGCACCCAGTCGCCCAGGCTGAGCTGCTGGGATTCACCGAGGGCAACGTTGAACTTATAAGATCCCAGTGCCGAAAGGCGGTCCAAACAGGCGAACGCGACATCGCGCTGGATCGTCGTGAACTCAAAGGAGAGCGCCGGCAGCGCCGAACTCAGCCCATTCAGCACGTCGGTTTCGAATCCCTCGACGTCGATCTTGACGAAGCGCGGACGTCCATAGTCGCGGATCAGATGATCCAGCGTCGTAACGTCGACGTCGATCGTGCGGTCCCACACCTGCCCTTCCCAGCCGCCTGCGCCATCGGCGGCAGCGATGAAGGCGCCGGAGGCTGTCGTCACGGTCGGGTTGGCGGAATTGATATGCAGCGAGAGGCGCCCGAGTTCTGCCCCGCACGCAGCTTCGACCAACGTCATATCCGGATCGTCAGAATAGATCGTGCGGATCACGCGTGCGCAGTCCGGCTGCGGCTCCAATCCAACGACGCGCGCGCCGATGCGGCGGAACGCGCCAATCCGATCACCAACGTGGCTGCCGATATCGAACGCCAAGTCTCCCGGCCCCAGGAACCGCGCATAGAGAGCGTCCATTGCCCGGTCACGGACCGGATCGCCGTAGTAGACATCGAGCGAACGGCGCAGGGCTGCCAGCGCCGGATCGGCCTTGAGTGAGGCGATGCGGTCATCGATGTTCGTCATGACACCTGCTGCACGGCCCGGACCTCTTTCGGCGGATCGAAATCCTCCGGGATACCGCACAGCCCCCACGCCTGCATGGCTTTCCCGACGGCCGGGTGCGCCGTCAGCACGCCGAAGGGGACCGCCAGCAGATAACCGGCCGTCAGCGGCAGGCTCCACAGCAGCACCGTCGGAGAAATCATTGCCAGAGCACCACACACGACCATCCCGAACAGCATCTGCGGCCAAAGCACGGAGACCGCTGTGCTCCATGAAATGCCATGCACATCGCGCGACTGGCCGGACCACGTCACCGACTTGCCGAAGATCAATCCGATCATGAAGATGGATGTGCGGATGGTCGAGACAGCGCCTTGCAGAAAGGAAAATACGAGTTCAATCGCCGCGCTGATCGTGAATCGCAACCAGCCCCCATAGCGGGCTACGCCCCCTTTGCTCAGGACAGCGTCCATCAACCCCGCGATCTTAGGGCTTAAGTACATGAGAAAAAAGGCGATATAGAGCCCTATGGCGAGGTCGGACGGATAGTCCTCAATCTCGCGCGCCTCCCAGGCGGCCACCGGCAACAGGCCGATCATCAGCGTCCAGGCAGGGATGCCGAGAAACATGAGGATCGCCCAGACGAGCTGAAAGCGGCTCATCGGCAGCAGGCCCGGCAAATCCAGCAGCTTGATGTACTGCATGTTGCCCTGACACCAGCGTACGTCACGGCGGATGAATTCCAGCATCGTCGGCGGGTTTTCTTCCCACGAGCCGCGTTCCTCCGGCAGAACGCGCACCTCATAGCCGGCCCGCCGCATCAGTGTCGCCTCGACCTGATCGTGCGAGAGCACATGGCCACCCAGCGGCGGGGTGCCCGGCAGAATCGGCAGATCGCACTGCTCGGCGAACGGCTTGATGCGCACCAGTGCGTTGTGGCCCCAGAACGGGCCGCAATCACCCACCCACCAGGCCTGGCCCATGGTGTAGGACCGCATACCGTGACGCATGCCGAACTGGAAAATTCGCGCAAACGCGCTGGATGACGGCATGCCGACGACGAGACTTTGCAGGATTCCGAGTTGTGGATGCGCCTGCATGATCCGCACCAGCCGCACGATCGCCTCACCGGACATCAGGCTATCGGCGTCGAGCGGCAGCATCAGTTCGTATCCCTCCCCCCAGCGCTTGCAGAAATCGCGCAGATTACCGGCCTTGTAACCCGTATTGACCGACCGTCGCCGGTAGACGACCTGTTCCGGGTCAGCCAGCGTGCTGCGCCAGGCCTCCGCCGCGGCCTCCTCTGCCGCACCGACGGCTGCATCGTTCGTGTCGCTGAGGATGAAATAGCTGAAGTGATCGCCCTGCCCGGTGGCGTCGAGGCTGTCCTTGATGGTCCTGAGGCGCAGGAATGCCCGGCCCGGCTCCTCGTTGCGCACGGTCATCAGGATCGCTGTCCGGATAGCGATCGGTGTATCCACATCCACCGATCGGGCGAACGGCGCGACCTGCCCCAGCGGATCGTGGGCGCCATGCAGCAACCACACGCCCACCACCGCGTTCCAGAAGCCAAGCACGGTCCACGGCGAGCCGATGGCGAAGGCAGCCAGCAGCACCACATCGGTTATCGTCCAGCCGCCTGCGGCCAGGACCAGGCTCACGCCCCACAGCAGAAGCACGTAGGTGATGACGTTAAGCCCGATCATGATCAGCCGCCGCCGATACAGCTCCTCGATGGACTGGCAGCCCGTGGGCGTAGTAAGCACACGTTCACCACCAGCAGCCGTCAGCGACGGCGAAAGCTCCTGGCGCTCGGTCATGACGGGCGTTCCTGATGACGACGGCAGCAGGCCGTCAGCGGCGGGTTGAAGGATATGCAGAGCACGGCAGAAAGTGCGGCGCGCCGCTCGGCCCGGGCGCTGTGGTACGTGGCCCAGGGCAAGGCGGAGTTGAGGGACGAACCGCTTTTCGCCCCCGCCGGCGACGAGGTCATGATCCGCACGCTGTTCAGCGCAGTCAGTCGCGGCACGGAGCGTCTCGTCATGTTCGGTGCGGTGGGACAAAGCGAGTGGGACCGCATGCGCGCGCCTCTGCAGGCCGGCACATTTCCATATCCGGTGAAATATGGCTATTGCACGACCGGCATCATAGAGGCCGGGCCGGAAGCGCTCCTTGGCCGCACGGTTTTTACGTTGCATCCGCACCAGGACATTTTCGTGATCCCATTGGACATGGCCGTTCCGGTTCCGGACGGGGTTCCGCCCCGGCGCGCCACGCTGGCCGCGAACATGGAAACGGCCCTCAACGCGATTTGGGACGCAGCCTGCGGCCCAGCCGACCGGGTGGTCGTGGTCGGCGGCGGCATTGTCGGGCTACTGATCGCTTATCTGGCGCGACGGATGCCGGGCACCGATGTGACGCTGGTCGACGTCGAGCCGGAGCGAAGAGAACTCGCCGGTCTTTTCGGCTTGGGGTTCGCATCTCCCGAGGACTGCCCGGCTGAGGCGGATGTTGTCTTTCATACCAGCGCGACCGCCGCGGGTTTGGACACCGCGATTGCCGCCGCCGGCCAGGAGGCGACGATCGTTGAACTGAGCTGGTACGGCGACGTATCGGTGACCGTGCCCCTCGGAGGCGCCTTCCACAGCAAGCGGTTGAAACTCATTTCGTCGCAGGTGGGGCAGGTCTCGCCCTCGCGGCGCCCGCGCTGGAGCCACCGTCGCCGCCTTGAAGCCGCCCTGTCGCTGCTCCATGACCCACGGCTGGATGCTCTCATCACGGAGGAGCTGGCGTTCGAAGATGCGCCGCACCGCTTGCCGGACATCCTGGCGCCGGGCACAACCTCCCTCGCTCCGGTCATTCGTTATCGGACCTGATATCGACACTTGAAAGGACCTTGGCATGTACGCCGTCGAAGTGCGCGATCGCATCATGATCGCTCATAGCCTGCCTGATCCGTTTTTCGGGCCGGCGCAGGGCATGCACGGGGCGACCTTCGTCGTCGACGTCGCCTTCTTCCGCGAAACGCTGACGGCACAGAATGTGGTGGTCGATATCGGCGCAGCATTGGAGGTCTTGAACAAAACGCTGAAACCCCTCGCCTATCAGAACCTCGATGCGTTGCCCCAGTTCAAGGGCAAGCTGACGACCACGGAATTCCTCTGCCGCCACGTCTTCGACGCCATGGCAGCCTCGGCGCGCGAGGGCGCACTCGGCGAGGATGGGAAAGGTCTTGCCCGCATTCGTGTCACCTTGCAGGAGACCGATCTGGCACGCGCCTGGTTCGAGGGCCCTGTCCGTGGTTGAGGTCGCGTTTGCAATACCTGGAGATCTCGAAACCCGCACGGGCGGCTACGCCTACGACCGGGAGGTCCTGAAGCGCCTGCCGCAACTCGGCGTAGCGGCACGGCATCTCCCGCTGCCAGGCGGCTATCCTGCGCCCAGCGCCGACGATCTTGCGGCCACCGCACACTCCTTCGCCGAACTGCCGGACGACACCGTGCTGATCATCGATGGGTTGGCGTTCGGAGCCATGCCGCGAGATCTTATCGCCAGCATTCGGCAGCCCATTATCGCGCTCGTTCATCATCCGCTCGGATACGAGACCGGCCTGTCGCCGGATCGCGCGAAGGCTCTGATCGAGTCCGAACGTCAGGCGCTGGCGCTGGCGCGCCGCGTGATCGTGACCAGTCCTCTGACGAAGCGTCTCCTGGCTGCTGAATTCGACGTCCCGGAGGGTGCCATCACGGTGGCGATTCCCGGCACGCTTCCGGCACCGCGGGCACAAGGTCCGGGCACGCCGCTGCACCTTTTGTCGATCGGATCTGTCTCGCCACGCAAAGGCTTTCCCTTCCTTATCGACGCCCTTGGTGCGATGAAGGAACACGACTGGACCCTCACCATCGCCGGTTCGCTGAAGCGGGATCCGGAGGCTGCCCGGCACCTCCGGGACACGATCGCCGCCCACGACCTCGGGAAACGAGTCACGCTGAAGGGCGAACTCGGCACGGCGGCCATCAGCCAGCTTTATACGACAGCCGACGTGTTCGTCCTGCCGTCGCTGTTCGAAGGCTATGGCATGGTGCTGACCGAGGCCATGGTGCGCGGCCTTCCCATTGTCTGCACCACCGGCGGGGCTGCAGCGGAGACGGTGCCGGATGCAGCCGCCCTCAAGGTTGCGCCCGGCTCGGCATCCGCGCTCGGTGAAGCGCTCGGGCGTCTCATGACGGATACCGCTCTGCGCCGGACCATGTCGGATGCGGCGTGGAAAGCGGGGCAGAAGCTCCCTCATTGGCGCGACACCACGCTCTACACCATCGCGGTGATCCGCGAGGTCGCCAAATGAGCGGGTTCTCGGCCGACTGGCTGGCGTTGCGGGAGCCCGCCGATCATGCCTCGGTGAACGCCGGGGTCCGAGCGAATTTAGCTCAAGCCTTCGCCGGTCGCGGATCCTTGCGGGTCGTCGATCTCGGTTCGGGGACTGGCTCCAACCTTCGCAATCTGTCGCGCATCCTTGGTCCCGGACAGCATTGGACCCTGGTCGATTACGATGCAGAACTGCTGGATGTTGCCCACGCCCGCGAAGCTGAGTCAGCCGCAGATTCGGTCGCCTGCAAGCAGGCTGACCTTTCAAGTGGTGACTTGAGAGCAGTGATTGATGACGCTGAATTGGTGACCGCCTCGGCCCTGTTCGATCTCGTCTCTGTTCCCGTGATCGATCGGCTCGCTGACGCCGTTGCGGCAGCGAGCGCGGTCTTCTACACCGTGCTGACCTATGACGGCGCCGCTCGCTGGATGCCGGAACATCCAGCCGATGCCGAAATGCGAGCCGCTTTCAACCGGCATCAGCGGAGCGACAAGGGATTTGGCCCTGCTGCCGGGCCCGATGCCACCGACATCCTGGCCGAAGCCTTTGCACGGCATGGATACCGCATTCAACGCGGCGGCAGTCCCTGGCAGCTCGATAGCCACTTTACCGAATTGCGTCGCGAGGTCGATCGCGGCTGGGCGAACGCCGCTCGCGAAGCGGGTGTCGTCGCGTCGGTCGCCGACGACTGGCTCCACCATCGCCTGACGGCTCCCGATGCCGTGACGATCGTAGGTCATGAGGACCTGCTGGCCTTGCCCCCGGTCGGCTGAGATCAGCGCGGACGCCCGGTCAGCATCCGGCGCAGCACATTATCGCCGCGCACGAAATGATGATACAGCGCCATGCCCGCGTGCGCGGCGATGAGCGCCAGCAGTACGAATGCCAGCGTCGCATGGATGGAAAGCACCCGCCCGGCCGCGTCTGCGTTCGCCTCCGTCAACGCCGGCAGCGAGAAAAGGCCGAAAATATCCAGCGCCGGAAAGTACGACACGCCCAGCCACCCAAGCACCGGCATAGCGAGGATGGCCACATAAAGGAGGAAATGCACGATTTTCGATCCCATCACCTGCCACGGTTCCAGCGTCGGCTCGGGCGCGGGCGCCCCATGGATCAGGCGATATCCAATCCGGATCAGCACGATCCACAGCAGCGTGAAACCGATCAGCTTATGCAGGCTATAGAGGTTGTTGGTTGTCGCATCCCAGATGTTCAACGTGTTGCCACGGTACGCCATGGCCAGCCCGACAGGAATCAACATGGCCACGAGGACAACGGTCAGCCAATGCAGGGTGCGCGCAACCGGGCTATAGACGTCAACGGCTTGTGTGGACACCAATGACTTCTCGGTCATGTCTGCCTCCGGTCGTCAGTCCTGAGATCACAATCGAACAGAACATCACCATCTGACAGCAGATGAACGCGCGTCCTGGGCCGGCGCGCCGCAGTAAGGCTGGAGATGGGAGCGAGATCGAGGCCAGCCTGGCCCGAGCCGATGATCATCGGCGCAACCAGCACATGAAGGCGATCGACGACGTCGGCGTCGATAAACCGCGAAACGGTGCGCGCGCCCCCCTCGATCAGCAGCCGCGTCAGGCCTCGCTCGAACAATGCAGCGACGATCGCCGTCGGGGAGATGACGTCATCGGTCCTCGACAGGCGGATGATATCGACGCCCGGTGGCACTGCGGCATCACAGGCGCGGACGATGATACGGGGCGCCCCATCCTCTGCCAGACATCGTGGTCCGACCGGCAAACGCCCGCCCGGATCGATAATGACGCGCGCCGGATGGCGACCGGGGACACGACGCACGTTCAGCATCGGATCGTCGGCGAGCACGGTGCCGATGCCCACGACGACCGCATCGACGCAGGCTCTCAGCCGGTGGAGATGATCAAGGGCGGCATCGCGGTTGATCCACTTGCTTTCCCCGGTCGCCGTCGCGACCCGTCCGTCGAGTGATTGTCCGAGTTGGGCCACCACAAATGGGTGATCCGCACTGGCCGCCCTGATCGGGTGGCAAGGATCTGCATCCGGCAGAGCTGGCGCTCCCTCCAGTCCGTTGCGGTCTGGATCGAGCTGGCTGGCGCGCGACATCTTCTCGACCGACCTTCGTCTCTCACGTACGACGGATCCGCACAGTCCTCAGTACAATTCGATTATGCGGTCACCGTTCCAAGAGCAAGATGCTATGGAGTCTCCTACCCTACTATGGCCGCCTTACGTCCCTAGCGTCTCTCCGTAATGCAAAACGACGACGACAGAACGCACCGGAGCCTGCCGGTTCGCACCAGCCCCCTGGGGATGCCGCTTGGCGGCGCGGGTACGCACATCCGCACTCCGGTCCTCGCGGATTGGCCGATGCTGCCGGCCGTCGCCGTTCTCACGTTGTGCTGGCTCGTGTTCTGCTGGCCGTGGTTGAGCGGCTCCGTCACCATCCCGTGGGACGCCAAAGCGCATTTCTTGCCGCAGATCCAGTTCCTTGCCGCAAGCCTCGCCCGCGGTGAACTGCCGTTCTGGACGCCGAACGTCTTTGCCGGGCACCCGCAGATCGCCGATCCGCAGTCGATGATATTCTCGCCACCGATCCTCCTGCTGGCGCTCGCCGATCCCGCACCGAGCCTCTGGGCCGCGGACACGACCGTTCTTCTCGTCGTGCTGCTCGGGGGCATCGGGGTACTGCTGCTGTGCCGCGACTATGGCTGGCACTGGGCCGGGGCATTGGTGGCCGCACTCGCGTTTCAGTACGGCGGATCGATGGCCTGGCGGGTCCAGCATTTCGGACAGGTGATGAGCCTGTGCTACCTGCCCTTCGCGATGTTTTTCCTGGGCCGGGCTCTCGACCGGTCATCCACGGCCTACGGCGCCGCGGCAGGATTGGTGGCGGCGTTCATTGTGCTGGGCCGCAATCAGGTCGGACTTTTGTGTCTCTATGTGCTGACCGGATATGTCCTCTGGCACTGGCTGACCGCACCGTCGCGCAAAGCCGCTCTCGTCCACAGCATCAAGCCGCTGGCAGCCGGGGCTCTCGTCGGTGCTGTCATCGTCGCAATTCCGATCACGCTGACTCTGCTGCTCGCCAGTGAATCCAATCGTCCGTCGATCGACTTCACCGGCGCCGGCCGCGGTTCCATGCATCCGGCGTTGTTGGTGACTGCCGCAGTTCCGCATATCTTCGGCGCCGCCGGACCGATGGAGAAGTATTGGGGGCCGCCGAGCTTCGCCTGGACGGGAACCGACCTGTTCATCGCTCAGAACATGGGCCAGCTCTACCTCGGCGCCATCCCCCTGATCCTCCTGGTGATCGGGATCGTCAGGGGCATGTTCTGGGATCGCCAGATCCGCTTTCTGACCCTCGCGGCGGGTTTCTCCCTTCTTTACGCGCTTGGTTGGTACACGCCTGTCTTCCGCATTCTGTACGAAGCCCTACCCGGCGTTGCGCTGTACCGGCGTCCCGCGGATGCGACGTTCCTGGTCGGCGGGATGGCAGCGCTGCTGGCGGGCTACGTCGCCCATCGCATGATGATCCAGACGTTGCCTCGGCCGACTGCGCTGCAACGGGGATTGGAGGCGGGTCTGATTGCGGTGCCGTTCGCTCTCTGCCTGATGTTCGCGGTGAACTTCGATCGTGTCGCTCTGGCCTCCGGTCCGATGCTGCTGGCGGTGGCCTCGTTCTCGGTTGGCGGGCTGGTGCTCTTCGCTGCGGCGCGTCTCAAGACCGTCCGGCCTTTGCTGGCGGCCGGCATCGTCGTCGGCATGCTTGCTGCCGATCTCAGCATCAACGACGGGCCCAACAGCTCGACAGCCTTGCCACCGTCGGAAATTGCCATGCTGCAACCGGACACCGACAACGAGACGATCACGCTGCTGAAGGAAAAACTCGCCGCTTCGCAAGGCCCGGCCCGCCGCGATCGTGTCGAACTCGCCGGGCTCGGGTTTCACTGGCCCAACGCCAGTCTGACCCACAATTTCGATCATACGCTGGGCTACAATCCCGTGCGTCTCGATCTGTATGCGCAGGCGACTGGCGCAGGCGATACGGTCGGCCTGCCCGACCAGCGCAAGTTCACGCCGCTGTTCCCCTCGTACCGGTCGCCGCTGGCAGATCTGCTCGGGCTGCGCTTCATCGCCTCCGGCGTCCCGATCGAACAGATCGATCCAAGCCTCAAGCCGGGCGACTTGAAACTCGTGGCGCGGACCGCCAACGGATACGTCTACGAAAACCCTCGCGCTATGCCCCGCGTCCTGTTTGCCCACCGGGCGGTGAAAGCAGATCTGGACAAACTTCTCGCCGACGGGAGATGGCCGGATGCCGACCTGGCAACGACGGTCGTCCTGGGGACCGATCCTCCCGAGGAGGAACGGGGACCGGGCACCGTCCAACTCCAGAGCTATACGAACAACGAAGTGGTGATCGAGACGGACAGCCCCGACGGCGGTTGGGTGGTGCTCCTGGATGTCTGGCACCCCTGGTGGTCGGTCGAGGTCGACGGTTACACCGATCAGATGGAGCGAGCCGATGTCCTGTTTCGCGCAGTTGAGGTCCCGCCGGGAACCCACACGGTAAGGTTCGTGTTCCGCCCATTCACGGGGGCATTGTATCAGCTCTTGAATTGGCCCTAATCACTCGAGCAAGGATCTGGTCTATCGTTCCGTCCTATCCGCACCTAGCTCCCGCCCCGGCACATGCAGCTCATCACGGTCCATCTTCGCGCTCTCGGTCTGCTCGCTTCTGAACGGTGGCTGGCAACCTGGCTGGTGCTTGCCAACGTCGCCATCGCGATCGTGGCTCTCGCCGAGCCCATTCTCTTCGGGCGCGTGGTCGATGCCCTGGCGAAGAACCAGCCGGCTTACAGTCTCATCATGCTGTGGGCTGCTCTGGGTCTGTTTGGAATTGTTGCCGGTGTCATCGTCGCCGTTGCGGCGGACCGGATGGCGCACCGCCAGCGCCTTGCGGCCATGAGCCGGGCCTTCGAACGCACCCTCACGCTCCCGATCAGCTATCTCTCGGAGCGCGGCACGGGCGCCACCGTCCGCACGATCCTGGCCGGTACCGATGCGCTATTTGCAACCTGGCTGACCTTCGTGCGCGAGCAGCTTGCCGCTGTCGTCAGCATCCTGTTTCTCATTCCAACGGCGATTGCCATGAACTGGCGGCTGGCGAGCCTCCTGGCCTTGCTCGCAGTCGTCTATTCCGTTCTCAACGTCATGGTTGTGTATCGCACCTCAGATGGCCAGCAAGCCGTGGAGCGCCATTACATCGACGTGTTCGGGCGCGTCGGTGACGTCATCGGCAATGTGCCGGTGGTGCAGAGCTACGCGCGCCTGGCCGCCGAGGCATCCGCGCTGCGCAACATGATGAACGAGCTTCTCGCGGCGCAATATCCGGTGCTGACGTGGTGGGGCCTGCTGACCGTCCTGACCCGCGCGGCTTCGACGATCACGATGGTGGCCGTGTTCGCCGTCGGTGCGTGGCTGGCCGGACGTGGCGAAGTCACGGTCGGCGAGATCGTCAGTTTTGTCGCCTTCGCCGGCCTTCTCATCGGAAAACTGGATCAGCTTTCCGGCTTTGTCGCGCGCATGTTCATGCAGGCGCCAACGCTGCAGTCGTTCTTCTCCCTTCTGGATACGACCGCAGCCATCACAGAGCGGCCCGATGCGACCTCGTTGGAAAACGTCGAGGGTCATGTCCGCTACGAGGATGTCACGTTCCGCTATGGCGTCGGACAGCAGGGCGTGTTCGATCTCACCTTCGAAGCCAAGCCCGGCCAGACCATCGCCCTGGTCGGGCCGACCGGATCGGGCAAAACCACCACACTCGCCATTCTGCAACGGCTGCGTGATCCGGAAGCCGGCCGCATTCTCGTCGATGATCACGACATCCGCGATATCACGCTCAATTCCCTGCGCGGCGCCATTGCCGTCGTGTTTCAGGACGCGGGCCTGTTCAACCGCAGCATCGCCGAAAACATCCGCGCCGGCCGGCCTGATGCCACGGATGCCGATATCGAACGCGCCGCCCGCACGGCCGAGGCGCACGAGTTCATCAAGCGCAAGCCCGGCGGCTATGACTTCGTGGCCGGTGAGCGCGGAGCCTCCCTGTCCGGCGGCGAGCGCCAGCGCATCGCCATCGCCCGCGCCATCCTGAAAGACGCGCCGATCCTGATTCTCGACGAAGCCACAAGCGCTTTGGACACGGAAACCGAGGGCAAGATCAAGCGCGCGCTCGACGCCCTGCGCAAGGGCCGGACGACCTTCATCATCGCCCACCGGCTGTCGACGGTCGCCAATGCCGATCTGATCCTCGTGTTCGACCAGGGCTCCATCGTGGAGCGCGGGACGTTCAAGGAGCTGGTCCGGGAGGGCGGCCTATTCGCGCGCCTGGTCGCAGAGGGCGACTTCACTGAGCCCAGCGAACCTTCCGAGGAAGGCAACGTGCCGGTCAGCGCCTGAACGGGCGCTGCCGAACGACAGCGCCCGCAGCCACACGGATGCGGACTATTTCTTCTGCTTGGCCTGCTCTTCACGGGCTTTGATGACGACCTTGCCGACTTCAACGATCGGCCCATTCAGTCCATCGAGCAAAGCCGTCAGCTTGGGGCCGTCGATGAAGACGCCATCGACGCCCAGCCCCTTGAAGCGCTCCACGATCTCGGGATCTTTCGTCGCCGCTTCGAAGGCCTTCGCAAGCACCTCGCGATGCTCCTTTGGCGTCCCTTTGGGCGCAAATACGATGACCCGCTCCTCGAACACGGTATTGACCCCGATCTCCTTCGATGTCGGAACGTCGGGAAGCTCGGGCACCCGTTCTTCCGACCACATGACCAGCGGGCGGATGCCCTGCGACTTGTAGAGCAGGAACTCAGGCCCCGAGAACAACGACAATTCCGTATGCCCTCCGAGGATCGACTTGAGCCGCACGGCGCCACCACCCGCCTGGACGAAGCGGAACGAGATCCCGGCCTCCTGCGCAAACATCAGCGGCACGAAATGCGGCAGCAGGCCAATGTTCATCGCCACGGTGATCGTCTCGGGCTTCGCTTTGGCCTCGGCGAGAACCTCCTGGATCGTTTTGAACCGGCCATCTTCACGGCATCCCAAACCGATTTGGGTGCGACCGACCTGGCCGACCATGTCGAAGGCGCTGTGGTTGTAATCCACGACGCCGACCGCAGGCGCTGTCAGCAAGCCCATATGGAACACGCCGATCGTGTACCCGTCCGGATCAGCGTCCCGCACCATGCGCGTGCCGACGGCCCCGCCGGCCGCCGCGTTGTTGACCACCACGATCGGCTGCGGCAGCAGCTTGTTCTTATCGATCGCCGACTGCAGAAGCCGGGCCACCACGTCTGTCTGTCCGCCAGCGGCGATCGGAATGATCATGCGAATCGGCTTTTCCGGATAGCCCGCCGCCTGGGCTCCCGACAAACCGAGCGGTAACGTGCCCGCGGCCGCCGCGAGCTTCAGCGCATTGCGCCGGGTAAATTCTGTCATAGTGATCCTCCCTGGTTCGATGGAGTTGGAGTGGTTTCCTCGGCGGTCTGAGATGTCCGTGCCCCGCGCCGCCATTCGCGGACAAACGGCCAGATGAAGAGCAATACCGCGATGATCAGCATCCCGAAGGCTATCGGACGCTCGACGAGCGGCATGAAGCTGCCGCCGGACGCCATCAGACCCGAACGCAATTCCGATTCAGCGATCGGCGCCAGCACCAGCCCGACCACGAACGGCGACAGCGGCACCTTCGCGACTTCAAGCAGCACGCCCAGCAGGCCAAAGCCCAGCATGACGCCGATGTCGAAGGGACGGTTGTCGAGCGCAAAGGCGCCAATCACCGAAAAGACGATCACCATCGGCAGGATGAAGGCCCGCGGCACCAGCATCATGCGCGCGAAGATCGCGATTCCGAACGTCATCATGGCGAACATCACCAGATGCGCCACCAGATGCGTGGCGAAAATCGTGTTCACGATCTCGGGGTGGTTCTGGAACAGCAGCGGGCCGGGCTGCAGGTTGTGGATGATCAGGGCCCCGAGCAGGATCGAGTCCGTCAGGCCGCCCGAGATGCCTAGTGTGAGGATCGGGATCAGCGTTCCCCCCGTCGTGGCGTTGTTGGCGCTTTCCGCCGCGACGATCGCCTCCTCACTGCCCTTGCCGAATTCTTCCGGATGCTTCGACAGATTCTTGGCCATCGAGTACGTCACGATCGATGCGATCGTTGCGCCGACGCCGGGGAGAATACCCATCCAGATTCCGACAACCGAGGACCGAAGCATGTTCCTGCCGTGCACCACGTAGTCGCGCAACGACATGAACATGCCGCGCATCGAGGCGCGGATCGCTTCGCTGCTGCCCTCGATGTTGAGCGCGTCGGCCACGACCTGGCTGATGGCGAACATGCCGAGGATGACCGGCAATGGATTGAAGCCGCCTTCGAGCTCCTGATAGCCGAAGGTCAGGCGGATGATGCCCGAACTCTGATCGATGCCGGGATACGACACCAGCATGCCAAGCAATCCGGCCGATAGCCCTTTCAGGAACGACCCCTCCGACAGCGAGGAGATCAGAATCAGCGCCATGACGATGACGGCGAAGTTCTCGAATGGGCCGAAGGCCACGGCGACGCTTGCCAGCGGCGGGGCCAGCAAAACCAATGCGAACCAGGACAGCGTACCGCCGACCAGCGACGACGCATTCCCGAGCCCCAGCGCCCGGCCCGGCTGCCCCCGTCGCGCGAGCTGATAGCCGTCCAGGCAGGTCATGATCGCATTCGGCTCACCCGGAATGCGCATAAGTGTCGCCGTGATCAGGCCACCCGAAACGCCGCCGACGAACATCGAGATCAGCAGCGAAACCGCCTCAACGCTCGTCATGTGATAAGTGAACGGCAGCGTCAGCGCCATCAGCACGCCGGCCGTAATGCCGGGCAAAACGCCGACCGAAATGCCGAGCGCAACGCCGCCGATCATGATCAGGAACGACTTGAGGGTGAAAAGATGCAGGAAGGCTTCAGGTAAAGTCATGAGGTCTACAGCCTTCAGTGCAGGTCGAGCTGGAAGACGACCCGGAACAGAAGGTCGAGCAAATAGGCGGCCACAACAGCGAATGCAGCAACACCCGCTAGGCGCTTGATTTCCATCGGCCCGAGCACCAGACCGGACAGGAACAGGTAGACGGCCGTTGCCCAGAGGAACGTGATGCTCTGGAACGCAAAGGCAATCGCATAGCAGATCGCGAGCAGGATGGTCATGACGGCGGTCATCGGCCGCTGCTCATGCTCAGCGCTGGTTTCGAGCCCGACCACCATGCTCTGCGAGGCCTGGCCGAGCGATCGCCCGAACAGCAACCTGAGCAGCATCATCATGCCCAGCGCAATCAGTCCGATGCTGACGCTGATGGGAAAGAAGCTCGGCCCCAACGGATCGTACGGGGCCGGCGGCAACGAATTGGCCTGGTGCCAGAAGACCCCGGCGATCGCCATGATCAGCACGATATAGGCGATTTCAGCCACGCGCGTGGTGCGTTCCTCGGTCATTCATTCCTCCCCGGCGTTTCCGCCGATGGTTTCTTACTTGGCAACCAGCACCGGCTTCTCGCCGGGAGCCGGAGTATAGCTGTAGTCTCCGCGCGCCAAGATGGCGCTACGTCCGCCGTGCTCGGCAATACGCCGGTTCTGGTCGGCAAAGGCCTCGGCGCTGATGGCTTCGGGATCACAGATGGCGCGTAGCGCCGCCTCGCAGTCCGCCAGTGCGCCCGCCATGTCCGGCCGCTCGGCCAGATCCGTCGTCTCGCCGGGATCAGCCTCCAGGTCATAAAGTTCCGGCCGATAGCCGACATGGTAGACATATTTCCAGCGGCCATGGCGGATCATGAACGTGCCTGTGACCGAGCCCGCGGCATGATACTCCGACAAAACCGTGCGGCCCGGCTTCTCACCCTCAGCGATGGCCCAAAGAGACTGCGAGGGCAAGGACTTATCCTCACCTGGCACTGGACAGCCCACCGCCTCGATCGCCGATCGGTAGCAGTCGATCAGCGAGACCGGCGTATCGACCACGGTGCCTTTCGGCACCCCGGGACCGGCGATGACGAGCGGCACGGCAGCCGATTCTTCGAACATCACCGACTTGCCCCACATCCCGCGGCAGCCGACGTTGTCACCGTGATCCGAGGAGTAGATGACGCGGGTCGAATTCGTGAAGCCCGCGTCATCGAGCGCCTTGAGGATCTTTCCGATGTTGTCATCGAGGAAACTGACGAGGGCATAGTACGAGGCAATGCCGCGTCTCACCGCCGCCTCGTCCGCGAAATAGTCGTCATAATCCATGATCGAGCGCAGGGCCTGTACGGCCGGATGCAGCTTCCGGCCAGCCTCGTCGTAAAGGCGCGGCATCGGCATGCGGTCGGGGTCGTAAAGCTTGTAGAACTCAGGCGGCGCCGTCAGCGGAAAGTGCGGCCGGACCAGTGACACGAACAGCGCCCACGGTTTGCCGCCGCTTCTCTTGGCCTGCTCCGCGATCCACTGGCAGCTCGCTTCCGTAATGTTGGTATCATAGTCGTTGTAGGTCGACTCCCCAGGGCCCGCGCTCTTGGAGAGCGCCGGCATGCTACCGCGCTTCGCGGGCGGATCGCGCAGCATTCCGATCAAATCACCTTGGCCATCGAGCACGTGCAGCGGGAGGATCTCCTCGCTGAAGCCATTGTCGTCCTCGGTCGAGCGAAAATGCAGCTTGCCGATCGAGACGACGCGATTGCCATGATCGCGAATCCGCCGATGCCAGCTCGGCAGCTCGCCATGATACGGCGCAGCGTTGTCCCACGCCTTCACCTGATGGACCCAGCGGCCCGTGGCGAGCGCACCGCGCGCAGGCACGCAAATCGGGCACGGCGTGTAGGCGTTCGTAAATCGTGTGCCGCGCGCCGCAAGGCGGTCGATGTTCGGGGTGATGGCAATGCCATCCCCGTAGCATCCCGCAATATCCCGCTGATGTTCATCTGACAAAATGAACAGAAGATTGCTCGGCTCCACCGCCCCGGCTCCGTCGAAAGTTAACATCCGCGTGAAGGTTGCCCGCTGAAGAGTTCTACGACAAGATCACAAGCATGACCTTTGCCATAACCAATAGGAATGGATGCCGTGGACCTGTCCCAGCTCCGCTACTTCAATGCCGTCGCTCATCACGGTAGCTTCAGCGCGGCAGCGCGGGCACTTGGCATCACTCAGCCCGGTCTGACCAAAGCCGTGCGCCGGCTGGAGGGATCACTCGATTGCGATCTGTTCCGCCGGCTGCCGCGTGGCGTTGCCTTGACGGTGGAAGGCCAAGCGCTGCTCCGTCATGCCAACCAACTCAACATGCAGCTTCTCGACGCGCGTGAGGAAGTTCGTTCACTCAGCCGTGGCGCAACGGGCCAAATTCGTATCGGCGCCGGGCCTTCCTGGCTCACCAGTGCAATGCCCGGCATCATCACGCGGATGGCCGCAGCTTATCCGCATCTCAATATTCGCGTGTCCGCGCGCGTGCACGGCAACATGGTGGATCTCGTCCGCGGCGGCGATCTCGATATTGCAGTGACCGCGTTGCCGAACCGCCTGCCACCGGGCCTGCGCGCCATTCCGCTCACAGGAGATACCCTATCCGTCATTGCCCGGAAGGATCATCCCTTGCGCACCAAGCGCCGCATCCATGCCGCGCATACACTGGATTATCCATGGGTGCTTCCCGGCCGCGATGTTCTTTCACGGCTTCGTCTGGAAGCCCTGTTCCGCGTGATGAGCCTGGAAGCCCCGGAGCCCAACATCGAAGTTGAATCGATCCCGTTCATCGCCGAGGTGCTTCGCAAGAGTGACATGCTCTCATTCATGACCCAGCAGATCGTTCGCACGGAGATGCCCGGCACTGCGCCGCTGCTCGTCCCCGGCCTCAACACGGAACGCACGGCTGGCGTTATCTTCCGTGCGTCTGCCGGTTCCCTGCCCGCAACGCGCGCGTTCATCGAAGAGATGCAGCGTTACGCGAAGATCATTGGGACAAATTGATCACGCGCTCCGGTCAAGCGTCGCGCGCGATCCGGAAGCCGAGATGCCCCGTGCTGTTGTCGGGCGGCGCCGACGATCGCGCCGAGACCCGATACCGGAAACAGTAACTCTCGTGGCACAGGTAGGAGCCGCCGCGGATGACACGGCCCGTCCCGGCCTCCGGGCCTTTCGGATTTTCCAGACTGCCGCGCGCATGGAAGCTTGGATGAAACCAGTCGGCGCACCACTCCCAGGTGTTGCCGGATGTGTTGTAGAGTCCAAAGGCGTTGGGCTCATAGGCATCGGCCGGCGCCGTACCGCGATACCCGTCCTCGGCGCTGTCGAAGTCGGGAAAGCGTCCTTGCCAGATATTGCAGCGGTGCTGCCCCTCCGGCATGAGTTCGCCGCCCCATGGGTAGCGCTTCTGGACAAGCCCGCCACGCGCCGCGCACTCCCATTCCGCTTCCGTGGGCAAACGCGCTCCGGCCCACTCGCAGTAAGCCAGCGCATCGGCCCACGACACATGCGTAACGGGATGGTGTTCGCGATCCGCGATGGATGACTCCGGCCCCTCCGGATTTCGCCAGTACGCGCCAGCGACCTCGGTCCACCATGGTGCGCCTGGGACGTAGCCGCCTCGTTGGTCGCTGTCCGCCAGAAATCCCCTGAACACGAACGACCCGCCCAGCCGCTCGGCCTCCGTCCGATAGGATGTCTCTTCCACGAAGTGTGCAAAACGGCCGTTGGACACGGCCACCGCATCAATCCAATACGTGTCCAGATATACGGCGCGCACCGGGCCTTCGCCGTCGAGGGGATGGGCGGCGGGATCATTGGCGCCCATGAGAAAGGTGCCCGACTCGATACGAACAAACCGGGCGCCGACATCGGTTCCTCTACGCGACTGGAGTGCTCCCGGCGATGCTGGGCCGCTGCCTCGATCCCGGCCGGCAGGAATACAGCATCCTTTCTGATCCTTATTGCAGTTGCTCACGGGCGGCCTCATCCGGACGTAGACAATCGCCGCTCAGCATAGCCAATCGTAAGCGCTTACGTCATTGCGCTTATCAACGCGGGTCACGCATTACCGGCGCCGGCAACATTTTCCCTATTCCGAAGGACCGCCCTCATATGGGCTTTGGCGTTTCCGGAGGAGGCTCATTTCCCAACCATCATGATGCCTCACGTTGAGGACGGCGAGTAAGCGCTTACGCCATTTTCCGAACGAAATTCGGCATTTCCTCTGCAACGCATTACGCATTCCATTTCCACAAATTGATTTTAGATAAATAGACATAAGACGTTTTTCCGATTCAATCGCGCTTGACAGTCCGATACTAATATCGGTCAAATGGCCTGACCAAACCGACGACCGAACGTCGGCATAAAGAATGACGATCAAAGGGAACGCGCGAGGAGACCCGCTTGCCGCTCGAACCAATCGAGCCACGCCGGCTTTATCGGCGCATCGCCGATCAGGTGCGCCTGCTCATCGACCAAGGCGAATTTCCCGTTGGAAGCAAACTTCCCGCGGAACGTGAGCTTGCGAGCCAGCTTGGTGTATCACGTCCGACAATACGCGAGGCGCTGATTGCGCTGGAAGTCGAAGGCCGGCTGAAAATACGCGTCGGCTCCGGCGTCTATGTCATCGCGCCCGAACCGGCTCTCGATATCTCCAATTCGGCGATGATCGAAGGCCCATTCGAGATCCTGCAGGCCAGGGCATTCGTCGAAAGCGCCGTCGCAGAAGAAGCTGCGCGCCGCGCACGCGCCAGCGACATCAAGCGTCTGGATTCGATCCTGCGCGACGCCACCCGCCTGAAGGCCGACTGCGACGAGACATTCGCGCTCGACCGCCGCTTCCATACCGCTATCGCCGAGATACTAGGAAATGCGGTGATCGTGCGCTGCGTCGGTGAACTCTTCGATCTGCGCATCAATCCCTACTTCGAGCGGCTGGCGCGCCATACGCTGGATGATACGGCGTGGCGATCCGCCGTTCAGGAGCACACCGATATCCGCGATGCCATTGTCGCCCGCGATCCGCAACGGGCCCGCGCCGCCATGCGCGAGCATCTGAGGCGCTCGCACCAGCGCTTTGCGCGTGATTTCGGAGAGCAGTCCGTCACCAGAAAACCCGCCAAAACAGGAATGGGAGGAATAAAAGCAACCGCGTGAATTCATGCGTTATTCGAAATGCAAAACAATATTTCGAGGAGGAAACTGCATGAGTAAACTCAAGCTGACTCGGCGCAGATTCGTCGCCACCAGCGCTGCTGCTTCAGCGGCCCTGTTTGCGGCGCCCTACGTAAGAACGGCGCACGCTGCCGGAAAGATCTCGGTTGGATTCTGGGATCACTGGGTTCCCGGCGCCAACGGCATCACCGAGAAACTGACGAAGGAATGGGGTGAGAAGGAAAAGGTCGAAGTCCAGATCGACTTCATCCCCAGCCAGGGCAACAAGAACCTGATCACGATCGCCGCAGAAGCGCAGGCGAAGTCTGGCCACGATATCCTGGCCTTCCCGACCTGGGAGCCCCAGGCTCACGCCGATATGCTCGAGCCGGTCGACGATATCATGAACGACCTGATCAAAGAGCACGGCAAGGTCAACGGAACGGTCGAATATCTCGGCAAGATCAACGGCACCTGGAAGATCGTGCCTGCAACGGTCGGCAGTCAGATCAAGGGCCCCTGCTCGCGCATCGACCTGATGAAATCGCTGGCAGGTATCGACGTGCAGGCCATGTATCCGGCAGGTTCGGCCCCTAAAGCCGACAACTGGACGCTGGAGACGTTTCTCAAGGCTGCAGAAGCGTGCCACAAGGGCGGCAAGCCGTTCGGCATCGGACTGGGAGGAACAACGGACTCAATCGACAGCATTGGAGCATTCTTCCACGCGTACGGCGCCATGCTTGTCGATGCCAAGGGCGACATCACCGTCAAGTCCGACAAGGTAAAACAAGCCCTGGAATATCTGACCAAGCTGGCTCAATTCCTGCCGAAAGACGCCCCAGCCTGGGATGACGCCTCCAACAACAAGTGGCTTGTCGCCGGCAATGGCGCCCTGATCATGAACCCGCCCAGCGCCTGGGCCGTCGCAAAGCGCGACGCGCCGCAGATCGCCGAGCAGTGCTGGACGCACGGCTTCCCATCCGGTCCGAATGGTCGCTATGCGCCGTTCCTGCCGTATCTGTGGGGCATCTGGTCGTTCAGCAAGAACAAGGAAGCCTCCAAGAGCCTGCTGCGCCACCTGTCGACCCGCACCGCGGCCGAACAGATGGTGGCCGCCAGCGCCGGCTACGATCTGCCGTCGTTCGAGAAACTCACCGACTTCAAGACCTGGGCCGAGATCGGACCGCCGGTGGGAACGCTCTATCACTATCCGAACCCGCACAATCACCAGACGCTGTCGATCGCAGGCGGACCGGCCCCGCCCAAGATCGCGCATCAGATCTACGTCCAGGGCGTGCAGACCAAGATGGTCGCCCGCATGCTGAACGGAGAGAAGATGGACGGCGTGCTCTCATGGGCCGAGAGCGAAGTCGAAGGCTTCATGCGCACCTGATCACCGGTGCGGAAGGGCCACGCTTCGCAAAGCGGAGCGTGGCGCAGCCTGGACCTGGAACCGCTCGCTGCACGGCAAAGGCGGCAAGCGGTTCATCACTATCCACAGTATCGGATGGCAGCAGACCACGAGGGGACAAGATGGTCGATGCGGTTGTGAAAGGCGGAGATGCGAAGGTTGCGCCGAAGCGCAAGACTTCCAGCTTGCGCCGGACAATGCAGCGCAAATCGACCATCGCCTTCCTGATGGCCCTGCCGCTCATTCTGTTGATCATCATACTGGTGCTCTATCCCGCCGTGTACGCGATGCATCTGGCGACGTTGAACAAGTCGATGCAGCGCTTTGTCGGCTTCGACAACTTCCTGTTCCTGTTCAAGCGCGAGACCTTCTGGAAGGTCGTGCAGCAATCCTGCATCTTCGCCATTACGGCTGTGGTGTTCAAAGCCATCATCGGCTTCATCGTCGCGCATTTCGTGCATAACATTCCCGCCCGCGGACAGCGCAAATGGCGCGGAATGCTGCTTGTGCCCTGGGTCATCCCGCCGGCGATGAGTTGTTTGGCATGGCTGTGGCTGTTCGATCCGTCCTACAGCGCGTTCAACTGGGTGCTCGGCCACCTCGGCATCGGCCCAATCCCCTGGACGGGCGATGCCTACTGGGCGCGCTTCTCCGTCATTCTGGTCAATATCTGGATCGGCGCGCCGTTCTTCATGATCATGTATCTGGCCGCGCTCAAATCCGTGCCGGATCAGCTCTACGAGGCCGCCGCCATCGACGGCGCCAACTGGTGGCAACGCATCTGGTACGTGACGCTGCCGATGATGCGCAACATCATTGCCATCACCGCGCTGTTCTCGCTGATCGTCACGTTCGCGAACTTCGATATCGTGCAGATCCTGACAGCCGGCGGACCGATCGACATGACCCACGTGTTCGCGACCTGGG
>JAFAFW010000059.1 GCA_023423275.1 Pseudomonadota bacterium
ACACGCACACGAAGATCGTCACTCAGAGCTCGCGCCATCGCCAACCTCCATCAATACGGAGGTTGAATCAGCCGAAGCTGCGCTCGTCACATCACAATCGATTCAACGATCAGCGGAACTGCTCTAGCGGTGCTTGGAGGGTAAACATGGATTTCAACGTCACCAACCCCGCGCCGGACCGCTGGATTCTCACCGATCTCCTTGGGCGGTGTGCGGGTCGCATCGAGCGATTAGGGTTCGGACCCATAAAATGATTGGCGTCGTGGGCTCGGTGTGATTCACGGCTTCCGGGAGGAAGCACGGATGAACCGGGATCGTTTCTGGCTCACGGACGCGCAATTCGCACGGATCGAGCGGCATCTACCGACGGATACGCGTGGCAAGCCGCGTGTTGACGACCGCCGCGTGATCAGCGGCATCGTCCATGTTCTGAAGTCCGGTGGTCGGTGGATCGATGCGCCGCCTGACTACGGGCCGCGCAAGACGCTCTACAACCGCTACGTCCGCTGGGCCGCCAAAGGCGTCTGGTTCGATCTCTTCCATGCTCTGGCGAGCGCCGGTGGTCCGCCGGCCCAGGTGCTCATTGACTCCTCCGCCGTGAAGGCACACCGCTCAGCCTCAGGTGGAACAGGGGGGAACGCAACCAGGCCATCGGCCGCTCGCGCGGCGGGCGAACGACCAAAATCCACGCGCTGACCGATCGAGACTGCCGACCCATCGCCTTCCTGCTCACCGGCGGCCAGGTCGCTGATTGCACGGCCGGATCAGCCTTGCTGAAGCAGATGCCGCCAGCGCGCATCCTTCATGGCGACAAGGGCTACGACAGCAACGCCATCCGCCGACAGGTCGAGGAGAACGGCACGATGCCCAACATCCCGCCCAAAGTGAACCGGCGCTGGAAGAACTGCTTCTCGCCGGAGCTCTATCGCGACCGCAACGCTATCGAGCGTATGTTCTGCCGCCTCAAGGACTTCCGCCGTGTCGCAACCCGATACGACCGAAACGCCGTCAACTTCCTCGCCGCCGTCTGCATCGCAGCGATCGTCAGCTACTGGTTATGAGTCTGGGCCCTAGGTCCCGGCCAAGTTCGAATAGTGCCGACCGAACGCGTTTCCAATCTTCTAGGGGACATGGTCGCGCAAACATTCGAGAATCTCGATCATGCGCTGCGCGCGATCGAGGTCAGCCGCGGTTCATGCCGGTTGAAGCCATAGTGTGCCGGGGCATCGCGGCTCAAAGAACCAAGCGCCCACCAGATTGCCGGGAACATCTTCCCACAAGCTCCGTTCCCCTAGCATCGGCCATCTGGCCTGAATTCTGTGGGAGGACGCTATGAAAAGGCAACTCAGTGCCTCGATCGTCGCATCGCTTTTCGCTCTCGGAGCTTACGCCCAGACACCAACGACATCGCCTGCTCCGGCGCCAGCCCCGGCGGATGCGAATGCTCCGCTTCCGGGAGCGAACAGCTTCACCGAAGGCCAGGCCAAGAGCCGCCTTGAGGCCAACGGATACAGCGCCATCAGCGAGCTCAAGAAGGACGACAACGGCGTCTGGAAGGGCACGGCCACGCATGGCGGCCAGCCGGTCACCGTGAGCGTGGATTATCGCGGCAACATCACCCGCCATTGACCGTTTATTCTGTAAGGAGATCTGCAATGACTCGCACAATCACTCGGTCTTACGATGATTACGCAGTGGCGACCGCAGTCGTGGAGGACCTGGGAAGGGCCGGCTTCTCGGATTCTGAAATCAGCGTGATCGGGCCTCGCAACGATGACGGCGATGACAGCAACGCAGGGGAAGGTGCTGGAATTGGCGCTGGTGTCGGCGGAGCCGCCGGTTTGCTCGCGGGCCTCGGGATGATCGCCATTCCCGGTATCGGACCCGTTGTAGCGGCCGGATGGCTAGCGGCGACCGCCGCCGGTGCCGCAGCGGGCGCGGCTGCGGGGGGCATTATCGGTGCGATGACCAGTGCCGGCGTCGACGAGCGCGAAGCCCACGTCTACGCAGAAAGCGTTCGGCGTGGTGGATCGGTTGTGTCGGTTCGTGCCGCTGACGGTCGCGTCGCCGAAGCGGAGGCGATCATGGACCGTGCAACCCCGATCGATATGGTCCAGCGCCGGGCCGACTATGAGCGGGAGGGCTGGACGCAGTTCGATGCCAACGCAACTCCGTACGTTCGACCGACCGTCGGATCCTCGGCGCCATAAAACGCCCTGCTTGGTTGTATCGGGCGCATCGGAGCAGAAAAACCGCCCGCTAAACTTGCAAATAGGCCCTGCGGGCGCGCGAGCCAGTGGGGCCAATTTTTGTGCGGAGAGAATCGGCTGAAGCGGGGGCGGCCGTTGAGCACAGATCGCAATATCGAATGTGTTTCGCATTCTCGACCGGAGACGCTAGAGATGTCTTCTCCAACGGCCCTATGGCTGCTTGCCGTCGGTCTGGTGATCCTCACGATCGGCTTCATCCTCTGCGGTATCCCTAACCCCTGGCAGGCGGGCACTGCAGACGGCGCCACCGACCGCCAGCTTTACCGCTCTAGCCTTGCCATCAACCGGACCGATCTCTTCCAAGCCATGCCCGCGGCGGCTGTAAGGTGCGTGTAAGCGCAAGACGGTCAAATGCCTCTCATCAGGCCGGACGAAGCAGTTGCCGGCCGGAAGTGAGAGGAAACCGACCATGACCGCCACCAACGCCTTCGACACCGCCCGCGACACCTCCATCGCCCTGACCGATGACGAGCTCGACACCGTGGCCGGCGCCGGCATCGGCCAGAAGATCCTGGGCATCGCCCTCACCACGGGC
>JAFAFW010000006.1 GCA_023423275.1 Pseudomonadota bacterium
GGCAATTCGTGGCGGACGGCATCGGCCTCTGCCCGATCGCCACCACCGTCTATGACGCCGACAAGACTACAATTGTGCACGTGCCCGCCGAAGGCAGCACGCCGCCGCCGGTCGGCAGCACCATCACCGCGACGCTGGATTGGGATACGCGCCACAGGTTCATGCGCGTGCATACGGCGCTGCATCTGCTGTGCTCGCTGGTGAAGTTTCCGGTCACTGGCGGACAGATCGGCGCTGATGAAGGTCGGCTCGACTTCGACATCACCGATGCAAGCGCCGTCGACAAGGATCAGCTCACCGAGGCGATCAACGCGATCGTGGCAGCAAACCATCCGGTTACGGATCGCTGGATCACCGATGAGGAACTCGACGCCAGCCCGCATCTGGTGCGCACTATGAGCGTGCAGCCGCCGCGCGGTTCTGGCCGCGTGCGGCTGGTCTCGATCGGCGAGAATGGAAGCGTCGATCTGCAGCCGTGCGGTGGCACGCATGTGCGCTCCACGGGCGAGATCGGTCAGGTCGCGGTGACGCGTATCGAAAAGAAGGGCAAGCTCAATCGCCGCATCCGCGTAGCGTTGGTTTAAGCCCACAGCAGGAGGAGACGCACGTCATGGCCAGCCCATATCTGGTTGAAACCGATTGGCTCGCATCGCGCCTCGATGCGCCGGACCTGGTGATCCTCGACGGCTCCTGGCATCTGCCGACTGCCAAGCGCGATCCCTGCGCCGAATATGCAGCGGAGCACATTCCCGGCGCGCTGTTCTTCGATATCGACGATCTGTCGGAAAAGAACACCAACCTTCCGCACATGCTGCCCTCCACGGTGGCCTTCGCCAGCCGCATGAAGAAGATGGGCATCGGCGATGGCACGCGCGTCGTCGTATATGACGCGGCGGGCATGTTCTCGGCGGCGCGGGTGTGGTGGACGCTGCGCATCATGGGCCACGAGGACGTGGTGGTGCTCAACGGCGGACTGCCGAAGTGGAAGGCGGTAGGTCGTCCGGTAACATCCGAGCCGACGCCTGCGCGGTCCGAGCGTCATTTCACGCCGCGGTTCAATGCCGGCATGGTGCGTGATCTCGCGGACATGAAGCGGCTAGTTGCGGAAGGCACGACGCAGATTGCCGACGCGCGCGGCCCGGGCCGGTTTTCCGGTGCAGAAGCTGAGCCGCGGCAGGGTTTGCGTAGCGGACATATGCCGGGCGCGCGCAACGTGCACTATGCCCAACTCATCAATCCTGACGGCACATTCAAATCGCCCGACACGCTGCGCGAGGTGTTCGCGACAGCCGGCGTCGATCCCAGCAAGCCGGTGGTTACGACGTGCGGATCGGGGGTGACAGCCTCGATCGTCAGCCTGGCCCTCGCCATCATCGGCCAGCCCGACGCGCCGGTCTACGACGGCTCATGGTCGGAATGGGGCCAGGAAGGTATTGGGACGGACGTGGCGACTGGGGCGGCGTGAGAGAGAAAATCGCATCTCAAAGGGCAACGCAAACTACGCATCTGGGATAGTCGCGTTTCATGCCGTATTCTATTCGTGGAACGCTTAACCGAAAATACTTGAGGTCGGTTGTTTGGCCCCGACCTTTGACAGAGCCAGATCCAGCATATTCTACCCTTTTCAAAGGGCAGCCTCTGAGTTCCGATGATGTTGCCCGATTGTCCACGACCTTAATGATTGGCTCAAGTTTTAAGCAGACTGGGTCTGGCTTGGCGGACGTCTTAGGGAACAGCCCTTATATTGTTTCTGAAAAGGTGATCAATCTGATAGAGGCGCTCCAGCCAAATACTCATGGCGGGGTACCTGTATCGCTGCAGGACGAAAGAACAGGAAAGACGCGCGAGGGCTACTATGCGCTACATCTTCCAGTGCATCTGGATTGCATAGATGTAGAAAAGACTGATTGGTTCAACGGAGTAGGATTAGCTGGAGCCATCGGGTCGGCCTATATACCCAGGCCGGGTAAGCCATATGCGCTTCGAGCAAAATCGATAAAAGGCTTTCATATTTGGCGCGCGAAGAGTCCAATTGAATGGAAGTTTTTCATATCGGACGAATTTCGCGAGTTATTGCGCGCCAATCTAATTAACGGCTGGGACTGCGAGCGGTGCATTTTTGTTTGACACAGCATTGATCAGCGCACCGCTTGGTGCACAGGTGCATTTTATATCCTTCCGGACATCAATAAAAACTCCCCCTCACCGATCCGGCAGCGGAATGAATTCCTTTTCATCGCCTGGAACCAGCGCAAAGCGCTTTTGCTTCCAGTCTTCCTTCGCCGCTTCGATGCGGTCTTTGCTGGACGACACGAAATTCCACCAGATGTGGCGCGGGCCGTCCATCGGCTCACCGCCGAGCAGCATCAGCCGCGCATTCGACAGCGCCAGGATCGAGATACGGTCGCCCGGCTTGAACACCAGCAACCGTCCGGCCTCGAACTTGTCCCCGGCAATGTCGATCTCGCCGCTGGCGATGTAGACCGCGCGCTCGTCGTAATCCGGATCGAGCGGCAGGATCGCGCCCGGCGCCAGCACGGCTTCGGCGTAGAAGCTCTCGTGCGGGAACTGGACCGGCGAGCGCTGGCCGTATGCCTGTCCCATGATGATCCGGACGCGCTTGCCCTCGCCTTCGATGCGCGGCAGGTTTTCCGCCGCGTGATGTTCGAAGGTCGGCGCCATTTCCTCATGCGAAGCGGGCAGCGCCGCCCACGCCTGGATACCAAACAAACTACGCGGCTTCTGCTTGGCTTCCGCCGTCTCGCGCTCGGAATGCACGATGC
>JAFAFW010000012.1 GCA_023423275.1 Pseudomonadota bacterium
ACCCAGCCGCCGGTCAGCTTTTTCTCGAGTTCGAACACATGCTCCCAGGGCACGTCTGGATCTTGTAGCCCCTGGAGGATGCACACCGGCCGGCCTGGGTCCCAGGTGGTCTGTCCGAACAGGTGCTGGCTGCCGTCTTCGATGAGATCGCGCGTGATCGGATAAGGCTCGCCGTAAATTGACGGCCGCAGCCAGACACCCGTCTCCTGGATCGTCTGGCGGACATCCTCGGGGAATTTGTCCCACATCAGGGTTTCCGTCATATCCCAGGCGGGTGCGATGAGAACCAGGGCCTTGATCCGGCTCGCTTCCTTCGGGTCCTCCGCCAGCAATTGACGCAACAGCAGCAGCGCCAAATAGCCGCCCATACTGGAGCCAATGACGATGACCTGACCACGCGTAACTCGGGAGAAAATCTCGCGCGTTTCCTCCAGCCAGCGGCCGATCGTGCCGTCCTCGAAGCGTCCTTGTGACTGCCCGTGGCCGCTATAATCAAAGCGCGTGCAGGCAAGCCCCTTTTTACGTGCCCACGCACCGAGCGCACTCGCCTTGGTGCTGACCATGTCCGATTTGAAGCCTGGCAGCCAGATCAGCTCCGGCTCCGCACCCGCATCACGTAGCACGGCGATGCGGCGGCGCCCTGTGCCCTCGCCCACCTGAAGGTATTGCGGGTTCGAATCGGTCATCCTAGTGATGTCCTTTCAATTCCATGAGGCCAACGTGCCCCAACATCGCCCCACGATACTGCAGATCATCCCGCGTCTCGACATCGGGGGCGCGGAACGTACGACCATCGAGATCACCCAAGCCATAATCGCTGCGGGCGGACGCGCTCTGGTGGTTGCCGAGGGAGGCCGACTCGTGCCGCAGATTACACAAGCGGGCGGCGAATTCATCGCCATGGACGCAGCGAGCAAGAACCCGCTGACAATCCTCGGCAACGCGCGCAAGCTGCAGAATCTCGTCACCCGGGAGAGCGTGGATCTTCTGCACGCCCGCAGCCGAGCGCCGGCCTGGAGTGCTTTGATGGCAGCGCGCCGTACACAGCGGCCATTCGTCACCACGTATCACGGGGCTTATAGCGTCAACGGGTATTTCAAGCGTCAGTACAGCAGCATCATGGCGCGCGGCGATATCGTGATCGCCAATTCCGAGTATATCGCCGAGACGATCCGTGGCTACTTCCATACGCCCGAACATCGCATGCGCATTATCTACCGCGGCATCGACGACGCTTTCGATCCGGCGCGCGTCAATGCGGATCGTGTCGAACGCTTGCGTGCGGCCTGGGGCCTTCAGTCTCGTCAGCGCGCCATTCTGCACGCAGCACGCATGACGACGCGGAAGGGGCAGAGCGTGTTGATCGCCGCTGCTGCGAAACTCGCGGCTATACCTGGCTTGGGCGACTGGGTCGTGATTCTGGCCGGAGATCAGGGCGGCCGGACGGCTTACATCGACAATCTCAAGCAGCAGATCGCTCAGTCCGGGCTTCAGGATCGCGTGCGGTTCGTTGGCCGCGTCGACGATATGCCAGCCGCCTGTCTGACGGCCCATGTCGCGATCACGGCATCGAGCGAACCGGAAGCCTTCGGTCGTGTTGCCGCCGAAGCCGAGGCGATGCAATGTCCGGCAATCGCAACGCACGTCGGCGGCGCCCCGGAGACAGTCCGTGCCGAGCCGCAGGTGGGGCCGGAGGCGATCACCGGCTGGCTCGTCCCCCCGGGAGATGCCGATGCACTGGCCGACAAGCTGGTGGTCGCGCTGAAACTTTCGGACGAGGAGCGGGCCGCGATCGGCCTGCGCGCCCGGCGGTTCGTAACCCAGTCTTTCACACTTGCGGGGATGCAGCGCGCCACGCTCCGGGTCTATGACGAATTACTCGGGACCGCCTTGGCCGAAAAAGCAACGGGCTAGGGTTTTGTTTGCAACCTCGAGACGGGTGCTTGACTTGAATAACAATCTTCCCGATCTTCCACGGTCTCGGGTAAGACGGAACGTCGCATGTACGCGGCTTGCCATTTTCTTGAGACAAAGATTTGAATCTGAAGCTGACAATGGAGATCCCAAATCCGCAGACCAATGATGAGAGGCGCGCCTGAGCGCGAGCCCTCAGGCCCCAAGATCAACGACGCGATCCGGGCCAGAGATGTACGACTGATTGACGAAACCGGTCAGAATGTCGGGGTGATTAGCCGTATCGACGCGATGGCGCGTGCTGAAGCGGCTGGTTTGGACCTCGTCGAGGTGTCACCCGACGCCGAGCCGCCTGTCTGCAAAATCATGGACTTTGGCAAGTACAAGTACCAGGAGCAGAAGAAGGCTGCCGAGGCGCGGAAGAACCAAAAAGTCGTAGAAATCAAAGAGATCAAGATGCGTCCAAGCATCGATGATCACGACTATGACGTGAAGATGCGGTCGATCAAGCGGTTCTTCGAGGAGGGCGACAAGGTTAAGATTACCTTGCGGTTCCGTGGACGCGAGATGGCCCACCAGGAACTCGGCATGGACCTGCTGCAACGGGTTAAGGCTGATCTTCTTGAAGATGCCAAGGTTGAATCCGAGCCCCGGCTCGAAGGCCGCCAGATGGTGATGGTGCTCGCGCCGCGCTAACCGCGCCCCAACCGGCTTCAAGGCCGGTTGCGCTGCCGCTGTATTCTGGATTATAAGCGGGCCGAGCCGCCCGGCGGGGCATGCCGTGGCGGCTCGATTTGTTTGCAAATTGGATCAGACCGGCCCTGCTCGTCCCGAATAGTCGGGGTGTTGCGCGTCGGTTTTCGGGTTTCGGGCCCGCCTGATCCTTACGGCGCCAGACGCCGATATCGAGATAAGGAGCAAGCCAAATGCCCAAGTTGAAGACCAAGAGCGCCGCCAAAAAGCGCTTCAAGTTCACTGCTACCGGCAAAGTGAAGGCCCAGGCCGCTGGCAAGCGGCATGGCATGATCAAGCGGACGACGAAGTTCGTGCGGAGCGCGCGCGGCACCATGGTGCTGAACGACAGCGACGCCGGCATCGTCAAGAAGTACATGCCGTACAACCGCTGACAGCCGCACAGCTGATCGATCAATCGACCTTCATTTTCTGACGGAGCACAACCATGGCACGCGTCAAGCGCGGCGTTACCGCCCACGCCAAGCACAAAAAAGTTCTCAAGGCCGCCAAGGGCTACTATGGCCGCCGCAAGAATACCATCCGGGTCGCCAAGCAGGCGGTCGAGAAGGCGCAGCAGTATCAGTTCCGCGATCGCAAGCGTCGCAAGCGCACGTTCCGCGCTCTGTGGATTCAGCGGATCAACGCCGCCGTCCGCGAGCTGGGCACGACTTACGGTCAGTTCATCCATGGCCTGAGCAAGGCTGGCATCGACGTCGACCGCAAGGTGCTGGCTGACATCGCGGTTCGTGACGCAGCAGCCTTCAAGGCCCTGGTCGATCAGGCGACGTCGGCTGCCCAGGCCGCAAAGGCCTGATTGCTGCTGCCTTGCCCCACGGTTCGTGAGATCCTGAGCTGATGGCGACGTTCCCAGAACTCGATACGCTTCAGGCTGAGCTGCTTGAGCAGATTTCGTCGGCGGGTGATCTCGCCGCGCTCGAGCAGGTCCGTATCGGCGCCCTCGGCAAAAAAGGCCGCGTGTCCGAACAGATGACGCGGCTTGGTTCTCTTGCCGCCGATCAGCGCAAGGCGTTCGGGCAGGCAACCAACGCGGTGAAGGCCGCGGTTTCGGACGCCCTCGACGCCCGCAAAGCCGATCTGGAAGCCGGTGTGCTCGAAGCCCGTCTGGCCACCGAGCGTGCCGACATCACGTTGCCGGTCCGCCTCGGGCCGCTGAGCGAGGGCCGGATTCATCCGGTCTCGCAGGTGTTTGACGAGGTTATCGAGATCTTCGCCGACATGGGCTTCGCGGTCGCCGAAGGCCCGGACATCGAGTCCGACGACTACAATTTCACGAAGCTGAATATCCCGGCAGAGCACCCGGCCCGCCAGGAACACGATACCTTCTATCTGCGGGATACAACGCCCGCCGATGGCCGCAACTCCGGCCGCATGGTGCTACGCACGCACACCAGCCCGGTGCAAATTCGCACCATGCTGACGCAGAAGCCGCCGATCCGCATCATCGCGCCGGGCCGTGTCTATCGCTCCGACAGCGACCAGACCCACACGCCGATGTTCCATCAGATCGAAGGGCTCGTCATCGACGAGAGCACGCACCTCGGACACCTGAAGTGGTGCCTGGAGGAATTCTGCAAGGCGTTCTTCGAGGTGGACGAGGTGAAGATGCGCTTCCGCGCTTCCCACTTTCCGTTCACCGAGCCGTCCATGGAAGTCGACCTCGACGCCGCAGCCATCGGCAAACCGGGGCGCTGGCTGGAAATCCTCGGTTCGGGCATGGTGCATCCCAATGTGATCCGCAATTGCGGCCTGGACCCCGAGAAGTATCAAGGCTTCGCGTTCGGCATGGGCCTCGACCGGATCACAATGCTGAAGTACGGCGTACCTGATCTGCGCGACATGTTCTCGGCCGACCTCAGGTGGATGAGGCACTACGGATTTCTGGCCGTGGACGTACCGACGCTGGCAGGCGGTTTGTCATCTTAAGACGGCGGCAACCCGCCGCTGACGTGTCGATCACGCGAAGGCCGCTGCTGGTTTATTGCCGGCATCGGCATCGAGGGGCATCGCATTGACCACCGATCCGGGCATTCTCCTGGCCATCGTGACGGCAGCGCTGATGATCGCCGCCTCGGTCTTCATCCTGTTCTATCACGATCGCAAGCACCTCGAACTCGACCAGTGGGTCAACTACGCCTTCGATCGGAACGCCTTCCGGAACGCGCTCGGGTACTACCGCTTCATGGCGGTCTCGATGCTGTTCTTCTATGTGCTGTTTACCATCAGTTGCCTGCTGCTGCAGGCCGAGGGCTACCAGATCTTCTCCGATGGCAAACAAGCCATTCACGCCGGACCGATCGGCACCTCGCTATTCACGATCGATCTGATCCTGCGCGGCGCATTCTTCGACATCATGGAGCACTTCGACCTCGGCGTGTCGCATGTGCTCATGAACCGTAAATCGCTCTGGTTCGTCTGGTATGCCTTTATTTTCCGGATGTTCTATGCCCTGGCGCTCATCAAGATCCTGCTCTCGTTCGTCTGGATCTATGGCAAGATCCGCATGGCGCGGCAAAGCTTCCGCCAGACCACCAGCCAGCTCAGATTGTTCGAATGACGTTGCACTTTGCGGCCGGCAGCCAAAGAGGGTATGACCCACTCCGGCTGGCCCGGCCGCCGCATGGCTCTCCAGATTTGATCACTCTCGCGGACCCGATATGAAATTCACGCTGTCCTGGCTCAAGGACCACCTCGACACGGAAGCCTCGCTCGACGAGATCTCGACCAAGCTGTCGTCAATCGGGCTCGAGGTCGAAGACATCGACAATCCCGCGGAGAAGCTGGCGCCGTTTACCATCGCGCGTGTCGTGGATGCCAAGCAGCATCCGAACGCCGACCGGCTGCGCGTCTGCCAGGTGGAGATCGCACCCGGCCAGCCGCCGGTTGAGGTCGTCTGCGGCGCTCCGAATGCACGGACGGGGTTGGTCGGCGTGTTCGCGCCGCTTGGCAGTTATATCCCGGGCACAGGCATCACGCTCGACAAGCGGCCGGTTCGCGGGGTCGTTTCCAATGGCATGCTGGTTTCCGAGCGCGAGCTCGAGTTGTCCGACGAGCACAGCGGCATCATCGAGCTCGACCCGTCGTTCGCGGAGAAGATCGGCGTTCGCTACGTGGACGCGCTCGGGCTGGCCGATCCCGTCATCGAGGTGAAGCTGACACCGAATCGGCCGGACTGCACCGGCGTGCGCGGCATCGCGCGCGATCTGGCGGCTGCGGGCCTCGGCAAGCTCAAGCCCGAACCCAAACTTGCGAAGGTGAACGGTGATTTCGAGTGCCCCGTCGACATCGAGCTGGAGTTCGACGGCGATACCAGTGCGTGTCCGGTGTTCGCAGGGCGTTACGTGCGGGGCGTGAAGAACGGTCCGTCACCTGCCTGGATGCAGGCGCGGCTGAAAGCCGTCGGCATGAGGCCCATCAGTGCCCTCGTCGACGTCACCAACTACGTGTCCAACGATCGCGGCCGGCCGCTGCACGTCTACGATGCCGACAAGCTGAAGGGCGCTATCCGCGCGCGGCTGGGCAAGGCGGGCGAGTCATTTCTGGCACTCGACGGACGCACCTACACGGTCGACGAGACCATGTGCGTCATCGCTGACGAGAGCGGTGTCCTCGGGCTCGGCGGCATCATGGGCGGCGAGGAGTCGTCGTGCACGGAAACCACGACCAACGTGCTGATCGAAAGCGCCTATTTTGATCCGCTGCGGACTGCGGCAACGGGCCGGAAAGTCGGCCTGCAGACGGATGCGCGTTATCGCTTCGAGCGCGGCGTCGATCCGGCCTTCGTCGGGCCAGGGCTCGACCTGGCGACGGACCTGATCATGCAGGCCAGCGGCGGTACGCCGTCTAAAGCGCGCGTCGCAGGCGAAGCTCCGAATGGCGAGATCACCTTCGATTTTGATTTCGGGCGCATCGAGCGTCTGACCGGCGTGGCCGTGAAGGATGACGAGAGCCGCCGCATTCTCGCGGATTTGGGCTTCAAGGTGGACGGCAAGGGCCAGAAGGTGAAAGTCACGCGGCCAAGCTGGCGGCCGGACGTCCACGGCGCGGCGGACGTCGTTGAGGAAATCATCCGCATCGTCGGGCTGGATAACGTTCCGCCGACGCCGATGCCGCGCGTTCATGGCGTGACGCGTTCCGTTCTGACGGAAGGGCAACGCCGGGCACGCCGGGCGCGCCGTGTTCTGGCCGGACGCGGAATGGTGGAGGCGATCACCTGGTCGTTCATTCCCCGGCCACAGTCGGAATTGTTCGGCGGAGGCCAGGAGTCGCTTGAACTCGCCAATCCGATTTCGGTCGAGATGTCATCCATGCGGCCGAGCCTGCTGCCCGGACTGCTGACTGCCGCACAGCGTAATCGCAATCGCGGTTTTGCCGACGTGGCGCTGTTCGAAATGGGACAGGCCTATGCGGGAGACCAACCGAAAGATCAGCGCTCGATCGCAGCAGGCGTCCGCGCGGGTGCGGCGAAAATGGCTGCAACCGGTCGTCATTGGAGCGGGAAAGCGACCGAAGCCGACGTGTTCGACGTCAAAGCCGATGTGTTCGCGGTCCTTGCCGCTCTGGGCGTCGATGCCAGCCGCGCCCAGATCGTGCGCGAGGCGCCGGAATGGTATCACCCCGGTCGTTCCGGTGTGCTGCGGCTCGGGCCGAAAAACATGCTGGCACATTTCGGCGAGATCCATCCTAAGATGCTGACGGCCCTGGATGTTGCTGCGCCTGCTGCTGCCTTTGAAATCTTCCTCGACGCGCTGCCTCCCGAGAAGCGGCGCGCCCGGGCCCGCCCGGCCATGGCAGCCGCTGACCTTCTGCCGGTGCGGCGCGACTTCGCCTTCATCCTCGATGAAGCCGTGTCGGCTGGTGACATCATGAAAGCCGCAGCCGGGGCCGACAAAGCGCTGATCGCGGACGTATCCGTGTTCGACGTGTTCGCCGGCAAGAACATGGCCGAAGGTAAGAAGTCGGTAGCGATCGAAGTCACCCTGCAGCCGAAGGAGCGCACGCTCACTGACGCGGAGATCGAAGCTGTCGCCAAAAAGGTGATTGCGGAGGTCAAGCGGGTGACAGGCGGCGAAATCCGCGGCTGAGGCTAGTCGGAGTCTCCTCTCGCCTTCATTTCCGCGAAGGCGGGAATCCAGATCATCTCGCGAAAAAGAGGTAGCTTGCTGACTTCATACGCGTCTGGATTCCCGCCTTCGCGGAAATGACGGACAGGATGGGGCGATCTTTCAAGCCGTCAGCGTGCGACGCACCGCATCGCGCCAGCCGGCGAGTTTGTGTGCGCGCATTGCGGTATCCATCTGTGGTTCGAACCGTCGTTGCAGACGCCAGTCTTTCGCGAACTGGTCTTCGCCCGGCCACACGCCAGACTGCCGCCCGGCGAGCCACGCAGCCCCCAACGCCGTGGTTTCCAGAATCTCCGGCCGATCGACGGGCGCATCGAGCAAATCGGCCAGCCATTGCATCGTGAGATCGCTGGCGACCATACCACCATCGACGCGCAGCACGGTCTCGCGAACGCCGGGCCAGTCGCGCCGCATCGCATCCAGCAGATCGCACGTCTGATAGCAGACGGCCTCCAAGGTTGCCCGCGCGAACTCACTCGGACCTGTATTCCGCGTCAGGCCGTAGATCGCACCGCGCGCATCCGCATCCCAGTGCGGCGCGCCGAGGCCGGTAAAGGCGGGCACCAGATAGACATCCTGGTTGGGATCAGCTTTGGCCGCCATCTCATCGGACTGCGAGGCCTTCTGAATGATCTTCAAACCATCGCGGAGCCATTGCACCGCCGCGCCCGCGATAAAGATCGAGCCTTCCAGCGCATAAGTCGTCCGGCCATCGAGACGATAGGCAATCGTCGTCAGCAGCCGGTTTTGCGACCGCACCCGTTCCGCGCCGGTATTCAGAACCGCGAAACACCCCGTGCCGTAGGTCGACTTGACCATACCGGGCGCAAAGCACGCCTGCCCGACCGTCGCGGCCTGTTGATCTCCCGCCACGCCGCAGATCGGGATTGCCGCACCGAACAGATCGGCGTGGATCGTTCCGAAGTCGGCCGCGCTGTCGCGCACCTCCGGCAGCACCGAGGCGGGAATGCGCAGCAACCGCAGCAGGTCGGCGTCCCATTCTCCGGTCGAGATGTTGTACAGCAGCGTGCGCGAGGCGTTGGTCGCATCCGTGGCGTGAACCGCACCACCGGTCAGGTTCCAGATCAGCCAGCAATCGACGGTGCCGAACGCCAGCTTGCCCTGCTCGGCTTTCTCTCGCGCGCCTTCAATATGATCCAGCAGCCACGCCAGTTTTGTGCCGGAGAAATACGGGTCGAGCAGAAGGCCGGTCTTTGCTGTCACGTCCGCTTCGATGCCGTCGGCTTTGAGGCGCGCGCATATATCTGCCGTACGCCGGTCCTGCCAGACGATCGCGGGGCCGACTGGGCGGCCGGTGTCGCGCTCCCATAGGAGGGTCGTCTCGCGCTGGTTGGTGATACCGGCTGCCGCGATATCGGAGGCGTTTAGGCCAGCAGCGGAAAGCGCCCCGCGGATGGTCTCGGCCGTCGTCCGCCAGATGTCCACCGGATCGTGCTCGACCCAGCCGGAACGCGGAAAATGTTGCGGAAATTCCTGCTGGCCCACGCCACGGATGCGGTAGGCGCTATCGAAAACGATAGCACGGCTCGACGTCGTGCCTTGATCGATGGCCAGAATGAATGCGCTCACAGGCCCCTCGCTGGTGCTGACGCGGAAGCATAGCGAACCAGACCGCCCTGGTCATGCCCGAAACCGGACAGTCCGCGGTGTGTGCTCGGTCTTCTCCCAACGGTGCGGAGCGGTCATGAGCTGATATAGCGCCCGGTAGGCGGCCAGAGAAATCAACAGCCAGTACAGCGGCATCGCGAACGCTCCAACAACGAGGCCCGTCTTGCCCTGGCGGATCGCGGCAATGATGGTGGCGATCACGGTGCCGAAGTAGGCCGCGATGATGTTGAAGATCGCAACCGCCCAGATGGCGTCATCCATCATCGATTGCGAGGACATCAGAAAGCCGCCGCTCCAGATCTCGTAGCCGACCATCGCGCAGAAGATCGGAAATACCAGCGCCGAGAGCAACACGCCGCCGGAATACAAGTGAAAACCGATCAGCGCGAAGATCCCAAGATCGCGATAAAGTTGACCGGGCAGGCGCGTATGAACGAGATAGGTCTGCATCCAGCCTTTCAGCCAGCGCGTGCGTTGCGTCAGCCATATGCGGAATCGCGATGGCGCCTCCTCCCAGGTCGCGGAGGCCACCATGCCGATGCGGCTGCCGGTTCGCCGAAGCCGGATGCCGAGATCCGCATCCTCGGTGACGTTGAACGGATCCCACCCGGTCCAACGATCGAGAATGGCGCGCGGGAAATGGTTCGACGTCCCACCAAGCGGCACCGGCAGGTTCAGGCGCGCAAGCCCCGGCAGGATGACATCGAACAGCACCGCGTATTCGAGTGCGAACTGGCGGACCAGCCATCCGTCATCCGTATTGTGAATGCTCAGTCTGCCTTGCAAACACGCCGTCTCCGGCGGGCTGGCCTGGAACGTCGCGAACGCGCGGCGAAGCTGATCCGGTTCGGGCATGTCCTCGGCGTCGAACACCACGACGAACGTGCCGCGCGCAAACTGCAGCGCATAGTTGAGCGCCTTGGGCTTGGTGCGCGGCTGGCTATCCGGAACCACGATCACGCGCATGAAGCCAGGCAGCTCCAGAGCCCGGGCCGCCTCCTGCGTTTCAGCATCGACGCTTTCCAGGACCAGCAGCACGTCGAGCTTGGCCGGCGGATAGTCCAGGGCTGCGATCGACTCCACGAGCTGGCGCAGCACACCGCTCTCGCGGAACATCGGCACGAGGATCGAATACACGGGCAGATCTGCATCAGGGATACGCACATCACCGGCCTGCGACCGGACGGGCCACAACCCGAGAACAAGGATCACCAACCGCAGCAGAACAATCGGCAGAAACGCGAGCGACGAGAAAAACAGCAACGACGCGTGCGTGACGTGAGGCGCCATCACGAAACTGCCCGTCAGAAGGCCCACCGCGAGCAGAGCCGCGATAATCTGCCAGCGCCAGGTCGGCGCACCGGCCGACAAAACCGGACGCCAGCTCAGGAGACCAGCCACGGCCTCCTTCGAACGTCGCGCCTTGTTCTCCGACGGTTCGAACTCCTGCAGATTATGGCGTGCGGCGAGCAGAACAGCGTCTCCCGCGGCTTCGTGCTGCACGATGGCTTCGGCGATCTGCCACGGCGTCCCGTTCATGCCGTCGAACGTGACGATCCGCTGGCCGCGCACATCCGGCGCGCCCTCGCTCATCACGGCGACCCCAAGATACCGGCCCAGCGCTGCGACATAGTCGTCCGGCGCGACCCAACGCAGCGCCACAAGCACCTCATGCGGAGCAACATCCCACTGCTCAGCCATGGCCGTCGCCCGCGCCAACGTCTGCCGATCGATCAGGCGGCCGACAAGGAAGGCGTATTCCGCTTCGGCCCACACCTTCGCAGAGACGTCAGTCTCGGATGATCGATCCTCATGCAGCAAAGCGGTGCGCGTCCCAATGGCGGAACTCGTTGTCCGAACGGTCCGGTCAGGATAAGTCTAGCGGGCGAATCGCATGGACCTGGGTAATGGCCTAGGATGTCTCATCCGGATGACGCCATCAACGTCGTTCCGGAGCTTCACCTTCTGGAGCCACACGTCACGATGAGGCGGCTGCGCGCTTTTGTTTCGGCACTCCTGTCAACGATCCTGGTCATCGGCGTCTCCGGCGCGATGGCGCAAACCGCGCCTGCGCCGGACGAGCAGACCGGTGGCGAGACGCGCCGCCTGATTCTGCGCTTCCTGACCGATGGTGACTTCCCACCATTCAACTACTACGACGAAGAAGGCGTGCTCACCGGCTTCAACGTCGATCTGGCGCGGGCCATCTGTCTCGAAGCCGGCGTCGCCTGCGATGTTCAGGTCCGCCCCTGGGATGAGCTCATGATCGCCATGAACCGCGGCGAGGCGGATGCCGTCATCGCGGGACACACGGTTTCGGCCAAGCTGCTGCGCAGTGTGGACTTCACCAACCGGTATTTTCACACGCCAGCGCGATTTGCCGGCCGGCGCGACGCGGAGAAACTCGAAATCACGCCCGAGGCCCTTGATGGCAAGCGCATCGGCGTTACCAAGGGCACGACCCACGAGGCCTATCTCAAGGCCTTTTTCCGCTATAGTGCGATCCAGTCCTTCGACAACGCGGACGAGACACGCGAGGCGCTGGCCGAACGTAAAGTCGATCTGATCTTCGACGACGGGATCAGCCTCGGGTTCTGGGTGTCCGGAACAGGCTCGCGCGAATGCTGTGAGTTCAAGGGGGGCGCATTCCAGGAGCCGAAGTTCTTCGGCGACGGCCTCGCCATTGCCGTGCCGAGACGCGATCCGGGCTTGAAAAGCCTCCTCAATCGCTCGCTACAGCGGGTCCGCGAAAGTGGCCGCTTCGAGGAACTCGTGCTGCGCTATTTCCCTAATCGCATCTACTGATATCAGCAAGTCGCCGCAGCAGGCATCGACTGTCACACTCCTGAAAAATGAATCCTTTCAACGTGTCGCCTGTACGGACAGCTCGGGACCACACGTGGAATCGCTACGGGCATGAGACGCATTCTGGTCGCGACCGACGCCTGGAGGCCGCAAACCAACGGCGTGGTCCGAACCTATGAGAATCTCGGCACACATCTGGATCTGATGGGCATTGAGCTCATCATGCTTGCGCCCGATCAGTTTCGGACCGTTCCCTGCCCGACATACCCGGAAATCCGCCTGGCGCTTCCGGGCATGGCCCACGTTGCGCGGCAGATCGAAAACTCGGCGTGCGATGCCGTGCATATCGCCACTGAGGGACCGATCGGCTGGATGGCGCGTGCCTACTGTCTCCAGCGCAGGCGTCCGTTCACGACCTCATTTCACACGCGCTATGCTGAATACATCCAGGCCCGCTTCGGCATTGCGCTCGACTGGACCTATGCCCTCCAGCGCCACTTCCACAACAGCGGCGCGGGGATGCTGGTCTCCAGCGACAGTGTCGCCCGGGAGCTGACGCGTCGTGGCTTCGAGCGCATTCTGCCATGGACGCGCGGCGTCGATACCAGCCTGTTCCGTCCTCGCGCCGACCGCATTTTCGGCGAGAGCGGCCCGGTGTTTCTCTATGTCGGCCGGGTTGCCATCGAGAAGAATATCGAGAGCTTTCTCCAGCTCGATCTGCCGGGCCGGAAGGTTGTCGTCGGTGGTGGTCCGCTGTTGGATACGCTGCGGGCACGGTATCCTGAGGCCGTCTTCACAGGCCCGAAGTATGGCGACGACCTGGCGCGCTGCTATGCTTCGGCGGATGTCTTCGTCTTTCCCAGTCGCACGGACACCTTTGGCGTGGTGTTGCTCGAAGCCATGGCCTCCGGCGTGCCGATTGCCGCTTACCCGGTGCCCGGACCGCAGGATCACGTGCCTTCACACGTTGCAGGCGTCCTCGACGCGGATCTCCGTCAGGCCGCCCTGGCGGCACTGACGCTGGACAGGGCCACGGTCCGGACTCACGCGCTCGGCTATAGCTGGGACGCCGCCGCGCGGATGTTCGTCCAGGGGATCGAGCGTGCGTTGCATCTCACCCCCTCTGCGGGAAGCCGCCGGAAGGCTTCAACCGCCAAGGCGATCCGGCACACGGCTTAACCAGAGATTCACTTCGCTGGCCGTTCGCGCCCATTCGTGCGCTAGGTGTTTCATCCGAGGACGCCGTTCACGCGTTGTGGCGGCGGTGCATCGAAGTCGAATGGAGCAGGTCGTGGGCCGCGTATTGGCTGGGGCAGTTCTCGTCGTTGTGATGGTTGCGCTTCTGTCGGTAGCCGGGCGTGCCGCTCGCGGCGTCGATACCGCGCCTCCTGCCGCCAGCAGCCGTGAGCTGATCGTATTCGAGGCCGACAATTGCATTTATTGCGACGTCTTCCGGCGCGACGTGCTGCCCAATTACCTCAATTCCAAACGCGCTGAAGAGGTGCCGATCCGTTTCGTGAACGTTTCGCGGTCCGGTGCCGTGGAGCGGTCGCTCAGCAGTCCGCTGGGATTGGTACCGACAGTCGTGTTCATGGAAGACGGCCACG
>JAFAFW010000054.1 GCA_023423275.1 Pseudomonadota bacterium
GCGCCGACGGTGCGGCCACCTTCGCGGATCGCGAAGCGCAGCTTTTCTTCCATCGCGATCGGAACGATCAGTTCGACCGAAACCGTGACGTTGTCGCCCGGCATGACCATTTCCGTGCCTTCCGGCAGCGTGACGATACCGGTCACGTCGGTGGTGCGGAAGTAGAACTGCGGACGGTAGTTGGTGAAGAACGGCGTATGACGGCCGCCTTCTTCCTTCGTCAGGATGTAGGCTTCGGCCATGAACTTCTTGTGCGGCTTGACCGAACCCGGCTTGCAGAGAATCTGGCCACGCTCGACGCCGTCACGGTTCACACCGCGAACCAGTGCGCCGATGTTGTCGCCGGCCTGGCCCTGGTCGAGCAGCTTGCGGAACATTTCAACGCCGGTAACCGTCGTCTTCGAGGTCGGACGGATGCCGACGATCTCGACTTCTTCACCAACCTTGACGATGCCGCGCTCGACGCGGCCGGTCACAACCGTACCACGGCCCGAGATCGAGAACACGTCTTCGATCGGCATCAGGAACGGCTGGTCGATCGGACGCTCAGGCGTCGGGATGTAGGCGTCGACTTCTTCCATCAGCTTGCGGATGGCGTTCTCGCCGATTTCCTTGTTGCTGTCTTCGAGAGCGGCAAGAGCCGAACCCTTGACAACCGGAATGTCGTCGCCCGGGAAGTCGTAGGACGACAGCAATTCGCGCACTTCGAGCTCGACGAGTTCGAGAAGCTCGGCGTCGTCAACCTGGTCGACCTTGTTGAGGAACACGACGATTGCCGGAACGCCGACCTGGCGGGCGAGCAGGATGTGTTCGCGGGTCTGCGGCATCGGGCCGTCGGCGGCCGAGCACACCAGGATCGCGCCGTCCATCTGCGCCGCGCCGGTGATCATGTTCTTCACATAGTCGGCGTGGCCCGGGCAGTCCACGTGCGCGTAATGCCGGTTCGGCGTCGCGTACTCGACGTGGCTCGTCGCAATCGTCAGGATCTTCGTCGGGTCGCGACGGCCCTGGCTCTCAGACGCCTTCGCGACCTCATCGTAGGCAACCGCAGTCGCCGTCCAGCCCTTGTCCGCAGACACCTTCGTCAACGCCGCTGTCAACGTCGTCTTGCCATGATCAACGTGACCTATCGTGCCTACGTTGCAGTGCGGCTTCGTCCGCTCAAACTTCTGCTTCGCCATTTTTCAAGGTGTCCCGACAGCTACGATTCAGCTGGCTGCATGCCAGCTATGACAGATGCTGGCGAAGCCCATAGAGCGGCTTGTGTATTTCCGCAAGAGTGAAACGCCAACCGGCGTCAAGTAAGCATTCTCTGGCGGCAGCTCAAGACTGCAAGGGCTTCTGTGCCAGCTCGCGAATCAAGGGCAGGCTGGAGCGGGTGATGGGAATCGAACCCACGTATTCAGCTTGGAAGGCTGCTGCTCTACCATTGAGCTACACCCGCTCACCGATGAATGCGGCTTTCTAACTGGTTTCGCCGCTATTGCAAATGGGCATTTGGGACCCGGCGTCGAACATTGCCATGCACTTGAAGGTGGTGCATCTCGCGCCGCGCCGGACAGCAGAATGCACCACCCGAGGCCTCAAATGATGCCCAGTCCTTCCATCGCCTGCGCCACGCGTACGAAGCTGGCGATGTTGGCCCCCAGCACATAATCGCCCGGCGCGCCGTATTCCTCCGCCGTTTCCGCGCAACGGTCATGGATATCGCGCATGATGTGCGCCAGCCGCGCCTCTGTCTGCTCGAATGTCCAACTGTCACGCGACGCGTTCTGTTGCATTTCCAATGCGGACGTCGCCACCCCGCCGGCGTTCGCCGCCTTGCCGGGCGCAAACAGAACGCCTGCCTCCTGGAAAGCCTGAACAGCTTCCGGCGTGCTCGGCATATTCGCGCCCTCGCCCACCGCAACAACACCGTTGCGGATCAGCACCTTGGCGTCTTTCCCGGTCAACTCGTTCTGCGTAGCCGATGGCATCGCCACCTCGCACGGCACGTCCCAGATCGAACCGCCCTCGACATAGCACACGCTGCCCCCCTTCAAGCGCGCATACTCCGAGATCCGTCCACGGCGCACTTCCTTGATCTCCTTGACCAAATCAAGATCAACGCCGGCTTCATCGACGATGTAGCCATTCGAATCGGAGCAAGCGACCACTTTCCCGCCGAATTCAGCAATCTTTTCCATGGAGTAGATGGCAACATTGCCGGACCCGGAAACTGTCACACGGCGGCCGTCAAACGACTGCCCTTTCGTTTGCAGCATCGACTGCACGAAGTAGGTCGCGCCGTAGCCGGTCGCCTCCGTGCGAGCACGCGAACCGCCATACGCAAGGCCCTTGCCCGTCAACACACCAGCCTCGTACCGGTTCGTCAGGCGCTTGTATTGACCGAACATGAAACCGATCTCACGCCCCGCCACGCCAATATCACCGGCAGGAACGTCGATGTATTCGCCGACGTGGCGATGAAGCTCCGTCATGAAGGACTGGCAGAACCGCATGACCTCGCCTTCGGAACGGCCGCGCGGATTGAAATCCGAACCGCCCTTGCCGCCGCCGATGGGCATGCCCGTCAGGGCATTCTTGAAGGTCTGCTCGAAACCAAGAAACTTGATGATGCCGATATTGACCGAGGGATGGAAGCGGAGGCCACCCTTGTAGGGCCCCAGCGCGGAGTTGAACTGCACGCGAAAACCGCGATTGATCTGGACGCGGCCGGCATCATCCGTCCAAGGCACGCGGAAGATGATCTGCCGTTCCGGTTCGCACAACCGTTCGATCAGTGCATTCTCAGCGTAGTGGGGATGTTTGGCGATGACACGGCCGAGGCTGCTCAGAACCTCCTTAACGGCTTGATGAAATTCTTCTTCGCCCGCGTTTCTCCGCAAGACCTCGGCAAGGATGGGGTGGAGCTTCTCGTCGATATTGATCACGGTGTGCATTCCGATCTGAGTAAGGATCGGGCGGCCATAGATCAATTTTTGATCAAATTGAACAATTTTCAGACGACCGCCTCCTGTGCAGGGTCGTTAACATCGGATGCCAGGCGCGCTCTGCCCTCTCATTTGGCCGCCAGAGACCGTTTGGCGGGCATCCAGGTTGCTGTTGCTACTGCGCACAGCACATCTTCGGCGTCCCACAGACGGCTTTCCAGAAAGCAGATCGTGTTGCCCCGTCGCACGAATCTGCCCTCGCACCGGGCAGATGAGCTACGCACAGGCTCCAGAAACTGCACCTTCATTTCCAGCGTTGCGCCTTGAACGCCGAGCGTGCGCTTCAGCAAATGGCCCATCGAGATGTCCATGATCGTCGCGATGATACCGCCATGGAGCGAGCCTTGCGGGTTGAATAGAAAATCGCGCACCGGAAAGCGAATGCGGCAGGCGTCGTCCGTATAATCGAATGTCAGCCCCATCAGCTTCGCGAGAAAGAAGGTCTCGAAGTCGGGGACATGCTCTGCGAGTGCCGTCTCGAAGGCATTCCGTGCGGCCGCTTCATCCATTAGCGTTGATCCATACCCGCTGGTGGTTCACGAATGGCGCCCGATCGGATCAGGGCCTCGATGTCGTCCATCGTAAACCCAACGAGATCGCGCAACACCTCACACGTATGCTCGCCAAGCAGGGGCGCTGCCCGTGTCGGGCCGGCCGGCGTTCCGTGCAGAACGACCGGGGTGTCGATCGTGGCGACCGTCCCGAGTGTCGGATGCGGCAGGTGTTTGACCCCTCCGCGGGCCAGCCGAGCCGAGTCGGTACACACCTCGCCCACCGTTTTGATCTGGCCGCACGGCACGCCGGCCGCATCCAAGACACGCACCCAATGGTCCCGCGGCTCTTTCACGATCATATCCGCGATGATGGGTGTCAGGTCCGCCCTGTTCGACACCCGGTCAGGCGCCCCGGCGAAACGCTCGTCATCCACCAGGTCGCTGCGATCGCAGGCCTCACAGAATCGGCGCCAGAGTGAATCATTCGCCACCGCGACATTGATCCAGCCATCGGCCGCCTGGAACGTCTCGTAGGGGACGATCGTGGGGTGCGCATTGCCGCGGCGGCGCGGGCTAGTGCCATTGGCGAAAAAGATACCCGCGTTGAAGGTCAGCAACGAAGCCAGCGCGTCGACCATTGCGATCTCGACGCGTTGGCCCCGTCCGGATCTGTCGCGCGCCCGCAAAGCGAGCAGAATGGCCTGCGTCGCATAAAGTCCGGTCACAAGATCGGCGACGGACGTCCCGATCTTCATCGGCGGGCCATCGGCCGGACCGGTGATGTCCATGATGCCGGACTCGCCCTGCACGACCAGGTCGTACCCCGGCCGGTCGCGTTCCGGACCGCTGGTGCCGAACCCTGAAATCGAACAGTAAATGATGCGCGGATTCCAGGAGCGCACCGTCGCCTCATCGAAGCCAAGCCGGTCGGCAGCGCCAGGACGGAAATTCTCGACAAACACGTCCGACTGCTCGACCAGCTTGCGAACAATGCCGACTGCGGCCTTGTTCTTCAGATCGAGCGTCAGGCTGCGTTTGCCGCGATTGACCGAAAGATAATACGCGGCTTCCCCCTCCACAAAGGGCGGGCCGAAAGCACGGGTATCGTCACCGTGTTTCGGCTCCTCGATCTTGATGACATCGGCGCCCATGTCGGCCAGCATCATCGTACAGAACGGACCGGGCACGACACGTGTCAGGTCCACGACGCGGATATCGTCCAGCGGCTTCATGATGCGCAGTTCTCAGATCATGCCAGCGCGTCTGCGAGTTCCTTGAAATTGTCGACCACGAGATGCGGCTGATACGGGATATCCTCGTAGGGACGCTGACGGCGATTGATGAAGCCGCCCTTCATCCCTTGCGCCTGCGCGCCGATGCAGTCGAACTGGTGGTTGGCGACGTGCATGATCTGCTCGATCGGCGTCCCGAGGATCTCAGCCGCCTTCCTGTAGGTCGCCGCGTGTGGCTTGAAATAGCCTGACGTCGCGATCGAGATATACTGATCGAACTCGTAGCCGATATACGGCCTGGCATTCTCCAGCATGTCGGCGTCCCCGTTCGAGAGGATGACGAGCTTGTAGCGTTTCGACAGCCGTCCCAGCGCTTCGACGACATCGGAAAACGGCCGCAGTTTCTCGATCTGCGCGACGAGCTCCTTCACTTCATTCTGCGTGTGCGCGATCCCGGCGCGCTCCAAGGTCAGCGTGACGGCGCGGCGCCCGATCTCGCGATAAGGCGTATGCCCCCGATCGAGCAACGCATCGATCATGGAATTCTCGAAATGAGTTCTCCGCCACCACGTGACGAATGAATTCGGCTTGCCCTGCCAGCCTTTCCTGGCGAGCCATGGCGTTACGAATTCGACCAGCCCGCCTTGCATGTCGACGACGGTGCCGTAGAGGTCGAAGGTCAGGATCTTCAGTGTATCGCGCAGTTCCGAAACAGGTGTCGTTCCAACGGGGAGCGGCATGATCTCGCCTCTTGCGTCTAGCCCACAGGACGCCCGCATGGCGCCGATCGTCGCCAGTCTTAATCCGATTGCCTTGATAGGAATAATGGATACTTGATATATCGATATTGATATTGTGAATAGTTGAGGCGCGCCGTTGAGAAACCTTCGCTCACTGGACCTGAACCTTCTGGTCGCGCTCGATGCGCTTTTGACCGAGCGTCATGTTACGCGTGCCGCAGCCCGCATCGGTTTGTCCCAACCCGCGATGAGCAATGCTCTGGCGCGCCTGCGCGACACCTTCAGCGATGACCTCCTCGTCCGCACGCCGCGCGGCATGGAACCGACGCAGCGCGCCTTGGAGTTGATGGACAAGACGCGCCAGGCGCTGCGTCTCATCGGTCACGTCTTCGACGACGAGACCGGTTTCGATCCGGCCCGCTCCACCCGGCGCTTTGCGCTGAGGCTTTCGGATCTGCTTGAAGCCCTGGCCGTCGCACAGCTCATGTCGAATTTGACAGCTACGGCGCCCGGGGTTGCGCTCGATACCGTGCACCTGTCACCGGAGGCAACGGTCGAAGCGCTGGAACTCGACACAGTCGATGCTGCCGTCAGTACGGGGCTGGCTCTGCCAGGAGCGATCGAAGAGCAGCCGCTCGTCAAAGATCGCCTCGTCTGCGTCATGAGCGCGTCTCATCCCGCCGCCCGAAAGCCACTCACATTCGAGCGGTTTCTCTCGCTTCGACAGGTGCGCGTGTCGATCAGCCCGACCGACTCGCGTTTTGTCGATCACGTCCTGTCAAAGATGGGCCGTCAGCGGGATGTCGCCCTGAATACACCCCACTGGGTCGTCGTGCCGTCGATTCTCGCGCAGTCAGACCTGGTGGCCGTTATGATGGAACGTCTCGCCAGTATGTTTGCCGAGACGCATGATCTCATCATACGAAAGCTTCCATTCGACGCCGAGCCGATCGTCTGGACCCTTTATTGGCATCGCCGCCAAGCGCGCGCGGCGGCACAGGTCTGGTTCCGGGAGCAGATCATCGCAACCTTCAGAGATCTGCCGCGCGTCTCGTCGCCTCGAAAACCTAGGTGATGGCGTCGCTGAATTCGATGGACGACGATGAGCCCAGCACAGCCTTACCGTAAGCTGCCAGGAAGACCCGAACCGCTGAAGTGACCACCTTCTTCATTTCATCATCCGGCGGCGGACTGGCGCTGACTGCGAACAGCAGCCTGCGAAACACCAAAGATTGCGCCAACTCCAGAAACTGCGCCGCGGCCAAATACCGGTCGTCGATATCGAGTGCGCCGGCCTTTACGTGGAAGTCCAGGTAATTGCTCAGCGCCACACGCATCCGTTTCGGCCCGGCTTCGTAGAACTCCCGTCCCACATCAGGCATGCGCTCGGCGACGCCGATCACGATGCGATGCGCTGCGATAATCGCCGGATCGGCCAGGCGCCGTAGCATCGCTTCTCCGAATGTCTGGAGAGTCTCGGCCAGCGGCTTCGAGACATCGAGATGCGCGATGAGCTCTGAAATATTACGATCCCGCTTCTCCGCGCAGATCGCAGCGAACAGGTGCTCCTTGTCTTCATAATAGACATACAGCGTCGCCTTGGAGACCCTGGCCTCGCGCGCGACATCGTTCATGCTGGCCGCGTCGAAGCCAAGGGTAGAGAAAACGCGGCCCGCGCCTTCCAGAATCTGCTGGCGCTTGCGCGGATCCGTGCCGGCCGCCGGCCGACCTCCGCGCCTAGTCTCCAAACAGACCCCGTTGGACTGTTTCGGAGATGCCATCGAGGCTTCCTCCACCTTAAATTGCCGATACGCACCGCACTGCGGCATCGCATCGCAAAAATATGAAACCGAACCGTTCAGTTCGCTATTGATGTCGCCTCAAAAGGGCTCTATGTCAATAGCCGATCAAACCAAACCGTTTGGTTCACTCAATTGCCACAGACCTATGGGTACGAGGTCAAGGATCCTGCGATGAATTCCGCAACCCCTGTTTACATGAAGCCCGCCTCCGAGCGGCTTCCGGCCGAACCCGCTCAGCCGGATGGCGGCGCAAAAACGCTGGTACGGCCTCCGGCCACCGGCTTTGCCCCGACCCAGGAGCGCCCAAGCCCGACGAACGCAGACACCAACAACCACAACGGCAAACCGGGTCGCCGGCGGGTCAAGAAAGTTGCGTTGGGCATCATCGGGGCGCTGGCAATCGCGGGCGCGGCCTGGTTCGGCTACGATTATATCACCGTCGGCCGTTTCATGGTGTCCACCGACGACGCCTACGTCGGCGCGGACATGGCGATCATCTCGCCGAAGGTCGCCGCGAACGTCGCCGATGTTCCGATTATCGAGAACCAGCACGTGAAGGAGGGCGACGTCCTGATCCGCCTGGACGACGGAGATTACCGCCTCGCCGTCGATCAATCGGAAGCAAAGCTCGCCACCCAGTATGCGGTGATCAAAACCTTCGATGCCCAGATCCGGGCCGCGGACGCGACAGCTTCTCAGGTCCGGGCTCAGCTCGATGCGTTGAAGGCCAACGTCATCAAAACGGAAGCGGACTACGAGCGCACCAGGCCGCTCGCCGACCGCGGCTACTCGGCCAAGGCGACACTGGATGCAGCCATCGCGGCCCGCGACTCCGCCATCGCTCAATCGAAAGCCGGCGAGGCCGCGATCCAGACTGCTGACGCGAACGTCGCCTTGTTGAAGTCCCAGCGCGCAGAAGCTCAGCAGGTTGCCAAGGAGCTCGAAGTCACCGTCGCCAGGGCCAAACGGGATCTCTCCTTCACGGTGATCCGCGCACCCTTCGATGGCGTGATCGGCAACAAGAATGTGCAGGTCGGCGACTACGTGACACAAGGCAAACGGCTCGCCGCCGTGGTTCCGCTCGACAAGGTTTATGTCGACGCCAACCTCAAGGAAACGCAGCTCGCACACGTTACTGTGGGCGAGAAGGTGACCATCTGGGTCGACGCCCTTGATGGCAAGCCGATCGAAGGCACCGTGGAAAGCATCGCTCCGGCATCCGGCTCGCAGTTTTCCCTGTTACCGCCCGAGAACGCCACCGGCAACTTCACCAAGATCGTGCAGCGTGTGCCGGTCAGGATCATCGTCCCAGCCGACAAGGCCGACGGAAAATTGCGTCCGGGATTGTCGGTCGTCGTCGAGATCGACACCCGAACGGCGCCCAAAGACACGCAACATGCTGAAGTCGCCCCCTCGTCGTTGCACAGATAGTCCACTGGCCTGACCGCCATGAGCGATGCCATTCCCATAAATGGGGCCGTGCCCTCGTCCCCGGTTGATCCAAGGGTCATTCCGTGGGCCGGGGTGACCGGCCGTCAGCTCGCCGGCTTTCTGGCCATGGTGTTCGGCATGTTCATGGCGATCCTGGACATTCAGATCGTCTCGGCCTCGCTCGCCGAAATCCAGGCGGGCCTGTCGGCGAGCGCCGATGAGATTCCCTGGGTTCAGACGTCCTACCTGATCGCGGAAGTCATCATGATCCCGCTGTCGGGGTTTCTCGCGCGGGCGCTCTCGACACGCGTGCTGTTCTTCTGCTCGGCCATCGGCTTCACAGTGGCCAGCGTGCTCTGCGCCACCGCGACCTCGATCGATGAGATGATCATCTTTCGCGCGCTGCAAGGCTTCATCGGCGGTGGCATGATCCCCAGCGTATTCGCCGTCGCGTTCTCTCTGTTTCCAGCCTCGAAGCGTGGTGTCATTTCCCCCCTGATTGGCCTGGTGGCGACACTGGCCCCCACCATCGGCCCGACAATCGGTGGTTATCTCAGCGACGCGTTCTCCTGGCACTGGCTGTTTCTGGTTAACGTCGTGCCGGGCATCGGCGTGGCCATCGCGGTCTATTTTCTCGTCGATTTCGACAAGCCCGATCGTTCTCTGCTGGGGCGTTTCGATTTCATCGGCTTCGGAGCGATGGCGCTGTTTCTCGGATCTTTGGAGTATGCCCTCGAGGAGGGCCCGCGAAACGATTGGTTCGATGACAGCACGATCACGCTCTTCACGGTGCTGTCCGTCGTCGGGGCGCTCGTCTTTTTCTGGCGCGCCTTCACGGCTTCGCAGCCCGTCGTCGAATTGCGCGCTTTCAGGAATTTGAACTTTGCCTTCGGTTCCGCCTTCAGCTTCATCATGGGCATCGGGCTCTACGGCTTGACCTATCTCTATCCCATCTACCTCTCGCAAGTGCGCGGCTATGATGCGCTGATGATCGGCGAGACCATGTTCGTCACCGGCCTGGCGATGTTCTTCACCGCTCCCATCGCAGGGCGCTTGTCGCAGATCATGGATCCGCGCAGCATGCTCCTGGTGGGAACGCTCGGATTCGCGCTCGGCACCTACATCGCGTCCGGCATCACCGTCGATTGGGATTTCTACGAGCTTCTCATCCCGCAGATCCTGCGCGGCTGCTCCCTGATGCTGTGCATGGTGCCTATCAACAATCTCGCGCTCGGCACGCTGCCGCCGGACCAGCTCAAGAACGCTTCGGGGTTATACAATCTCATGCGTAACCTGGGCGGCGCAGTGGGGCTCGCGGTCATCAACACGATCCTCAACAACCGGCTCGATCTGCATCTGGCCCGCTTGCACGAAAGCGTAGCGTGGGGCCGGGCGGTCGCGGAGGACACACTTGCCAACATGACCGCGCAGCTTTCGGCGCAAATTCCTGATGGCGATCTGGCGGCGGTGAAACAGTTGGCGATGCTGGTCAGACGTCAGGCGCTGGTCATGTCGTTTGCCGACGTATTCCTGATCCTGACCTGGATGTTCGCCGCCATGGCCATGTTTGCGCTGATGATGCGCAAACCCCAATCCGCGCCTCCCCCCGACGCTCATTAGCGCCCGAGCTCGAAGCCGGGCAACTCGCAGCAGGGATGTTCGGGAGGCTGGATCAGTCCGAGCAGGGAAAATGGTGGAGAGGGTTGGATTCGAACCAACGTAGGCGAAGCCAACGGATTTACAGTCCGTCCCCTTTAGCCACTCGGGCACCTCTCCAGCCGGCCTATCAAGGCCAAATAAAATCGCCCCGCCGTCACCAGCAGGGCCAACGGCGGTTTTTATCGTAATGACCTGCGCGATTGTCAATTGAAAACTGACGCCGCCTGAGTCAACTGACAGAGGCGCTTTGGGATTCCCCGGAAGCTGCCCCGCAACCCTAGCCCGTGAAGACGCCATGGCAGCCAAGCGACCAGATAAACCCTCACGAAACTGGCGCAGTCCCAGCAGGCGGAGCGGAGATGGCAAGCCCGCAGCGTACGCCAAGCCCGATGATGACGGTCCCGTGCTCCTGTTCGGCATCCATGCCGTCGAAGCCGCCCTGCGAAACCCAGCGCGCCCGGCTGTGCGGCTGCAGTTAACGGAAAATGCCGAACGACGGCTCTCCGAGGCGATTGCCGCGCGCGGTGGCCTTACGACAGAACGCGTCATCCCCCGGGACCTCGACCGGCTGCTCGGCGCCGACACGGTGCACCAAGGCGCGCTGCTGGAGACCGAGCCTCTGCCGGAACAATCGCTCGAGGATCTGGTCGGCCGTGCGGCAGACGGGCCAATCGTGGTGCTCGATCAAGTGACAGACCCCCACAACGTCGGCGCCGTGCTGCGCTCCGCCGCAGCGTTTGGGGCCGCCGGTCTCGTCATGACCCGACGCAACAGCCCGCCACTGACCGGCGTGCTCGCCAAGAGCGCATCCGGCGCGCTGGATCTGGTTCCGATCGCTCTCGTGCAAAATCTGGCAAGGGCGCTGGCCGAACTCGGTGAGCTGGGATGCACACGGATCGGCCTCGAGGGAGCAGGCACACATACGATCGAGGATGAACCGCTCACGGGAGCGCTCGCGATCGTCCTCGGGGCCGAAGGCAAAGGGCTGCGTCAGCTCACTCAGGAGACCTGCGACAGGCTGTGCCGGATCGCGACCCCTGGACCGCTGGCGAGCCTCAATGTCTCCAACGCCGCCGCCATCACGCTTCACTTGTGCGCGATGCGCCGTTCGGCCGTCGGCGTATGATCATTTGCGCCCTGTTTGTGACATGATGGCGTCCGGATATCCGAGGGAGAGCGAACGCAGAATGCGACAGGCCCCCAAACCCCGCAGCAGGAGAGCTGCAGCCCGAGCCGAGGACAAGGACGGCGCCCCGTTGCGCCAGGTCGGCCTGACGATCCGCGTCGATTTCGGTGCGTTCGGCTATCTCGGTCCGGGCAAGATTGCGCTGATGGAGCTGATCGCCGAGCACGGTTCGATTTCGGCGGCTGGTAAGGAAATGGATATGTCCTACCGTCGCGCCTGGCTGCTGGTGGACGAGATCAACCGCATCTTCCGCGAGCCTCTGGTCGAGAAGCAGATGGGCGGAAGCGGCGGCGGCGGTGCGCGTCTGTCCCCGCTCGGCCAGGATGTCGTGCGACGTTATCGCGCCATCCAGCGCGCGGCCGCGGCAGCCACCGCGGCGGACATCAAGGCGCTCAAGTGCGCACTCGCCGATCGGCCGGTTCCCGCCGATCACGGCTGAGCCGCACCGATATGGAATGTGCTTCAGGTCTCCAGGCTGCTTGAACCGGCCTCGTGATGCTCGCGACGATCGAGAGCAACGCTCTTAACCATGGCATAAACCTGCGTCCCCGGCTTGAGCCCAAGGTGTTCCGTGGAATAGCGTGTGACACGCGCGATCAGCGCATCGCCGTTGCAGTCGAGCTTGACCTCGACCATCGCCCCATGCTCACGGCCAACCTCGGTGATCGTGCCAGCAAAAATATTCAGAGCACTGAGATCGTCCGGCCGCGATTTCGCCAGCGTGACATCACGCGCGTGAACACGCAGCCTCAGTCTCGTACCCACCGGCTGGTCCAGGCGCGGCAATTTCCATAAGCCGGCGCGCGAGCTCAGCTCGCTCAATCCGTACGTCTCGTCGTGACGTTCCAGCACGGCCTCGATGATCGCCCCCGCATCGGCGCCGCCGATGAGAGGGACAAGATCCAGTCGATGAAGGAGATCCAGCGCCGGACCGCTTGCGGCGACCTTCCCGTCCGACAGCAGAACGATCGTGGTCGCCAGTCGCGCAACCTCGGCGAGGGAGTGACTGACGTAGACGACCGGAACACCGCTTTCATCCCGCAGGCGCTCGATGTAGGGCAAGATCTCCGCCTTGCGTGCTTCATCGAGGGACGCCAGCGGTTCGTCCATCAGCAACAGCCGTGGGCTGGCGAGCAGTGCCCGGCCGATTGCGACGCGCTGCTTTTCCCCACCCGAAAGACGGCCGGGGCGCCGATCCAGCATATGTTCGATACCCAGCATTTCGATGACGTGGTCGAAGTCGTCACGCCGCTCGCTGCGGGGCACAAACCAGCGGCCGTAGAGCAGATTCTGGCGCACCGTCATGTGTGGGAAGAGGCGGCCTTCCTGGAAGACGTAACCGATCCGTCGCCGATGTCGAGGAATGAAAATGTTCCGCGCGCTCTCGACCAGCACCGTGTCGCCGACGGCAATCCGGCCAGTCTGTGGCCTGACGAGTCCAGCGATGATATTGATGATCGACGTCTTGCCCGAACCGGAGCGACCGAACAATGCCACGAGGCCGCTGCCTGCCTCGAAATGCGCGTCGAGAAGAAAGTCGCCCTGCCGATGCGTGATATCGACGGCCAGCATCACTCGACATCCAGCCGTTTGCTGGCCGCACGCGCCATCATCTCGGAGGCAATCAGCGCGACCATCGCAATCGCAATGGAAATCAGCGTCAACCGGAACGCTCCGACGTCTCCCCCCGGGACTTGTGTAAACGTATAGATCGCCGACGGCAGCGTCTGCGTTTCACCCGGGATGTTCGAGACGAACGTGATCGTTGCGCCGAACTCGCCCATGGCCTTGGCGAAGCAGAGCACCATTCCCGCAATGATGCCGGGAATGATCAGCGGCAGCGTCACCGTGAGAAAGACCCAGACCCGGTTGGCGCCAAGCGTACCGGCAGCCTCCTCCAGACGCGCGTCGACGGCTTCGACCGACAGCCGGATCGCGCGCACGAGCAGCGGAAAACCCATCACGCCGCAAGCGAGGGCCGCGCCCGTCCAGCGGAAAGAGAAGACGATCCCGAAATGCTCCGCCAGGAAACTGCCGATGGGTCCGCGCCGCCCGAACAGGATCAGCAACAGATAGCCGGTCACGACTGGCGGCAGGATGAGAGGCAGCAGCACCAAGCCGTTGAGCAGCGATAGGCCCCAGAAACGCCCGCGCGCCAACGCGAGGGCGATCAGAATTCCGGGCGGCAGCGCGAGCACGGTCGCCACCGTGGCGACCCGTAAGCTCAGCATCACCGCCGTCCATTCCTCAGGGCTGAGGGTCATCCACTCCAATAGGATCTCCCTCAGCGAAGCAGATCTGCAATCACGGCAAGATATTCGCTTGCGCGCTCGCCCTACGACTGCCCTGGGCCGAGCACCGTGAAGCCCTGCGCTTCGAACAGTGGCTTCGCCTTAGCAGATTTCAGATAGGCGAGAAATGCTGCCGCGTCCGGATGACTGGCTTCGGACGTCAGCGCAATCGGATAGATGATCGGCGGATGCGTATCTTCCGGGAAAGTCCCGATTATCTTGACGTTGGGATCGGCGGCGGCATCCGTCTGATACACGATACCCGCTGGCGCCTCGCCTCGCGAGACCAGGAGCAACGCGGCCCGGACATTGTCCGCCTGAGCCAATTTATCAGATACGCTGGCCCAGACGCCGAGCTTCTCCAGCGCGGCCTTTCCGTACTTGCCCGCGGGCACAGCAGCGACATTGGCCACCGCGAGACGCCCGTCTCCGAGGATCTTGGCCAGATCGAAGCCCGGTTTGATATCGACCGGCTGCGCCTTGTCCTTGGGCGCGATCAACACGATGCGATTCCCGAGCAGGTTGGATCGCGTGTCCGGTTTGATGAGGTTCTTTTGGGCGACATGGTCCATCCAGGCCAGATCCGCCGAGATGAAGACACTCGCAGGCGCGCCCTGCTCGATCTGCTTGGCCAGCGCGGAGCTACCGGCGTAAGAGATTTTGGCTTTCTTTCCGGTATCCTTTTCCCACTGCGCGTTGATGTCATCCAACGCATTCTCCAGGCTGGCAGCGGCAAAAACGACCAAGTCGTTGCCTTGGGCACGAGCCGGCGTACCGCCCAAACCCCAAGTCATGAGGCCCGCGGCCGCGAGTCCCGCAATTGCGAACAGGCTCCTGCGCTTTACCATCACCATCTCGATCCTCCTTCGACACTGTGCACAGCTATCGGGCTAGCAATAGCCGATCCGGCGCTATATTCCAGAGGATATTTCGATGGGCTATGGGCCAGTCCCTGGCCGCGCGCCTCAACCGCTGGCGACACCAATCGTGTAGCTCGCCTGAAGCACACCACTGTCAAGCTTCTCAACGTCGAAGATGAAGCGCGCTGCCTCGCCCACGTCGAAAACCGTATCGCCGCCGTTCATCGTGTCACGAACCGGGCGGGCGATGTAATCGGGATGGTTTTGGTAAACCAAGTCGCTGAGGGCATCGTCGAACAGAAACTGCGTGATCAGAAGCTCACGTCCCTCCACCAGGATGCGCACGTGAACATGCACGGCGCGACCACTGTACCAGCCTGGATAGACCGTCAGAAAGTGGACCTGCCCGTCGGCGTTAGTGATCTGCCGGCCACGCAAGTATGCCGCCTCGCGGGCGGCTTCATCGCGCGGATTGCACATCCCGGCCGCACGTCCCGAATAGACACCTCGCGCATCGGCGTGCCAGATCTCGACATCCGCACCCGATATGGGCGCGCAGACACCGGCATGAACAATGCGGAAACTGACGCGCGTCGGAAGTCCTTTGACGCCTTCAGTGATCTCGCCGCGAATGGGCACGTCGTTGGTGTGGCACGGCCCGAGCACCTTATCGAGCGTCGCCGTGCACTGCGGTTCGGCACGGAATAACGGATCGGGCAGATCTCGTGGCAGGCCAGTTGTTCCACCGCTCCGAAAATCGGCGATTTGCCAATCATAGGTTCTCAGCGAAATCGGTGTCGGGGCGCTGTGGCCTCGACGCAACACCCATGCCGCACCACTCGCGCCGGCTACAAGCGCCGCCCCGCCCAGAACGACCGTTCGGCGTTTCACGTTCATCTCTGTCGGAACCCCTGCAAGGAACGTCTATCCCTGCAACGCAAGATGGGCAGAATCCCGTCGCATCATGGCGCAAGCTATGCACCGCAGCATGGCAGTCGGCTGGAATAGGACTGAAGATCCTACCTTTTCGGACAGAGCCGCACCGAATCCAGCCCGTCGTGAGGCGCGCCAAGCTGTGGGATTGCCGTGAGCAAGCTGTGCAAATCAATTTCGCAACCTACGACCCATTGCGCCATGAACGCGAATCACCAACTAAATGTGGGTGTCGAGGTTCTCGGGGCCTGTTTGGTCCTGAGCTAAGAGGGAACCCGGTGAGCCTGATTTTCCAGGCGATTCCGGGGCTGCCCCCGCAACTGTAAGCGGCGAGCTGTTGTCGACCAGTGTCACTGATGCGGAGTTGCATCGGGAAGGCCAGACAACAGCAGCGACCCGTGAGCCAGGAGACCTGCCGCGACAAGCGAATAACGTCCTCGGGCGGGGTGTCCCGGTGGTCGCTTGCAGGTTTATGGGCGCTGTTCAGCGCCGTTCTCCGCACGCGTCCGCTCGGCCCATGCCCCCTTCAAGATTTAGGGGTCTGCCGAAATGTCTCTCACTCTCGAAGCCAGATCATCGGGATCCGGTCCTTCCAGCACTGGCCGGGCTGCCGCTGGCGACGCCTCATCCAAAGCGACACCAGCCTTCCAGGTGATCCGCCGCAACGGCTCCGTCACGCCGTTCGATCCCAGCAAGATCACCGTCGCCGTCACCAAGGCATTCCTCGCCGTGGAGGGAGGCCGCGCAGCCGCCTCGCGCCGTGTGCATGAAATCGTCGAGGAGCTGACCGCTCACATCGTCGCGGCTCTGACACGCCGCGGGGACACCGGCCGGACCTTCCACATCGAAGAAATCCAGGATCAGGTTGAACTGGCGCTGATGCGCGGCGAGCACCACAAGGTTGCCCGCGCCTACGTGCTGTATCGCGAGGAACGCGCCCGCGAGCGCGCCGCCGAGAAGACGACCGCCTCCCAGGCGCTGCCTGCGCTCGCACTGAATGTCAAAAACGCCGACGGCAGCCTTTCAGCACTCGATCAGGTGCGCCTGACACGTGTGATCGAGGAAGCCTGTTCCGGTCTGGCCGACGTCTCGGCCGAGCCGATCCTGGCTGAAACCCATCGCAATCTTTACGACGGCATCACGCTTGATGAATTGGCGCTGGCGCCGATCATGGCGGCCCGCACGCTGATCGAGCAGGAGCCGAATTACGCCTACGTCAGCGCCCGCCTGCTCCTCGACAAGCTGCGCACCGAGGCGTTGTCGTTCGTGAATGCACGCTCCGATCAGGCAACCCAAGCCGATATGGCGACGCGCTATGCTGAATACTTTTCCGCCTATGTCGCGACCGGCATCAAGGCCGAACTGCTGGACCCCGAACTCGGCCGTTACGATCTCGCCAAACTCGCCGCCGCGCTGAAGCCGGAACGCGATCTGCAGTTCCAATTCCTCGGCCTGCAGACGTTGTACGATCGTTACTTCCTGCAGACGCAGGGCATTCGCTTCGAGCTGCCGCAGGCATTCTTCATGCGCGTCGCCATGGGCCTCGCCATCCGTGAAATCGACCGTGAAGCGCGCGCCATCGAGTTCTACGACCTCATCTCGTCGTTCGATTTCATGTGCTCGACGCCAACGCTGTTCAACTCCGGCACCCTGCGCCCGCAGCTTTCGTCCTGCTTCCTGACCACCGTGTCGGACGATCTCGACGGCATCTTCAAAGCCGTCAAGGACAACGCGCTGCTGGCCAAGTATTCCGGCGGTCTCGGCAACGACTGGAGCCGCGTGCGCGGTCTCGGTGCGCACATCAAGGGCACCAACGGCCAGAGCCAGGGCGTGGTGCCGTTCCTCAAGGTCGCCAATGACACGGCCATCGCCGTCAATCAGGGCGGCAAGCGCAAGGGCGCGGTGTGTGCCTATCTCGAAACCTGGCACATCGACATCGAGGAGTTTCTCGATCTCAGGAAAAACACCGGCGACGACCGACGCCGGACGCACGACATGAACACCGCCAACTGGGTGCCGGACCTGTTCATGCAGCGCGTCGCCGAGGACGGCCAGTGGACGCTGTTTTCGCCGGACGAAACGCCGGACCTGCACGATCTCTACGGCAAGGCCTTCGCCGAACGCTATGCCTATTACGAGCAGAAAGCCGAACGCATGGAGATGAAGGTCGCCCGCCGCCTGCGCGCGGTGGATCTGTGGCGGCGGATGCTGACCATGCTGTTCGAGACGGGCCACCCGTGGGTGACATTCAAGGATCCGTGCAACATCCGCTCTCCGCAGCAGCATTGCGGCGTGATCCACTCGTCGAACCTGTGCACCGAGATCACGCTCAACACGTCGGATAGTGAGGTCGCCGTCTGCAATCTCGGCTCGATCAACCTCGCCGCGCACATCACAGAAAAGGGCCTCGACCGGGCGCGTCTGGCGCGCACGGTGAACACCGCGATGCGGATGCTCGATAACGTCATCGACATCAATTTCTACACCATCCCCGAGGCACGGCGGTCCAATCTGCGGCATCGCCCGGTCGGCATGGGATTGATGGGTCATCAGGATGCGCTGCACGCGTTGCGTATTCCGATCGGTTCGGACGAGGCGGTGGCGTTCGCCGACGAGAGCATGGAAGCCATCAGCTACTGCGCGATTTCAGCGTCAGTCGATCTTGCGGAAGAGCGCGGACGCTATGCGTCGTTCGACGGATCGTTGTGGAGCCGCGGCATCCTGCCGATCGACTCCATTCAGCTCCTCGCTGACGCGCGCGGCGAATATCTGCGCGCCGATACGTCCACCACGCTCGACTGGGATAGCCTGCGCGAACGAGTGAAAACGTCCGGCATGCGTAATTCCAACGTCATGGCGATCGCACCGACGGCAACGATCTCCAACATCGTCGGCGTGGCGCAGTCGATCGAACCGGCGTTCCGCAATCTCTACGTCAAGGCCAACATGTCGGGCGACTTCACGGTCGTGAACCCGTACCTGGTGCGTGACCTGAAAGAGCGCGGATTGTGGGACGAGGTGATGATCTCCGACCTCAAATACTTCGATGGTTCGCTCGGCCCCATCGACCGTGTGCCGGAAGATCTGAAGGCGCTGTATGCCACGGCGTTCGAAGTTGATGCGCACTGGCTGGTCGAGGCCGCCTCGCGCCGTCAGAAGTGGATCGATCAAGCACAGTCGCTGAACCTGTACCTCGCCGCGCCGAACGGCCGGAAGCTCGATGCGCTCTACCGGCTCGCCTGGGAACGCGGCCTGAAGACCACGTACTACCTGCGCACGCAATCGGCGACGCATGTCGAGAAGTCGACGCTGAAGGGCACCGACGGCAAGCTCAACGCGGTGTCGGTCGGCGGCGGCATGGTGTCGGCGCCTGAGGAAGAACGCCCGCCGGTGCTCGCCTGCTCAATCGACGATCCGACCTGCGAGGCCTGCCAATAGCTCACGCGAATGCTGCCTCCCCCCTTTTGAGTGCAGCACGGGCGAGGATTGGAGCGACGAAAGGCGAACCAACGCGGTTTTCCCTTGTGCTCCAGCCCTCTCCCACCATGGGAGGCGATGAATTCCTCACTTTGAAGTGCGATCATATCCTGGAGAATACCCGATGCTCGACTGGTCCGAACCAGCCACGCCCGCAACCAACCCGACACCGCGCAAGCAGCCGATTAAAGCTCCGGCTGTGCCTGCTGACTCAACCGGCTTAGGAGAAATTGATCGTGGCGCGGGGCGCGTGTCCGTCGACGACAAGCGCATGATCAATTGCCGCGCCGACGTGAACCAACTGCTGCCGCTGAAGTACACCTGGGCCTGGGAGAAATATCTCGCCGGCTGCAACAATCACTGGATGCCGACCGAAGTGTCGATGCAGGCCGATATCGCGCTGTGGAAGTCGCGCGACGGCCTGACCGACGATGAGCGCCGCGCCATCAAGCGCAACCTCGGCTTTTTCGCCGCGTCGGAATCTCTCGTCGCCAACAACATCGTGCTGGCCATCTATCGCCACCTGACCAATCCCGAATGCCGCCAGTATCTGCTGCGCCAAGCATTCGAGGAGGCGGTACACACGCACACGTTCCAGTACATCGTCGAAAGTCTCGGCCTGGATGAGGGCGAGCTGTTCAATATGTACCGCGAAGTGCCGTCGATCACCGACAAGGCGGCGTGGGCGCTGAAACACACCAAGAACCTCGACGACGCCAACTTTGCGACAGGTACGCCGGAAGCGGACCAGAGCTTCCTCAAGGATCTTGTCGCCTTCTACGTCGTGTTCGAAGGCATGTGGTTCTACACCGGCTTCGCGCAGATTCTGTCGCTTGGCCGCCGCAACAAGATGGTCGGCATCGCCGAGCAGTATCAGTACATCCTGCGCGACGAGAGCATCCATCTGAACTTCGGCATCGACGTCATCAACCAGATCAAGGCCGAGAATCCGCACCTTTGGACTAAGGCGTTCCAGGAGGAAGTTCGCGGCATGCTGCGTGAGGCGGCCGAGCTGGAAGCCGCCTACGGCCGCGATACGATGCCGCGCGGTTTCCTCGGCCTCAATGCGGCGCTGTGCGAGCAATACATGCACTTCATCGCCAATCGCCGCTGCGCGCAGATCGGGCTCGCGCCGGTATTCAAGGGCACGGAAAACCCGTTCCCCTGGATGTCGGAGGCCATGGACCTCAAGAAGGAGAAGAACTTCTTCGAGACGCGCGTCATCGAATACCAGAACGGCGGCGCGCTGAGCTGGGAGTGATCCGACATCTCAAATCCGAGGCCCCAGAGCTGATTGCATTTTAGTAATCAGCTCTGGGATCGCCACTGATTGCCCGTCCACGCTCAAGTGATAAACATAGTATCCAGCCAGCAGCACCATGACTGGAACGGCCACAACGTGAACCGTCCCCAACAAGCGAGAAAGCCATTTTCGATTGGCCACGTGCTTGTTAATGCGCAGGATCGAGATCACGATCATGAAGCTGACCATCATATAATCGAAAATAAACAGGCGATCTGAGAGCGTCGCCGTATCCGAACCCAATTGCGGGATGGCCAGGTAAAGCGCGACTGCGGAAAGCAGAGCCGTCACCTGGATCGTTACGATCGCCTCGAAATGCGTCGCGGGAATAAAGATCGACAGGTAGGCGACGATCAGAATGAACGCCAATGGGACAATGACGCGGAACACATAATCCGTTGTCTGACGCTGCATCAGCCAGACATAGCTCGCTTTATAGAACGGTACGACACTCGGCTGGTGCGTATAGGCATCAAGCAGAGGAATGAAATCCTCGTCATAGCCCACGTATTGGCTCTTTGGTTCCCAGCCATCCGTCTGGATCTGCTTGTCGCGTAGCGACAGAGGCGGCGGCTGGACGATAAACGGTGCATCGCCACGCTTCGGTTGCACGTCGATTGAAAATCTCTGCGTGTCGAACGGATAGTTCGACAGATCCGGCTCGAAGACGAAACGCCCCGCCACTTTGTAGATTTTCATGCGTTCCGGATAGGCGTCGCTGCGCCCTCCGTTATGCAGTTCCTCAATGGTGATCTGCCGCTTGTTGGTACTGGGATCGAGATAGGCATTCGTAAAATCGAGCTGATCGATTGATGCGTTCGTATTATCGCGCATCGACAGATAGAACTCGGCGAAGAACGTCTTCTCACTGTCCTCGACACGCTGCGAGCGGATCATGTCGATATCGAGATAAAGGGTATTCAGGCGTCTCAACAGGCCGTCTCTCAGCCGCACGAACTGGACAGGTGCGAGTTGCGTACGTCCCAGCCCCCGCGGGAGCATGACGATGAACGGCGTGCGCGAGGCCGACCGGGTTTGCGGATCGAATGACCAGTTCTCAAACGCGCCTTTGAACGCGCCTCGTCCCGTCGCATACGTCGTCGTCAATTCTTTCAGTACCTGCGCGCGCAGACTCGCGATGTCGGTATGTGCGGCCGTACGCGCCGTTGCGACGATGAGAGCAATCATATCGGCAAACTGTGTACCAACGCCGATTGCACGCATGTTGACGTCGGAGAGCGCATCCGGCGCCGCATTTTCCGGACGCGGCGTACATTCTCCAGTCGACCACCCCGGTGCCTGAGCGATCTTGCGCCCCTCCATCACCCACGCCCCTGGCGCATCGCGGTCGATCAGGGTTCTCAATCTGTCGCTGTAGACTTCGGGCAGACGATCCCATGCAAGCTGATAGATGGAATTCGGGTAGGCATTGGCAAATTCGGGAGGGAGCGCATCGATCCGTCCTGTGATGAACAAGGCCGGCGATACGTCTTCGGCCAGCAGTTTCTTGACGACATCGACCAGACGGCGGCTGCCGATGCTCAGGATCAGAAGGTCTGGCTGCTTTTCCTTCAGATCGGCAACCATCGCGGAAATTTCGCTGGCCACCAGTTCATCGTTCTGCAGCGTCAGCCGGTGATCGCCAATAAGGCCCTTCGGGTTGAGCGCCTCCTTCAGGCCGTCACCAAGAGATGCGCTGAACACCATATCCGACAACCCGACGAACGCCGGTCTCTCGTAGTAACTCTGGCGGATGAACTCGGTCATCACCGGCACGCGTTCGGCATCCTGCGAGGCGCGCATGGTCAGCACGTTCGGCGAGCCTTCAAAGATGCTGTTGACGGATATGTCCGAGAGATACGGAATCTTGCTGTTGCGGATGTCGTCACCCAGCGTGTCGAACACCTCTTTCGCGCGGTTCGAATTCGATAAACCGACAATGGCGAGCGTGTCGGGATTGTTGATCGCCAGACGCATGTTGGCGACGCTCTTCTGGGCGCTGCGCTCGTCGTCCAAGAAGTTGAGGACGACGCGTCGTCCGCCGATGCCTCCGCGCTGGTTGAAGTTGTCTGCGACGAATGTCGACAGCTTCTTGACGGCCGCGACGTCCCCGGGGTCGTAGCAGACGTCGTTTCGCGAACTCATGAGAATGGCGATATCGAGCGGCGGGCCGTCAGCCGCCTGGGCCTCTTCCGCCCCGGCCGATGAAGCGACGACCGCAGCCAGGCATAAAAAGGAAAGTACGCCCGTCCCCAATCGGACCATCCACGCGTGGCGGCGCGCTGATGGCGCTCCTTCGCCCGAGGATACGAGGCCGCCTCGCATGACACTTGCCCCCCAACGCTGACACCCGGCTGCGCATCCTGCAGCGTACCGACGCTCCACTAGCCTGACCATTTACAACAGCGCAATGGCGTTTCGTCGGCAAATAGGACACAGCTTCACAACGAACGACGTATGCCGATCGTGTCTGGAATCCGCGCCGTCGTGAGACGACCCCAGGCATAGCCCACGCAGAAAAGAAAATGGCCGGACCGCTTTCGCGGCCCGGCCATCGTCGTCCGAGTACGTCCCAGGTGTCAGTTGATGAATTGCGGCATCACCAGGCGCGGCAGGAAGAGCGCAATTTCCGGGAACAGGATCACGATGAAAACGACAGCCAGGAACAGGGCATAGAAAACCCACATCTGGCTCATCACTTCCGAGACTTTGATCTTGCCGATGACGCAAGCCAGCAGGAGGCAAAGGCCATAAGGTGGTGTGACAAGCCCAAGAGCCAGGGTCATGACGACGACAAGTCCCGCGTGAATGGGATTTGCACCCGACGACGCAACCAATTCGCTGACAATCGGCATGAATATGATGATGGCTGGAATACCATCCATGAACGTGCCGAGAATGATGAAGACGGCGCAAATAAAGAACAACGTCAACGTCGGATGCTGCGCCACCGGCCCCGCGAGTTCAGCAATTTGTGCAGGTGCATCGAAGTAGGCGAGGAGCCACCCGAACACCATTGCAGCAGCGACGGCGATGAGCGGCTGTGAGTAGATCACCGTCGCATCCACCAGCACCCTGGGTATGTCACGCAGTTTTGCTGACCGGAACACGCCAAAGATCAGGAAGATTGTATAGACGCAAGCAATCATGCCCGCTTCGGTCGCGGTGAACTGTCCCGTCAATACGCCGCCGATGATGATGACCGGCACGAGTAGAGGCAAGAAGCCGCCTTTGAAGGCCGAGCCGAGTTCCGTCAGCGAGGCGGACTGTTCGGCCGGAATATCATTCTTCACGGCGTAATAGTATGCGTAGAACATCTGGCCTGCACCGACCAGCATCCCGGGTATCGCACCGGCCAGGAACAGAGCGCCGATCGATACGCCGCCAGCCGCCCCATAGATCACCATCAAGATGCTCGGTGGAATGATCACACCCATGGTCGACGACGCCGCCGTGATCGCGACGGTGAACCGGCGATCAAATCCACGCTTGATCATGGCCGGGATGAGAACTGCACCAACGCCAGCCGTGTCCGCCGTCGAAGAACCGGACATACCGGCGAAGATCATGCTGACGACGACGTTGATATGCGCCAGACCGCCGCGCACCCAGCCAACCAGGGCATAGGCGAGACGCACCAGGCGATCCGTAATCAACCCGGCGTTCAAAAGCTGGCCGGCCAGAAGGAAGAACGGCACGGCCATCAGCGTGAACGAATTAAGCCCGTGAAACATCTGCTGAGCAATGAGATCGAAGCTCAGTCCTTCCCACCAGATGATCAAAGCAGACGCGAGCGCCAAGGAGTGCGCAATCGGCACCCGCAGCAACACGAGGCCGAAGAAGGCGATGAAGAGGGCGGCAATGGGGCTCACGGCTTTACCCCCTCTTCTTCAAGAATTTCGAGTTCGACGGCGGGCGGTGGTGGAGAGCCCGTCAGCAGATGCTCGATCGAGAACAGCATCATGGGTATCGCGGGGATCGGAAGGGCAATCAGAAACGGCCACAAGGGAAATCCCATCATCGGCGTGAAGCGACTGACGCCCGCCATGGCCTGCTTCGCGCCCGTCCAAAAGATCAGAACGGCGAAGATCAAAACAAGGATATTCACCAGAACACGCAAGAAACGATCAATGCGCGGCGACAGCGGGGGCAGAACCTCAACCGCGAGATGGGCTTGGCGGCGCGTGCAGACGGCCGCCCCCAACATCACCGACCAGACAAACAGCGAAACTGAAACCTCCGACGGCCACAGCAGCGGTGATTTCAAAATCTGCCTGTAAACGACGTCGATAAATACGACCGCCGTGAAAACCAAGAGACAGAACGCAGCGGCGTAGCCGCACCATCGTTCCAAAGCGGCGTTGAACCGCACAAAAGCTTCCATCGCTTGCCTTCCTCCCCCCATGTGTGAACGCTCCAAGGCAGAAGCGCCGGCTGCTTGTTGTGCGTGGGCGATAAATATCGGCGCCGGACGAGGTCCTCGCCCGGCGCCGATCCATGCTCAGCGATTACTTCAATGCCCGAACACGGGCAAGCATGTCGTTCGTTCCCAATTCCTTGGCGACTTCATCCTGCAATCCAGACAGCTTTGCAACAAACGGAGCCGTATCGACCTTGTTGACCTTCACGCCGTTCTTTTCCTGCATGTCCTTGAGGACTTGGGCATCGCTCTCGACCGCGTCTTTTACAGCGAACGTCGAGATTTCGCCGGCAACCTTCATCACCGCTGCCTTCTGCTTGTCAGACAGCTTGTTCCAGGTGATGTCGCTCATGAAGATGCCCGAGATCGGCCACTGATGGCCGGTAAGGGAGAAATACTGAGCGACTTCGTAGTGCTTGTTCAGCCCATACGAACCAGGTGAATTTTCAGCCGATTGGATCAGGCCGGTCTGCATGCCGGTGTAGAGATCGCCAAACGGAATGGCCAGCGGCGAAGTTCCGAGCGCTCCCCAGACCTTGGATTCGACCGGCGAAGCCATCACGCGCATCTTGATCTGATCGAGATCTGCGATCGAAGTCACCGGCCCTTTGTTGCTGTAATAGTGCCGTGCGCCCGGGGTGATCAGTCCGACGCGACGGAAGCCCGGTTTGACCTCGTCAGTCATTGCGTCGAACATCTTCAGGAATTCAGGATCGTTCAACGTCTTGAGGAAGTGGTTTTCGTCAGCAAACAAATAGCTGACGCTGAGGATGCCGTACTTCTTCACGAAGCTCGAAGCGTTGGCCGTGGTCGAGACCGACATATCCATGTTGCCGCTCTTCAGACCATCGAGCATCGAGGTCTCGGTTCCGAGCTGGCCGCCGGGGAAAATGCGCACGGTGATTTCGCCGCCTGATTCTTCCGAAAGCCGCTTCGCAAAGTGCTGCGCCGTGCGATGGTACGTGTGACCGGTGACCTGGTCATGCCCGAGACGCAGCGTAATCTTTTGCGCCATCGCGGGGACAGCGCTTCCAATAGCCAGTCCGAGCCCCAGGGCAGCGATAACAGTACGGCGTTTAAAGGTCGTCATGAGCGTTTCTCCTTTGACATCTACGGTTTGAAATTTTTGAAATTGAATATCAGTCCGGCTCTCGAGCGCCTCCTCGCACCCACCTCGTTTAAACCTATGAAAGTGCGATCAGCCACGGTTTTGGTCTTGCGCCCTCAGCCATTCCGCTACGCGCTCCGAACGCGGCTGCGATGCTTTTTTTGCCAAATCTGCCGCCAGGTTCATCGGCTCCGCGCGGAACAGGCGCGCATCCATCTCGCGGCAATTATCCGCAATGGTGGGCTTGAATGCCATGTGAGCATAGATATCACGCTGCACGTCAATACCCGGGGCGATTTCGATGAGCTCCAGCCCGCTCGCCATCCGCCGGAACACCGCGCGCTCCGTCACATACAGCACTTCCTGACCGCGCTCCCAACCGTAAGCGCCGTTGTATGAAAGCTGCTCGACTTCCGCCAGAAACTTGCGATGCTTGCCCTCGCGCGCGATGTGCGCCTTGCCGTCCGGCCAGCGGATATCCAGACCACCTGCTGTGAACGTTCCGCCGAACACGACTTTTCGTGCATTCTGGCTGATGTTCACGAAGCCACCGATACCGACGATGCGGCCATCGAACCGGCTGATATTGACGTTGCCTTTCTCATCCACCTGAGCAAACGACAGGAAGGCGAGATCGAGTCCGCCACCATCATAGAAATCGAACTGGTAGGGCTGGTCGATCATGGCCCAGTAGTTGCGCGCGGCCCCGGCCTCGTGCCCCACGGCCGGTGCGCCACCGATCAGCCCCTGTTCGTTGGTCAGCACGATATGATCGAGAATCCGCTCCTCGGCGCCGACCGTGCCAATTCCCGTCGAAATGCCGGATCCGAGATTGCACACCGCCCCGGGAAATACTTCCATCGCTCCGCGACGGGCGACCACCTTGCGGGGATCGAGCGGCAGTGGCTCGAACGAGGACAGCGGTTCCCTCAATTCGCCTGCGAACGACGGGGAATACTCGGTGCCGTAGGTCTGACGCTGTGCCGGATCAACGACGACGAAATCCACCAGCATGCCCGGAATCTTGACCTGCTTGCCGGGCAGCGTGCCGCGGTTCGCCATCCGCTTGACCTGGACGATGACGACGCCTCCTGCCCGGCGCGTCGCCTGCGCCATGGAGATCATCTCGCCGTAGACGGCTTCCTGCTCCATGGTGATGTTGCCATCCTCATCGGCAGTGGTACCGCGGAGGAACGCGACATCGATCTTGATCGGCTTGTAGAACAGCCACTCCTCGCCCTTCAGCTCCACCAGCTCGACGAGGTCTTCCTTGGTGCGCGGGCTCTGCTTGCCGCCGCCGTGGCGTGGATCAACAAGCGTATGAAGGCCCGTCTTCGTGAACAGTCCCGGGCGTCCGGCTGCCAGATCGCGCATCATCTGAGACAGCGCACCTTGCGGCAGCGTATAGGCCTCGATCTTATCGGCGGCCGCCATGTCGGAAATCGGTGGAGAATCCACGTAGGTGCCGCAAATGATGCGCTTCAGCATGCCGTCCTGAGCGAAATGCCCGGCGCCACGCTTATCGCGATCTCCAAGGCCCACAGGATGCAGCGATGTGATCTGCCGAGGATGTCCGGTTTCGCGAAAGCGCTGGCCAAGCGCCGCCATCAGCGTCTCGGGTACCGAGTGACCGCCGCCCGAGCCGCCGATCACAACAGTATCGCCGTCCCGCACCAGGGCTACGGCATCAGCAACAGAAATGACCCTCACCCGCTTGTTCCTCCACGAAGCAGAAAATCCGCGTCGGCTTCTGACCGATTTTGCGCGGCATCCTGACTTCAGGACGAATATGAGTCAATGCTATTTTACTGAGTAGTAAGTAAGTAATATACTGCCGGCCAACAGGCGCAAAGCCGTGATCCCGGAGGAGACGAAGAGAGAATGGAACTCACCGCATCCCAGTCCGCGCCTGCCGGACGCCTCCTTCCCGCCGGTGAATACTGGTATGAGGACGTTGAGATCGGAGACCATTTCACGACAGCGGGCGTGACCGTCACGGAAGCTCACGTGGTGGGGTTTGCCGGTCTCGTCGGCGATCTGTTCGATGTGCATATGGATGACGAATTCGCGCGTGCCCAGGGCTTCCCCGGACGCATCGCGCACGGTCTCCTCGGATTGTCGCTGGCGGATGGATTGAAGACCCGCTGCGCCGTGCGTTTCATGGGTGTCGCGACATTGGGCTGGAACTGGTCGTTTCGCGCGCCACTGCTCATCGGCGACCGAATGAGCGTCGTGATCACAATCAATCAGCGACGGCTGACCCGCCGTGGCAATCGCGGCATCCTGACCCTGGGGATGCAGATCCTGAAGCAGGATGGAAGCGTCGTGCAGGAGGGCAGCACCGAGCTTTTGGTGCAGTGCCGCAGCGAGACGGGCGAGGCCGGAAAGCCGGGTTGATCTCATGAGACCGTCTCGCGACAACACAGCAGGCAGCGAGATGCGCCAGCGGATCAAGAAGGTCGCCACCGACCTGCTGATCCGCAAAGGCTTTCGCGGCGCGAGCTACGGTGATATCGCATCCGCGCTCGGGATCACCACGACCAACATCCACTACCATTTCGGGCCGAAGAAGAAACTCGTCGAGGAAGTTCTTCGCGAGTATGTGGACGGTGCGTTGGCGCGTCACCGCAAGATTTGGCAAGACCCCGAGGCCAATCTGTCGGAAAAGCTGGATGGCGTCGTCGCTTTCAACATGGAGCGGCATCGCAAATTCAATCGTGCCGGCATCGGCGGGCGGCCCTGGAGCCTGATTGGCCGCCTGCGCCTTGAAAGTGATCTGCTCAGCCCAAATGCACGTGAAGCTCTTGCCGACTTCTCCATCTACGTTCACGAGTACGTGCTCGCGGCCGTCGTCGCAGCCCGTGACAAAGGAGAGCTGCGGCCTGACAGCCCCGTCGATGATATCGCCTTCCTGCTGACGAGCATCGTCAATACGTCGTCTACGTTCACACAGGAAGCCGGCAGTATCGATCGGCTGGAAGCCTATTTCCGAACGGTCGCGCGCATGCTGACTTCGGCCTACGCAGCGGTCGACGAGGCCCAGGAGAATAACCCCAGCGAGACGCCGCCACGCCTGGCGCGAAGCCCGTCCTGAACGATGGGAATTTCGAAGCGCGTCGCGGAACCGGCGCTGTCAGCCGTCCGATATCTGCGGCGGCTCGAATGCTGAGACCGGCGGCGGTGTTCCGACATAGCGCTCGATCTCGACGAGGCAGCTCTGGGCCGCGCACCCCTGACCGAGCCTTGACGTACCGATATCCCGGGTCAAAACATTCGGGTTGCCGTGCAAATCCGTCCCATCGGCAGCCGGATCATACGTCGCTCCCGTTGGCAGCAAAGCGACACCCGGCAGGAGGTCGTCATCAAGCGCCGCGGACGCGAGACATGCGCCGCGATCGTTGAAGACACGGACGACTGTGCCATCGCCGATCCCCCTCGCCGTGGCATCGCGAGGATGGATGCGGATAACCTCTCGATCTCCCACCTTCCCCTGGCGGCTCAGCGTGCTCGCATCCATCTGGCTGTGCAATTTGCGCATCGGCTGCGGCGTCAGAAGATGGATCGGAAACCGATGCGCGAGTTCCGCGCCGGCCCATTCCTCCGGATCCTGCCATGAGGGATACCCAGGAAGCTCCGGATCGTTGAAACCAGCGACGATGGCACTGCTGATCTCGATGCGGCCGGATGGTGTCGAAAGGCGGTGCGCAACTGGATCCTTGCGAAAATCACCGAGCAGCACAAAATCCTGCTCGGGCGCCGGCATCTCGAAATATCCCTCTTCCCAGAACGTCTCGAAGTCCGGCGGATTCAAGCCCCGCTGAGCGAGGTTTGTTGAGATGCGGTCCCAACTCTCCCGCACCCAGTCGTCCGACGACTTTCCTTCCGTGAAGGTCTCGCTCGCCCCGAGCCGCTCGGCGAGCCCGGTGAAAATCTCATAATCGTCGCGCGCATCGCCGACGGGCTCGATACCCTTGTGCATGGCCAGAATGAACGGATCACGCGACGAGCCGCCGATATCGTTGCGCTCGACAGATGTCGTGGCGGGCAGGACGATATCCGCATGACGCGCCGTCGCCGTCCAATACTGCTCGTTGACGACGACGACGTCCTGCCGCCGGAACGCTCGTCGCAGCCGGTTCAGGTCCTGATGGTGGTGAAACGGATTGCCGCCAGCCCAATAGACCATGCGGATGTCCGGATAGGTGATGTTCTTGCCGTTATAGAAAACGGTGTGCCCGGGTTCGAGCAACAGATCCGCAACCCGCGCGACCGGAATTTCGATCCCAACCGGATTGTGCCCGACCGGCGGACCGGACATCGGCGTGGCATAACGCTGATTGCCGATACCGTTCATGGAGCCATAGCCAAAGGCGAAACCGCCACCCGGCAGGCCGATCTGCCCAAGTGCCGCGGCCAACGCGATCAAGGCCCAGAACGGTTGCTCTCCGTGTCGCGCGCGCTGCAGGCTCCACGTCGCAGCGCACATTACGCGCTTGCCCGGCAGATCGCCGGCTAGGTTGGCAATCACCTGCGCATTGATGCCGGTGATCGTGGAGGCCCATACTGCATCCTTGTCGATGCCGTCGACTGCTCCACATAAATAGGCTTCGAACGCATCAAATCCCGACGTGTAGCGATCGAGAAACGCGCGGTCGATCTGGCCATTTTTGATCAGCTCGCGGATGAGCGCCAGCATCAGCGCCGTATCGGTATTGGGCCGCAACGGCAGCCATTCGACCGTCGGACCATTGATGAGATCCCCCCGGAACGGAGAGATATTGATCATGCGCAGCCCACGATCGGCCAGCGTGCACATGTGGCCTCGATAGCTGTGCGCCCCAAAGCCGCCAGATAGCACTTCCCAGTTTTTCTGCGGAACGCCGCCAAAGGCGAGGAGAACATCGCAGGACTCGGCGACGGATTTCCAGGTTGTCGCGGTCGAACTGACAGCGCTGTGATTGCCCAGAATATGCGGAAGCAACACCATCGCTGCGCCGAAGCTGTAGTTCGTCGTCTGGCTGGTAAACCCGCCAATCGTATTCAGAAACCGGTGCAACAGGGTGCGCGCATGATGGACGCGTCCGGCACTGGCCCAGCCATACGAGCCGCCGAAAATTGCCGCGTTGCCATGGTCGCGCCGGATGCGATTGATCTCCGAGGCCACGCGATCGAGTGCCACATCCCATGACACCTCGACGTAACCGTCTTCGCCGCGCCGCGCGCCGCCATCGCCTTCGAGCCACCCTTTGCGGATCGAAGGCTTTGCCACCCGCAAAGGCGACGTCACCATTTCTGGCCAGACGGAAATCAGCTCGGTGGGATGGGGATCATGCTCGAACGGCTCAACTCCCACCAAGCGGCCGCCTTCGACGCGCATTCGAAATGCGCCCCAATGTGCCGCTGAGCGAAGGACAGTCATGCCGAAGTCGTGTCCTCAGTAAGAGCGTGGCATCCCCAGTATACGCTGCCCAATATAGGCCAGGATCATGTTCGTGGAGATTGGCGCGGTTTGAAACAGGCGCGTCTCCCGCCACTTGCGTTCGACGTCGTATTCGCGCGCAAAGCCAAAGCCGCCCATCGCCTGCAGAGTCGCCTCTGCCGCATGCCACGACGCCTCCGAAGCCAGCAACTTGGCTACGTTCGCCTCTGTGCCGCAATCGAGCCCGGCGTCGAACTGAGCTGCGGCACGGCGCACCATCATGTCAGCCGCTTCGGTCTCGCAATAGGCGCGCGCGAGGGGAAACTGGATGCCCTGGTTCTGGCCGATCGGACGACCGAACACCACACGTTCACTGGCATAAGCGGAGCCCTTGGCCAGGAACCAACGCGCATCGCCCAGCGCTTCGGACGCGATCAGGATGCGCTCGGCATTCATGCCGCTCAGGATATAGCTGAAGCCCTCGCCTTCCTCACCGATCAGACTGTCCGCGGGAATCACGTGGTCACTGAAAAACACCTCAGTCGCGTTGTGATTGATCATCGCCGGCAACGGCTGGATCCGGATCGAGCCGGACTTCACGCCTTCGCGGATATCGATAATGAATACTGACAGCCCCTGCGTGCGCTTTTTCGTTTCTCCCTTCTGCGCGGTGCGCGCCAGAAGCAGCATCAGATCGGAATGCAAGGCGCGCGAGGTCCAGACCTTCTGTCCGTTGACCACATAGCCGTCGTTTCCCGACCTGACGGCCTGGGTCCGCAACGACAGCGTATCCGACCCAGATGTCGGCTCCGTCACGCCGAAAGCCTGCAGACGAAGCTCGCCGCTTGCGATCTTCGGCAGGAACTTCCGCTTCTGGTCCTCGCTACCGTGCCGCAGCAAGGTGCCCATGATGTACATCTGCGCGTGACAGGCGCCTGCGTTGCATCCGGACGCGTGGATCTCATTGAGGATGACGGAGGCCGCGCGCAGCGGAAGCCCCGACCCGCCATATTCCTCCGGAATGAGGGCAGAGAGATACCCGGCCTCGGACAAGGCTCGTACGAACGCTTCCGGATAGGCCTCCTCGGCATCCAGCTTGCGCCAATATTCGGCCGGGAAGTCCGCGCAGCTCTTGCGGACGCCCTCACGGATATCCATGAAATCATCACCGAGCGGGACGGCGACATCGGAAAGTTCCATCGTATTCTCAGCTCGTTGTCACGCCTTGGGTTCCGGGAAGAAGTCACTTTTACTGGGCGCGAAGTCTCGTTTCCATACCATGACACTACGGCTGTAGACGATTACGACCGTTCCGTCCTGCTTGATACCCCGCGTCTTGACCTTCACGATACCTGAGTTCGGCCGCGACTTGGACTCCCGCGCCTCCAGAACCTCCTGCTCGCAGAACAGCGTATCCCCGGCATAGACCGGATTGGGCAGGTCGACACGGTCCCAGCCCAATGCAAAGCCGTTCTCGCTGACATCGATGACCCCGAGCCCGGCGATGATCGACAGCGTCAGCGCGCTGTTGACCAGCATCTGCTTGAACTCGGTCTTGCTTGCATACTCGGCATTGTAGTGGATCTGATTGGAATTGTTGGTGATCAGCGTGAACCAGATATTGTCGGCATCCGTGATCGTGCGGCCCTGACGGCTGCGGTAGATGTCACCGACCTTGAAATCCTCGAAGAAGCGCCCTTCCCAGCCTTTGACAATAGCCATCACGTGGCTCCCTTGCTTTTTGCCGTGTGCAGTTCGACGACAGCCCGTGCGCGATCAACGATCGGCTTGTCGAGAAGTTGCCCACCGAACGCGACCGCGCCCATGCCTTTGGCTTCCGCGTCCTTGAAGGCGGCGAGCACACGCTCGGCGAAGTCGACTTCTTCCTCGGTCGGGCTGAACACGCGGTTGACGACCTCGATCTGCTTTGGGTGAATCAGGGACTTGCCGGTAAATCCCAGTCGGCGCGCTCGCGTAGAATCGGCGATCAATTCGTCGTCGTTGTTAAGGTCCGGCCAGACACCATCCACCGACTGAACGCCAGCCGCAGTCGCCGCGTTCACGAATTGCGAGCGGGCGAAAATCAGATCGCTGGCCTCGTGCGTGCGGACAACCGGTAGCCCGATATCGCGCGCGTAATCCTCGGTACCGAGGATCATGCCCATGGTGCGCGGACATGCCGAGGCGATAGCGCGCGCGTTCAACAATGCATTCGCGCTTTCGAGCGCGACCAGGAAGCGGATCTGCCCGGACGGAACATTCCGCTGATGCTCGAGCAGCGAGACCATGCCGTCAAGACGATGAAGATCTTCGGGGCACTCGACCTTGGCCACCACCAGGCCATCGAGGTTGGGACCGACGGCGGCGTCGAGATCGCGCAGGGCATCCGGCTGACCAACGGCATTCATGCGCACGAAACGCACCGGCGCGCCGGCCGGAGCAGGCTTTGTCAGTGCTTCGGCGATGACCTCGCGCGCTTGCGGCTTAAACTCGGGCAGCACACCATCTTCGATGTCGAGCATGATGGCATCGACATCCGTTCCCTGCGCCTTCTCGACCATGCGCCGGTTATGGCCCGGCACGAACATCCATGTCCGAAGTCTTTCCAATGCTCCATCCTCAAGGTCACAAAGTTGCACCTGCCGCCTGGCGTTGGCAGCCGGTCATGATCACTTCGGGAAAAGCCTGGCGTTATGTTCGCCTTGCTCCGGCGCCTCGCACGCGAACTGCGGGCGCTGACCATCGAAGCTGACCGGCAATCCGACAATGGGTAGCGTCCCCGGAGCCCCGCGCTGAATAAGACCTGTCGCGGCCGTCTGCTCGTGCTCGGCCACCGCGTCGACGCTCAGCAACGGCGCGTTCGGAACACCCACCGCGTCGAGATCGGCCGATAGCTTGTGCAGCGGAACCCGCGCGAACTCGCTCTTCAAGATGGCGAGCAATTCGACGCGATTGGCCACGCGATCAGCGTTCTTGCGATAGAGGTCACTGTCGGCCAGATCCTTCCGGCCGATCGCCCCGCACAATCTGGCGAACAGGTTGTCATTGCCCGCTGCGATCATCAGCTGACCATCAGCCGTATCGAACACCTGATACGGCACGATCTCCGCCAGCCCCGATCCGTGCGGCTTGCGCACTTCGCCCGACGCCAGGTAACCGGCCATATGAACTGTCATCCAGGCCAAGGCCGTCTCGAACAGAGACGTCGATACGACAGAGCCCTTCCCGGTCCGACCGCGCTCCATCAAAGCGCTGAGAATGCCGAGCGCTGACCACATGCCGGTGCCGATATCGACCAGAGACACGCCAACGCGCACCGGCGGCAAGCCGACATCTCCGGTCACGCTCATGATTCCGGCGACGGCCTGCATCAGCGGATCGTATCCGGGCTTGGCTTCCATCGGCCCATTTCCGAAGGAGCCGATATCGCAATAGACAAGGCGCGGGTTGGCAGCCATCAGCTCGTCCGGACCAAATCCTTTTTTGGCCAGCGCACCGGGCTTCAGGTTCTGGATGACGACATCACTGGCGCTGACGAGATCGCGCAGACGCGTCAGCTCGTTCTCATTGTTGAGATCGACGGTGATCCCGAACTTGCCGCGGTTCATGGCCAGAAACGTTGAGGCCGTGCCCTTCCAGAACGGAGGCCCCCAGCCGCGCGCGTAATCGCCTGCACCAGGGTTCTCGACCTTGATGACTTCCGCTCCCAGCCCCGCGAGGATCAATCCGGCGTACGGCGCAGCAAAGCTGTGCCCGATCTCGACGACCTTCACGTTGGCAAGGGGCTTGGGGGCGATCGGCGGTGGCGCTGACGTCATTCAGAGGTTCTCGTAATGTCCGGACAACGACGCGCGCCTCAACGATCCGCGGGGATCGTGAGTTCGGCGACGAGTTCAGGGCAGGCGGCCAAGCTTTCCAGTGACCAGAGCCGATCGAAAATTCGGTCGCGGACGTCGACGCTGCGGCTATCCAGGCAGTCGTCGAACTTCTCGCGCAGCTCCGCCTCGCTGAGCGGTCGCTCGTTCGCGCCGCGTGCGTGGACGACTTCAGGGCCTGAGATGGTGCGCCCGTCGGCAAGCGTGATATCGACCCTGTCCGAGGCCGCGACGGGCAAGTCGCCTGAGTTGGTGTCCGGACGCAACTGACGACGTACGAGGCGCGCCGTGCTTTGCACCATGGGTTCGTTGACGAAGGCGTCCGTCAGCTCCGGACGTCCGACGCGCCCAGCCACCAAGGCAGAAGCGACCGTGAATTCCGCGCTGAATTTCGCTTCAAGGCCGGTCGATGCCGTTTTGTTACGCAGGATGTTGGAGGCGCTGGTGCCGACGTAAACGTCGATCGCCTTCAGGGATGCTGGGTCAATCGCCTGGGCCGCCTTCAGGTCGAGCGCGCTGTCGATCAGGCGCGAGGCGCAATAGCAGACCGGGTAGCGCTTGACGTTAAGGCCGGTCTCGGTCAGCCGCCAGACCGAACCGAGAGACGCCGGCCGCTCCACATCGATGCGACCGCTCGGCGAAAGGGCCGCGAGGTAGCCTCGTTCGTGCTCGATGACGTCGCGCGCGCCCGTAAACCCATTCTGCGCCAATTGCGCCGCCAGAACACCGGACTGCGCCGCGCGTCCGACATGCAGCGACTTCGTCATCGACCCGAAGTTTGCCACCAGCCCGCTCGCCATCGACGCTGCGACAGCAATCGCATGGGACGACCTGGTCGCATCGAGACGCAGCAACCTGGCGACCGCGGCAGCCGCCGCGACAGCACCGAACACGGCAGTCGGATGCCATCCCTTGTTGTGATGCAGCTCCGCGTCGCGGGAAACGAGTTCCGCCCACACCTCATAGCCAACTGCATAGGCGAGCAGCATGTCGGAGCCGGGTGCTTCAATATCCTCCGCGACCGCAAGGATGGCAGGAACGAGGACGGCACTCGGATGCCCCTGAAGAGCCACGTCGTCGTAGTCGAGGATGTGGCCGGCCGTTCCGTTAAAAAGAGCCGCCCGGTCGGCACCGTGTGTACGCGCACTCACCAGGTACGCATCACTTGTTCCCGTCATCGTTTTGCGAAGCAACGAAACCGCGGGTTCTCGCGCACCTGCCACTGCGACTGCGATGCAGTCGATAAAACCAAGACGCGCCGTCTCCACGGCCTGACGAGGGAGATCGCCAAAAGCGGCGCGCGCGATGAATTCGCCGAGAACGGCGGTGAGCGGTGCAGTCATCGGCGCTTCCCTGTCCGAGTGCGTCTTTCCGATATCCATACGCCGCAATAGTGAAACGATTCAACAAATTTCTTTGCAGGCACAAAGCGTGAATTACGAAAAAACCGCATAAACACGACTATTTATTGTTGCGGCATAACTGACCAAACAGATTCACATGAAACGTTCTCTTGAGAAGCCAGGCTTCGACGTGTAGGCTCAGACAACGGCTCCGCCTCAGGCGCCGCTCACAATTAACCAACGTTGCCGCGCCCGCGGCAGGCGCCCATGATAGACCTCAAAAGCCCACTCATCAGCACTGCAGCCTTGCATGAACGGCTCGGCGACCCATCGCTGAGAATCTTCGACGCCTCCTGGCATGTTCCCGAGAAGCAGGTTGACACCCGGCGACAGTTTACCGAGCGCCGGATCCCCGGCGCAGTCTTTTTCGATATCGATGATGTCGCCGATCCGGATCACGAACTCGCACATATGCTGCCAAGCGCCGCGATATTCGCCGAGAAGGTCGGCAAGCTCGGCGTTGGCCATGAGACACACGTCGTCGCCTACGATGATCGTGGCGTCTATAGCGCCGCCCGAGTCTGGTGGATGTTTCGACTGTTCGGACACAACAACGTTTCAATCCTCGACGGCGGCCTGCCGAAGTGGGTCAAGGAAGGGCGCCCGCTGGATAGCGGACCCAGACTTGCGGTCTCACCAGCCAGCTACACGGTGACCAATGAACTGCCGATGGTCGCGCTCGCGACCGATGTTCTCGCCAACATCACCAGCAAGGCCGCGACGGTACTCGACGGCCGTCAGCCCGGGCGTTTCGCCGGGACCGACCGCGATCCTTATGACGGCGTAAAGCCAGGCCGCATCCCCCGAAGTCGCAGCTTTCACTGGGAGAAAATCCTCGACCGGGAGACCGGCGGCATGCTGTCGCCGGAGAAGCTGCGCGCGCAATTCACGGAGGCGGGTATCGACCTCAGCGAACCGCTGATCATCAGTTGCGGCTCGGGCGTTACCGCGTGCTCGATCGCGGCCGCCCTCGAACGCATCGGCAAGCATGACTGGAAGGTCTACGACGGCGCCTGGGATGAATGGGGCCGCAGCAATCACCTGCCGATCGAGCGCTGATTTGAACACAACGGAGTGATGCGAGTGTCCCGTTCCGATTGGAGCCTCCCAACGCAACTTGCCCATCTGGGACGCGATCCGGATGCGCATTTCGGCAGCGTCAATATTCCCCCTTATCGCGCATCCACGATCCTGAAGCCCACACTCGCCGCCTGGAACGAGGCTCATAAGCCCGACTACAAGGGTCTGACGTATGGCCGCTCCGGAACAGCGACGACACGCGCTTTCGAGGCCAGCGTGGCAGCGCTGTATGGAGCCGAAACATCGGTGGCCGTTGGCTCCGGTATGGGCGCGCTGGCCCTGGCGATATTGACCCTGACCAAAGCCGGTGACCACGTCCTCGTAACGGACGGCGTTTATTATCCCTGCCGCCGCTTCTGCGATAACGTCCTGCCCCGCTATGGGGTCAGCGTTACCTATTACGATCCGTTGATCGGATCGGGCATCGCAGAACTCATGCGCCCCGGGACGTCACTCGTCATCACCGAGGCGCCAAGTTCACTGACGTTTGAAATTCAGGACATCCCCGCTATCACCGCGGCTGCTCATGCCGGCGGCGCCAAGGTGATGATCGACAACACCTGGGCGACCGCGATCGGCTTCAATCCCTTCGCGCATGGCGTCGATGTGGTCGCCGAGGCTGCAACCAAATATATTTCAGGTCATTCCGACGTGATGATCGGCGTCGTCGTGGCGAACGGAAAAATCGGCGCCGACTTACGCGCCATGTCGCGCTCGCTCGGACACTGCGTCGGCGGGGACGATCTCTATCTTGCTCAACGCGGCCTTCGGACACTCGACCTCAGGCTACGCCGGTGCGGCGAGAGCGGTCTGACGGTCGCATCGTGGCTTTCCGAGCAACCCGAGGTTCGGCGCGTCCTGCACCCCGCCTTGCCGGGCGATCCAGGTCACGCCCTGTGGAAGCGTGATTTCAAAGCGACGAGCGGGTTATTCGCGATCGTGCTCGACCAGCTTTCCCCTGAGGCTCTGGCCACGTTCGTCGATGGCCTTGAGCTGTTCGGCATCGGAGCAAGCTGGGGCGGCTATGAAAGCCTGGCGATGCCGGCGGAACCGGCAACCAGCCGCACCGCGACGTCCTGGGACGAAAAAGGCACCGTTCTGCGATTCCACATCGGCCTCGAAAACCCAGCCGACCTGATCGCCGACCTGGAAGCCGGCTTCAGGCGCATCCGCCGGAACGCTTAGGCCTGGGCATCACCGTTTCGCTTCGGGGCCGCGCATGACGCGCGAATGATGAAGTCGGTACTGAAAATAATGCGGCGGGGCGCTGAATCGTCTCCCGCGATACGGTCCAGCAGCAGCCGGGTTCCGGTACGACCCAGCTCGGCGAAGTCCGTGCGCACGACAGAAATCGGCGGCGTCGACAAGAGTGACAGATCAGAATCGGAACCGCCAATCACCGAGATGTCCTCCGGAATCCGCAACTTTCTCGACTGAATCGCACGCAGCACACCGCCCAGAGAATTAATGCCACCCGCAAGAATGGCAGTTGGCGGATTCGGCTGGCCCAGCATATTCGACGTCTCGATGAAGGCCGCCTCGCTGGAGAAGCCATTGCGACGCATCAAATCGGGAGGCGGAGAGAGCTTCAACCGCGTATAGGCAGCCTCGTATCCACGCATGCGATCGCGGCCGGGATGCACATCATTTGATCCGGTGATGATTCCGATCCGGCGATGCCCAAGCTCGAGCAGATAGCCGGTCGCCTGGGAAAAGCCTTCCGCATGGGCGATCATCATCATGTCGGCGCTGCCATCCGCCACCTCACGATCAAGAAGGACGACCGGAAGACGTGACGCGTTAAAGGCTGCGAGGAGATCCGTTGCATGCTCAGAGCTCAGCGTCATGATGACGCCGTCCACACGCCGGGCCTCGAGCAGACTGAGCATTTCTATTTCGAGATCTCTCCTGTTTTCGGTGCACGCAATCAGCAGCGTATATCCAGCCAACCGCAGCGTATCTTGTGCTGCGCGCACAAAACTTGCGAGCGAAGGCACGGTAATATCCGGCACCATGATGCCGACCGTGCGGCTGGTACGGCTGCGCATGCTTTGCGCGAAAACGTTCGGCTCATATTCGAGTGAGGCGATTGCCTGCTTGACGCGCCGCTGGATGCCCGGATCGACGTTGGCGTGCCCATTGATGACGCGTGAGGCCGTGCCGATCGAGACCCCGGCCATGTTCGCCACGTCCTTGATCGTTACGGATCGCTTCGCTTCGCGCTTCTTCTTCATACTCGGGAAAATTCCCCTCAAACGATGAAACGTTACAAAAAAACATTCCGACGCAGGCCGAGTATGCACGAAAAAGCAGCCGTGTGCACGTCATTCAATCGGTGGTTAAATTTAGCGATCGCCTGCTAAAATAGCACTATATAGCGGTATTTTTCCATATCCAGCAATCGATATGGGGCGGCGCGCGGGGTGTAACGCGGCGTAGTTAGTCGATGGTGAAATTTTGTTGAAGCGTTTCATCAGATGAGTAATTGTGTGCTCATGAGCCACGCAACGCTACGGCACTGGGCGGATATGCGCGAGTTGGACATGATCCGGCGTATCATGCCGTGGAGCGGCATTGTTCCCGCCGCGCCGCGGCCAAGCCGCGAGTGGCAAGCAATTGGCTTTGGGATGGAGGGTAATCGCACATGACCCTCTTTCTGGTGCGGCGCTCCCTGCAGGCCCTTGGCGTCTTATTCGTGATGTCGATCCTGGTCTTTATCGGGGTCTATACCATCGGCGATCCAATCGAGGTGCTGGTCAGTCCCGAGGCCGACTACATCGAGCGGCAACGGGTGATCGAAGGCTTCGGCCTCAATCTACCGCTCTGGCGGCAATACCTGATCTTTCTCTGGAAGGCGCTGCACGGAGACCTCGGCAATTCATTCGTCTTCAACGAACCGGCGCTGACGTTGATCCTGCAGCGAATGCCCGCGACGCTGGAGCTGGCGCTCATGGCGATGGTCCTGGCCCTCGTGATCGGTCTCCCGCTCGGGCTTTATGCCGGCATGAAGCCGGAATCGGGATTTGCGAAGCTCATCATGGCAGCCTCGATCCTCGGCTTCAGCGTCCCGACATTCTGGGTCGGCCTGATCCTGATCATGATCTTCTCGCTGGAATTGGGCTGGCTGCCGTCCATTGGACGTGGCGAGACCGTGAACGTCTTAGGTGTGGAATGGTCTTTCCTGACGCTGGATGGACTGGCCCACCTTGCGATGCCTGCCTTGAACCTCGCGTTGTTCAAGATCAGCCTGATCATACGGCTGACCCGGTCGGGCACGCGCGAGACGATGCTGATGGACTTCGTCAAATTCGCCAGGGCGAAGGGACTGTCGCCGATGCGCGTCACCTACGTGCACATTTTCAAGAACATTCTCATACCGGTCGTCACGATCGTCGGGCTGGAATTCGGCAGCGTGATCGCCTTCAGCGTCGTCACCGAAACGATCTTTGCCTGGCCCGGCATGGGCAAGCTGATCATCGACAGCATCAATCTGCTCGATCGCCCGGTGATCGTTGCCTACCTGATGATCATTGTGACGATGTTCATTCTGATCAATCTGATCGTCGACCTGACATATTCGGCTCTCGACCCGCGGGTGCGCCTGGAAAGCAAGGAGTAGGCATGGCCGTCGACACCGATCAGGCAGCCCCCGGCGCGATGGCTTCAGTGCCTACGCTCGATGAACAGCCATTCCGCCGATTTGTCTCCAGCATGGCGGAATCGCGTATCGCGATGCTTGGCTTCGCCGTCTTCTCCTTGATCGTGATGGCCGCAATCTTTGCGCCGTGGATCGCGCCGCAGAACCCCTATGATCTTTCCAGCCTCGATATCCTGGACGGCCAACTACCGCCGGGCACTATCGGTGGCGCCGGCTTCACCTACTGGCTTGGCACCGACGACCAGGGCCGCGATATGCTGTCCGCGATCCTGTACGGTCTTCGCATTTCCTTGATGGTCGGCGCCACTTCGGCCTTTATCGCCGCGATCGTGGGCGCCTCGCTCGGTCTCATGGCCGCGAATATCGGCGGACGCACCGACACGCTGATCATGCGGCTGGTCGATCTTCAGCTCTCGTTTCCCACCATCCTCGCTGCGCTGATGATCCTTGCGTTTCTCGGCAAGGGTATTCTCAACGTCATCATCGCGCTCGTGATCGTGGAATGGGCCTACTACGCACGAACCGCACGCGGATCCGCGCTCGCCGAAACGCGGCGGGAATATATCGAGGCGGCTCAGTGCCTGGCGCTGCCACGCCACATTATCGTATTCAAACACCTGCTTCCGAACTGCCTGCCGCCCCTGATCGTCATCGGCACCATGCAGGTCGCCCGTGCGATTTCTCTCGAAGCGACGCTGTCCTTTCTCGGTCTCGGCGTTCCGATCACGCAACCCTCACTGGGGCTGCTGATCGCAAACGGCTATTCGTTTCTTCTCTCCGGAAAATACTGGATCAGTGTTTATCCCGGTGTAGCGCTGCTCATCACGATCGTCTCGATCAATCTTGTCGGCGATCGTGTGCGCGACGTCCTCAACCCGCGTCTTGCGAAATGAGCAATATGCCGGCATTAGAGGTTCGCGACCTCCGTACCTATTTCAGGACGCGCGCAGGCATCGTGAAGGCTGTCGACGGCGTCTCGTTTTCCATAGAACGGGGAAAGGTCTTCGGGTTGGTCGGCGAGTCGGGCTCCGGCAAATCGATCACCGGTTTCTCGATCATGGGCCTGATCGATCCTCCGGGCCACATCGAAAGTGGAACCATTCTTCTCAACGGCCGCAATCTGGTCGGATTGCGGGAAGAGGGAATGCGTGAGCTGCGCGGAAATCGCGTCGCCATGATTTTCCAAGACCCGATGATGACCCTCAATCCGGTTCTGCGTATCGATACCCAGATGATCGAGACGGTGCTCGCGCACGCGGATGTTGGCCGGAAAGAGGCGTGGACGCGGTCGCGCGACGCGCTTGGAAAGGTCGGCATCCCTTCACCGGAGGAACGGCTGAAATCCTACCCGCATCAGCTTTCCGGCGGAATGCGCCAGCGCGTGGCGATCGCCATCGCACTGCTTCATCAGCCCGACCTGATCATCGCCGACGAACCGACGACAGCGCTGGACGTAACCATTCAGGCGCAAATACTCGCCGAGGTTCAGAAGCTCTGCGCCGAGACGGGTACAGCCATGATCTGGATCACGCATGACCTTTCGGTGGTATCCAGCCTCGCCGACGAGATTGCGGTCATGTACGCCGGGCGAATTGTCGAGATCGGCCAGGTCGACGCCGTCTTCGATCATCCGCACCATCCCTACACCGTCGGCCTCATCGAAAGCCTGCCCTCGCGCAATCACCGCGGCGAGCCGTTGAAGCAGATTGCCGGCATGACACCCTCCCTCGCCAATCTCCCGCGCGGTTGTGCCTTTCGTGCGCGTTGCGATTACAGCGGCGACGCTTGCCTTGCAGAACCGCCACTCACCGCGATGCCAGGAGGCAGCCACGTGCGTTGCTTTTATCCACGTGTCGCGACGGAGGAGGTCAGATGATCATCGACCGCACCGAACCTCCGCCCCGCGTTGAACTCCGAGGCGTTTCGCGGCGCTTCGAAAAAAAACTCGATCTGGCTGCGCGCGGATTGAAATTCCTTGGGTTCCCGCTGCGCGCCGAAACTGTGCACGCGGTCGACAACGTCGATCTTCCAATCAGGAAAGGCGAGGTTCTCGGTGTCGTCGGAGAGTCCGGCTGTGGAAAATCGACATTGGGACGGATGGTGGCTGGCATTCTGCCGCCGTCAGCCGGCACGATCCTGCGCGATGGCAAGCCGAGTGGAAAGCTGAATGCTTCGGAGCTGACGCGCACCAAGCTGCGCACCCAGATGATATTCCAGGATCCTTTTTCCTCGCTCAACCCGCGCATGCGTGTTGCAGAAATCGTCGGACAGGCGCCTCAGCATCACGGGATCATCGCGCGCGCCGAAGTATCAGACTACGTTGACGAACAATTGCGGCGAGCGGGCATAGACCCCGCGATGAAGCATCGCTACCCGCATCAGTTCTCGGGCGGCCAACGCCAACGGATCGGCATTGCCCGCGCCCTGGCCGTAAGGCCGGACTTTCTCGTCTGCGATGAATCGGTGGCAGCGCTCGATGTTTCAATCCAGGCGCAGATCCTCAACCTTTTCATGAAAATGCGGTCGGAGCTCAATCTGACCTACCTTTTCATCAGCCACGACCTCAGCGTCGTCGAGCACATCTCCGACCGCGTTGTCGTCATGTATCTTGGGCGGATCATCGAGGAGGCGCCGGCTGAGGAGCTGTTTGCCAGGCCCAATCATCCATACACGAAATCGCTGTTGGATGCTGTTCCACGCATCGAAAACCGGAAGCGGAAATTCAGCGCCATAAAGGGCGAAATTCCCTCACCACTCAATCCGCCACCAGGGTGTCATTTCCATCAGCGCTGTCCGTTTGCGATGGAGCGGTGCAAGATGGAAGCGCCGAAACTGCGCCCCGTTGCCGCCGCGCATACCAGCGCCTGTCATCTCAACGATGCCATGAACTGAAAGCGAGAGCCCGGCTTTGCATGATATGACGCTCATTTAGTGAAACGTTTCATTGACGGTGCATGAAAATGCGCCGTAGGTTTGCAGCCTCTGCTAGGAAAAGGCGAGTTTGGCATGGATCCCGAAATCACGTCTGCCCTGTTTCAGCCAGTCACCATTCGCGACGTCACTATTCGAAATCGGATAATGGTTTCGCCGATGGCGCAGTATATGGCTGAAGACGGCCGCATCACCGACTGGCACGTCACGCATCTCGTGCGCTACGCCATCGGCGGGGCAGGTCTCGTCTTCACCGAGGCTGCCAAAGTGGAATACCGTGGCCTCGGGACGATGGGCGATATGGGGATGTGGAGCGACGACCACGTGACGTCACTGCGGGACGTCACGGCCCAAATTCGCAAGCACGGCGGGACGCCGGCCATTCAGCTCAATCACGCCGGTCGCAAGGGTGGCACGCTGCCACCGTGGATGGGATTGGGGCCGCGCGAAAGTTTCGATACGTCAGCAGAACCATGGGACCGGATTGCACCGAGCGCGCTGCCGCATCTGGATGGATGGCCGACACCACGCGAAATGACGCTCGCCGATATTCAGGATGTGATCCAGTCGTTCGCCGAGGCCGCACGGCGCGCGAACGATGCGGATTTCGATGTCATCGAGATCCATGGCGCTCACGGCTATCTCATTCATCAATTCCTGTCGCCGACAGCAAATAAGCGGACCGACGCGTATGGTGGCGACTTGAGCAAAAGACTGCGCTTCGCGTGCGAGGTCACGGAGGCCATTCGCTCCAAGTGGCCCGCCGGAAAGCCGCTGTTCTACCGCGTTTCAGCGGAGGATAGCGCCGGATGGACGTTCGCCGACACCATCGAGCTTTCAAAACGCCTCAAAGCGCTTGGCGTCGATGCCATCGATTGCTCATCGGGTGGGATCAACGTGCGCAACACGATCGTCACGCAGACACCGCGCGCGGCCCAACAGCCGGGGTATCAAGTCCCCTACGCAGCGGACTTACGCAAAGCCGCCGACATCATGACGATCGCAGTGGGATTGATCACAGCGCCGCGTCAGGCGGAGATGATCATCGAGAACGGGCAAGCCGACATCGTCGCCATTGGCCGGGAGATGTTCGAAGATCCGTTCTGGGCTACCCACGCGGCCCGTGCACTTGGGGTTTTTCCAAAGTGGGAAGATCAGCCGCCGCAGTACGGCTGGTGGCTCGCGCGTCGTGCGGCGTCGGGATATCGCGGCTGGACCGGTGCAGACAGCAAGGTCAGCGGCTAGAGTCTTTCCGGTTCATTTGGAAGCATTGTTGTCATCCCGGAATTTCTTCCGGAACCCTGGCATGATTTGCGATCTCTGGGTTCCGGCTCCGCCGCCGGCCGGGCAGCGGGTAGCGTCCAGCAAGTCTGGAAACCACCCATTCGTCGATATCGCCCGCTGGTCCGATCGTGAACCGCTGCAGACCTTTGTCGCATTTCACGAGACCTGACTTAGGGCCTGGACAAAGGCTTCGCTTCTCACGGGCTCTGGACGAAATGCCCCGGCTCGACTTCGACCAGCGGCCGCTTTGCGACGACCGTACCCAGCGGACGAACTGGCGACTTCAACTCATCCGCCTCGATCGTCACGCGCGCGCCGCGACGCGACGGATCGGGAATCGGCACGGCCGAAAGCAGTTTGCGCGTATAGGGATGCTTCGGGCGTTCGAAGACTGCCGCGCGTGACCCCGTTTCGACGATCTCGCCCAGATACATCACGGCGACGCGATGGCTGACGCGTTCCACCACCGCCATATCGTGACTGATGAAGAGATACGCGAGCCCCATCGTCTCCTGGAGGTCGATCAGCAGATCGATGATTTGCCCTTTGATCGACACGTCGAGCGCAGACACTGCTTCGTCCGCGACCAGAACATCGGGTTTCAACGCCAGCGCGCGCGCGATGCAAATGCGCTGACGCTGCCCACCGGAGAACTGATGCGGATAGCGGGCAGCCCAGGCCGGATCGAGGCCGACACGCTCCAGAAGCTGAGCCGTGCGATCCTTCAGTTCCGCACCCTGCGCGATCCCGTGAATGCGCATCGGTTCCGAGATCGCCAAGCCCACGGTCTTGCGCGGATTGAGCGACCCGAACGGATCCTGGAAAATCATCTGGATGCTACGGCGCACCTTGCGCAAGCTTTCCGCATCGAGTTCCGCGAGATCCTGGCCGCGATATGTGACACGGCCACTCGTCGGTTCGATCAGCCGCAGCAATGCACGGCCGGTCGTCGACTTGCCGCAGCCGGATTCACCCACCAGAGAGAGAGTCTCGCCGGGCTGAATCGAGAATGAAATATCTTCGACGGCATGAACGTTGCCGACATGCCGGCCGAGTATGCCGCCACGGACCGGAAAGCGGCACACGAGATTGTCCACGCGAACGATCGGCTCTTCGGCTTGGTGAACGGATGGCTGCGGTGCCGGATCATCGGACGACGCGCCGAACTTCTTCGGGCCCGACTCACCCGTCATGGCGCCCAACGCGGGAATGGCGCTCAGCAACATCTGCGTATAGGCGTGCTGAGGTGCGGAAAAGATATCCGTCGTTGGCCCGCTTTCAACGAGATCGCCGCGACACATCACGAGAACGCGGTCGGCAATCTCGGCCACGACCCCCATGTCGTGCGTGATGAACAGGATAGCGGTTCCCATATCCTTTTGCAGCGTTCGCAGCAAATCCAGGATCTGCGCCTGCACCGTCACATCGAGCGCGGTCGTCGGTTCATCAGCGATCAGCAGCTTCGGCTGACACGCCATCGCGATGGCGATCATCACGCGCTGGCGCATGCCGCCGGATAGCTCATGCGGATACTGCTCGATCCGGCGCGCAGCATCCGGAATGCGCACGAGGTCCAGCAGGCGCCGGGCTTCAGCCGACGCTTCGGCGTTCGACATCTCGCGGTGCTGGCGCAGCATTTCGGTAATCTGATAGCCGACGCTGTACACCGGGTTGAGACTCGTCATCGGCTCCTGGAAGATGACGCCGACATCGCGGCCGCGGATGTCCATCATCTCACGATTTGACAGCGTTGTGACGTCGCGCCCGCAAATCTCGATGCGTCCGCCGATGCGTGTCTGGCGCTCGGGCAGCAGCTTCAGAACCGACAGAGCCGATACGCTCTTGCCCGAACCCGACTCGCCCACCATCGCGACCGTCTCGCCGGCATTCACATCGAACGAAACGTTGCGGACAACTTCGCCCCAGCCTTCGCGTGTCCTGAAAGCGATGCTCAGATCGCGAACCGAAAGGATGGGCGTGGTGGAATCGGCGCGCGCTCGGCCCTGTTCAATCACATGCGCGCTTGCGGATGTCAGGGCCGGACCATCAATGACTTGATTACTCACGCCCTATCCTTCCGCCAGACGTGGGTTCATCGCGTCGTTGAACGCCTCTCCCAGAAGGTTGATCGCCAGCACCGCGAGCACGATGACGCTGCCCGGAATCGCGCTGAGATACCAGGCCGTGCGGATGACCGCGCGGCCATTGCCGATCATGGTGCCCCAACTCATCATGTTCGGATCGCCGAGCCCAAGGAAGGCCAACGCCGATTCATTCAGGATCGCGGTCGCGACGATCACCGAGGTGGTCACGATCAGTGGCGGCAGGGCATTGGGCAGGATTTCGCGGAAAATGATATAGCTGTTCGAGAATCCGAGGCTCTGTGCCGACAGGACGAATTCGCGCGCGCGCAGTGCCCGGAACTCGGCGCGCACCAGGCGCGCCACAGTCGGCCACGATACGATCCCGATGCCAATCGTGATGGTCGTCACCGTCGGCTGGAAGATTGCCACCAGCACGATGAGAAACAGGAATGACGGCATCGTCTGGACGGCTTCCGTCACGCGCGTCAGCAAACCATCCACCCAGCCGCCGAAGTATCCGCTGACGGCGCCGATCAACGTACCGATCACGATGCAAATCGCGGCAGCCATCAACCCGATCAGCAACGACACGCGCGCGCCGTGAAAGAGACCGGAGGCGATGTCGCGCCCGAAATTATCAGACCCCAGCGGATAGGCCGGATTCTGTCCCGGCCACAAGTAGGGGCGTGCGACCATGTCGAACGGATCGTTCGGATAGAAAATGTTTGCCGTCGCGGCCATGCCAATGACCACGGCCACAATGGCGAAACCGATAAGGGCACTCGGATTGCGCAACAAGCGGCGCAGAACTTCCTTCGGTCCCGTCAATGTGCACCATCCCTGATCCGAGGATCGAGCAAGGCATGAAGAATGTCCGTCAGGATGTTCACTGCAATAACCAGGAGCGACGACAGCAGCAAAATTCCAAGAAGCACGTTATAGTCACGCGCCAGGACCGTCTGCAGCGCGAGACTTCCGAGCCCGGGCCAGGCAAACACGGTCTCCGCCACGATCGCACCACCAAGCAGGATACCGAAATGGACGCCCGCGACCGTGGTGACCGGAATTAGCGCGTTCCTCAACACATGCACGACCGCGATGCGCGTCGGCGAAAGGCCCTTCGCAAGAGCGGTGCGCACATAATCCTGGCGGGAAACTTCCAGCATGCTGGCGCGAATGAGGCGCGCATAGATCGCAATGAAGAACAGGGCCAGAGATGTGGCCGGCAGGATCAGATAGCGCGCCGTGTCCAAGGCTTGTTCGAACGCGGATCCCTGAAACCCGATCGTTCCGCTGCCGCTGCTGGGCAGCCAGCCGAGCTTGACCGAAAATACGACGATCAGCATCAAGGCCCCCCAGAATGAGGGGATCGAATAAAACAGCAAAACCAGCGCGGACAATGCCCGGTCTGTGAACGACCCCACCCGGGACGCCATCACCGTTCCAACGGCGATACCGATGATGAGCGCCATGCCGAGCGCCGTTGTCATCAGTAGCAGCGTATTCGGCAGACGGCTCATGATGACCTCGGTCACCGGCACGCCAAACCGCGCGGATTGGCCGAGATTGAAGTGCAGCAGCCCCCAGACGTAGTTCACGAACTGCTGCAACACCGGAAGATCGAGGCCGAAACGCTCGCGCAGCGCCGCCATCGTCTCTGCCGTCGCGGCTCCCGACTCCGCCGCCATCACATCGGCCGCATCGCCGGGAGCGAGTTTCAGCAGGAAAAAGTTCACGACAATGATGATCGCAACCGTCGGCACAGTGCGGACGAGGAACCGCAAGGCTCCCCCCGCAAACGCGCCGAACAGTGCCATCGCCTTGTTGTCTTTCCCTGCTCCCATCACGCAACCAGGTAAGCGTCGGCAAGGTTCGCGTGAATGCCGTCCGCGGTGATCGTATGGTTCATCAGCTTCTTCGAGTGAAGCGTGAAGGTCTGGATCGCGATCGTGTAGATGTTGGGAACGTCCTCGGCAATGATCTTCTGGAAGTCATAGAAGAGCTGAGCACGCTTCTTCGTATCCGGCTCGATCTGCGCTGCCTCGAGCAGTTCGTCCACCTTCGGGTTCGAATAGTTCGAGCCGTTCGAGAATGGCACTCCGGGCTTGAAGTTCTTCGACCAGAAGAAGCGCTGCACACCGAGAGTGGGATCGGGCGAGTTCGTCATCGTGTTATTGACGAAATCAAACGTCCGTTCGCCGTAAACGCGCTTGATGTAGCCCGGCATATCCGAGTTGCGCAACGTCACATCAATGCCGACCTTGGACAGCGCCTGGCGAAGATATTCCGCTGTCTGGTGATGGAAGCTTCCGATAGGTAGCGGATCGTGGCTCACCGCGAAACGGACGCCGTTGGCACCGCGCATCACTCCGGCATCGTCCAGAATCTTGTTGGCCAGGGTCGGGTCGAACGCGTACGTCTTCACATCGCCCGTATAGAACTGCGTGTGGGCCTGATGGATCGGCCCGGTTGCGATCTCACCGAAACCGTAGAACACATTCTGCAGGATGGCGTTCTTGTCCACCGCGTGCGCGATCGCCTGGCGCACTTCAAGCCGCTTGAAGTTCGGATTGTCCAGGTTGAACTCGATGCAGGAGATATTGGGGCCGTAACCGTAGCCGCCCGTTTCGTAGCCGATGTTCGGGTTGGCCTTGATACGCTCGACATCGCTGTAGGGGATCGGATAGTCGCCGCCGACATCCACTTCGCCCGTCTCGAATGCGATGGAACGAGCAGCCGCATCGGGAATGAAGCGCGCGATAATGCGATCGAGATACGGCTTGCCCTCTTCCCAGTAATTGGGATTGCGCTCGAAGATCATATGGCTGCCGCGTTGCCATTCCTTGAAGACAAACGGTCCAGTCCCGATCGGAGCCTGATTGCGCGGATTTTTCGTTGGATCTCCGTCACCATAGATATGCTTCGGCACGATCGGCGATTCCTGGCCGGCCAAGGCATTGAGCAGATAGGGAGCAGGCTTGGACAGCTTCACACGCACCGTGTGATCGTCGACCGCCGTGACATCCTCGACATTGGCGAAGGTCGCGCGTCCGCGCGGATGGGTTCTCTTCAGCGTGGTCAGTGAGAACACAACGTCCGCCGCAGTGAAGGGCTGGCCGTCATGCCACTTCACGCCCTGGCGCAGTTTGAACACCAGCTCCTTGCCATCCGGCGTCATCGTATGGCTGAGCGCCAACTGCGGACGCAGCGAGAAATCCGGGTTGTAGCCGTACAGACCCTCGGTGATCTTGCAGCTCAGCATGACGTTGGCACCGGTCGTGTCGGCGATCGGAACGAGACCTGTCGGCTCGGGATCGACAAGAAAGCGCAGCGTTCCGCCCTTGACAGGCGACGTCTGCGCAAACGACGGAAACGAGCTCGCAAGCAACAGACCGCCGGCACCGCCAACGAATGTTCGACGAGAGATGTACGGCTTGAAGATCATGATGTTCCCTTTCCCTTATTTCAATCGACGGATGGGCGCACGCCCGAAAAGCTTGCCTTTCAGGCTGCCAGACTACGTTCAATGTCCGCTAGAACCGCTTCGACCTCACCACGGGCCGCGCGCAACGCATTCGCATCGAACGGCTTGTCGCGCGCGATGAATGCCAGAACCGGTTGGAAGATGCGCAGCCGCAAAAGGCCACGCGCCGTCGGCGGCCGCGCGAAGAGAGCGTTGCTGATGCGCGCCATGAGCGCATCGTCGAACACCGATTCCCAGACCGTGCGCTCCCTGCCGAAATCGAACAAGGAACGATCCTTCTCGCTGGACGCGGCACCGCGACGCTTTTCGCGCAATTGCTCCGTGGCATCGGCGTCGACCGCCTCGTTTCGGATCACGACACCATAATCGCGCTCGGCGCCTTCCAACGAAACGAAGCCACGCAGGACGTCGGCCAAAACCAGCGCGGGCTCACGATCCAGCGGATCGCCATAACCGCCGCCGCCCGGCGTCATGACCGTCACCGTATCGGTATTGGCCACGTCGATCATGTCGATCTTGCCCAGTTCCTGCTCTTCCGGACGGCCATAGTTGCGGACGGTGCGCGCAGACTTGCCGCAACGGCCTCCTGCCAACCCCCACGGCACGAAGCGGAAGCGTTCCATGCCGCGGCCCAGAACCTGGCTGCCGGAATAGTGCGGTGAGAATGTCAGTTCCAACCCAACGCCGCCGCGCCACTTGCCCGGCCCACCGGAGTCGGGGCGGATGCCATAGCGATGAATGGTGATCGCGGCAGATGATTCCACCGTCTCGACGGGATTGTTGGCCATGCCGCTGGTCGAGGAATCGCGCGCATCGACGCCATCCATTCCAAGCCGGCCGCCGGTACCACCGGTCATCGGCTCGACAACGTCGACCTTACGCTTGCCGGTCTCGTCGGCAGGTTCAGCCAGCACAACCGGAATAATGAGACCGCATCCCGCGGCGCGCATGAATTCCGGCACGGCCTGCGCCAGCAGCCCGTTCATCACGTCCACCATGCGATTGCCGGTCGCGTGCCGCACGCCGACCGCGGCGGGAAACACGGGATTGATCAGCGACCCGCGCGGCAACGACATCGAGATCGAATCGAAGATACCCGCGTTGACAGGCAGCGACGGATCACGTGTCAGTGCGTATTGCAGCAGCCGCAGAGTCAGCCAGGCATGGCGCTTGCCCGCCGACGGCAAATTGTAGGCCGACGCGATCTGCGGATCGGTACCTGCAAAATCAATATCGATCGCACCGTCTTTGGCCGTCATCGTCGCATGGATGCGGACCGGCAACGGCGAAACGAGGTCATCATCCAGATAGTCGCTGAATGAATAAGTCCCATCGGGAATCGTACGGAAGGCATCGCGCGCCTTCTGCCCCGTATACGCGTTGATTTCCGTCGTCGCGGCGTTGAAAGCCTCCGCACCATGTTGCGCGATCATGCTCGCGACACGACGCTCACCAACCGCCAGCGACGCGACCATCGCCTTCAGGTCACCCATGTTCTCTTCGCCGGTGCGGCTGTTGCGCTCGATGAAGGCAACGACATCCGGATTGAACTTGCCGGCTTTTACAAGCTTCACCGGAGGGATCATCAGCCCCTCCTGGTAAATCTCGTAGTTGGACGGCGAAATACTCGACGGCACGCGCCCGCCAACGTCGGCGGAGTGGATGAAGCACCAGCCGTAGCAGACGACCTTCCCGTCATGGAAATACGGCTGCAGGAGATGCAGGTCAGGAAGATGGGTCGACAGGCCGCCGGAAAGATACGGATCGTTGGTGATGATCACGTCGCCGGGTTCGACGTCCGTGACTGCAGCGATGACATCGGAGGCGTCGTTGTCCACCATGTTGCAGACGCCGACGGTGGTCGGGAAACAGAACAGGCGGCCTTCGGCATTGACGAGGCCGGTTCCGAAATCCTGCGTCTCCTTGACGTAGATCGTGCGGCCGGAGCGCTGCAGGGCGATGCCCATTTCCTCGGCGGTGGCAGCCACCTTGGTGATCAGGATTTCGAGCGTAACGGGGTCGAGCTTCATCGTATCAGATCCTGTTGACCATCAGTGGGCCCTGTTCGTTCGTGGTCAACCGCCAGCCCGGCGGGATCCACGTGGTGGTGTCGTCCTGTTCGACGACGGCAGGACCAACGAGTGAAGCTCCCGCACCAAGATCGTCCCGGCGATAGATGATTGCCTCGACCCACTCACCGCGATGAAACACTTTCCGCTTTCCGCGATTGGCCGGCTCCGCATTCTGCGCCGGAAGCAGCGGATGCTTTGCCTTCGGCACTTCACCGATAATGCTGAGACGCTGCGTGACGGCTTCGACCGCGTGGTCGGCTTCGCGGAAACCGTAGATGTTCTCGTGTGCGCGATGAAAGGCCTGGATGACACCGCTTACATCGCGCGCGCGCCGAACCTCTTCGGGAATGGTCACCGTCAACGAGAAGGACTGACCTGCGTACTGCATATCAACCGCGTGCACCATGCGCACACCCGCGGTTGCGACGTCCTCTTCATCGACCCAGCGCTGCGCGTGCTCTTCCAGGGCCTCCCAGTTGCCCCACAGGCGATCAGCGGCTGTATGCACGCGCGCCTTGCCAAGGCTGCGCACAAAATCCCTGCGCAGATCGGCGACCGCCGCGCCGAGCGCGCAGAACGTTGCTGCCGCCGACGGAACCATGACGCCGGCAAGGTTGGCTTCTTCCGCCAGCATCAGCGCATGAGTTGGCCCGGCGCCACCGAACGGGATCACGATATGATCGGCGGGCTCGTAGCCTTTCTGGGCGAGCAATTTGAACAGCTCAGACGCCATACGCACGGTCGCAACCCGCAACGCGGCCTCTGCGGCGTGCGCGGCTGACGGCAGCTTGAGTTCTTTTGCAACGCGCGCAAGCGCGGCTTCCGAACCTTTGGCGTCCAGGCGCATCGCGCCGCCCAGAAAACGGTCAGGATCGATAAAGCCGAGAACCAGATAGCAGTCGGTCACCGTCGGCTGGGTTCCGCCAAGACCATATGCGACCGGTCCAGGGTTTGCGCCAGCGCTCTCGGGGCCGACCTTGATGACACCGTACGAGTCCACCGAGATGATGGAGCCGCCGCCCGCGCCGATGCTGTTCACACCAACGACCGGCATCATCAACGGCAGATCGCCGATCCGGGCGTTGGTCGTAAACTCGACCTCGCCATTGGTGATGATGGCAATATCGGCACTGGTTCCGCCCATGTCGAATGTCAGGGCGGCGGGAACGTTGTTGCTCTTGCAGATTCTGGCCGCAGCCGTCGCGCCCGAGGCAGGGCCGGACAAAACCGTATCGATCGGCCGCTCGCGCGTACTGGCAAGGCTGAGCATCCCACCCGACGAGGACGTCATCTGCAGAACCGCCTCGGCGGTCGTATTGATACGGCTATCGAGCTTGTTGAGATACGCCGACATCAGCGGATGGATCTGCGCATTGATGCAGGCGACGACGCCACGCTCGAACTCGCGCACTTCCGGCCAGATTTCTGCCGAGCACGTGACCAGCAGCTCGGGAATTTCCTTACGGATCGCCGCAGCCAGCTCGTTCTCGAGCGTGGCATCCACGTACGAATTGAGGAGCATCACGGCAACCGCATCGACCCCGGCCTTGCGGATCTTGGCTGCGACCTCGGAAATCTCCGCAGCACTAACGTTCGACAGCGGCTTGCCATCGGCGGCGATGCGCGCGTCGACCTCGAAAATGAGATCACGCGTGACGACAGGCATCTCTTTGGTGATGTGAAAGTTGTATGGCGTGCGCAGCTTGGCGCGGCCGATCTCAAGTACATCGCGGTGACCTTTGGAAACGACCAAAGCCACGCGCGCGATCTTGCGTTGCAGAATGGCATTGAGCGCCAGCGTCGTTCCGTGAACCACGCGCAAGCCGCGCCCCGTGAGCTTCTGGTTCTTATCGATCAGCGCCCTGAGACCCAGCTCGACCGCGAGCGACGGGTCAGCCGGTGTACTAGGCTGCTTGTGGAGCAACAGATCGCCGTCCGGCATGACGACGACGAAATCAGTGAACGTACCTCCGACGTCGATGCCGACCGTCGGGAGCGGAGTCGAGAGTGCACTCATCGCAGACACGCGTCCTTGCCTAATTCCATTCGCCCGAAAATCCGGTCGATGCGCTCATGATTCTTTTTTAATGCAGTTGCGGACTGCTGACGCAGCCTGCACCGAGTAGAAGGAAATTTCCAGAGAAGTCGCGGGCAAAACTGACGACTGCGGCAAGTTGCTCATGTTGCCCCCTGCAACGAAGATGACGGAACCTGAAGCAGACTCATTAAGAAAATCGCGTTTTTGTCGACTGCTTCATGGCTCGATTTTACAAATCCAGGCACGGAATTTGTTATCGCGTTTTGACTACAGTTTGCAGAAACACGGCAATATTTTCGTCATGCCTTCCGCAAAGCGTGGAAATTATTCCTCAACCCATTGATGTCAGCAAAATGCATCCGCTATCGTGCATCGAACACCCAATCCATTCACCACGCCTCAGGCGTCCTGCGCAGGCGATGTGGGCAGCGTGCAGTATGGCGTACCGACAAGCTCGGGCTCGCTGAAGGCTTCGAGCGCAGCCACCATGGCCTCGATGTCCTCGGAGAAGAAATGCGAGGCAATATGCGAGGCGAGACGCTGAGCACCGATGTTCGCTCCGGGCACATCCGAGGCAATCGCACCGAGACTGGCTGTCGCGGCATGGTTGAACATGTGGATGCGGCTTGCGCCAGGGCACAGCGACGGCTCGCGCTCTTGCAGCTCAAAGCCCGCCCCCAGCCAGGGAAACCCGCGCAAGGTGCTGCGAAGCAACTCTGGCGGCGGCTGATAGCGATCTCCCCACGTGGCGACGTCGCTCGCGAAGTCGGCAAGCATCGGTTCGCGCCGCAGATCGACAACGAACCCGGTCCCCACGATCAGGAAATCAAATTTCTCGATGACGCCGTCGCGCAGAATGTCAACGCCATCTCCCTTCCGATCGGCAGAATGCACCGGCGAACCGAAATGCAGATGAAAATTGGGATGCGCAATGGTGCGGTTGACCGTCTCGTGCGGCGGAGGGGCGATATTATCCTGCATATAGACGAACAGCGCCCACTTGCGCGCGACGTCAAGGTTGGCCCAGCCTTCGAAGAAACCAGGGGTCGCGGCAGCCCGGCCCTTATTGATCTGAGGCATCTGCGAGCGTCGGCAATAGAGATCGACTCGTTGGGCGCCGGCCTCGAGCGCGGTCGCCGCATTATCCCAGGCTGAGGCGCCGGCACCGAGAACGGCGATGCGCCTTCCCGCGAGTCGGGCGAAGTCAATCTCCTCGCACGTATGAGCGGCCCGGTCAGGCCAAAGCTCCGCGCTGATCTCCTCCGGAATAGACGGGCCGCCGGTTCCAACGCGCCCGGTCGCGAGAACAACCCGCCGCGCATGAAGCACCGCGCCATCGGCAAGATGCAAACCAACGCTATCGGCGGCGGGCTCCATCCTCACGACGTCGGCCTCGCTACGCAGCGGCAGCTTGAGAACGCGCCGTATCCAGGTGAGGTAGTCCTGCCAGCTCGCATTCGGGATCTTATAAAGAGCCTCCCAGGCCGCCGTGCCGAACGACGCCTCATACCACGAGCGATAGGTCAGCGCGGGAATGCCAAGGCACGGCCCGGGCAGATGCTTGGCGGAGCGCAATGTTTCCATACGCGCATACGTCACCCAGGGACCTTCAAAGCCATCGCGGCTGCGGTCGAGCAGCAGGATGTTGCGAATGCCCTTGAGCTGCAGCGCCGCGGCGGCGGCAATGCCGTGCATACCGGCACCGACGACGACGACATCCAGCATCGGGCGTCCGTCCGGGCCGGTCTTCTGCGGCACCCAGTTGGCCGGCAGCATAAGCATGTCGAGGTCGCGCGCGAGCCGGCGCTCCAGGTCACTCAAGCTCGCCGGTACCGGGGAGAGTTCCGGCGCCGGAGCGGTGGGACGAACCTCATCGCGCAACTGCAAGTCTCCCAAGGCGTTCACGCTGACGGGCCGGAACGCAGAGGTTCACCGAGCGTATGCATCAGCCGGTTCGCCCAATTGAAGATGGCGACGGCGTTGATCAGGTCAAGGAGATCGAGATCGGAGTACCCGTGCGCATGCAGCGCCTCGACCTGTTCCGTCGTGGGTGCGGGTGGCGTGGCGGTCAGGCTGACCGTGAAATCGATCAGGGCCTGCATCTTGGCATCGACCTTGGCGTCAAGCTGATTGGCCAGGATCTCATCGACGACCGCGGGCGATCCCATGAAGTTTGCAGCAGCGCGCGCGTGGATGCTCGCGCACGTGACACACCCGTTCACGATCGACGTGACAAGAGCGCCGATTTCGCGATCAGCGCGGGAAAGACCATCTCCCTTGCCGGTCATGATGGAAGTGAACAAGGGAGTGCGCGCCTTGAGCGTTTGCGGATCGTGCGCCAGCACCTTGAGGTAAAGCGACGGCTTCATGCCCGGCTTCAGCGCAAGGGCATCCGCCTGCGCCGGCGTCGGTTTATCGGCATCGATGGGTTCGACGTACGGCTGCCAGTTGACCACGTCGCGCGTGAATTCGTGAACGACCTCGCTCATTGCGCGGCTCCGAGAAGTTTGAGGCCCGCGACAACGCGGATCTGATAGCTCAGGAAGGAGATGAGTTCCGATAGCGCGATGATGCCCGCTTCGTCCAGCCCGGCGGCGCGCAGCCCCTCGATATCCGAGCGCCCACACGCGAGAGGCGTCAAGGTCACCTTATCGCTATGCGAAACGATGGCTTTCAGCGTATCGGATGTACCGGGCACGTCTTTCGCCGCGGCGATCGCAACAAGCGCCGGATCGCTCTCAGCAGTCGCCGACGCGATCGTGTTGTAGTGACCGATCAGTTCCGTTGCATCATTCATCCGTGCGATCCGGCACGCCAGCGCGGCCCGCAAGCCATGCGACAACGGCCCCGGATCCTTCGGGAAAAGAACCGCCTCGTAGCTGGCCTGCGTCAACGCAACGATGTCATCCCGTTGCCGGCGCAATGCGCCGACACCTGCCTCGGACGTCAGACCGCTGATGCGATCGATGAGATCGCCCGTTCCACTCTCGCTCATGTATCGCCCAACCCTGTCTCACTGCGATTTTTGCGGCGCATCTTACTCCCGCACTTGGCGGAGATTCTATTATTTTTCTCTTCCAGGGAACTGCACGCTGTGAGAATAATTCTCTCCCGCAGCCCATGTGCGATAAAATTTCCTTCCGAGCCCCATCCGCATGTACGACGATATCGACCGCAAGATCCTCGACATCCTCCAGACGGATGCGGACCAGCCGATTGCCGATATCGCCGACGCCGTAGGCCTGTCGCAAACTCCGTGCTGGCGGCGCATCCGCCGCATGGAGGAAGACAACCTCATCAAGAAGAAGGTCGTCCTCGTCGACCGCAAACAGGCGAACGTGCCGATGACGGTCTTTATGTCGGTGCGCGCCCCGCGTCACGCCGCGGATTGGCTCGAAGCCTTCCGCAACCTCATCCGGAATACACCGGAGATCCTCGAAGCCTATCGCCTGACCGGAGAGACGGACTATCTCCTGCGTATCGTCGTGCCCGACATCGATCACTTCGACCAAGTCTATCAACGCATGATCTCCAAACTCGAGTTTTCCGACATGACGTCGGCGATTTCGATGGAGGAAATGAAGTTCACGACGGCCGTGCCGACTCGCTATCTTCCGATGAACCGCCGGGGAAAGTAGAACGCCCCCTTACGCGCCCGCATCGCTTCAGTGGCTATTTCTTCTAGTACTCGCGGATTTTGTGTCTGCTGATCGCGCATTCATGGCAATTTCCTGCATGCGTCACCGCGATCGGCCCCGAAAATAGAAAAATTCCTTCCAACCCGCGTGGTAATCATCTGCCGGATCCCAATAGCGGATATGGAAATGATCGGCCTCACGGAATTCCGCCGCAGTCTCGCTACGCCGAACCTCATTGAAGACCTTCGGCACGGCCTGATCGGCGATAACATTACGCTGCCCACTGCGTTCGGCCCCAAGACGCTCCTGTACGCGGATTACGTCGCGTCCGGCAGAGCGCTCCGGCAAGTCGAAACGTTCGTGCTGGACAATATCCTCCCCTACTATGCCAACGCACATACGGAGGCGTCGTTCTGCGGCGCCTACATGACGCGACTGCGCGAGGATGCACGCCGCACGATCGCCGAACTGGTCAATGCTGGTCCCGATTGCCACGTCATCTTCGCCGGCTCCGGCGCCACCGCCGGTTTCAACAAGATCGTGCGCCTCCTCGAGATTTCCGAACGTGTCGTTGCTGGCGAGCGCATCGTCGTGCTCATCGGCCCGTACGAGCACCACTCCAACATCCTGCCCTGGCGCGAAAGCGGCGCCGACGTCGTGGAGGTGCCGGAACGAGCCGATGGTGGCTTCGATCTCGGCGCGCTGGAAGACGCACTGCGGGCTGCGGCCGGGGCCGACCTGGTCATTGGCAGCTTTTCCGCCGCCTCGAACGTCACAGGCATCATCACCGACCCCGATCCAGTCACGCGGATGTTGAAGCGCTCTGGTGCGCTCGCGATCTGGGACTACGCCTGCGCGGCCCCCTATCTGCCGATGAACATGACCCCAGCAGCCGATTGCGCGAAGGATGCGATCGTCTTCTCACCGCATAAGTTTCCTGGCGGCCCGGGCGCATCCGGCGTCTTCGTCATTCGCGATACGATCGTGCGCCGGATGATCCCCACTGCCCCCGGCGGCGGCTCCGTATCATTCGTCTCGCCCTGGGACCACACCTACAGCAGCAGCGTGGAGGCGCGAGAGGAAGCGGGCACTCCGGACTGCATCGGCGATATCCGCGCCGCTCTCGTCATGCTGATCAAGGAGGCTGTCGGGGTCGATGCCATTCTGGCGCGTGACGAGGAGCTGCGGCTCAAAGCCCTCGACGCATGGCGGGACGTTCCGCAGATCCAGCTTCTCGGACAGCATCCTGCCGTCATCGCACTGCCGATCTTTTCGTTCCAGGTCCGCGATGCCTCAGGAGCGCCCTTTCACCACCAACTGTTCACACGGATGCTGAGCGACATCCATGGCATTCAGGTGCGGGGCGGATGTGCGTGCGCCGGACCATACGCTCATCGCCTGCTTTTCATCGACGAGACGACGTCCGCATCGCTCCAGCAGAAGCTGAGAGCCGGTCAGGAGACCGAGAGGCCAGGCTGGGTCCGCCTCAACCTCAGCTACCTGCACAGCGATGCGCAAGTCGAGAAGATCATATCGGCCGTCTCGGATCTCGCGCGCACATGCAGTGAATGGCAATCTGCCTATACGGTGGATACCGCAACCGCGCGATTCCGGCCGAAAGGCGACCCGTCGGACATGACACTACCGGCACACGCGGATCGCGAAACGCTGACGTCCTAAGCCAGGCCTCTCGCGACACGCTGCGTCATGCAGGGCCTCACCGTGAGAACCGTACCGGCACAGTCAGTACGATCGTCCCGCGGCCCATGTTCGGCGGCGGACGCGGAACCGGGCTGGCACGGCGGGCGAGCGCCACCGCTTCACGGTCGAGCGTCGCGTTACCCGACGAGCGGATGAGGCGCGCCGATAGCACCCGTCCTGACCGGTCGATGGTAAAAGCCACCGAGGACGTCCCACCGCCACCGCCCGGATAGCGCTTGTGTCGGTTCAGATGCGCCATCACCGAGCCACGCCACGTGGCAATCGACGTGGAAGCACCCACGCCGGAAGTCGGCGCAGCGTTGGTCCGCGCGCGTCTCGTCTGAACGGGCTTTGGAGCTGACGCAGCCTGCGCCGCAGATTTTGGTCTTGGTTTCGGCTTCTTCCGTTCCGGCTTTTTCTTCGGCTCTTCGGGTGTCTTCTCGACGACCTCAGGCTCTGGCGGCGGTGGCGCCGGAGCCTCGAGCACCGCATCGGCGGTCTCGATCTTCGGAAGCTCCGGTGTCTCCGTTTCGACTTCCCGCTCGACCGGTTCCAGCGGCGGCTCGGGAGGCGGCTCGGTTTTGGTCGGTTCGACCTCCGGCTCCGGCGGCGTCTCCTCCTCGACCGGCTCCTCCTCGGTCTCGGTCGGCGTGCTGTCGTCCGAAACCTGCTGCTCGATGCCGACGGCGACCTCCTGCGGCGTGGCCTCGGGAGCAACCGGCAATGGCGCGAGTTCGATCATGACGGCGGCTGGTGGCTCACCCGCCGGAGTTTCCGGCTTCGGCCAGGACGCAATTGCAAACGCGACGCCGCCGTGTGTCAGCAGCACGAACAGGCTCGCCAAGCTCCACCGGATCAGAAGCTGACGGACGGTTTCGCCATCACGCGCCGCATCCCCGGCCGTCATGGCGCCCCCGCTGCCGCAGGTCCAGGCGCAACCGGAGCTGGAACCGCAACCGGCGCCGCGGCCGCTGCCGGTGGCGCAGACTCAAGACCAACCAATCCGATCTTGAGATAACCGGCGCTGCGCAGCAGGTTCATCACCTCCATCAGATCGCCGTAGTCGACGACTTTATCGGCGCGCACGAACACGCGTTCGTCGACATTCCCCTGCGTCTTGCCGTCGAGGGCTGCCTTCAGCCCCTCCCGCGTAACCGGATCATTCCCGAACGCCAGTGTCAGATCCTCCTTCACGGAGAGGAAGATCGGCTCCTTTGGCCGAGGCTGCGGCTGGGCGTTCGAGGCAGGCAGATCAACGGCCACGTCAACGGTCGACAACGGTGCCGCGACCATGAAAATGATCAGCAGCACCAGCATGACGTCGATGAACGGAGTCACATTGATTTCATGGCTTTCCTCAAGCTCGTCCGAGTTGTCGCGTGACTTGAGACTACCAGCCATGAATGCTTACTCCGCCGCGCTGGCAAGGGCTACGTTCCGCGGCAGGCGGCGCAAATCGAGCTCCCAGCTCACCAGCCGCTCGACGCCCGCGGCGGTGTCCGACAGCAGCAGCCGGTAACCGGCGATAGATCGCGCGAACATGTTGTAGATGATGACCGCGGGGATCGCGGCGACGAGACCAAGAGCCGTCGCCAGCAGCGCCTCGGCAATGCCCGGGGCAACGACGGCCAGGTTTGTCGTCTGCGATTGGCTGATACCGATGAACGAGTTCATGATGCCCCACACGGTGCCGAACAGCCCTACAAACGGCGCCGTCGAACCGATGGTCGCGAGAACACCAGTCCCCAGCGTCATGCGGCGACCTGCATTCGCCTCCACACGCGACAGGCGCGAGGTGACCCGCTCCTTGATGCCGTCGGGACCGATGTGCTCGAGGACCGGCGCGGAGCGCACCATTTCCTCTGCCGCGGCCCGCACCAGCGTCGCCCCGGTGCTTCTATTGCGCGCAAAGACCTCGACGGCAGAACTGAGATCCTTCGCGCCGTTGATGCGTGACATCGCGCGCCTCAACCGCCACCTGGCGGCCCACAGCTCGGCCGTCTTGGCGACCCAGATCGTCCAGGTGACGAGTGAAGCGGCGGCGAGCCCGATCATGACGGCCTTCACGACGATATCCGCCGCCATGAACATGCCCCATGGCGACAGGTCGTGCGGCAATGCTCCGGGCTTGGCCGGCGCTGGTGACGAACCGGATGATGCATTCGCGGCTGACGGCGATTGCACCGGTTCGGCCGACAGCGCATCCGGATCGACAGGATCTGCCGTCGGAGCATCGGTTGCAGCCTCCGCGCCCGCAGGCAGGGCAACGTCCGACGGAGAGGCCGTGTCAGGCAACGATTGGGCAGGCTCGGGCGCTCCAGCGACCGGTTCGGCAGGCGCAGTCGTAGGCGGGCTCGTCACAGGGCTCGCACTGGATGAAGAAGCCGGCCCCGATGGCGACGTTGCGCCCGCGGCAGGGGTCGGCTCCGAGGCCTGAGCCGGGGCTGTATCGTTCGACGTCGCGCCGGCTCCCGGTTGCGCCGGCGCGGGTGTGGGTTGCACGGATTCCGAACCCGCAGCTCCCGTTGCCTGCACCTCCTGCGCAACGGCGGCCGGAATCGACGCGCCTCCGATCAACACGGCCAGCACGGTGCAAACGAGGATGGCGGCGCACCGCTCAGCTAGGAAGTTGATCGACATGGGGCTCCCGTCTCTCGCGACATGGCTGGGGCAGCCGAGGCACTTTTGCTGGCATCGACCGCACGAGACGGCAATCGACGCAGGCTAAGTGCTCGACGGCGCGATCCGCCACCAAGTCAGCGACGGTGAACCGGTTCATCAGGGCGACGAACGTGCCGCTTGCGGCATCGAGGATCGTCGCGAGGTTGCTGCGCGGCGCCCCGCGCTTCTGATTGCGATCGCCCAGGCCTTCGATCAGCTCCGGCTGCGTATGCCTGAGAACCGCGCCAAGACTGATCGCTTCCGCCGCCGTGTTCAGCCCGAGACCGCCGCTGCGGCCGCGGAAGGTCGTCAGGAAGCCAGCGTTTGTCAGGAGATTGACGATCTTTGCCGTATGCAGACGCGTGGCCCCGGCCTCCGTCGCCGCCGCACTTGTCAGGATCGGTCGTCCTGGCCGACGCGCGCATGCCGCAAGGATGGCAAATGCGATTTCCGATTGCCGCGTCAAGCGCATGAACTGTTTCCTCCGGTAGCCTTGACGATTGGTCCAGTGGTCGACGGCCGCGTAACGACGTACAGGGCGGAAGCCAGCAGCGCGGTCGCAACCAGGGCAGCGAGCCATAGGCGCGGATGCACGCCGATCCAGAACAACCCGAATCCGATCGCCATACCGACACAGGCCATCACCTTGGCATGGCGGGGGACGGCACCGCTTTCATTCCAGGCGCGCAATGTCGGACCGAAAACCCGATGACCGAGCAGCCAGGCTTCGAGACGCGGCGACGAGCGCGCGAAAAACCACGACGCGAGGATGAGGAAGATCGTCGTCGGCATCAAAGGCACCACCGCGCCGATAACCGCGAGCACCAGCATCAGACTTCCGAGACAGATATACGGAAGGCGGGTTGTCGCTCTCCACATCGTCATTCTCACAGCAGCTCAAAGTGCAAGACTGGTTTGAGCGCTGGCTGGCTGGATGGGCCGCCGACTTCGGCCCATCGCTGGCTGGCTTGCGCATCCCGTGCGTCACTGACGACGGATGGTGTGAAGGCGTGGCGCAATCAACGAGGGGATGACGTCACCTCTTCAGGCAGGGGCATGAACGCCTCGACGAGCCCCTGCACGCGCCCGAAAGCCGCAACAGCCCCGGCGATGACGCGCTTCTCCTCGTCATCGGACAACTCCTGAGAATCCAGGGCGGCAGTGAAGGTGCGCCAGTGCAGTCCACGGCCTTCCGGAGCGGCGGCCAGATGCCGTGCGCCAAATGTTTCGCTGAGATTGAGCTTCGCAGCCTCTTTCAAAAGGAAGGCGGCACCGAGATTCGAGCCTTCAGCTACGTAAAGCCAACCGAGTGCGGTCGGAATGTCGATGTCGGACGCGAACGCGGGAGGTACATCCGCCGTGGGCACGTCGAGGCCGAGGTCGGCGAGATCCTGGGTGATCTGCGGCAGACGTCTGCGCCCGCCAAGATCCGGCAACAGCCTATCGAGGACGGCGTTATCGTAAAGTGCATCGATATCACGGTGAAACTGATGCTGGACTTGGACGAACAGGCCGTAACGATCGCTGCTCGCGAACGGCTTTGCCGCCATGATGCGCGTATCGAGGCGCTCGTGATTGGCGTTGGTTGCGGACTTCAACCGCTTCGATCGCCCAGGAATATCAACTACCACGTTCATGCTCTGTGCCCCATCTCATGTCAGACGTGCGCGTACCGTGACCGGCCGCCGCGACGGCCCTTTTACTACTTAGACGCTTGAGCACTGTGGATTTCACACCCCGACGCGAAAATTTTTTTGCGGCATCGCATCTCTGCGGGCTGGAAACAGAGACCTGCCCGGAGCGTTCATCCGCGCTCGCACACGCATGAGGGCACCGGCTCGCCTTCCGTCAGTGGCCGGAGGTCAGCCGGCGCTGGATCGCCCCTTCGGATGCAACCAACTGAAGATGTTCATCGATTTGGATGACACCCGCCAAACGTCATCGCAACCTCTTCTGCAGCCAGCCCGCTCATGGCACACTATCCGCGCGTTCTCGGCGTTAGCGGAGGTCGGCGTTATGAGTGAATCGGTGGCGAGCCATTATGCAGGCGCGGGTCGTTTGGCAGAGGCCATAGCCGATAGCCTCCACAAGGCAGGTAAAGACGTTACCCGATTGAAGGCTACCGATCTCGCGACCGTCGACGAGTTCCACATTCGAGGGCGTAAGGCTACGCTGGAGTTGGCGCAGGCGTTGAATCTCACACAAGCTTCCCATGTTCTCGATATCGGCAGCGGACTGGGCGGCCCCGCGAGGGCGATTGCGGAAAGCTACGGGTGCAGCGTCACGGGAATCGACCTCACACCGGATTTTTGCGAAGCGGCGGCAATTCTCAGCGGCTGGGTCGGCCTTGCTGATCGCGTTTCCTTCCGCCAGGGCGATGCGACAAGCCTGCCGTTCGATGATGACACGTTCGACGCTGCCACCACGATCCACGTGGCCATGAACATTGCAGCGAAGGACAAGATGTATGCAGAAGCCCGGCGCGTCCTGAAACCCGGTGGGCTCTTTGGCGTGTACGATGTCCTTCAAGGCGAGGGCGGCGATGTCCTGTTTCCGGTGCCTTGGGCGCGCGAACCGTCCATCAGCCATTTGGCCACGCCCGATGACATGATCGCACTTCTCTCAGCCGCCGGTTTCGAGATTCTGCAAGTGAAGGACTCCACGGACGAAAGCCAGCGCTGGTTTGAGATGATGGCGGCGAACATGGCGCATACCGCTCCAGCCGTGACCTTCCAAACGTTCCTTGGGCAGGATTTTCCCGTCATGACCCGCAACCAGGTGCGCAACCTTCAGGACCGCCGCATTCGCACAGTGAGCTATATTTGCAAGGCGACCTGAGGAGGCACCCAACTCGCTGACACGCCACCGAGGACAGATCAGGTCTCGCGCCACGCACGGCGGAAGCTTTCGATCAAAGGCCTGGTGAGATAATCCAGCGGCGTCCGCTGCCCGGTCTTGATCATGACGTCGCATGGCATCCCCGGTTGTAGCCTGGGAATCCCCAACCGCTGCAGATCTGCGATCTTCACTTCGACGTTTGCAAGATAATAGGGGTGCGCACTTTCGCGGGGATCGGAAAACGTATCGGCCGACACAAACGACAAGCGTCCCTCAACCGTCGGCACTATCCTTTGGTTGAACGCGCTGAAGCGGATCTCGGTTTTCTGGCCGACCGAAACGACGTCGACGTCCTGCGGACGCAATCGGACCTCGATCACCAGTTCGTCGTCGTCAGGCACGATTTCGAGAAGCGTGTCTCCCGCACGCGCCACACCTCCGACCGTGTGGATCTGAGAACCGAAGACCGTGCCCCGCGATTGCGCCCGCAAAACAAGGCGGTCGATTTCGGACAAGCTTGCCAGATATTGCTCCTTCTGTTCCAGAATCTTGGCCTGCGTCGCCTTCAGTTCCGATGCGACTTCGGTCATCAGTTTGTTTCTGGTTTGGGCGATATTCAGCTCCGTTTCACCGATCTCCTTGCGCGCCGCGGCGATGCCCGAGGCCAGGCGTCCCAGCGTGCCCTCGAGCTGGTACACTTCGCGGCGTGCCGCCAAGATCCGGGTGCGCGTCGTATGCTGGCGCCGAAACAATTCTTCCAGCGTAAGCAGCTCCTCTTTTGCCATGGCGATCTGCTGTTCGGCAGCGACGCGCTCGGCCTGGAAACCGACAATGCCCTCGTGCAACCGATCGATGCGGCTTTTCAGGATGTCGGCTTGTCCGGTGAATTCCTGTTTCCGCGTTTCAAAGATCTGCCTCTGGCTTTGCACCATTCCGTTGATCTCGGAATCGTCCGCAGCTTCCGCCATCAGTTCGTCGGGAAACTGTATCGCGGATTGACCGTCGCGCTCAGCCGTGAGCCGGGCTTCCGCAGCCAGGGACGCCATATATCCCGAGCGGACAATCGCCAGCCGGGTTTTGGCCCGGGTCGGATCGAATTCGATCAGCACGTCGCCCGCGTGAACGGTATCGCCGTCGCGCACCGCGATTTTCTGGATGATGCCGCCCTCAAGGTGCTGCACGACTTTGCGCTTGCTCGCGACGGCGACCTTGCCATGGGCCACGACGGCACTGTCCAGGGAAACGGTCGACGCCCAGACGCCGACGCCGCCGAGGGTAACAAGCAGCAGGAAAAGACCGAAGGCGGTCCAGCCCCTGTTGCTGGTCGGCATCCTGACGGGCGGCAGTTCATCTGCCAGGTCAGGCCTGTCCGGGCGCGGCGTGTCAGACATGGGTCGCTTCCCGGACGAACTGACCCGGCCTGGACGGACTGACATTCGGCACCGAGGACAGCGAGCGCGTCAGCTCCGTCAGCACCTGATCGCGTGGGCCGAATTTTTCCACGCCGCCGTTACGTAGAACAAGCAGACGATCGACGGTGCTCAAAATTGCCGGCGTATGAGAAATGACAATGGCGGTGCGCTGACTGTGCTTCAGCCAATTGAGCGTTCGGCGTAACGCGAGAACTCCGTCCTGATCGAGATTGGCATTGGGCTCGTCGAGTATGACGAGACAAACATCACCGTAAACCGCACGGGCCAGGGCTATTCTTTGCCGCTGGCCGCCGGAAAGGGAGCGGCCGCCATCGCCGACATGCGTCTCATATCCCTCCGGAAGCCCCAGGATCATTTCATGCACGCCCGCAACTTGCGCCGCGGTCGTAATCGCTTCCGAATCATGATCGCCAAATCGCGAGATATTCGCCGCGACGCTTCCGCTCATGAGCTGGATTTCCTGCGGCAGATAGCCGATGAAGCCCCCCAGATCATCGCGAGACCAGCTCGTTATTTCCGCGCCATCCAGGCGAACCGCGCCAAAGCTCGCCTCCGTAAGCCCAACCAGGAGACGCGCCAATGTCGACTTCCCCGAACCACTCGGACCGATGATGCCGAGCGTCTCACCCGGCTCCAGTTCAAAAGAAACATTGCTGAATACCGGCGCGGCGGCCGGGGAATGGCGAAAGCCGACCTGGTTGACGTGCAGCAATCCGCCCGGCTTCGGTAATTTCGTTCGCTGTCGGGACGCGTCATCCATGAACCGCAGTGATTGATGCAGACGCCGGCTGGCCTGCCGCGCGGCCACAAGCGCACGCCACTGTCCGATCAGCATCTCCACCGGCGCCAGCGCGCGCGCAGTCACGATCGATGCAGCAATGATAGCTCCCGGGGACATCGCATGATCGAGGACGAGCCAGGCGCCGGTACCGAGCATTGCGATCTGCAGCGACATTCTCACCAGCTTGGCAATACTCTGCAGCACCGCCATGCGGTCGCTCGCGATCGCCTGCCAGGCGACACCATATCTGTGAAAGCGGGACCACTTGTTCGTCAGCGAGCCGAGCATTCCCATGGCGTGGACGGCTTCGGCGTTGCGAGCCAGCAAATCGATGAAATCGGTTGAATCGCGCGTACCGCGACCGGCTTCCGATAACGGACGCCGCACCGACATCTCGCTCGATATGGCCAGAATGACGATAATGACCGCACCAATGGACGCCACGATCCCCAGCAAGGGATGCAGCATGAACACGACCGCGAGATAAAGCGGCGTCCAGGGCGCATCGAAAACCGCGATGATTCCGGCGCCGGTCAAAAACGAGCGCACCGTTTCGAGATCCCGCAAAGGCTCGCTCGATGACCGCTCATTGCCTCCAATCCGCGCCTTGAACGCTGACGTAAAGAGGTTCGAACTGAGCTTTTCATCAAGCCGCGCGCCGATACGCACGAGCAACCGGGATCGCGCAACCTCGATCGCGGCATTGACCGAGAGCAAAACGATCGCGAGGCCGGTCAGTGCGATCAGTGTTTCCTTGCTGCCGGACGCCAGCACGCGATCATAGATCTGCATCATATAAAGGGGCGCGATCAGCATTGCGATATTGCTGATGAGGCTGAACAGCGCCACGGCAAAGAACGCGCCGCTCATCGACCACAAAACCCTCGCCAGGAGGCTTCGCGCGACCTGCCTGCTCCGGTTTCCCTCGCCCATGTCCGCTATCCGCTAGAGGATCGAGTCGATTGTAAAATCGTGCGTTGAAAGCGCAGAGACATCTGGCCTCGAATGCGTCGGCACCTCGGACCCGCATATCGGATCCGAGGCGGCACCAGATGATCAGGCGTAATACCCTTCCGGATCGTCGTAGATAAAGTTATCGCTCGTCAGGGCTTTTTTCTTCACCCCGACAAGCTCGACAGAATTGTAGGGATCGAGCTTGATGACGATGCTGTCCTTCGACGAACTCTGGATCGCCTTCGATACGTCCTTCCACGAGTCGAAGCCGTAGGCGGAAAGATCGATTTTGTCCTCCATGACGCTGAAGTCCATGATCTTGTCCTTGCCCGATTGCTTGGCAAAAATGAACGTGTCGTAACCGGCTTCGCCCCACAGCCAATCATCGCCCTTGCCGCCGTCGACATAATCGTTTCCAGCACCTGCGTATATTTTGTCCTTGCCCAGACCACCGTACACATCGTCATCGCCGGCGCCCGTCTTTATGAGGTCGGCGAGGTCAGAACCGATGGCGAGATCCTTTCCGGCGGTTCCATCCAGCTTTCCATCGACAGCGCTGATGCGCTCATGAGCGGCAAACGCATCCCGGTAGATGTAGTCGATATCGGTATTGCGCGCGATGATGTCGGCCAGCGAGGTCCCCTCGATACGGCTGAGCAATTCGGGCGAACCTTCCAGGCGATTCTCGTAGTAGAACTTATCTCCGTCCCGCAGAGCCTCGAATTGCAGCACACTTAGTTTCGTGAACGTTTCACCGAGCTGGCTGTCGTAATATTTTTCTTCCAGCAGGCCGCCGACGATGGAATCGAGTTTGTTGATGTCGTTCCCATAGACATTCTTCAAAGCTTCCAACCGCGCCGCATCCAGCTCGTTCGCGGCTCCAAATTCGTCGAAGCTCGCATAAGTCGACAATCCCAAACCACTGCGCAGTTCATTATAATTCCAAACGCCATGATCGCGTGCACGCTCGATGTCGAGAACCTCGAGGTCGACGGTCGTGAATTGCCCAGGCGCCCCTGGAATGCCGAACAGCGTGTTGCGATTTCCATCGACGACAAGTCCGTCGATCTCCTGGGTATGAGCTGACAGTTGTCCACGGATCCAGGCCTCGACCTCTTCCGCCGTCCGCGCACCATCGGCGCCGGCAGCGAAGGATTCCGCCAGCGTAAAGAGGTTGAACGTGAACTGCGAGAAAGATGCCAGACTGCCGTCTTCCGTCAGTGGCTTCTGATTCTGACTCGACTGATCGTGTCCGAAGCGGAATGCCACCGTCGTCCATTCATTGATCACCGATGGATCGACGCTGGACTTATAACCGTCGTACTCCGAGATCGCGTGCTTGCCCAACAGCTTCGGCAGATATTCGTCGTAGATGACGTGCTGCCAGTCTGCCTCGTTGAGCGAGCGGGCCGCTTCGAAGAGCTGATCCTGGGTCCATTTCGGATGAGACTTGGACAGTTCGTCAACCCAGTAGTTATGGTTGCGCGCCCAAACCGTTTGCTGCGATATCAGCAACGGCGTCTGGTTGACCCGATTGTCACCGGCGAAATAGAAGTTCTCGAACGTTGCGGGATCCGGATTGGTCGCGGGATCCGGCAATCCGCCGAAGCCGTCCGGGCGATAAATCTCCAGAACCTCAAGCGAGGTTTTCCCGGCATCCAGCCCGACCTGCTTGATCGTCGGCAACAAACCCTCGTCGCCGAGCAAGAGCTTTGCCGACTGGCCTACGCGGGCACCGTACTTGTCGAACTGGTCCGCGCGCACGAGATCGAGAAGCTCCTGATTGTTGCCGTAGACCATGCTGAGATCCAGAAAGCTGGTCTCCTCGTTGATCTGCTGCCGCGGCCCGGTCTCCGCCGTGCCATCTTCATAGGGCGTGCGGCCGAATGGGAACGGCAAGCCGGCGAGAAAGATCGGCAGATCCCCCGATGCACCCGTCGCTGCCTCCGCAACATCGTGGGTCAGAATCTGGCCGAAAAATTGGAAAAATTCATTGAGTCCCGCTCCGTTGGGTATGTCTGCGGTTCCCTGAGCCATCACCGCATCGCTAATAGCGCGCGGCGCGGGGAGAGCGGTTGGTGACGCCGGGCTGGTTCCGGGCTGCTGAGCCGGCATCTGGCCGATACCGTCGACATAACTATTGTCGGTTATCCGCAAGAACGGACTATCATGGGTACCGCTGTCATTGGCAGGATTCTTATCTCCGTCGTTATTGCTGCCATCGGCATTTCGCGCCGTAAGTTTTTTTAAATCCGAATATTCATCCTTTGGGTCGTACTTATCCTTTATGAGATGATCGATGATATTGGAAACCTTTTCCTTTATTCCCTTGAGGTACGGATTATCGAAATAATCGATACTCCCATACCACTTTTGGTCATGGTCTTTCGGGTCATACCGATCTTTGATAACCGGCTTATACAGAGAAAGAAGCGACGGAAGCATGCTGCGCATCTGACTTCTCCAACATCCACCGCAAGAAGAGCGATCAACTGCGGGAGCCACGACGATCGGATAAACAGTGCGACAGGGAAATTCGTTTCACTCGCTGCAGGATAAAATTGTTTCCTTGATTTAATTGGGTGACGGATCAAAATTTCACGCGACACGGTCCTTCATTTTTACACTCGAAAATTTTGAAACGTGCCTTTTGAAATACGTCGAGCCGGACGACAGACCACCCAGAATCCGACCGAGAGGGAGGATAAAATCCTTGATGTCGGAAGATGGCGATCTCGACAGCGGCCCGAGTCGGAACCAGCCAGACATTTGATGGCGGTGCTCATAGCCCCGTCCGACGCATGACACCCGCCTCTTCCTGCCGCAATCGGCGTCGAACATCGCGCTGCGACGCCGAACACCGCCGACAGTCAGGTCGGACACTTCAAATCAGAGGAGTGAGAGGGCGTATCCCGCAGGACGTGCACGTCAATCGCTGGCCGTAACGAACCAACGAGCTAAAATACTGAGCACTTCCAAAAATACATCTGCCGCGACCCGTCTCAGGCCGCCAGCAGCCGTCCGACTTCCCGAACCAGATCCTTCAGATGGAACGGCTTCGAGAGGACCTTCGTATCCTTGAACGCGCTGGTGTCGGTGTTCAGGGTCACCGCAGCGAAGCCAGTGATGAACATGATCTTGAGTTCGGGGTCGAGTTCGCTCGCGCGACGGGCCAATTCGATGCCGTCCATGCGGGGCATAACGATATCGGTCAACAGCAGAGTGAACGGCTCCTCCTTGAGGCGCTCGAACGCCTCGAAGCCGTTGGCAAACGAGATGACGTCATAACCGGCCTTGGCCAGCGCACGCTCCAGGAAGCCGCGCAGAGATTCGTCATCCTCGGCGAGGAGGATACGGGCGATAGGCAAGCGTGATGGTTTTACGGTCATTGTCTTACGAGTTGGCCACCTTGACGCAGGATAGGAGGGCAGTACGGCATCTGCCAACCGATTCTGACGCGATTTTGGTAAATGGGCGATAAACACTCGTTCTCCACCGTCGCATAAGCACCGGGGACGCGTAGGCTCGCCACTGAACCGGTGTTTGGGCCGCGTTGCCTCATGGACTCCGCGCGCTGCGATTGGCAGAGTGGAGTTGCGCTGCAAAAAAGTTCGATACGTCAATCCACCCGGGCCAGAGTGCGGTCATACTCGCAGGACGGTCCTTCACATGCAGATGATCCATGCCCCTGCGCGAGAGAGCATCCATTCTTGCCGAGCTGACACCCGCATTCGTGGTGAACGAGCCGGTTGAACAAATCTCGCCCTTTGTCTTTTGCTCTCCCCATTCCGGGCGCTGCTATCCATCCGTGCTGCTGGAACGGGCACGCCTCGATGCCCACACGCTCCGCAAGTCCGAGGACTGCTTCGTCGATGAGTTGTTCGCCGATGTTGCGGGACTTGGAGCCCCCTTGATCGCGGCACGCTTCCCGCGCGCCTATCTCGATGTGAATCGAGAACCATACGAGCTCGATCCGGAGCTATTCGGCGAAGTGTTGCCGGACTTTGCCAACACGCAAACGATGCGTGTGGTCGGCGGCCTCGGCACAGTGGCCCGCATCGTTGCCGACGGAGAGGAGATCTACCAGGACCCGCTCCCCCTTGCAGCGGCGCTGACACGCGTCGAACAGCTCTATAAGCCGTTCCATGCGGCGCTGGCGGAGCTGATCGAACGGACCCGGCAGCAATTCGGCATCGCAATTCTCGTGGATTGCCATTCGATGCCGTCAGCCTCGATGAACCACCCAGGCGGAAACCGACCCGATTTCGTCATCGGCGATCGCTTCGGCGCATCCTGCGACGCCAAGGTGACGCGTTTGTTTCGCGAAGCGGTCGCCCAACACGGCTACCACGTCCAGCTCAATCGCCCGTACGCTGGCGGCTTCATCACAGAACACTACGGACAGCCGTTCAAGAGCGTCCACGCGTTGCAGCTTGAGATCAACCGTGGCCTTTATCTCAATGAGAGCAAGCTGACCCGAACCGCCAATTTCGAAAGGTTGCGCCGCCATCTCGCGCAGATCGTGGCCCGCGTATTCGCGGAGCTGCCTCCGATCATCGCCCCACGGGCCGCAGCCGAGTAAAGCGCCCCTCCCGGGGCTGCACGAGCGAGCTGGTTTCCAAAAGAAAAAAAGGCCGTCCGGATTCCGAACGGCCCAAGTCTAGGGAGGAAACGCCCAAAGGAGGGCAGTGAGTGAGATGGGAAGCCATCAAACTCACGACAAGACTATATGCTGCGATGCAGCAGGTTGCAAGCGCATACATCGGTGCGAATTGTCGCAATGCTCAGTTTTTCGACGGCGCTTGATAGTTAGGCATTCTCGTAGACCGGCCTCGGATTGTTGGCCGCGGATTCGAGAAAAGCTTTGCATTGCCTGGAATATCAGGAAACGGGCTCCCAAAAGAAAAGGGGCCGTCCGGGTTCCGAACGGCCCAAGTCTAGGGAGGAAACGCCCAAGGAGGGCTGCGGGAGATAAGCGAGACGCTCATCTGCCGCACCGCAATAATTAGCGATGCACCGCACAAACGGCAACTGCAAAATTCGCAGAGCTGCACGAACCAGATGGAAGATCGGGCCTGCACCCATTTAGGCAGCATGCCAAAAAAAGAGGCCGTCCAGGAGGAACGGCCCAAGTCTAGGGAGGAAACGCCCAATTGGGCTGCGATCTCGCGAAAAATCGCGGCAGATCGCACTCATTCGTATGCTTGTATTCGCGGCATTGGACAACCCAGAGACGACCCCGGCGTGGCAGATCGCCCACATTGTGTGTTAAACTGGCAACGAAAATTCCGCAGCCTTTCGTCCATGATTGCAACCCGGACCGCTTGGCAGTAGCCATGCAGCGCCATGAGCAAACGCACACAAATCGCCGAATACATCACCTTCGCACACGAGCTTGCCGATCAGGCAGGGGCGACCATCCTCCCCTATTTCCGGCGCCGGCTTCGCGTGCAGAACAAAGCCGCGAGCGGCTTTGACCCGGTTACGGCTGCCGACCGCGCCGCCGAACGCGTCATCAGCAAGGCGCTCGCAGCCCGTTATCCTGACCACGGGCTGGAAGGTGAGGAGTACGGCCTCCGGAACGAAGATGCGCCTTTCCGCTGGGTGGTCGATCCGATCGACGGCACCCGCGCCTTCATCACGGGTATGCCGTTGTGGGGAACGCTGATTGGCCTCATGGACGGAGACACGCCTGTCATCGGCCTGATGGACCAGCCCTACACACGCGAGCGGTTCTGGTCAGGCGAGAAAGCCAGCTTTATCAGGAGCGCTGACGGGACCGAGAGACGATTGAAAACGCGCGCCTGCACCAGCCTGGCCGAAGCCGTGTTGACGAGTACCGATCCTGCCATGTTCTCGAGCCCGCGCGAGATGCGCGCGTTCAACGCCGTGAAGAGCCGGGTGCGTTTGGTCCGGTATGGGGGCGACTGCTATGCTTATTGCCTCCTCGCTGCGGGCCACATCGATATTGTGATCGAGAGCGGGCTGAAACCGTACGATGTGACGGCTCTGATCCCCATTATCGAGCGCGCTGGCGGCCGGATCACCACCTGGGACGGCAAGCCAGCCGCCAGAGGAGGGCGTGTCATCGCCGCCGGTGATCCGCGGGTGCATGAGGAAGCGTTGGCGTTGCTGTCCTGATCAGGGCCGCCGGCCAACGTTCTCGACTCCGTTCATCTCGCCGTCTCGGACGTCACGCCCGTATAGGCGTCGATTGCAGCCCACACGCGACCACGCACATCGTCGGTTTCCTGCAGGATTTCATGCCGCGCCTTCGGCAGCAGGATCGATGAGCACAACTTCACCCGCGCCGCGAACGCCTCGGTGGCGCGCGAGTCGACGACCGTATCCTCGCCCGCAATGAAGATCAGCAGTGGCACGGATACCCGGGCGGCGTAGGCGGGGTCGTTGAGCATCGCCATCGAGCGATAGGCCGCGTTCAGCCATCCGATCGTTGCGGAGCCGAGACGCAGATTCGGCACCGCTTCGATCAGCGCACGATTGCGTGCAAACCGGTCGCGATCCGATGTGAGAGCATTCCCCTCGAACACGCGCGGCTCGTCACCCTCATCGGAACCGCCTCGCACGTAGGATCGGCCAAAGCCAGCAAACGACCCGAGCCCACCGTAAAGGCGCGCAAGGTTCTGGGGAATGCCCACTTTGCCGTCGTGGAAACGCAGCATCGGCGCAGTCAGAATCATGCGCTCGAACCAGCAGTCGGGCTGGCCCGCGTTGCGCAGCAGAATATGCCCCCCCATCGAATGCGCCAATGCATAGTGCGGGCCGGGGCAGTTGGGCAGGACGATCTGCTGCATGAAGCAGGCGAGGTCTCTGTCATAATCGGCGAAGCTTTTCACCCAGCCCTTGCGCGGGTTCGATAGCGGCCGATAGGAGGCGCCTTGCCCGCGCCAGTCCATCGTCGCCACCGTGAATCCGCGACGGCGCAAATCGGCGATCACCTCGAAGTATTTCTCGATGAATTCGCTGCGGCCGGTGAAGACCGATACGGTGCCCCGCGGCGGTCCCTGTGTCGGCTCCCAACAGGCGTAGCGCATCACCGCGCCGTCGAAGCTTTCGAAGCTCCCGACCCTGGCGCCGACAGGAACGGGATTTCTGGCGAGCGGAAAAAGCTCCATTGCTGACAATCGCCCCCGGGTCTGCGATGGCCGTATCGATACAGCCGACAAAAACGGTCTATCGCAGGCGTGCTCGTGCGTCGACCGCCGGACGTTGAAAGAATGCGCAATTAAAAAGGTTCCCGGGGGACAACTCCCCGGGAACCACATCACCGTTCTGGAAGATCTGGGCGGAGAGCCTGCAGAATATTGCTGCAGCTCCCGCGCTCTCCAATCACTCTATGCTTCGGAAGGGCGCATGACACCCCTAGTATGTCTGATAGGGCCCCCGCCGCCGCCAGGCATACGAGTCTCCGTGAGCATCAAGTGGCCTTGCCCTGACGACCTCACCAGTACAGCGATTGACTTTCAGCCGATAGAACTCGCCATTCGGCCGGCGCGCGGTGACGAGGGCTGAGCGGCCACGAAGCTCGGCATCGTGGAAGCCACTCCAGCCGTCACGAATCAGCTCCCGCCGGATCTCGCCGCCCGGCACGCACCCCGGACGCTCATATCCACTCCAGGCATATTCCCCCTGGAAGCGCGGCGGGTTCATCGGCCGCAAATACTCCCCACGATCGTAACGTTCGACGTAACGGGGCTGATCATCATACCCGTTGTCGTCGTCATCCTCTTCGACATAGGCCTGCTTGTTGGCGTAAGGGGGATAGCGATCGTCGTAACGCGCCGGCGGCTGCCGATAAATATCGCTGTAGCGCGGATCTCCATCGGGAGGCCCGCCATACAAATCAGCCGCTGACGAAACTGATGCACCTGTAAGCTGCAACGCGGCAACCAGTACGGCCGCTAAACGCACAGACATGGTCGGAACCTCCGGAAATCCTCAGTGGTGCTCCCACGGCGTCAACATCGAGTCCTGAACATGAACGGCACATGAAGGGTTCCGGCCGGCAGTTGACTTGCAAAGGAAAATACCGGTCCAGGACTTTCGTGCCACACGGCTTACCGCCCCTCTTGAAAGACGTTTCGGCCGCACCAAATCACTGAGCGTGCGCAGGGCTCATCAGGAGGTTGCGCACTGTATGAGAGTAGCCTGGGCCCATTCGGGGCAGGCATGACACAGTCGCTTTTCAGGAGGACCGTGATGCGACACTTCGATCTTTCCCCCCTTTATCGTTCGACCATCGGCTTCGACCGCCTCGCCCAGCTTCTGGACGGCGTCAGCGGCGTTGACAACGAGGCGACGACCTATCCGCCCTATAACATCGAGCGGACGGGGGATAATGAGTACCGGATCACCATGGCGGTGGCCGGCTTCAGTTCCGATGAAATCCGTATCGAGGTCAAAGAGTCGACCCTGTCGGTGCGCGGCGAGAAGAAGCCTGAGGATAAGGAGCGTCAGTTCCTGCACCGCGGCATCGCGCAGCGCAGCTTCGAGCGCCGCTTCCAGCTCGCAGACCATGTTGAAGTGACGGGCGCCGACATCAAGGACGGCCTGCTGCACATCGATCTGGTTCGCAACCTACCGGAGCGTATGAAGCCGCGCACGATTGCGATCGGCAATGGCAAAGCGCAAATCGAGGCGCAAGCCCAGGCCTGACCGAGTCTAGCGAAACAGCCTATCGGGTCGCTCGCAAAGAGCGGCCCGACCGGATGATCATGCGCGCGTGAAGCGGTGCCCATCATCTTAGACATCTTAGACATCGCTTTTCGCGTTACACCGAACGCGTGATTCCGCCGTCAACGCGAATGTTCTGGCCCGTGATGTAAGCAGCCCCAGGCGAGGCCAGGAAGGCAACCGTCGCTGCGATCTCCTCGCCGCTCTTGCCGTAGCGTCCCATAGGAATCCGCTCCCGAATTCCAGGCTTCTCAGGAAGGCTGTCGATGAAACCGGGGAGCACGTTGTTCATCCGCACCTGATCGGCCGCGTACTTGTCGGCAAACAACTTCGTGTACGCAGCAAGCCCCGCACGGAACACGCCGGATGTCGGAAACGCCGGATCCGGCTCGAACACCGCGAACGTCGAGATGTTGATGATCGTCCCGCCCTTCTGCGCGACCATGATCGGTGCAATAAGGCGTGTCGGACGGATGACATTCATAAGGTACGTGTCGAGGCCCTTGTGCCAGTCTTCATCCGTCAGATCGAGAATGGGTCCGCGCGGCCCGTGACCACCGCTGTTGACCAGGACGTCAATGCGCCCCCACCGGTTCATGGTCTGGTCGACCAGGCTCTTCAGATCATCGTTCGACTGGTTCGACCCCGTAACCCCGATACCGCCGAGTTGCTTAGCCAGCGCTTCGCCCTTGCCGGATGAAGACAGGATCGCAATCCTGAAGCCGTCAGCCGCGAGACGGCGCGCGGCATCAGCGCCCATCCCGCTTCCGCCCGCCGTGACGACCGCAACCTTTTCTGCAGACATCTCATTTCCTCACTGTTTTCAAGGGCGAAGCCCCCTCTGCCGCCGCAGCTTTCGCGCGGGCTTGAAACTTCATACATTGGATACTTGTGTCGCAGGCTTAAATCTGCTTATTCTAACAAGAAAGGTCAGCACTCCTGTCCTTTATTTGGGAGCGCGCTTCGACCGCGACGAGGGCGACTGTGCTAGCGGCTTGGTCCGATCAGCTTGATGACATGACGCTGCCCGCCCACCGGGCGGTGTGCGCTGTCACGGGCCGAAAACGGCCTCCATCGCCGACGGCTGCCCGAAAACGGCGCACGTCCGCTAATTTGGCCTGAACAGGCCAAAGGCGCGCAATAAACGGAACCTCAGAAGTTCCGTGCGATAGCCAAGAAGTCACACCGCATCTTCTCGATTATAATTCTGAGACCGGAAGCATCCGGACTAGAGGCCAGACATGACCCAGAGTCACTCCAGCCTATCCGTGTACCAGCAACCAATTTTTCCCGACGAAGATGCACCAAAGGGTCTGTTCGACCCGGCTCGCGTGCACGACGCGTGCGGTGTTGGCTTCATTGCCGACCTGAAATCGCGGCCAAGCCATGGCATCATCGAGGATGCGTTGCATATCCTTGAGAACCTGGAGCATCGGGGTGCGGTTGGCGCTGATCCACTGGCAGGAGACGGCGCGGGCATCCTGATCCAGATCCCGCATGACTTCCTCAGCGAAGAATGCGCCAAGATCGGCTTCAAGCTACCGTCTCCCGGCCAGTATGCCGTCGGCCATATGTTCATGCCTCGGGACGCCCGCCTGAGAACCCATTGCGAAACCGTCTGGGCGCGCATCCTGCGCGAAGAAGGCCTGGACCTGCTCGGCTGGCGCGACGTGCCCGTCGACAGCTCGTGCCTGTCAGAAGGCGTCAAGGCGACCGAGCCCGTGCATCGGCAGATGTTCGTCGGCCGGCCGAAGTCCATGAAGGACGATGACGCGTTCGAGCGGAAGCTCTACCTCGTGCGCAAGATCGTCTCGAACGCGATCTATTCGGCTTACAAGGCCAAGGACATCGGTCACTACACGGTCTCGCTGTCGAGCCGCACCATCATTTATAAGGGCATGTTCCTGTCGTATCAGGTCAAGGCCTACTACAAGGATCTGTCCGACAAGCGCATCGCGTCCGCGCTGGCGCTGGTGCATCAGCGCTTCTCGACCAACACGTTCCCGTCGTGGAAGCTGGCGCATCCCTATCGCATGGTCGCCCACAACGGCGAGATCAACACACTGCGCGGCAACGTCAACTGGATGGCGGCCCGGCAGGCGTCGGTGTCATCGCCGCTGTTCGGCGACAGCCTGCAGAAGCTCTGGCCAATCTCCTACGAGGGCCAGTCGGACACCGCCTGCTTCGACAACGCGCTCGAATTCCTCGTGATGGGCGGCTATCCACTCGTGCATGCCGCGATGATGCTGATCCCGGAAGCCTGGGCAGGCAATCCGACCATGGATTCCAGGCGCCGCGCTTTCTACGAGTATCACGCCTGCCTGATGGAGCCCTGGGACGGCCCGGCCGCGATGGCGTTTACCGACGGCCGCCAGATCGGCGCAACGCTGGACCGCAACGGCCTGCGTCCGGCGCGTTATCTCGTGACCAAGGATGGCCGGGTGATCATGTCGTCGGAATCCGGCGTGCTGCCGATTTCCGAAGACCAGATCGAACGCAAGTGGCGCCTGCAGCCGGGCAAGATGCTGCTCATCGACCTGGAGCAGGGCCGCATCATTTCCGACGACGAATTGAAGGCGGACCTTTCCGGACGCAACCCTTACGAACAGTGGCTGCGCCGCACGCAGATCCAGGTGTCCGACCTGCCGCTGCCGAAGAAGCCGAAGAAGAGGCGCTCCAACGTTGCGCTGCTCGATCTGCAGCAGGCCTTCGGCTACACGCAGGAAAGCCTCAAGTTCCTGATGGCGCCGATGGCGCAGACCGGTCAGGAAGCTGTCGGTTCGATGGGCACCGACACGCCGATCTCGGCGCTATCGTCCAAGTCGAAGCTGCTGCATACCTACTTCAAGCAGAACTTCGCGCAGGTCACGAACCCGCCGATCGATCCGATCCGCGAAGAGCTGGTGATGAGCCTCGTCTCGTTCATCGGCCCCCGCCCCAACCTGCTCGATCTGCAAGGCACCTCGAAGCTGAAGCGGCTCGAGGTCGGTCAGCCCATCCTGACCAATGACGAGTTGGAGCGTATCCGCCAGATCGGCGATGTGCCGGACAACTATTTCACCTCGATCACCATCGACATCACCTATCCGCAGGATCAGGGCGCACCGGGCATGGGCGCTGCGCTCGACGTGGTCTGCGCCGAGGCGGAAGAGGCCGTTCGGTCCGGCGATTACAACATCATCATCCTGTCGGACCGCGCGGCCGGACCGGACCGGATTCCGATCCCGTCACTGCTGGCGACCTCGGCCGTGCATCATCACTTGATCCGCAGCGGACTGCGCACCTCGGTCGGTCTCGTCGTCGAGACCGGCGAAGCCCACGAGGTGAACCAGTTCGCCACGCTCGCGGGCTACGGCGCGGAAGCCATCAACCCCTATCTCGCCTTCGACACCATCGAGCAGATGCTGCCGGACCTGGACGAACAGCTCACGACGAAGGAAGCCGTCAAGCGGTTCATCAAGGCGGTCGACAAAGGCCTGCTGAAGGTCATGTCCAAGATGGGCATCTCGACCTATCAGTCCTATTGCGGCGCTCAGATCTTCGACGCGGTCGGGCTCAAATCGAGCTTCGTGCGCAAGTTCTTCACCGGCACCCATACGCAGGTCGAAGGGGTCGGCCTGCGCCAGATCGCGCGCGAGACGGTCGAGCGTCACCGCCTGGCATTCGGCGACGTCCCGATGCTGCAGAACATGCTCGAAGTCGGCGGTGAGTACGCCTACCGCATGCGCGGCGAAGCGCACATGTGGCGTCCCGGCGTTGTCGCCGATCTGCAGCATGCCGTGCGCGGCAATCTGCCGGACAAGTACCGGGCCTACGCCAAGCAGATCAACGAGCAGAACGAGCAGCTTCTGACGCTGCGCGGCATGTTCCGCGTCAAGTCGGCAAGCGAAGTCGGCCGCAAGCCGGTGCCGCTGGCCGAGGTCGAACCGGCAGCCAACATCGTCAAGCGGTTCGCCACCGGCGCTATGAGCTACGGCTCGATCAGCCGCGAGGCGCACACGACGCTGGCCATCGCCATGAACCGGATCGGCGGCAAGTCGAACACCGGCGAAGGTGGCGAGGAGGCGGATCGCTTCAAGCCGATGCCGAACGGCGATTCGATGCGCTCAGCGATCAAGCAGGTTGCATCCGGACGCTTTGGCGTGACGACGGAGTATCTCGCCAACTCCGACATGATGCAGATCAAGATGGCGCAGGGCGCCAAGCCCGGCGAAGGTGGCCAATTGCCCGGCCACAAGGTCGACGAGGTGATCGCCAAGGTGCGCCATTCCACACCGGGCGTCGGCCTCATCTCGCCGCCGCCGCACCATGACATCTACTCGATCGAGGATCTGGCTCAGCTCATCTTCGATTTGAAGAACGTCAATCCGCAGGCGGACGTGTCTGTGAAGCTGGTGTCGGAAGTCGGCGTCGGCACCGTCGCTACGGGCGTCGCGAAGGCGCGCGCGGACCACGTCACCATCTCCGGCTTCGAGGGCGGCACCGGTGCTTCGCCGCTGACCTCACTCAAGCACGCGGGTTCTCCTTGGGAGATCGGTCTCGCCGAGACGCATCAGACCCTGGTTGCCAACAAACTGCGCGGCCGCATCGCTGTGCAGGTCGACGGCGGCCTTCGCACCGGCCGTGACGTTCTGATCGGCGCGCTTCTGGGTGCTGACGAGTTCGGCTTCGCGACCGCACCGCTGATCGCGGCAGGCTGCATCATGATGCGCAAGTGCCATCTCAACACCTGCCCCGTCGGCGTCGCGACGCAGGATCCTGTGCTGCGCGCGAAGTTCCAGGGCAAGCCCGAACACGTCATCAACTTCTTCTTCTTCGTGGCCGAAGAGCTGCGCGAATACATGGCGGTTCTCGGCTTCCGCACCTTCAATGAGATGATTGGCCAGTCGGAGATCCTCGACAAGGATCGGGCCATCCGTCACTGGAAGGCGCGCGGGCTCGACTTCTCGCGCCTGTTCCACAAGCCGGAGGTCGGATCTGAGGTCGCCATCTACAATAATGAGCGGCAGGATCACGGCCTCGACAAGGTGCTCGACAACAAGCTGATCGACCTTGCGATGTCGGCGCTGGAAACCCGCAAGCCGGTCCGGCATGAGGTCACGATTTCCAACCGCGACCGTTCGACGGGAGCCATGCTGTCCGGCGCGCTGGCCAAGCGATATGGCCATGCGGGTCTGCCGGACGACAGCATCTGGTTCACGATCGAAGGCACCGCTGGCCAAAGCTTCGGTGCCTGGGTGGCGCGCGGAATCACGCTCGATCTCGTCGGCGAGGGCAATGACTACGTCGGCAAGGGGCTGTCGGGCGGCAAGCTGATCGTTCGGCCGCATCCGAAATCCGGCATTACACCGGAAGAGTCGATCATCGTCGGCAACACGGTTCTGTATGGCGCCATCAACGGCGAATGCTATTTCCGCGGCATCGCGGGCGAGCGGTTCGCCGTGCGCAACTCCGGCGCCATCGCAGTCGTCGAAGGGACCGGCGATCATGGTTGCGAATATATGACCGGCGGCGTGGTGGTCGTCCTCGGACAGACCGGCCGCAACTTCGCGGCGGGCATGTCCGGCGGCATCGCTTACGTGCTCGATGAGGCCGGCGACTTCGATCAGCGCTGCAACCTCGCGATGATCGACCTGGAACCGGTCGAAGCTGAAGAAGAGGTCATGCGCAAGCTGGCCAACCAGGGCGGGGACCTGCAAAGCCACGGCCTCGTCGACGTCATGGCTGACATGGACAAGAAGGACGCCGAGCGCCTGCATCAGCTCATCGAACGGCACGCGCGGTACACGAATTCCGCTAAGGCCCGGATGATTCTCGATGATTGGGCGAGCTGGCTGCCCAAGTTCAAGAAGGTCATGCCGGTGGAATACCGCAAGGCGCTGCGCCAGATGGCGGAGCATCAGGCAGCCGATACGACGGGCCTCGAGGTGCTGGAGATCGGCCTGCCGGAAGCGCGCAAACCGGTGGGTTAAGTAAAGGCAATCACGCCTTCGGCCTGCGCCGAAGGAAGCTGGAACTGGCGGGCCAAGAGACTGGCACCGTGACGGGCGGAAGAGTAGCGGCAATGGGCAAGATCACCGGTTTCCTCGAATTCGAGCGGGTCGAACGCAAGTACCGGCCCGTCGAAGAGCGCGTCAAGCACTGGCAGGAATTCGTCGTTCCGCTGACGGAGGCGGAGACCAAGACGCAGGCTTCCCGCTGCATGGACTGCGGGATTCCCTACTGTCACAACGGCTGTCCGGTGAACAACCAGATCCCCGACTGGAACGATCTGGTGTTTCACA
>JAFAFW010000024.1 GCA_023423275.1 Pseudomonadota bacterium
GCTTCCGGACCGACGTGGCCAATGACGAGACCCACTGAGCCACCCGAGAACCGCGCGTCGGTCATCAGTGCCACGACGATGCCGCGCTCGCGGCACAGCGTGGTGATCCGCGACGTCGGATCCAGCATTTCGGGCATGCCGGGCGCGCCGCTCGGCCCCTCATAGCGCACGATGATCATGTCATTGTTCTGGAAAGTATCCGGCGTCATATCCAGTGCCTGCAGCAGCCCCTGCTCGCCCTCGAACACCCGCGCCCTGCCACGATAGATATTGTCCTCCAGACCACCTTCGACGCCGGCCAGCTTGAGGATCGCCGAGAAGTCGGGCGACAGGTTGCCGCCGAGAACGCGCAGGCCACCCGTCGGCTTGTAGGGCTTTTCGACCGGATAGACGACCTTGCCGTCGACGCGCTTCGTGCCCAGGCGCTCCACCTGCTGGGCCAGCGTTTCGCCGGTGCAGGTGAGCATGTCGCCATTCAACAGCCCGGCCTCGAGAAGCTCGCGCACGATCACCTGCACGCCGCCGACGTTGTCGATGTCGACCATCGAATATTTACCGTAGGGGCGCGCATCGGTGAGCACCGGTACGACGTACTGCGACAGATGGTTGAACTCCTCCGGCGTCATGACTTCCTTCCAGAAGTCGGCAAAGCCGGCCGCCCGCGCGATCTCCGGCGCGTGCAGCGTCACATTGGTCGAGCCGCCGATCGCCATGGCGACGATCATCGCATTCCGGATGGAGTCGCGCTTGACGATATCGCGCGGCTTGAGGTCGTTCTCCATCATCTTGGCGAGGATCTCGACCAGTTCGGCGGGGAACTCCTTGAGCCGGCGTGGGTCGTCGGACGGCGGCGCCACCATGTGCAACGGCTGCATGCCGACGACGCCGATAAACGTCTGCATCGTGTTGTAGGTAAACATGCCGCCGCAGCTCCCGTAGCCCGGGCAAGCGTGGCAGGCGATATGATGACGATACTCGGGATCGGGATTGCCCGCGACCTGATAGGCGCTGACGATATCGAGCGCCTCGCCGGTCTTGGGATCATGTCCCGGGCGGATCGGCCCGTCCGACATGATGATCGCAGGCTGGTTGTGTTCGAGCAGCGCGGCGAGCGTGCCGACCGGCGGCTTATCGCATGCAACGACCGCGATCGTACCGGCGAGGCCCGTAGCGCTCAAATGCTCGCACAGCGCATCGTTGGTGACTTCGCGGCCGATCAACGAATAGCGCATCTCGCGCGTGCCGTTCCGGATGCCGTCCGACGTGGCGATCGTGTATTCCGGCTGAACAAGCCGCACCTTGAGCTGCCCCGGCTCCTGGCCGATACGGCTTTTCAGGCTCTCGTGGATCGCCTCCACCTTGTCCAGAACGCCGAGGTAACACTGGCTGTCCCCTTTGGTGCCGACCACTCCCACTGACGGCTCATGAATCAGCTCGGGATCGGTCCCTAGCTCGCGCGCGATGCCCATGGTCTGGGTCGAACGGCCCGGATGGCGGTCAATCAGCACGGCATTCGTATTCTTCACGGGCTCCTCCAGTGGCGCAACGCGTCCGGTCCGCAGCGAGCAACACCCGGCGGACATCTCGATCGATAGCGCTTTATGGCTGCGAATAGCTCCGGGAAGCAAGGACAGAGGCGTGCTACCAGCCTACCGCGACACCGTGCACTGCAACAACCCCGAGGTAGCTTGTCGGGTATTGGCTCACGTCGCGCATACGGGCTGACGAATAAGCCGCCTAGCGTGCGCCGGAGGATGTCCCAGCCGACGCGCCGTCGACATGCAGGCCGCTCGCGCCCCGAAAGGCCATGAAAGCCAAACCGAACAGGGCCACGATCTTGAGGCACTCGGTTACGGCAAAGGCCGCGTGGAGCTGCCCGAAATCCAGCACCGGCATTTGCGGAAGATAGCCAGGATCCCCCTGAAAGCCCGGAAGAATCCAGCCAGCCTGTAAGATCAGGCAGAGCACCGCCGCCACGAACAGCACCCACAACAGCGCACGCGCCCGGAGCGCCAGCAGCACGACGGCCAAGAGAGCCGCAAGAACCGCCTCGGCAGCGTGCAGCCAGGCAAACGTCACCACCGAAATCGCCAGCGACAGGGCGCCGTCCAGCGGTCCTGCCTGAAACTTGGCAGGCGTCGCGATGAACGAAACGCCGACCACGAGGCCAACCCACAACACCGGAATGACTGAGGCGAGAAAATCGAGCAGGCCACGCGGGCGATGAGTCATGGTCAGGTTCTCTCGGACTACGAGGGGTAGGCAATCGATGCGTGCAACAGCGCATCCAGGCCAAGTGCGGTCAACGTCGTCAGCGTGACGAGAACGGCTGCCAGTCCAAGACCGGCCAGGACCAGAAGCAGGACGTGGCGACTGCGATACGGCTTCTCCGTTTCGTATTCAAGTTCGTCGAACAGGTCCGCAAGCCAACCGGTCGAACGATGGATCTTAAACGCAAACATGGGACGCCTCGGATTCAGAATAAGGATGCGACGAAGTGCTGCTGAGACGCGGTTTTCGGACAGCGGCTCGCTTGAAACCGATGCCCGGCATCGAGACCGCGCTCACGGGAACCCACCCGGTCGCATTCGAAAGATCGGCGCGTTCCGAGATTTTCGCAGCCGAACTCAGCTCGTGCATAACGCTCATGGGACTTCTCTATAGGCCCTAGTCTGACCAGACGGACCGGTTCTTCGGCAGAAAAGACATTTCTTGATCAAAATAGTCAAGAATTAAGTTGAAGGCATCAAGACGCTGGGCGCTTGGAAGGGCAGCTCCTTCCACGCCGCCGCGCACACCGGCCAGCTCCTGCAAGCGCCAGCCTTTTGTTAAGCACCAGGCCGGTATCCTGAACGAGGTCTTAAGGTGCCTTCCATCGGTCTGGAGCCCGCGTGATGTATCCCGCTGCACTTGCCTTGCTATTGCTCGTCTTCCCGGTGACCTGTCTCGCGATGGATGCCATCGTCTTCAATGCCGGGGCGTCCAGCTTCATGGATCTCGTCGGCAAGTGGTTCACATTCTGGGCGGGCGGCGTCCGGCTTTTCCTGGCAGGCCTCATGCAGATCGCGCGGCCGCAATTCACGGCAAACACGATTTTCGGCATCAAAGGGACATCGTCCTACCCCGTCGTTCGCGAGGTCGGCTTCGGAAACCTGTCGCTGGGCACGCTCGGGATCCTGAGCCTGGCCATGTCGAACTGGGTCGTCGCAGCGGCCGTGGCCGGTGGCTTGTACTATGGCTTGGCGGCCATTGGGCACATGATGCGCGGTCGCCGCAACGATCACGGGCAACTGGCTTTGATGACCGATCTGTTCGTCTTCGCCGTGCTCGGAACGTTTGTCAGCATCAAGATGTTCTGAAGGACACCACACATCGCCGCCCAGACATGAAAAAACACCCGAGCCGGTCCGGCTCGGGTGTTTCTTTGTGGCGCTTCCTCAGATGTAATATGGCAAGCCATAATATCCGTGGACACCGCGACCATAGGCCGGGTCTGCCCAAGGCGCCTCGTCAACGGTATAGCTCGGCGCTTTCTCCAACGTCGCACGATCCACGTTGACGACATATCCTCCGAATTCCTCCTCGTAATTCAGAGTCTGCCACGGCAGCGGATAAAAGCGCTCGCCGATCCCGAGAAAGCCACCGAATGTCATCACGGCGTATTCGACCTTGCCCGACAGCTTGTCGACCATGAAGTTATGGATGGAGCCAAGATGCTCGCCGTCAGCATTGTAAACGCGCGTGCCCTCGACCTTATCGGACGCAATCAGCCGCGACGTTTCTTCAATGGCAATCGCGTCGGGAGACGTGCTGGTCGTTCTGTGCATGGTGTCGGCCACGTAGACCTCCTGCTCTCATTATCGATCACAGGGGAAACGATCGCGGCACGCCGGCGGTTCCTTCTCAAATCGGACAGGCTGCCTCTCTGACGGCGCGATGAGACCGTTTCTCCGCAAGGCGGAACTACGACGCATCCACGCTCCGGCGACCGAATAACGGGCAACGTTGCACCCTGGCAACAACAAATTTGGACACCAAATTTTCCTCTAAATGCCTCATTTTATGGGCACATTGATTGCGTTCGATCTCGCGTTGCACAGTGCCCGCATCGGACATGAACAGATGTTCATTCGGGCGCCGAGTAATGGTCACATGCAACAGATACGGCCGACTCGCTGATCACGAAATTCGGAGGCTGTAATGAACAACAAGGTTCTGATCATCGGCGCGCTTGCCATCGCCGTCGTCGTTGCAGGGTATATGCTTATGGGAGCAGACGAACCCGTTGCTCCGTCGACGCCAACCACAACGACAACTCAGCCTGCTCCGCAATAAGTCTTCAAAGCCTCAGGCTGAAAGAGGCGGATGTTCGTCGATTGACATCGCTTCGTCCGTCTCTAAGTGAATGTACGCGGATGCTTAACGCATTGAGCTTCGTGCCGGGAGTGCAACTGCGCTCCCGGCCTCACTCACAGACCTTGAGGCTAGGATGGATCCGAACAAGATCGTGTTCATCGGCGTCGTTTTGGTGGTTGCCGCGCTCGGCGGCTACGCATTTTACACATCAGGCAGCGGCTTCATGACAGCAGGACGCTCGACGCAGACCGTCCTGGCAAATCCCTATTAGGGCTCTCGTGAAGGCAAGCTCTGGCTCGTCAGCCTGACACAGTCGTTTGTCCGGCGACGCACATGACGGCACGCGTCTCATCCGTGTTGGTTTCTTTTCGTTAGCCATCATCGTTTACCGACCTTGACGGCTGCATTTGCAGAAGGCCGCCAGCCGGAACCACAATCACACAAAGATTTGGAACACGCGCCGGGGCGGTGCGTTAAGCGGCCAGCCGGCAACGGATACGCGGTTCTCGCACATCCGTCGTCAACCGAAATTTATGGCGTACACGCCGGATTTGTGTGCAGTGGAGATCGCAGATGCGTACACCCATTATTGCTGCATTGGCCGCCTTGCCCGTTCTGGCATTCGGCACCATCCAAGCGCAAGCAGGAGGCTGGGACCGGGATTGCGACCGCCGGTATTACCGGGCTCCCGCCTATACCTATTATCAGGCACCGCCCGCTTATACGTATTATCAGCCGCCGCGCGTTGTGGTCGCTGCTCCGCCGGCCGTGGTCTTCTATTCGCCACGCGTTTACGCGGGTCCGCGATACTACGCAGCGGGATGGCGTGGCTGGCGCGGATGGGATCGGGGCTGGGACCGGCGCTGGTAACAACCGCCTATATATGACGACGCAGCCCGGGCAGAGCGCTTGATGCTCGCTTTCACGGGCTGCGATCGCACGTACTATCTACCGCGGGTCATTACGCGGCGCCGAGAAGACATCCGAGATTTGGAGTTCAGGTCCTGAAGTATTGGTACCGCCTCCCCGGTTCGAACGGGGGACCTCTAGATCCACAATCTAGCGCTCTAACCAACTGAGCTAAGGCGGCACGGGTCGCTGGTGCGTCCGCTTAAAGCGGCACTGCAGCCTCTGCGTCAAGCCGAAAATAGCGCATCCGGCGCCCCGGGCCAAGGGTTGGCCCCCGCATCTTCACCCAGGATGCGCCTGATGTGGCTACGTGGCGCGGCTGAAGTCCCACCCAGGGCGCCTTATGGCTTCGGTTGGGCCTTCTGCGCTGCCTCGGTGAGGAGGCGCCCGAGTTCCTGAGCCTGCTGTGCATAGGTCTGCATCTGACGCTGGGCATGCTTGCTCTGGATCTCCAGATACTCCTTGAGATCGCGGGCGCGCGCCAGTTCGCTCGCCGCCTGGAAACCGGCGTCCATGTTCTGCTCGGCGAACCTCAGCGTGCGCGCCTGCAGGTCGACTATCGATTCGGTCATCGCGCCTGAGGACTTCGAAATCGCACCCTGGGCTTGTCTTGCCATATCCATGAACTGGACGTAGGCCGCGCGCGCCTGCTCCACGTTGCGTTCGGCGAGCTGCCGCACCTGTTCGGGGATCTCCATCTGGGGCTTGTCGTACATCCGCTGTCCTCCGGTCAGATCGCTCGTTTTCATCAGTCCGCGATAAACTCTACACCGACTTTCGACGGATCCGCACATGCTTTGGCCGCGGCGAGGGTCGTCCAAGCTCCGTCGTGAGATGGACGTCTCCGCCAGCCTGACGTACAAGAGGCGCTACTGCAACTGTCGGGGTGGGTGGCGTGTGAATGTGCTGGCGCAGCCGGCAGATCCGGGAACGGTCGAGGTGGACCTGGACCGGTATCTCGGACCGGCCTGGATCATAGATCTCGATAGCGCGCGGATCACGGCGACGAATGCAGCCGGTCGCCCCCTGTGGCGCGAGTTCCTGCAGAATAACCGCACTCTCGACCATGCCATGCCTGCCTTCTGGGTGCTCCGCAGGCTCACGACGGACGAGGAAATCCACACGCTGATCTTCTGGTCAGGCCCATCCAGCCTCAGTCTGCGCTGCGCGTGCCACCGCATCGCGCCAGGAAGCTGTCGCATTGTCGTCGCCGTCGTGGACTCCGTTTCAGGCCGGTTGCCGATGCTTCCCCTCTACGCAGCGCCATCGGCCGGCCCAGCGCCAATCGACGACAGGATGACGCGCGCAACCCTCGCGCATGAGCTGCGCACGCCGCTCAGCGCCATCATGGCGCTGGCCGAAGTCATGAAGGACGAGCGCCTCGGTGCGATGGGCAACGCGCGCTACCTCGTCTATGCCAGCGACATCTATGACAGCGCACGCCACGCGCTCAGCGTACTCGGCGCCATGCTCGGGCGTGATCTGGGCGAACCGTTCGATTCAGAGCCAGCCGACGTGGACGTCGAGGAAACGGTGCGCAAATGCCTGTCGGGAATGCACGAATTGGCGCGCCAGGCGACGGTACAGCTCACGACCGATTTCGGGCAAGTTGGCCACCTGGCGATCGATCGACGGAGCCTCACCCAGATCCTGCTCAACCTGATCTCGAATGCGTTGAAGTTCACGCCCCCTGGCGGCCGTGTCACGATTTCCACGCGGAGTAAGCCTGACGGCAGCCTGGAGCTGTCCGTCCTCGATACGGGTGCTGGCATCTCACAGGCCGACATCGACCGGCTGCTCTCACCGGACACGGCTCCCGCTTCGACCCTACCGCGACACGGCACGGGTTTCGGTCTGCCGCTGGTGAAGGCACTGGCCGGCGCCAGCGGCGGCACCGTCGCGATCGAGAGTGAGCCCGGACACGGCACCCGCGTATCCATTACCTACCCCCGCAAACACCTGCGCCAGGCTCCCCCGCCTGCGGCCTGAAACAAGAGGCCTGCGCCGGTTTCGCAACTTGACCGGCTACGGAAGCTGGCCGAAGGTCCACGTCCCATGCACGATCAGGCAAATCCGGCCCAGCGCCCGCCCCCACTTCAGGACATCGCGCGCGCGATCACAGGCCTGCCGCGCGCATTGGCGACGTGGCACGCCACATCGATGAGTTCCCCGGTCTGGACGCTGGCCGTGGCGGCGGTTCTCGGCGTCATGTTGCTGCCACTGATCACCATTGCAGTGCTCGCCCTCACTCCGGCCGAGAATATCTGGCCGCATCTGGTCGAGAACGTTCTGCCGCGGGCTCTCAAGGAAACGCTGCTGCTGGTGGCCGGGGTCGGGCTGCTCACCCTGGCGATCGGGACCGCGTCTGCGTGGTTCGTCACCATGTATCGCTTTCCCGGCCGCACCATCATCGACCGGCTGCTGGTCATCCCACTCGCGATGCCGACCTACATCGTCGCGTATTGCTACGGTGATCTGCTCGATTATGCTGGTCCGTTGCAAAGCTGGATGCGCGCCACGTTCGGCTGGGCGACGATGCAGGACTACTGGTTCCCTGATATCCGCTCGATCGGTGGCGCGGTCGTCGTGCTGTCCCTGGTGCTTTACCCCTACGTGTACCTGACGGCGCGCGCCAGCTTCGTCCAGCAATCGGTCTGCGCACTGGAAGTGGCGCGTACGCTTGGGCGGACGCCGATGGGCGCGTTCTGGTCCGTCGCGTTTCCCTTGGCTCGCCCGGCACTCGCAGCCGGCGTCGCGCTGGCGCTGATGGAATGTCTCAATGACCTCGGTGCCGTGCAGTTTCTCGGTGTCGAGACACTGACCGTCAGTGTCTATACGACATGGCTTCTGCGCTCGAACCTAGGCGGCGCGGCTCAACTTGCCACTGTGATGTTGATGTTCGTGGCTTTGCTGTTTGCCGCAGAGCGCCTCGCCCGCCGGGGACGGTTCCATCACACCACCGGACGTTACCGCGCCATTCCGTTCTCGGACATCCAGGGCTGGAAAGGTTGCGGCGCGGCTGCGATCTGCGTCCTGCCGTTCGTACTCGGGTTCGTCGTGCCGTTTGCGGTTTTGCTGGGTCCGGCCATCACGCATGCCGAACAAGCGGCAACGCAGGGTCTCTGGCAGGCCGCAAGAAACAGCGTCACGCTCGCGGTCCTGGCAGCGTCACTCGCCTGTGTGTGTGCCCTGTTCATCGCCTATGCGCAGCGCATCGCCTCCAACCGGTTCACACGGTCTGCAACGCAGTTCTCGAGCCTCGGATACGCCGTGCCGGGAACGGTACTCGCGCTCGGTCTGCTGATCCCGCTCGCCAAATTCGACAACGCGGTGGATTCGATCGCACGCGACGTTTTCGGCGTTTCGACCGGACTGTTGCTGTCCGGGACGATCGCAGCCCTGGTGCTCGCCTATTCGATCCGCTTCCTCGCTGTGGCGCTTGGCTCAGTCGACGCCGGGCTGCAGCGGATCTCGCCCAATCTCGACGCCGCGTCGCGCACGCTCGGGCAAAGCTCGCTGACAACACTGTGGCGCGTTCATATCCCGCTGTTGCTGCCGGCCCTCGGCGCCGGCGCCCTGCTGGTGTTCGTCGACAGCATGAAGGAACTGCCGGCCACGCTGCTGCTGCGCCCCTTCAACTTCGATACCTTAGCCACACAGGTCTATAACTACGCGGCGCTGGAGCAGCTCGAGATGACAGCCCCCGGCGCCCTTATGATCGTCGCTGTCGGACTGATCCCGGTCCTGTTGCTTCACAAGGCTGTCGCCTCCGGGCGCGCCGGTTCAAGTGGCAACGGCTAAATCGGCCGGCGCCCCCCAACCGATGCCACTCAGGCACCTCAAGTGCCCAGTTCCGGCAACGCGCGATAGAGGTCCAGCGCTTCCGGATTCGCGAGCGCCTCCTTGTTCTTGATCTCGCGTCCGTGCACGAGATCGCGAACGGCGAGCTCCGTTATCTTGCCCGACTTGGTGCGGGGAATATCCGCCACCTGCAGAATTTTCGCCGGAACGTGACGCGGACTTGCTCCCGTCCGGATCTGCTTCTTGATCCTCTCGCGTAGCGCGTCGTCAAGCGTCAGACCGGGCTTCATCACGACGAACAACACGACACGCACATCGCCTTGCCAGTCCTGGCCGATGACGATGGCTTCCTGGATCTCCGGCAACAATTCAACCTGACGATAGATCTCCGCCGTGCCGATACGCACACCGCCGGGGTTGAGCGTCGCATCGGATCGTCCGTGAATGATGAACCCGCCGTGCGCGGTCTGCTCTGCGAAGTCGCCATGATGCCAGATGTTCTCGAAGCGGCCGAAATAGGCGGACTGATATTTCCTGTCATCCGGATCGTTCCAGAAGCCAACCGGCATCGAAGGAAACGGCCGCGTGCACACCAGCTCACCCTTGCCAGAAGATACCGGCCGCCCCTCCTCGTCGAACACGTCCACGGCCATGCCTAATCCGGCAGCCTGGATCTCTCCACGCCAGACGGGTTCTGTCGGGGCGCCGAGAACAAAGCATCCGACGATGTCCGTTCCGCCGGAAATGGAGGCCAGATGCAGATCCGGCTTGATGGCCGCGTACACGTAGTCGAAGCCTTCGGGCACGAGCGGCGAGCCGGTGGAGAGAACGGCTCTCAAGTCCGCGAGATCATGCGTGGCACGCGGTTCGATCTCCGCCTTCTTCAGCGCATCGATGTATTTCGCGGAGGTGCCGAAGTGCGTGCACTTTTCAGCCGCCGCGTAATCCCAGAGCACGTTGCCGGAAGGATGAAACGGGGATCCATCGTACAGCAGCAGCGTCGCGCCCGACGCAAGGCCGGATACAAGCCAGTTCCACATCATCCAGCCGAGTGTCGTGAAATAGAAGAGACGATCACCGGGTTTGATGTCGGTGTGGAACTGATGCTCGGTGAGATGCTTCAGCAGCGTGCCGCCCGCTGAATGGATGATGCACTTCGGCACCCCGGTCGTGCCCGACGAAAACAGAATGTAGAGCGGATGTGCGAACGGCAGGCGTTGAAATTCAGGCTGCTGTTCGGCACGGGCCAGCACCGCCTGATCCCAAGTCGAAGCCGTTCGCCCCGCATGCGTGAGTGCCTGCACGACGGTCTCGGCCCGGCCGATGTATGACACAACGACCACTTTCTCGACCGACGGCAGCTTGGCGACGATCTCAACGAGCTTGTCGGTGAGATCGATGGTCTTGCCTGCGTAATAGTAGCCGTCGCAGACAACCAGCACCTTCGGCTCGATCTGGCCGAAGCGATCGAGAACACCTTGCACGCCAAAATCCGGCGAGCACGATGACCACACGGCGCCTTGCGCGGCAGTTCCGAGCACGGCTGCGATCGACTCCGGCAGATTGGGCAGCATCGCAGCGACACGATCACCGGCCGCGACGCCCACCTCACGCAGCATGCCCTGGAATTGTGCGATCTCTCGCTTCAGCTCGACGCCGCCCATGCGCCGTGCGACTTTGTCCTCGCCACGGAAGACGAGAGCAGGACCGTCGCCGATGCCATGGCAAACGTTCTCGGCAAAGTTCAATTTCGCCTGGGGAAAAAAGCTGGCGCCGGGCATCCTGTCGGGCGCTGTCAGATAGGGCGCAGGCCCCTTATCCCCAATCACGCCGCAATAGTCCCAGACAAACGCCCAGAACCGCCCCGGATCTTCGATCGAAGCGGCATGCAGATCGCGGTAAGAACCCAGGAACCGGCCTAAATCGGCAGCTACAGAGGTCATGAACTGCGCCATGTTGGTCGACGCTTTCCGCTCGTTTCCAGGCTGCCAAAGGGGCTTATCCATAAAATTCTCCTGATCGTCCGCCGAGGCCTCGCCAGCCTGACGGTCAGCGTATATGAACGGCGCAAAGCACACGAGACTGATTCGGCCGCGAGCGGGCCACAGGCAAGCGTTCTCTTGCGTGCGTGATGATCGATGAGTAATAAGAATTCCGGGCTGATGACAACACAACACTCTCGCTCGCAACCGAATTCGACGTTGCTGGCTTCGGCCTAAAGCGGGGTTTGGTCGCGCATGACGGACGAGGTTTCCCAAATGCGGCACGTCAGGCCCGGTCGTTTGCTGGCGGCGACGCTCGCCGCAGGCGGCGTTCTGGTGCTGGTCGTTTGTGCTGCGCTCTTCTTCGGTTTCCGCGAGAGCGACTTCCATCTCGCGCGCAGATCGGTTGCGGCTCCAGTCGCATCCTACGAGATGACGTCCCCGGTCGAGATCGGCTCGGGAACCGGCGTGCACGTGCATGGCGGAACCATTCAACTTGCGCCCCCTCCGGGATCAAGCACCCTCACGCCTGTTTCGCATACGCTGCCTGATGACGGGACGGCGGCGCTCGTCATCGACGGAGGCATCTTCCAGATTGCCGGCGGAGAACCCGCTCAGGAAATCGACCCCGTCATGGTCACCGCGCCACTAGTCGATGCGCTTCGGAGCCTGAATTTTGAGCGACTGGCCGTACGCCGCGGCACAGTTCTGGTCGCTCTACCGACGGGCAATACTGAGACACTCACCAACGTCACGGCTGACATTACTGCCCGGCGCAAAAGCAGTCTCAGCATTCGCGGCAACGGGACTTTGCGCGGGCAAAACGTCTCGTTCGATGTTTCCGGGCCGAGTTTGCTTGACCGTAGGCCCGGAGCGACGCGGGCCCTGAAGGCAGTCGTGAAGTCACCGCTGTTTCAGATTGCATTCGATGGGCGACTGGGCGCCACGGATGTGCTGCGGCTGCAGGGACAGGCCGAGGTTTCCGTGAGCAATTTGCGCCGGACCGCGCGCTGGCTGGGTGCCGCCTGGCCGGGCGGACCTGGCCTGCAGGAAATGAAAATCACCGGCGACGTCGACTGGCAGGCGCCGGCACTGGCTTTTGATAAGGCCACATTCCAAATCGACGGCAACGAGGCCACCGGCACTCTGGCCTTGGCTTTCGGAGGTCCACGACCGAACCTTACCGGGACGCTGGCCTTCAAGTCGCTCGACCTCACCAAGTACGCGCCACAGGAAATCAAAGGACAGTTCGCCTCCCTCTTGCCGTGGCTCGGCACCGACGACGGCGAGTTCCCGGCTCCCATAGGCCGGCAGCTTGATGCCGATGTGCGCATTTCCGCCGGTCAGGTGATATTGCCCGGCATGGAAATGGGGCGGTTCGCCGCTTCGGTCTCGCTCAAAGGTGGCCGGTTGCTTGCGGATATTGCGGAAATCGGCGTCGATACGGGTCAGGGAAGCGGGCAGGTGACGGCGAACCTGATGGAGCCAACTCCACAGGTTTCGGTACGCGGCAGGCTCGAGGGCATCGATGCACAGCGCGCAACGTCATTTCTGCTTGGTCACGGTGCGCTGCATGGAATGTCGACAATCACGCTCGATCTCACCACCCGCGGCGGCTCGACCGCTGAACTGCTGAGTGGATTGCGCGGCAAGGCGACACTCAGCCTGCGCGAAGGCGGTCGCATCGGCATCGATATGAAATCGCTGATGGCAGCGGCGCAGAAGGCCGACATCGAAGGCTGGAGCGTCGCCACAGGCGGCCAGACCACGATCGACGGCCTGGAAGCCAAACTCCGGGTCGATCACGGCGTGGTCGCCAGCGAGATGGTCCAGGCCACGACGGGAGAAAGCCTGCTCAAGGCCTTTGGCACGATCAGCCTCGTCTCACGACAGATCGATCTCAGAGTCCTGCTCGATGCAGCGCCTGCCGCAGCGGCGCGCGCGCAGGCTCTGGCGATCCCCAAGGACACCCTACTGCTGCGCGGTCCGTGGTCGGCGCCGACGATCCAGATCGAGCGATGACCTGGGCGCAAAGACGCCGTGACAGGTACTATCCGTATCCGCGCAGATATCTGCCCGGCCGCTGAGCAACCCGGGCAGATCATTTCGGCACGGCAGGGATCGGCCTAGAAGCGGCGCTTCGGACCGTTATCGATATGGAAAAGGCCGCCGCCATAGTGCTTGAGGCCACCGGAAAGCCCGCGCAGATAAGCGTATGCGCCACGAATATTGCCGCGCACACGGAGATCCGCGGCGTTTCCGGTCAGGTGGTGCGATCGGCGAGCACCGCCGACGCGGCGATTATGACGCGCACTGCGGCAGGTGGAATTGACTGTCACATGTCCGTAGTTGGCTGAGATATGCGCAATCACGGCACGGAGATTGGAAGCCAGACAACCCGAATTTGCCGCCCAGCGGATGCCATGTCCGCCTGACAGGCTGCCGGACGGCGCGGTTGCCTTCGGTTCTGGAACGTACGCCGCCTTCTGCACCACACCACGGCGCTTCTTGCGCGTATGCTTGACCGCCTTTCGGCTCGGCCGGATCGCAGCGCCCAGCCTGCGCGGCGCGCTGAGCGTCCGCTCGGGCGCGGTGACCCTGAGGCCGTAGTTGGCGTTGAACTCCAAGCCTTGGGCACGGCCCTCCGACGACAGCCCCAACATTGCGGCAACCATCAGCACCAGCCCGCCAAGGACGCGTCTGCAGGCAACAGCGGCGGTTCCGGCTCCACGCGCAGCGTGGCCGTCGTTCGACACTACTCGGATCATGGTAATCCCCCAGTCAATCCCCGTCATACGCCTGAACAAAAAGACAGGCTTCGGCCTGTTGAACGTCGGCCGTTTAGCGTCCCCGCAGAGTGACCCCTACAGAGAAAAATCCGTTTTCGTTTCGCGTTTTGCGGGACATGGTTAATTCGAAATATTATGATTGATGAATTACTTCAGACCAGAGCGCAAATACTTCACCGCACTGAGTATTGCGCGCCGACGTAGCGCCAGGCCCGCTCACCTGCGAGGCGACGCTACAGAGGATATCGACGGCTCACCCCAGTCCGACGACGCCTCTCCAAGCAGGATTTGAGTATTTGTGAGTTGTGTCGACAATTTGTCAGTCGAAGCGCATTCTCAATCGGTATTTTTCCGATGATTCCAAATACTTCCGACGTCGAACGAATAATGATTCAGAGCCCGGATCTTCCTGGAAGGAGATTCCACATCACGGCCATCACGAGGAGCGCGGCTGTCAGCCAGGCTGAACGAAGTGCAAAGCTCAGGCAGGCGTCACGACGAGCATTGCCGATGATCGCCTGAGCAACGGCTGCCTGCGGTCTCTCGGTCGGTTCCAGGAGGAGCCATAACTCCGTGCGGTTATATGGTTTGACCGAAGCACCCCAGGCCATCAGCATCAGGACCAGGCACATCAACAGGCACATATACCCACCGGCGCGAAGTGCCATGGCGAAATCGGAAGACAGGCCGATCATGAATGTTCCAATCGCGAGCAGGACAAAGCCGTAGCCGCGCGCGATGGATGCGTAGGCGAGTTGATCGATCTTGTTCATGTCAGCACAAGCCCTGCGAAACATGATGTCGGATCAAAAACGACCTTCGACGCAGTCTGTTCCGCGACTGTGGCGCGCGCAAGGGCTGCCAGGACATAGCCCTGGCTTATGGCAGATGGCGAAGAAGCGCTGTTTCCTGGCGGCTAGCCCCGGCTCGCCATTGCAAGGAATGACGGGAGCGCCAAAAGGATGGACACACCGAGCCAGATACCCAGTGAAACGGCGCTACTTTGGGCTTCTCCACGAAACCGCTCGTACAGGGCGGCGGGGACACCGGCGATCAGAAGCGTCATCAGCGAGATGAAAATCGACGTCAGGTAGAACAGAACCAGCGGCGTCGAGAGGAACGTGCCGGCAATGAATGGCCTGAACAGCACGAAGATCGGATCGAAGTAGGGAGAGAAGTGCATCCCGTTGACAAGGGAAACCGCCGCCGTAGCGACGAGAAGTACGTCCCGCCGCAGCAACTCTTCTCTGTTATCGGTATCCGCCATCCCAGCATCAAGCTCCTATGCTTGGCGCCATGCCTGCCGCGACGCACGTGAGAAACCAGAACATGCGTGCAGCCATCAGCCAGACAATCGCAAAAACCATGACCACGCCGTTGGGGACGACAGCCGGAGTGATCACCCGAACGGCCTTTAGAATGGGATCGGTGACCGAGCGGAATACCCGAAAGATCACAGCATCGGGATTATTGCGGAAAAACAGTGAGAGAACATAACGGCCGATCAACGTGTAGATCAGCGCCGAAAGGATCAGGTTGGGTATGTGGAAATACCAGTAGGTGAAGAAGCTCTCGGAAATCGACATCGCCTTGGCCAGCCTGAATCCCCTGGGGGAGGTTGTTGCAGAAACGAAGGGCGGGGCGCAAGGCCCCGCCCTCCTGTCGTCATGCATCAAGCGACTTCAGTGTGCCGGAAGCGCGGCATCCTTGTCGCGCATAATCGTCTGACCGCGCGGACGGCGTGTCGCATCGACCATATCCTGGACCTCCCGCGAAGGAGCCGGTGTCATCAACGACACGATCCAGATGGCCAGGAATCCGATCGGCAAGCCAAACAGGCCTGCTGAAATATTCCTCACGCCCCACCAGCTTGCAATCGACTGCGCATGCTTGTCGAGCGCGGCCCAGGCCACAGTCTTTGCGTCTCCGGTTGCGCCCATCCAAGCCGCCTTGAGCTCGGTAAATTTGGCAGCCGCAGCCGGTGTGGCTGTCGAGAGCCAGCCCCAGGTGTCATAGAAGTGAACAGCGAAATAGCGCGTACCCACCAGATAGTAGAGACACGCGCCAAACCCGAGGATCATTCCGACAATGGCCCCCGCAGTATTCGCACGCTTCCACCAGATGCCCAGCACAAGCGCCGGGAAGATGCCCGCCGCTGCCAGCGAGAAGGCCCACGCCACCATCGACAGAATATCTGCAGGTCTGGTCGAGGCCGTGTAAGCCGCAGCGACTGCCACCAAGACCAGCAAGATACGCGCGACGGTCAGACGGCGGACCGTCGGAGCGTTGCGGTCGATCATCTTATAGTAGATGTCGTGCGACAGCGCGTTGGCGATGGCGAGCAGCAGCCCGTCAGCCGTCGACAGCGCGGCAGCAAGGCCACCAGCCGCCACCAGACCCGCAATCACGTACGGCATGCCCGCAATTTCGGGCGTGGACAGCACGATGACGTCCGTATTGATGCTGAAGTCCTGCAGCCGGATCACCCCGGCGTGGCCGGGAATCTTGGCGCAAGCCGCCTTGATCGCCTCGATACTGGAAGCATCCGCACCACAGATCTTCACCAGCCCGAGATGTCCGTAGGTGAACAGCCAAGGCCGCACGGACTCGAGATCGCGTCCGATGACTGTCGAGTACACCTCAAGCTTGGAGAAGGCCGCATAGGCCGGCGCCGTGAAGTAGAGCAGGAAGATGAAAAACAGCGACCAGGCCACGGAGCTGCGCGCCTCACGAACCGATGGGGTCGTGAAATAGCGCATCAGGATGTGCGGTAGGGACGCCGTGCCCACCATCAGGCAGAGGATCAGCGCAAAGTAGTTCAACGGATCATAGGTCGTGAAGGGCATGATGTGGGGCTTCAGCGTTTGCGCCGTCGCCAATCCGTTCTGAAGCATCCCCTGTTCGAGGGCTCCAATATCCCGCAAGGCTTGACCGTAGGTGAACTGAGGGAGCGGAATCCCATACTTCTGGGTCGAGAGGATAATGACCGGCGTTAGATAGGCCACGATAAGCACGATATACTGGGCCACCTGCGTCCACGTCACCGCCTTCATGCCGCCGAGCATCGAGCATAGAAGAATGCCGACCAGGCCGACATATACGGCAACCGTGAAATCCATATCCAGGAACCGCGACGCGATAATGCCGGTCGCATAAATCTGCGCCGTCACGTACGTGAACGAACAGCAGACCAATACGATAACGGCGAGAAAACGCGTGAAGTTTCCGCCATACCGTTCGGAGAAAAAGTCCGGCACGGTGAAGGCACCGAATTTTCTCAGGAACGGCGCAATCAGAATGGCCACGAGCACATAACCGCCCGTCCACCCGAGAACGAATGCCAATCCGTCATATCCGAGCAGGAAAAGCGTACCTGCCATTCCGACGAACGACGCGCCCGACATCCAGTCGGCACCGGTCGCCATGCCGTTATAAAGGGCGGGAACACGACGTCCTGCAACGTAGTACTCACCGACTTCAGCGGTACGCGAAAGAATACCGATGACCGCATAAACAGCGAGCGTGAGGAAAACAAATCCATAACCGATCCAGCGATTTGGAACCCCGAGCTGCTCGAGGATGCCGAGAACGATCACGAATGCGAAGAAACCACCGGTATATAAACCGTAGATCTTGCCGAGATTGGAGATGAAATCCCCTTTCGCGGCCTGTGTCTGTTGAGCCATCGTCGTCCCTCCCTCACTCGTCCTCGGCCACGCCTTCTTCGCGATCGATTTTGTCCTGCGCAGAGGCATAGACAAAAAGCATCACGACGAAAACGATCAGCGAGCCCTGTGCGGCCATGTAGAAGCCGAGCGGGAAGCCCAGAAATACGATGCTATTCAATTGGTTCACGAACATGTGGATGATGAAGCCGAAGAAAATCCACAGCACCAGCATCGTCCACATCAAGGCGCTCGTACGTCGCCAATATCTGTCTTCGCCTTGTTCCATCGGTCGTTAATCTCCCGAAATGCGCTCGTTCGGCGGCGCGCAAAGTTATCGCGGGGATGACATGTTCGATTTGAAAAAGGCACACGTTCCCCAAGCGCGACAGGTTAACGATTCGCTAAGATGGCAGGAACCCTGACTTTCGGCTGATCCGTGTCAACATTGGAGACTATGAGTAAAACTGTCGTTTTCGCAGATGCAATATAGAGAAAGTATTTGGCACTCCGTTGGATTGCATCGCATTCTGCTTGTCGCCGACACGCTGCGCGGGGGCAAACATGGCATCCTCGAACTATTCGACACCGCTCGTCGCGCTCAATGGCGTGGTGCTGGATCTCGAAACGACGGGCCTTGATGCGCACACGGCAAAAGCCGTTCAGGTCGGAGCGGTCCGGCTGGTCGACGGTTGCATTGCCGACGCCCCCCGGCTGGATCTCCTCATCAATCCCGGCGTGGCAATTCCGCCCGAAACCATTGCCGTCCACGGAATAACGGACGCGGCTGTTGCTACCGCAAAATCATTCTTGGAGGCGCTGCCCGAAATCGAGGACTTCATTGGCGACGCCGTCATCATCGGCCACACGATCTCCTATGACCTGGCTGTGCTCCAGCGCGAATACACCGTCCTCGGACGAGAATGGCGTCAACCGCAGGCGCTGGACACCCATGTCCTGGCTCGCCTTGCCGTCCCGACGCTTGCAGATCATAGCCTCGATCGACTGTGCGCATGGTTGAACGTGCCGATCACCGGCCGTCATTCCGCGATCGGTGACGCGCTGGCAACTGCGCGCGTGTTTCTGGCTCTCATTCCTCTGCTTCGAGACAGGAACATCAGAACGCTGGCCGAAGCGGAAGCCGCCAGCCGGCGCATGGCGGAAGCCGATGTCCGGCACTCCGGTGGCTTGATAGCGGTGCCGTCCGATCCGTCAGCTTCGCCTACGTCGCGGATCGCGCGGATCGACAGCTTTCCCTACCGGCATCGTGTCCGCGATGTGATGAGCGTGCCTCCGGTATTCGCCGATCCGCACACAACTCTACGCGACGGTATCCGAATTGTGATCGAGAAAAAAATCAGCTCCGTCTATGTCCGCGCCGCTTCGGGCGAGATTGGTATCGTCACGGAGCGCGACATGCTGCGTGCGCTGGATGCGCACGGTAGCGGCGGCTTCGAAAAGTCTCTCGAAGATATCATGAGCAGCCCCCTGCAGACCGTGCCAGAGGCTGCCTTCGTGTACAGGGCAGTCGGACGGCTCAATCGCCTGGGCTTCCGCCACCTTGGCGTCAGCGATGCGCGCGGCGAGATCGTCGGCGCGGTGACGACGCGCAATCTCTTGCGCCATCGCGCGGCTGCCGCCATCATGCTCGGCGACGAGATCGACAGCGCGCCTTCCACCGCGGTGCTTGCTGCGGCGTGGGCGAAGCTTCCCGTTATGGCGCGCAGCCTCGTCGACGATGAGGTCGATCCGCGTACGATCTGTGCCGTCGTCAGCGAGGAGATCCGGGAGTTGACGCGGCGAGCTGCAGAACTCGCCGAAGCAAAACTCGCCGCAGACGGTCGCGGTCCACCGCCGGTGCCCTATGCCGTTCTGGTTCTGGGCTCAGCCGGTCGCGGTGAAAGCCTCCTGGCTGCCGATCAGGACAATGCGATCGTTTACGAAAGCGGCGCAGAAAACGGACCCGAAGATTCCTGGTTCGAGGCGCTCGGCAAGGAGATGAGCCAGACGCTGCATGATGTCGGCGTTCCCTTTTGCAAGGGCGGCGTCATGGCCAGCAATCGAACGTGGCGCATGAGCGTCGCGGATTGGAAAGCAAAGATCGACGGCTGGGTGCGGCGGCAACGGCCGGAGGATCTGCTCAACGTCGATATCTTCTTCGATAGCGTACCCGTTCATGGCGATGCCGCCCTGGGCGAGACCATCTGGAACTATGCGTACGATCGCGGGCGCAGCGCTCCGGATTTCATCAAACTCCTGATCGAGGTTGCGCGCCAGCGCACGCCGGCGTTCACGCTGTTCGGAAACATCCGCGTTGACGAGAAAGGACGCATCGACCTCAAGAGGGCTGGGCTCTTGCCGATCTTCACCTGCGCCCGGGTTTTATCGATTCGATACGACGTGCGGACACGCGCGACGCCGGAACGGCTTGAAGGCGTGGTTCGGCTCGGAATCGGCTCGCCGCAGGAGATCGATGAGGTCATCGCGGCACACCGCACCCTTCTCGGCGTCATGTTGAGCCAGCAGCTTTCCGATAGCGAATACGGCTCGCCGCTGACATCGCGGGTCAATCCCGATCGTCTCGGCAAAAGGGGCAAGCACGCCCTCTCCGGCGCACTGGGCAAGGTCGACATCATCATCGACCTTGTCAGCGAGGGACGCATGTGATCCTGCTGGACATCGACCGGGGCGTGGTCTGATAGTCGGAACACGCGAATTCGCGCACAACATCACGAACTCGGAGCTTGCGGGGGATGAGACGTTTTCTGATGGGGTGTTGGGGTTGCGCGCTTCTGGCAATCCTCGGCTCTCATCGCGCTGCTGCAACGGCGGAGCCGGAAATCGGCACCACCATCGCCGTGAAGAACCAGGTCATGGTCGCCGCCGATCAGGATAAGCGGCGACTGCGAAAAGGCGGCAAACTGCATCAGAACGAGGTCGTCGAGACCGCGCGCTCCGCGTCGGCTGAAATTCAGCTTCTCGATGACACCAAGCTTGCCGTCGGTCCCAGTGCACGGGTGGTGTTGGACAAGTTCGTGTATGACGCGTCCGCCGCGACCGGCAGCGGAGCGATCGCGGTCAACCTGTCAAAAGGCGCCTTCCGATTCATTTCTGGCAAAAGTCCGAGCCAAGCCTACGAGATCCGCACGCCGACCGCGTCCATGGGTGTGCGCGGAACCGTGTTCGATGTTTTCGTAGCAGCGAACGGTGAAACTGCCGTGCTCCTGCATGAAGGTGCGGTAGACGTTTGCGCAACACCCTCCAACTGCCGCCGTCACAATACGATCGGACGCGTGGTTCACGTCAATCTTCAGAGGCTCGTTTCGCTGCCCCTGCAGTGGGACGGAAGCTTCATGCGCGGGATCGGGGTTGCGACCGCGTTTCCCTTCGTCGGCCGGACGCTGGCTATCGACCCGGTGCGCCGCCTGCGCCGTGCCGATCTCCTCGCGCCTGCGACGCGTGCCACACGGGCCCTCACCAAGCCGGTGGAGGGCGCGACGAAGGTTCCGGAGCGGATCAGAAGGTCGCTGCCGATCCGGCCTCCGTTCTAGAGTTTTCCAGCTTTCATCGAACCAGAGAACACACTGCCAGGTCACAGATAAGGCGTCGGCTCACGCCGAAGCCTTTCCGGGATGACAGCGCGAGGCGGAGTTGGTGATCCAATATCTGCCATCACTCACGACCGGCGAAACTTGCCTCCTTGGCCTTGAGCAGGGCCACCACGACCGAATTGACCGGTGTCGCAATACCGATCTTGGCTCCTTCACGCGGGATTGCCCCGTTGATAGCATCGACCTCGGCCGGCCGCCCAGCCATATGATCGAGCAGCATTGACGGACGTGCGTTGGGAATCTTCTGGCCAAATGCCCGGACGTAAGCGACCGGATCCTCAAAATCGAGCTTGATCCCCTTGGCTTTCGCCACCTGGAACGCTTCCGTCGCGCACGCGGTCGCAATGCTCCACGCGCTTGGATTGGCCTGGACCTGTCCGACACGCAAACCGGTCAGCGCACACGGCCCGGAATAGGTGCAATTGCAGATCAGCTTCTCCCAGACCATCTTGTGGATGTCGTCGAACGTCAGCACCTTGAAGCCGCCCGCGCGCCAGGCTTCCGCAACCGCTTCCAGCCGTGCGCTGAGCCCGCCGTCCATCTCGCCGAGCCTCAGGAATTCCATTCCATTGTGGTGGGCATGACCTGGTCCCTTCATCGAGGCCCCGAAGCCGCCGACGACGCCCATCATGATGCGTCGGGAGCCGACGATCTCAGCCACCTTGTCGGCGCTGCCGAGACCGTTCTGAATGGTCAGGATCGGCGCATCGGGCTTGGCGATCTCGAGCGCCGCTTTGGCGGCGGCATCCACGCCGTCGTCCTTTGTCGCGATGATGACGAGATCCGCGTCCCGCACCGATGCGGCGTCGGTCGTCGCCTCGATGCGTACCGTCCGGTCACCCGAGGCCCCTTCGACGCGCAACCCCTTCTCGCGGATCGCCGACACATGGTCGGCCCACGTGTCGATGGCCCAGACCTCGTGCCCGCCACTGGCCAGCAGGGCCGCATAGACCGATCCCATGGCGCCAACGCCGATGATGGCGATTTTCATTGCTTATCTCTCCCCATGTCTCTCTCCCCATGTCGCGCCGGCGTCGCGGCGCCGGTTCAGTGGCCTTTGAACACCGGCTTACGCTTCTCATTGAATGCGCGGATGCCCTCGCTGCGATCCTCGGTGCCAACCGTGCGGTTGTAGGCCTCGATTTCGTAAGCATAGCCATTTGCACGATCGAGATCCTGCGCCTTGTCGATCGACGCTTTGGCCTGGCGGGCTGCAACCGGCGCGTTGGCCGCGATCCGGCTGGCCGTGGCGAGCACGGCGGGCATCAGTTCCGGGCCGGGTAAGACCTTGTTAACCAATCCCCACGCCGCGCCCTCGGCTGCTGTGAACGGCGCCGCACTCAGGATGACCTCCTTGGCCCTCCGCGCTCCGACGGCCCGTGGCAGGTTCTGCGTCCCCATCGCTCCGGGAATAATGCCCAGCGCCACTTCCGTCTGCGCGAAGCGGGCGTGCTCAGCCGCATAGATGAAGTCGCAAGCAAGCGCCAGCTCACAGCCTCCAGCGTAAGCTGCGCCATTGACCGCGGCGATAATCGGAAGCGGGCACGCGACGATGGCACGGACCGCCTGCTCGACGATGGCGTGCTGGCGTCTCCAGACATCATCGGTCATGCCGTTGCGCTCTTTCAGGTCAGCACCGGCGCAAAATCCTTTCTCTCCCGCCCCTGTCAGCACGAGGCAGCGCGTCTCAGCCACATCCACGTAATAGGCCGAAAAGCAGTCACGCAGATCCATCATCATCTGCGTATTCATGGCATTGACGGCATGCGGCCGGTTCATGGTGACGACCGTTACATGCGGCGCCGGCGTTTCCAGCTTCAGCGTCTCGTAGTCCGCGCGCATTCCGTTCCTCCCAGCCCGCTTCTGACTTCCAACCCCTAGATACAAAAAAGCACACGGGGCGGCTATCAAAGCTCCGCTGCTCCTTCCAGAATCGAGATTCTAAGCGTCGGTAAACGCGTGGAGAAAAAAATTACCCCGCCGGACAATTTTGCACTTGCATGGGGGGGGTCTAGGCCTCATATCGGGGTCCTCCGTTCGTCCACCTGCCCCAAAGGTCAAGGTTTTCCGGAAACCCCAAGGTAAGGAGCGGGCGGGTCACATCTATCTGCTGGTTGGGGAGGGTCATATGGCCTTTAATGACACCCTCTTCCAATTGGGGATGGACTTGACTCGTTCAAGCACCGCCCAAAAGGAAGACTATGTAACTGCCGCGCACGTTGCGCACAATGTTGAGCACGTGCCGGAGTTGCACGAGGACAGGAAGGACTTCTTCGTCGAACGCGATGGTGTTCGGTTCGCGGGAAGCCATCTCATCATCGATCTGTTCGGGGCCAAGCGTCTCGACGATCTCAAGCATGTCGAGCGCACACTGAAGCGGTGTGTGGATGTCACTGGGGCTACGCTCCTGAACATCCATCTGCATAACATGGCGCCGAATGGCGGTGTTGCTGGGGTTGCCGTTCTTTCGGAGAGCCACATCAGCATCCACAGCTGGCCCGAGGCGAACTACGCCGCGCTCGATCTGTTCATGTGCGGCGATGCGAAGCCGCATCTGGCGATCGACGTCCTGAAGAGCGCGTTTGGCGCGCGCGAGGTCGTCGTTCGGGAGCACAAGCGCGGCGAAGGCATGGCCGAAACCAACTGGCAGGCGGCCGCCGAGAAGAGGGCGCTGACACGTCAGCCGCGCATGAAGGTACGTAAGGCGGCCTGAGCCCGCCCTACCTGAGCCAGCAGACTTTGAGCACACGCCGATGAGAATTGGCGTGTGCTTTTGTGCGTCTGGATCACGTCATCGGCAGTGGCGGCTCTGTAGCGAATAGGCCGTCACGACGTCGCGGCGCGGCATTCCTCGTCCGGTGGCAGGGGGTCGCAACCAGTGTCGAGGACACAGATCTGCATCGCCCGCCGCAGCTCCGTCGTATAGGCGCCGTCGACAGCGCCCTTGTAGAGCTGCTGCGCCGCCAAACCACACTGATAGAGGCGGATCATACGCGTTCCGCCAAACCGCATGGCCGCCTCGTAATCGCGCAACGCCCCGGTCGGATCCCCCGTGACTTGGCGAATATGCGCACGCGTATCATAGGAGTGGGGGCTGGTCGGCTGGACCCGCAGGGAGTGCTCGACATCCTGCAATCCTTTTTCCGCCCGCCCCGACTTGAAGTAGGCCCAGGCCCGATTGTTCAGCGCGACGGCGAAATCCGGAACCAGCTTGATGGCCGCATCGTAATCGTTGATGGCGGGGTCATAGTCACCCTTGAGCGACAGGGCCAGGGCACGCATTGCATAAGCCGAGCCAAGGGTCTGCGGCGCCAAGCCCGGCTGTTCGATGAGTTCCGAACAGGCCGTGATCCTGCGTTCGTTATCTGCCGTGAAGCAGTCATGGTTATCCATGGCGTCAGACGCCCAGCACGAGCTGGTCGCCAGGAGAAGCCCTGCGATCGCCACGATCCAACGCCTCATGGTATCGTGTTCCTTGGTCTCGTCTGCTACCGGCCGCCTGCTATCCAGGATCCAGGCATCATTTCCGCGACATCGCGTCGATTCGATGGCGGCATTCATCGCACCCGCTGCCGGTTTTTGCCATATCCGCCGGTCTCAGGCGAACATCCCGTTCGCTCCGGGCGCTATCGTATCACGTGCCGATCTGACCGCTCGATGCGTCCTCATGCGCCTGCTGCAGGGTTTTCCGGCCCGGGAACGGTCCAAAGTACGGTGCGTTCCCCTTTCATGAAAGCGTGCAGGCGGCCTCGTCGGCTTCAGGACCTAAAACCGCACGGCGCCATCTGCAGGAGTGACCAGCAGCGGAGCCATCATGAGAAGATCAGACCTCATTGCACTCTCGCAATCCATCGGCTTTCCAAGAATTAGTCTCTACTTTCCCACCCACCTCAGCTACCCGTCGATCGAGCAGGATCCGATCCGCCTGTCGACCGCCTTGAAGGACGCCGAGCAGCAACTCGTTACGGCGGGCCTGCGTCGCCCCGACATCGAAGCTCTTCTTGCAGAAGCCAAGGACCGACTGCCTGCGACCATGTTCTGGCGTTATCAGGAAAGGGGGCTGGCGGTCCTTATCGAGCCCGGCACGACGCACTGGATCAAGCTGCCTCAACCGGTTCCGGAAATCTCCATCGTCGCCACGCGTTATCATCTGCGGCCGATGATCCCGATGTTCCGCAACGGCGACCAGTTCCACGTGCTTGCCGTAACGCGCGACAGCGTTCGCTTTTTTGATGGCTATGCCCGCGACATGCAGGAGGCCATCGTCGAAAGCATGCCAGCGTCGATCTCCGAGATCACCGCGCGGACGGAATTTCAGGATGACCTGGGTTTTCATGCCCGGGACCGCGGAGGCCCGGCCAACGGAGGTGATTACGCCAAATATCACGCCCTCGGCATCAGTCCCGAAGATTATGACAGCATCGAGCTCGACAACTTCGTCCGTGAAATCGCGAAAGCCGTCGACCGCCACCTGGCCCGTAGTGAATCTCCGCTTGTCCTTGCCGCCAAGCAGCGTGTGCTGGGCCGCCTGCGAAAGCATCTCGCCTATCGACATGTCATCGACGTGGGCATTCAAACAGACCCGGTCGCCCTTGGCGATGCGGCCCTGCACGCCGAAGCATGGAGCATCGCGGAACCGATCGTTCGCGCTGATCGCGAAAATGCGCGCCGTCGCCTTCGCGCCAAAATAAACGGTGCCGGAGTCGGCGGAACCAAGGAGCTGCAAACGTTACTGCGCGCGACCCTCGAAGGCCGCGTAGACTGCGTATTCCTGGCGCGTGATACACCGGTCTGGGGCCATTTCGACGAGACCCATCAGGTCCTGAAGCTGGATCCCAAATCCGGTCCGGACAATGAAGACGTGCTGAACCGCCTGGCAATGGAAACACTCATGCGCGGCGGAGATGTCTTCACGCTGCCGGATGACCTGCGCGAGAAAACCGGTCCGGCGGCCGGACTGTTCCGCTATTGAAGCGGCAGTCTCACCCGACGCAATCGCGCGAGACTGCCGATCTGAGGAAATCAATCCGGCTGCGGATCATAACGCATCACGCTGATGCGCCGCACGCTGGTTGCCTGAGGCCCTCGCGCACTTTCGCCATAGACCACAGACAGCTCGACCGTATCCCCAACGTGGAGATCCTTGAACTCCGAATCGACCACCGAATTGCGATGGAAATAGACTTCCGGGCCGTCACTGACCGTCACGAACCCGTAGCCCTCATCCTGGAATAGTGTTGCGACCTGCCCTTGCGGCTTGCCCTCGTGAGACTTCACCTCACCATGACGCTGACGGCGGCGTTTCTTGAGCTGCCGCTCCATCGCCGCGAAACTGTCACGCAGCGCAACCAGCGCATCACTGTGGGCGTTGCGGTCTCCCGGCTTCCGGCCAACGGCCAGCTCGGTTCCCGGCACGCGCGCCTCTATGGTGATCTCGAACAGCCCGGCACTCCCGATCGGGCCGTTCACGTGTACATGCCATGTCGTAATGTCAGGATATCGTGCCTGCAGTTTGTCGACGTTCTCCCGGACTTTATGCCTGATGGTTTCGGACGGTTGCATTCCCTTGAAGGACAGCTCCAGGTTTGCGTCGTGCCCGTTATCTCTCATGGCTGCACACCTCATTATATTGACGGACATCGTGTCCGCGGATCACCTCGTTGACGCCAGTCTGGCGCGGCATCCGCACCGCACAATCGGCGAGACGCCTTTATTGGATATAGGTGCGGCGCCAGCCTCCGCCACGGGGGAAACAAGATTAAAACTATCACCGTCTCGGGAACCAGTTCCACGCGCGGTTAGAATTGATGATACGTCAACCGCGATCGACGGCATTGATTTCGCTCATGATGAAGTTCGGTCGACTTACCTATTGCGCTCCTGACCACGTTCCTGCCGAGCTGGCCGCTTATTGTTTTTCCTCATCACGGTCGGCGGACAGACCACACAAGACGATATTGTGGCCGCGAACGCATCTTACGTTGCGCTCTGCTCTTGCATGAGGGGACGCAAGCGATAATACAATTCCGTGTGACGTCCTCGGAGGAAGAGATGATGCGGCAGATCCTCCAAGTGCTCCTCGGATTGGCAGCGACGTCTGGCTCGGCGGTGGCTCAGGATTTCGAGCGGCTTCGAGCTTACGGTGAGCATTTGGCCCAAGAGTGCGTAGCGTGTCATCGCACCGATGGCGGACCGGATCCCGGCATCCGCAGCATCATCGGCTGGCAGAACGATATCTTTGTCACGACAATGAAGGCTTACAAAAATCAGGAGTTCGCGGAACGCCGCAACCCTGTGATGGTGTCCGTTGCGCGCTCGCTGAACGAAGAGGAACTCAGTGCGCTGGCCGCTTATTTCGGAACGCTCAAGCCGCAATAGCAGGGACTAGAGCTGTTCGACTTGGATCGCACCATCCGTTTATCATCCCGGCCGGAGCGGAGCGCAGAGACGGAACCCAGAGGCCGCAAGAAACACGCTGGATCCTGGATATTTCGCTCGCGCGAAATTCCGGGATGACAACGGACTTCGGCGCCTAGACGTCGTCATCTCCAACCGGACCGCCTTCGTCTTCCCATCCCTTCACGGCGTCGGCTTCACGGCGATTGAATTTCAGCCGGACGCCGCGTCCCTTGTCCTTGGTCTCGGCGATGAATACGGCTCCGCTCTCTTCGAGAGCGGACTTGAGCCGCTGTTTCGCGTCATCCCCGGGATCGAGCTGCCCGGTCTCGAAGGCCTTGATGACATCGATCGCCACACCAGAAAGCGTAGAGATCCGCTCGCGCGGCAGCTCCACGAGTACGCGCGCTGCACGACATTGGGGTCCGGTTATCGTCAAAACAGAGGTCTCCCTAGCCTGTTCCGAAGATATCGGACGTGATGCTGGAATACCAGCCGAGCGACTCCTCATATGTGATCGTGCGCGTCGCCATTTTCTCATCGGGTGAGGAAACAAAGCCGTCAGAGGCAACCAGCTTACCATCGCCCGGCCGATAGTTCGCACCAATCTTGGCGCTGTTGTTCTCCGATATCATGGACCAGCAGACGTTGCGGTAGCGTGCCGGAAACTTCGGTTTGCCGAGAAGCGCCGCTTCCAGCGCATTCACCACCACCTTGGCCTGTGAGTTGGCGGAAAACGCCGATTTCGGCATCTCGGCTGCCGTCGAGGAATCGCCGAGCACAAAGACATTCGGCACCTTCTTGGAGGAGAAGTCCTGCGGATCGATCGGGCACCAATCTCCCTCGGCGCAACCGGCGCGATGCACGATCTCGCCAGCGCGTTGCGGCGGGATGATATTCACGAGATGACCTTGCACCTTCAGGCCGCTCTTGGCTTCTACCGTCATCGTGCCCGGATCGACGCGCGCCACCGTGAAGTCATCGATTTCGTCGCTGAGATGCAGCTCGATCATGCCTTTGTAGAGCCGGCTCCAGTTGTCGAGGAATACCGCCTGCTTGGAGAACTGGCGCTTTGCGTCGAGAACCACGATTTTGCAGCGCCATTTGTGCGTCATCAAATGATGCGCCATCATGGAAATGCGCTCGTAAGGGCCCGGCGGACAACGATAGGGATTGTTCGGAATCGTGATCACGACCACACCACCGCTAGGCACCGCTTCGAGTTGCCGGCGCAGGATCTGCGTCTGGACACCGGCCTGCCAGGCATGCGGCATGTACTGGGCGACCTCCGGCGAATAACCCTCGATCGCCTGATACTTGAGATCGATGCCGGGAGACATCACGAGCTTGTCGTAGGGCAAGGTCTTGCCGCTCGAGAGCGTTACCGTCCGCCGCGTCGGATCGACATCCGTTGCCCGGTCGTGCACGACGTCGACGCCGAGCGCCTTCAGCGCGTCATAGCTGTGCGTGATGGATTCGAAGCTGCGGAATCCGCCGACATAGAGGTTGGAGAAGAAACAGGTCGTGTACTGCCTCTGGACCTCGATCAACCGAACCTGAGTGCCCGGATTGCGACGCTTGAACAAATGCGCGACGGTCGCCCCGCCCGCCCCTCCGCCGATGATGACGACTTGAGGCGAAGACTGGGCCAGCCCGGGCCGTGGGAATCCGGGCGCCACCGTTCCAACCAGACCTGCGCCGCCGAGAGCCTGGGTAAACTGCCGCCTGCTGAGCCTCCGCATCCTTCCGCCCCTCCTGGTGCCCGGCACTCCGGCCTTTGCTTTTTTATCGCATCGACGCCCGTTCGTCGCTGGCATCCGACCGGCTTGTACCGGATTTTGGCGAAGTGCATCACATGCTTGGCGACAGGGCAAGCGTTGGCCCGATTAGGCCATCTTTGGGACGGATGTCAGGCAGGTGGACCGGAACCTGCCGACCTCGTACGATAATAGACGAGCCTTCCACGGGAGACGCCGAATGCAGGACAATCCGATCGCAGAGCCGCGCTCTCTGCGGCTCGATCCCCGCGACAATATCGTTGTCGCAATTGATACGATTACGCCAGGAGCCACCGCCCAAGGCATTGCAGCCAGCGCGCGCGTTCCGCGGGGACATAAAATGGCGGCGACCAAGATCGCCAGCGGCGAGCCTGTCCTGAAGTTCGGGCAGATCATCGGCTTCGCCAGCGAGGACATCGCTCCCGGCCAGCATGTCCACACGCACAACTGCGGTTTTGCTGCGTTCGACCGTGATTATGCCTTCTGCCAGGATGCCCGCGAGGAGCAACTCCTGCCGCTGGACCAGCGCGCCACGTTTCAAGGTTTCCGGCGTGCCAGCGGACGTGCGGGGACACGCAATTACATCGGCGTCGTCACCAGCGTGAATTGCTCGGCAACCGTTGCACGCTTCATCGCCGAAGAGGTTCGCCGTTCCGGCCTGCTGGACGATTATCCCGGCATCGACGGCATCATTCCGCTGGTGCATTCGACCGGCTGCGGCATCGACTACCATGGTGAGTCATTCGAGGTCCTGAAGCGCACCACCTGGGGCTACGCCTGCAACCCCAACATGGCGGGAATTCTCGTCGTAGGCCTGGGCTGCGAGGGCTTCCAGATCGCCCGCATGAAGGAAGCCTACGGCATTTCGGAATCGGACACATTCCGCACCATGACCATCCAGGAGGTCGGCGGCACAAAGAAAACCGTCGCCGCGGGCGTTGATGCCGTACGCACCATGCTGCCGATTGCGGCCAGGGCGCAGCGCGAAACCATCCCGGCCTCCGAGCTGACACTGGCGCTCCAGTGCGGCGGCTCGGACGGCTATTCGGGCATCACGGCCAATGTCGCGCTCGGCATTGCCGCCGACATTCTCGTCCGGCATGGGGGAACAGCGGTTCTCTCGGAGACGCCCGAAATCTACGGCGCCGAGCATCTCCTGACTCGGCGGGCGGCCACGCGCGAAGTGGGGGAGAAGCTGGTCGAGATCATCCGCTGGTGGGAAGACTACACCGCACGGGCGCGCATGAGCATGGACAACAACCCGTCTCCGGGAAACAAGGCCGGCGGCCTCACCACCATCCTGGAGAAATCCCTCGGAGCGGCCGCGAAAGGCGGATCGAGCACGCTCAACGCTGTCTATCGCTACGCGGAGCCGATCACCTCCAAAGGCTTCGTCTATATGGATACGCCCGGCTACGATCCGGTTTCCGCGACAGGCCAGGTCGCCGGCGGCTGCAATATCATCTGCTTCACGACCGGGCGCGGCTCTGCGTATGGTTGCAAGCCGTCGCCCTCGATCAAACTTGCCACCAACTCCGACATCTACCTCCGCATGATCGACGATATGGACATCAACTGCGGCGAAGTCCTCGACGGCGTGCCGCTGGAGAAAAAGGGCCAGGAAATCTTCGAGACGATCCTGCGCGTGGCTTCAGGCGAGCAGTCGAAATCCGAGCAACTCGGCTATGGCGACGCCGAATACGTGCCCTGGCAGATCGGCGCAACAATGTGATCCGAACTTTACAGATCAATCTCTGACATTTTTCCATGAAGGATATTTCGCGCATGATGAAGCGTCGTCTCGGATCCGGTGGCCCCTTCACTTCCGCCATCGGTCTCGGCTGCTGGAGCTTTGCAGGGAACGCGTGCTACGGCCCCACGACGGAAGCCGAAAGCCATCAGACGCTGGCGCGTGCGCGTGATCTTGGTGTGGATTTCCTGGACGTCGCCGATGTTTACGGCCATGGCGTCAGCGAGGAGGTGATCGGCAGCTTCATCAAAGCGCACGGCGATACGTTCACGATCGCCACCAAGGGTGGCATCGTCCGTAAGCCGGGTTCCACAGTGCGAACGTTCGACAACAGCCCGGACTATCTGCGCACGGCTCTGGAAAATTCTCTGCGCCGTCTCGGCCGCGAGCGCGTCGAACTCTACTATGTCCATCGCCGTGACCAGAACCGGCCGATTGAAGAGGTCGCCGATACGCTCGCTGGTTTTATCAAGGAAGGAAAGATCGGCGGCTTTGGCTTTTCCGAAATCTCACCGGCATCGCTGCGCCGCGCGCATGCGGTTCATCCCGTGATGGCGGTTCAGAATGAATATTCGCTGTGGTCGCGCCAGCCGGATCTGGGCTTGATCGAGGCCTGCCGCGATCTTGGCGTGGCTTTCGTGCCGTTCAGCCCGCTCGGCCGAGGGTTCCTGACTGGAACGGTCACTCGCAACGACGGATTCGGCGCAGGGGATTTCCGGGTTGCCAATCCGCGTTTTCTCGAACCGAATTTCTCGAACAATAAAAAGGCGCTGGAGCCTTTCCTGGCCCTCGCCCACCAGTATGACGCATCGCCTGGCCAGCTCGCGCTGGCGTGGGTCCTGGCACAGGGCGAGCATCTGCTGCCCATCCCTGGCACGCGGTCGGCTAAACATATGGAAGAGAATGCAGCCGCCGCTGCAATCAAACTCGACGCCGGTCAGATCGCAGCAATCGAACGTGTCCTTCCCCGCGGTTTTGCTCACGGGGATCGCTACTCTGAAAACCAGTGGATCGGCGCCGAGCGCTACGGCTGAACGTCACGCCGAACGCGGCATATAGAGTATAACGAGAGCACCGGCGATGCAGATCAGCGCGCCGGTGATATCCCAGCGATCCGGCGCACGCCCTTCAACAGCCCATAACCACACCAACGAAGCGGCGATATAAATTCCACCGTACACCGCGTAGGCACGGCCCGCGAAAGCGACGTCCACCCTCGTCAGCAGCCATCCGAACAGGATCAGCGACGCAATCCCTGGCAGAATCCAGAGTTGTGACGCACCATTGCGCACGATTGCCCAGATCGCGAAGCACCCTGCGATCTCGGCAATCGCGGCGGCGATGTAGATAACCAGCGTCGTCAACCGCCCCTCGCTTTCGATCACCCCAGCATATTCGTATCAGCACAAACCGACAGCGATTGCCCTGAAATCGTGCGTCCACGTGGGCTCGCCGTGAACACCACCATGTCAGCAAGCTGCTGCGGGGTCACGTACTCCTTCAACGATGCGAACTGCATCATGTGCGTCTCCTGTTCCTTGAAAGAGACGCCGCGCTGCTGTGCCTTGGCCTCGATCACGCGGCGGATGCGATCACCCGCCACCAGCCCCGGCAGCAGAGCATTCACCCGGATGCCGAATGATCCAAGCTCGATTGCGATCGTCTTGGTGAAACCGATCACGCCCCATTTTGCTGCGGCATAGGCCGACCGTAGCGGAAACCCATGCTTTCCCGCCTGCGACGAGACATTCATGATGCTGGCGTTCTTGCTTTGCTTCAAATGCGAAACAGCCAGCCGCACGCAATTGAACTGGCCGGTGATATCGACAGAAAGGCAACGGTCCCAATCCTCGGGATTGATCTCTTCGACACGCCCCGTCGGCCCCGCGATCCCGGCATTATTAACCAGACAATCCAGGCCGCCGAGCGCCTTCAAAGCGTCATCGAACAGGGCTGCGACCTGAGCGCGATCCGCAACGTCACAGACACTCCAGGTCAGCTTCGGATCGCTTGCAGCCAGGGTCTGGAGCGCATTGGGATCGACATCACAAACGTGAACTTTCGCGCCCTCACGCACGAAAGCACGCGCAATTTCCAGGCCGATCCCACCCGCACCGGCCGTGACCAGCACACGAAGCCCTGCGATCTGCATATCCATGACGCTGTTCCTTTCGTGAACGATTGCCATTTTCATGAGCCGGCCCGGCGGCTAACCTGAATGCCTATCAGGTTTCAGCATACGGCCGGAAGAGCCGACGCAGAGAGGGAAGGAAGCGCATGCCGAAGATCGCTGTTGTCGGGGCCGGTCTGATCGGTCGCGCGTGGGCGATGGTGTTCGCGCGCGGCGGCTGGGAGGTCACGCTCTGGGATGGCGTCGATGGTGTCGCCGATCACGCGCGCGAATTGACCGCCGAAGGGCTGGAAGATCTTGCGCGTCACGGCCTTGCCGCGAATCCGAAAGGTGCAGCGGCTCGCATCGGCGTGGCGAAGAGCCTCGAAGACGCGATCGCCGGGGTTGATCTCGTGCAGGAGAATACGCCCGAGCGCCTCGACATGAAGCGGGACATCTTTGCCCGTCTCGATGCCGCCGCCGCGCCAAACACGATTCTCGCATCATCGACGTCGGCTTTGGTCACCTCGCTATATACGGAGAACCTCGCCGGCCGCAGCCGCTGCCTCGTCGCCCATCCGGTGAACCCGCCGCACCTCGTGCCGATTGTCGAGGTGTGTGGCGCACCCTGGACATCGCCCGACGTCATGCAACGCGCGCGCGACATCTATCTCTCTGTCGGCCAGGCGCCTATTCACGTGAAGAAAGAGGTCGACGGATTTGTCCTCAATCGCCTGCAGACGGCGCTGCTGGCGGAGTCTTTCCGTTTGGTCGAGGAAGGCGTCGTCACGCCACAGGATCTTGATGAAACGATCCGCAATGGCCTCGGCCTGCGCTGGTCTTTCATGGGTCCGTTCGAGACAATCGAGCTCAACGCCCCCGGCGGAATCAACGACTATTGCGCCCGCTACGGTCCGTTTTTCCGTCGCATCGCGGCAGACCAGCCAAAGGCCGAGGTTTGGGACAACGGCAAAACCGCCGCAGTCAGCGAATCCTGGGGTCCGACGCTTTCGCCTGAAACGCATGCAGCCAAAACCCGCTGGCGTGACGAGCAGCTTGCCGCGCTCGCCGCGCATAAGCGCGCAATCAAACCGTTTTCCGCCTGAGAGGACCGTCCATGGCCAAGGTTCCACGCAAAGTCATCATCACCTGTGCCGTCACTGGCTCGATTCACACGCCGTCGATGTCGCCGCACCTGCCGATCACGCCTGAGGAAATCGCCGATGCGGCCATCGGAGCCGCGGAAGCCGGTGCGGCGGTCGTACATCTGCATGCCCGCGATCCGAAAACCGGCAAACCGGATCAGAGTGTCGAGGCGTTCGCTCCGTTTTTGAAAGTCATCAAGCAGCGCTCCAATTGTGTCGTGAACATCACCACCGGCGGCGCGATGACCATGACCGTCGAGGAACGCGTGCGCCCGGCAGCCACGTTCAAACCGGAGATCGCCTCGCTCAATATGGGCACCATGAACTTCGGCCTTTATCCGATGCTGGCGCGGACCAAGGATTTCAAGTTCGATTGGGAGCGGCCCTACCTCGAGGGCTCGCGCAGCGGGTTCTTCAAGAACACGTTCGCCGATATTGAATACATTCTCACCACCTGCGCCAACAATGGCACCCGCTTCGAGATCGAGTGCTACGATATCGGCCATCTGTATACGCTCGCCCACTTCGTCGATCGGAAGATCGTCAAGCCGCCGCTGTTCGTGCAAAGCGTGTTCGGTATTCTCGGTGGCATCGGTCCGCATGCCGAGGATGTTGCGCATATGAAGCGCACCGCCGACCGTCTGTTCGGCAATGATTATCACTGGAGCGTTCTTGGCGCCGGCTCAAATCAGCTTCGCATCGCGGCGATGGCCGCGGCGATGGGCGGAAACGTCCGGGTTGGCCTGGAGGACTCTCTTTGGGCCGGCCCCGGCAAGCTGGCTGAAACGAATGCGCAACAGGTGCGCCTTGTCCGCCAGATCATCGAAGGGCTTGGCCTGGACGTGGCGACGCCTGACGAAACGCGCCAGACTCTGGAGCTCAAGGGCGGCGATCAAGTCGGCTTTTAGCCATGGAGCAAGCCGGCGTCAGTTCAGCGTTTCGAACAAGCGACGCTGCAGCTGCATGCGCGGGACCAACGACGACACGAGAAGGTGCTCCTCCAACGTGTGGGCACCATTCCCGTCTACGCCCAGGCCATCGAGGGTCGGTACCGATTGCGCTGTAAAATTGGCGTCGCTGCCGCCACCCGTATAGGTGTCCGGAAGCTCAAAGCCAAGCTCAGCGGCCAACCCGCGAGCGTGCTCGTAAAGCTGCTCGACACCGTTGTTCTTCTCGAATGGTGGCCGGTTGAGGCCACCCGAGATCTTGATTCTCGTATCCGGATTGTGCGGCGTCAAAGCGTGCAGCCGGGCGATGATCTCGTCGGCATCGGCAGTGGACGCCACCCGCACATCGATGCTTGCCTCGCAATGAGCCGGAATTACGTTGGCTGCCGTGCCGCCATGGATCATGCCGATGTTGACTGTGATGCCCCGTGCATAATCCGTCATGCCTTCGATCGCGTGGATCTGATGCGCCATCTCGACGATCGCGCTGCGCCCATCGGCGTGCCGCGAACCCGAATGCGCCGGCCGTCCCTCGATTTCGATGACGAACCGGGCAACACCCTTGCGCGCCGTGACGATCTTGCCGCCATCGCGGGCCGGCTCGGTGACGAGCACGAATTTCGCGTTGCGGGCGTGCTTCTCAATCAACGTACGTGATTGCGGGCTGCCGATTTCCTCATCGGATGTGTAGAGAAAACGGATCGGCAGCGGCGTCGTCTTTCCCGCCTCGACAATCGACCGGTAGGCCGCATACGCCAGATAGGCGCCCCCCTTCATGTCGTAAATTCCGGGGCCATACGCGCGATCCCCTTCGACGCGAAACGGGAGCTGCTCGAGCGTCCCCTTCGGATGCACTGTATCGAGATGACAGAGCACCAGGACGCCTGCTGCATCGCCACCCCAGGGAGATGAAATCGAAAGATGATCGGCCGTGTCGCCCGCGCCCGGCAGACGCTCGACGTGCGCGCCCGCCTGCCGGAAGCCGGTTGCCGCGCGATCCATCATCCGGTTGACGCCCGTTGTGTCCGCCGTCTGGCTTTCGATCTCGACCCATGTCGAAATTCCCGACAACAGCATTTCGGCATTCGGACCTGTCATGACTTTCCTTTCCTACGCGACGTCAGCGCGCGCGCGGGCGTGCTCGCCCCAGATCGGAGACCCCGCTTCGAATTCCGCGATGTTGTGCGCGACGACCTCTCGGAGTGACCCTTTTCTCACTGCCACGTCACGCTGGCGCATCGAACTGTTTCCGCGCGTCAATATTTGCTGCAGCGTCTCGAAGTAGGGCTCGTATCCGAGCGCGGAAATGCTGGATGATATGCGCTCGCACCACGCCACGATATCATCGCGCAGAGGCCTGACGTCGCCATCCAGATTGGTGATCAGCTTCGCATCGAGCCCGGATCTCATCGCTCGCCACTTGTTTTCCCTGGCCAGCCAGCGCGGAGGGGGCGGCACTTGGTCGAGCCAGCTTTCATGCGCGCGAAACCAATGCGCCAGCGCATGGATATACGCAACAGTGGCCAGCGTTTCCGACATGGTCGCCAAGCCGTCGCAAATGCGAATCTCCAGTGTGCCGATTTTCGGGCTGGGCCTGAGATCCCACCACAGATCCTTGAGGGATTGAATGGCGTCGCAGGCTTTGAGAGTTTGGCAGAGAGTCTCGAACTCACGCCAAGACTCGACCATGTATGGCTGGCCTGCCGTGGGCAGGGCTTCGTAGGTCGTCGGTCGACAGGATGCGAGCCCGGTGTCCTCTCCCTGCCAGAACGGCGAGCTTGCCGAGAGTGCGAGCAGATGCGGCAGGACGTGCAGAAAGAAATTGTTGAACCGAATGCACTCGTCGCCGCTCCTCATGCCGAGATGAACGTGCATGCCGAAGACGGTCATGCGCCGCGTGAGCCATTGATTGCGATCGATGAGTTCATGGTAGCGGGGCGTTGGCGTGATGATGCAATCCGCGTAGCGCGCGAAAGGATGGCAACCGGTCGTCGACAGGAGAACGCCAGCGTCTCTTGTTATTGCCTGAAGGCGACCGACGGTCTGCGAGAGGTCATCTCTGACGGCGTGAACGTCAGCGCATTTCGCCGAATTGATCTCAACCGTGCTCAGATAAAATTCTTCGGTCAACCCGGGGAGATCGGCGGCCCGCCGCAAGATATCCGGGGCGCGCGGTGCGAGATTCAATGTTGCGGGATCGATGAGCTGCAGCTCGATTTCGACCCCCAGGGTCAGATCTCCGTTCGTCTGAAAATCGATCCTCTCCCGGTCATGGCCTGAGTCCGGGTTCAGAGGAAGACGCTCCAGAATAACCCCGAGGGGAGCCGTGCGGCGCGGTCCAACCATGATGCAACTGACCTCATGTGCGAAACCGAAGATTATCAGACAACTGCGTCATAAGTAGGCTGCAGGATCTTATCCGCTTCTCTCTCCCATCAGGATGAAACGATCTTCCGGGGCCGAGGTTCACTGCGCCGCGCCAGCCGTGATTCGCGCCACGTAATGAACAGCGTCGAGCCGACGATCAGGAGCGCACCGATCCATGTCGAGATCGCGGGGATCTCTGCAAACAAGAAATATCCCCACATCACCATCCAAAGCAGGCGCACATAGTCCGCCGGCATTGATATGCTGGCATCGGCGATCCTAAGTGCCTGGATGTAGGCATAATTTCCGACTGCCGCCAACGCGCCCATCGCAGCCAGGATGAGCAACGCCCGGCCGCTTGGCCAAACCCAGAACGGCAGGCTGCCCAAGAGAGCGAATGGCGCGATCATCAAGGGCTGATAGAACGTGATCGTCAGCGAACTGTCGTAAGCCGTCAGGCGCTTTGCCATTAGCAACGAAGTTGCCCACAAGACACTGGAGCCAAGTGCGGCCGCAGCACCGATCGACAACAACCCCGAACCAGGCTTGAGGACGATGATGGTCCCGATGAGGCCGATAATGACGGCCGACCAGCGCCGAATGCCGACCGCTTCTCCAAACAGCAGCCCGGCGCCGAGCGTGACGAAAATTGCAGTGGTGAAGCTGAGCGTTCCGGCATCTGCTAACGGCAAGACGCTGAGCGAATAATACCACGCCGTCATCGAGCAGACGCCGATCATGCCGCGGATCGCCTGCAGATCAAATCGATTGCTCCGCCACGCCACACGTCCCTTGCGCAGCAAAAACGGCAACGTGATCAAAATCGTGAAGACAGAGCGAAGCAGGACGATCTCGATCGTCGGCAGTTCCGGACTTACAAATCGTACACAGACGTGCAGGCATGAGGAGACCACGCCCGCGGCCAGCATCAGAAGGACAGCCGAAATCACTTCGGAGCGATCACCCAACGGGCGGGTGCGATCAACGATTGTCCAGCGCATGGGCCCGTCCCCTCGAAATACCCAAACAGGAGAACCCTTTTTCCGACCAAAGACCATAGGAAATGCGCAGGACAGCGCGCGCGGACGGATCAAGCGAGGGGAAGCGAAAACCGTCGATGGCTGTCCGCGACCAATCGTGCGCAGACAGCGTCTGTTGCACAGCAGTGAGGCCGCGCGAAAACGAAAAAGCCCGCCGCTGAGACAGCGGCGGGCTTTTCGAAATGTGCGAAGAGGAGATTTAAATGCTCTCTTGATCACCCTTTGGCAGACCTGGCAACGACCTACTCTCCCGCGTCTTGAGACGAAGTACCATCGGCGCAGGGGCGTTTCACGGCCGAGTTCGGAATGGGATCGGGTGCAGCCACCCCGCCATAATCACCAGGTCGGCGAAAGGGTGAAAAAGAGATGACTTCTGGTCTGGTCATGCTGACCTGCACGACCTTCGGCATTTGGATGATGGCAAAAACCACCGCCCGCATGCCCAAGGTGAGCATTGCTTAATGAGAGCGATTCAAGCCAATCGAGCTATTAGTACCGGTAAGCTCAATGCATTGCTGCACTTACACACCCGGCCTATCAACGTGGTGGTCTTCCACGGCTCTCGAGGGAGTACTGGTTTTGAGGTGGGTTTCCCGCTTAGATGCCTTCAGCGGTTATCCCGTCCGCACATAGCTACCCTGCTGTGCCGCTGGCGCGACAACAGGTCCACCAGAGGTGCGTCCATCCCGGTCCTCTCGTACTA
>JAFAFW010000078.1 GCA_023423275.1 Pseudomonadota bacterium
CTTCGAGCAGCTTCGCAACGCCGACGCGTCCGGCACCGGCATTGTTGGCAATCAGGGTGAGATTGCGCGCGCCCTGCTCGATCAGGGCTTCAACCAGAGCGTCCGGCTGCCCGACGGAGCCAAATCCTCCAACCATCACGGTCGCACCGTCTGCGATGCCCGCGACCGCAGCAGTCACGTCGCCGACGCGCTTGTCGATCATGACGCTGTTTCCTCCGCCTTCTACCGGATGTGGGGATGCCTTAACGGACATTCTTTCCGCCTTGCGGGCGTACCACTTTCCATCAGCGATGCGCAACGGATCGTCGCGGGGCTTGGCCGTCGGTTGCCGATATTCTCAGAGAGGAAAGCGATCCAAGGTGATGTGTGTTGACTTGCCCCAGAGGCTGTCAATAAGCACAAATTCATTCACCGTCCAAGTGAACGGCTCAATTGGAAAATCAGCCGTGTCATCGGCGTACATCATGGTGATGTGCGGTGTGAATTGCCGTGCGTGGCGACGCTCCAAGCCGGCAGTTGTCATGGCCCGGTTGAGCGCCTCTTGAAGCAAAACGAGGCCCGTGACGCCTTCGTTCCCGGCAAGCACCAAAGCCTGCTTCCCTTTTCCACCGGCAAAGGCCGCCACGCGATCGAACGCAACCTTGAACGGAGCCATCGAAACGCCATTCGCGATAGCTCTCGCAGTATCAATGACAGTTGGAGGGCATGCGCCGGAGAAGCTGCCGACTGCCACCAGGGATATGTGGAGACGCTCGGCCGGTAAAGACCGCGCAGCCAGGCGTCGATCCCTTACGATATCCTGCGCAAAACACGTGATCTGTTCGGCGACGACTGCAGACGGCCTTACAGCGAAAAACACATTATGCAGAACCGGCTCTTCGTCCCAAAGCCGAAGCTGTCCTTTCACAACCTATGTCCCTCTACAGCCTCGGATATGCGAGCACGCTCTTGGCGTCGAAAATCTATGCCATCTGCTATCCCGATGCCATGTTCTGGGGGGAGCACACCAAGATCGAATAGATCTGTTCGCGATGTGCGCGCATGCCGGTCACGGAGACGGCGCAGTCAGCGGTGGGTGTGAGAATGCTGCATGCGCTCGTGTCAGAACTGCTAAAATTGGATGCGCGCGGGTCCTTCTCTCGCGGCGATTTGAAGGGACACCCGCTACGGCTTCTTCAAGACCTTTTAGGCATCTTCTTTCACGCGACGAAAACGCCGTGCCGGTTCTTTGCCGTGCCCATGATAATCCGCACGAGTGAGACCACCCGCCGATACCACCTCGGCGGATGCAAGCAACTGATTTTGCGAGATTATCGTGAGTTCAACAACTTAGGTTGAACCTGGCGCTCCCTACGGGAGTCGAACCCGTCTTTCCAGATTGAAAATCTGGCGTCCTAACCGATAGACGAAGGGAGCGCTGGGCGACGGTATAGGTAGGATTGAGCCGATGCGCAAGCTTCGCTGTGTCGTCTGGCCCGAGGCTCCGACAACCGGGTGTGCGCTACGCTGTCGCGCGCCGGTCCTTCGGCGAAGGACGCAACGGTTGGCATGGAAAGTGGCGGTGCAACTCGGGCTGGATGCGCGACTGTCTCCAGCCCGGGCCTTCGGGGTCATCCCTGCCGGCGCGGATCGGCGGCGTCGTCGATGGTCAGCTCGATCTTCTCGCGTCCACCCCAGGTATCGCGCTTGAGCGTGCCTGCGATGTGGAGCGGCATGCCACCGGCGCCGAGCAGCACATCGCCGATCGGCTGATCGGCGGCACGGAAGGCAACCGCATCGAGCCGCTTGCCGTCCCCGGCTTCCAGGCTGCAGCGGACGTGCCGGTCACCGACGATCTTGGCAAACTTTACGCGATGGGCCGGCAGGGCAAAGCGCGGTTGCGGATTGCCCTGGCCATAGGGGCCGGCACGCTCGATGAGCTGTAGCAGATCGTCCGTCACGCCGCTGGCCGTGAGTGCGCCATCGATATCGAGACTGGCGCTGGCGCGGGCTTCCAGGGCTGCAGATGCCAGCGCGTCATTGAGAAAGGCGCGCAAAGTCTGGAGCTGCGACTCCTCAATCGTCAGACCGGCGGCCATCGCGTGACCGCCTCCCTTGACGAGATGACCCGCCGTGACCGCGGCCCGGACTGCGGAGCCGATATCGACGCCGCTCACGGAGCGCAACGATGCGGTGCCGATGCCCTTGTCCCAGGAGATGATGCAGGTCGGCCGCCGGAAGCGTTCCGTGAGGCGGCTGGCGACAAGGCCGACCACGCCCTTGTGCCATTCCTTGGAGCCAAGAACGAGCACGGGCAACTGCGGATCGGCTTCGAGTATCTGCTCGGCCTCGGCCATCGCCTGCGCAAGCATCTCCGTCTCGATCGCCTTGCGCTCCTTGTTGAGCTTATCGAGGAGCTGGGCGATGCGGGCCGCTTCGACGTCATCATCGCCGGCGAGAAGGCGCGCGCCGAGGGCTGAGTCACCGATACGGCCGCCGGCGTTGATGCGCGGACCAAGAACGAAGCCGAGATGGTACGGCGTCGGCGCCTGGCTCAGTCCGGCCGCATCGAACAGCGCCGTGAGACCGACATTGCCGCGGCCCCGCATGACCTGGAGGCCTTTGACGACATACGCGCGATTGAGGCCCGTCAGCGGGACAACGTCACAGATCGTCGCCAACGCGACCATGTCGAGCAGACTGAGCAGGTCCGGCGCCGGACGCTCGGCGGTATAGTAACCGCGCCGGCGTAATTCGCGGCTGACAGCGACCAGCACCATGAAGGTGACGCCAGCCGCACAAAGCTGTCCGAGGCCGGACAAGTCGTCCTGCCGGTTCGGATTGACGACCGCCTGCGCATCCGGCAGCCGCTCGTCGGCTTGGTGGTGATCGATGACGACCACATCGGCGCCGAGCTTCCGGGCATGGGCCAGCGGCTCGAAGCTGGTCGTGCCGCAGTCGACCGTGACGATGAGCTGCGCGCCGTCCTTGATCAGTGTTTCGATCGCCGTCGGGTTGGGGCCGTAGCCTTCGAACAGCCGGTCCGGGATGTAGACGCGGCATCCCAAGCCGTGCGCGGCGAAGAACCGGTGCATGAGAGCCGAGGAGCAGGCGCCGTCGACGTCATAGTCGCCGAAGACGGCAATCGAGGTCCGCGTCGTGATCGCATCGGCAAGCCGGGCGGCAGCTTTGTCCATATCGCGCAGAACGCTCGGATCGGGCATCAGAGCCTTGATGGTGGGATCGAGGACCGTCGGCACGTCGTCGAGCTTCACGTCGCGCGCCGCCAGCACGCGGCCGAGCAGATCTGGAAGGTCGTAACGCTGGCTGATCGCAGTTGCCAAACCTTGTCCCACGATGGGCAGCCGGTCGCGCCAGATGAAGCCACGCGCCGACTGCGTCACGCCAAGGTATGCTGCCTGAGCCTCGTCGACCGGCTCAATGCGTGGTTTGCGCAGCGCGCTCAACATCCCCGCCCATTCCCTCTCGAATCACACGGAACGTTCGCATGATCGGAAGGCGGAAGGGAGGCGACCCGTCAGTCGCCTGTGGATGAAATGTCGACGATGGAATGCTGCAGGTTTCGTCAGGTGTCGGACAAGCCCAGTTCGGCGGCGAGCAACTCATATGATCTGCGGCGTGCCACGGGATCGTGTGACCACGTCAGAACAACGATCTCGTCGATGCCCAGGCGCTCGGCCAGTTCGCGGAGGCGGCCCGCGACCATGGCGGCTGAACCGACGAGTGCCGTCTTGCGCATCTCGGCGACGCGAGCTTCGTCCGCGGGCGAGAACGGGAAGGGCGGTTCGGCCTCCGGAGGCGCGATCGGCTGCAAGGGACCACGATCGCGGGCGACGCGCCACCGGGCGCGTGTTGTGAACAGATGCTGCGCCTCGTCGTCGGTCTCCGCCGCCAGTGCCCAGATGCAGATATTGGCGAGCGGCTCTGGATGGCGCGCGCTGGGACGATAGAGCTGGCGGTAGATGGCAAGCGCCTGGTCTGTCCCGGCGCCGTCCGTGATGAAGGCGGCAAAGGAGTAGGGCAACCCGAAGTAGGCCGCGACCTGCGCGCCGTAGTCGGAACTGCCGAGCATCCAGACATCAGGCGACGTCTCGCCAGCCGGGTAAGCTTGCACCGCTCCGAAGGGGTGCCCCTCGGGAAGCGGCGCGCCTGTGACCCAGGCCATGAGATCGCGCACCTGCTCGGGAAAATCATTGGTGCGGGACGCTGGATTGAGGGCCTGCGCAGTGCGCCCGTCCGAGCCGGGTGCGCGCCCGACGCCAAGATCGATGCGCCCCGGTGCGAGGGCGTCGAGGACACGAAACTGTTCCGCGACCTTCAGGGGCGCGTAATGCGGCAGCATGATGCCGGCACTGCCGATGCGGATGCGCTGCGTGCGGGCGGCGATCGCCGCCATCAGCACTTCGGGCGCGGTCCCGACGATCGTCGGATGACTGTGATGTTCGGAAACCCAGAAGCGGCGATACCCGCAGGCTTCACAGGCCTCGGCCAGGGCCAGCGTTTCGCGGATGGAGTCCGCGTGGGAGCGGCCTGCGACGGCAACCGATTGGTCGAGTACGGAGAGCTGAAGCATGAGGTCTCCCTTCAACCGGCTGTCGTGTGACCCTGATGACGTCGCGATGCGCGGCTCACAGGCCGGCGAGCTTGGTTCCGATATCGCGGAACGTCGTTTTGATGCGCCGGACGGTGCCTGTCTTGGCGCGCATGATCACGGTTTCCGTTTCCGCAAACTCTCCACGGAAATGCACACCGTCGAGCAAGGATCCATCGGTGACGCCGGTCGCGGAGAAAATGACGTCGCCGGAGGCCATGTCCTGCATCGTGTACTTGCGATTGACGTCGGCCCCCATCTTGGCGGCGCGCTCGCGCTCCTCGTTCTTGAGCGGCATCAGGCGTCCCTGGATTTGCCCGCCGATGCAGCGCAGGGCCGCGGCAGCCAGCACGCCTTCCGGAGCGCCGCCGGAGCCGAGATAGATGTCGATGCCGGTTTCCTCCGGATCGGTCGTCCAGATGACGCCGGCGATGTCGCCATCCGGGATGAGCTGCACGGCTGCACCGGAATCACGCACGGCCTTGATGAGCTCGGCGTGACGCGGACGGTCGAGAATGCAGGCCGTGATCTCCGCGATGGGCACACCCTTGGCCTTGGCCAGGGCGTTGAGATTATCGGTCGGCGACGCATCGAGATCGACGACGCCTTCGGGATATCCGGGGCCGATCGCGATCTTGTTCATGTACATGTCGGGCGCATGCAGCAGGCCGCCGCGCTCCGCAATGGCCAGCACGGCCAGCGCATTCGGCATGGACTTGGCGCAGATCGTGGTGCCTTCCAGCGGATCGACGGCGATGTCGACTTCCGGTCCATCACCGATGCCGACCTGCTCGCCGATATAGAGCATCGGCGCTTCGTCCATCTCGCCTTCGCCAATCACGACCCGGCCGCGAATGTGGATGCGGCCCAGCTCCTTGCGCATCGCGTCGACGGCGGCCTTGTCCGCGGCCTTCTCGTTGCCGCGCCCGCGCAATTTGGCGGCCGCAATGGCGGCGGCCTCGGTCACACGGCCAACCTCCAGAACGAGGACGCGCTCCAAACCGTCTGATTTATCGTTTGCCATCGGGGTTGTTTCCTCTCATTGGCGCCCGTGGGGCTCTCGATCCCAAGATCAAAGTTCCTCGATACGGATCATCTGTGGCCGCTCGGAAACCTTGCCGTCGGCCTCGATAGCGGCGAGTGCATGCCGCACAGCGCTTTCAGTCGCCTCATGCGTCACCAGTACGATCGGGGCCAGCGCATTGGCGTCGGGCTTGGCGGCACCGGCAGTGGCTGTGCCCGGGCGGCGCTGGACGATGCTTTCGATCGACACGTTCTGCTCGGCCATGCGGCTCGCGATAGATGCCATCACGCCCGGCCGGTCCACGACGCTGAGGCGCACGTAATAGGCGCCGTCGTGGCGGTCGAACGCGGCGCGCGGATAAGGCTTGAGCTGGGTCGCCGGTGTCAGGAACGGAGGCACCAGCAAGCCGCGCGCGATATCGCCGATGTCGCTGGCCACGGCCGACGCGGTCGCCCTTGCACCCGCGCCTGCACCGACCAGCAACAACTCGCCGACGAAGTCGCCCTCGATGGCGACGCAATTCGTGACGCCGGAAACCTCGGCGATCGCGGAGTGCTTGGGCACCATGGTCGGGTGGACGGCCTGGATGATGCCGTCTCCCGTACGTTCGGCCACGCCCAGCAGCTTGATGCGGTAGCCGAGATCGTCCGCCGCCTCGATATCCGCCGGTGTGATCGAGTCGATGCCTTCGACGTGAATGTCATCGAAATTGACCTCGGTGCCGAAGGCGAGGCTGGTGAGCAGCGCAAGCTTATGTGCTGCGTCGAAACCACCGATGTCGAAGGTTGGATCGGCTTCCGCGTAGCCCTTGTCCTGCGCCTCCTTGAGAACCTCCGCGAACGGCCGGCCCTCGTTCTGCATGGTCGTCAGAATGTAATTGCAGGTGCCGTTGAGAATGCCATAGACGCGGTTGATGTCGTTGCCGAGCAGGGCCTCGCGGATCGTCTTGATGATCGGGATGCCGCCGGCCACGGCAGCTTCGAAATTGAGGCCGACACCGCTGGCTTCGGCAAGGCGCGCAAGCCGGATGCCGTGTTTGGCGAGCAGCGCCTTGTTTGCGGTCACGACGTGCTTGCCAGCGCGCAGGGCGGTCTCGACGGCTTCCAGCGCGATACCGTTATCGCCGCCGATCAGCTCGACGAACACATCGATCCCGGGATCGCTGGCCAGTTCGACGGCGTTATCGACCCATTTGAGACCATCCAGCCGGACGCCGCGATCCTTGCCACGATTGCGCGCGGAGACGGCGACAACCCGGATCGGCCGCCCGAGCGTGGCGTCGAGGCGTTTGGTGTGGGCTTCGAGGACCTGCAGCAGGCCAGCCCCAACGGTGCCGAGCCCAGCGATACCTAACTTCAAAGAATGACTCATGAACCTGGAAACCTTACCCCGATGCCTTCTGCTGCAACGGGATGATGTTGTGCATTGTCGCGGGCGGTTGCGACAAAAACTTGCGGATGTTGCGTGCCGCCTGGCGGATGCGATGCTCGTTCTCCACCAGCGCGATGCGCACATATTCGTCGCCGTATTCGCCGAAGCCGAGGCCTGGGGACACCGCGACATCCGCTTTTTCGATCAGCAGCTTGGCGAATTCTACCGACCCTAGTCCGCGATAGGCTTCCGGTATCGGAGCCCATGCAAACATGGTTGCGGGGGGAGCCGGGATCGGCCAGCCGGCGCGGGCAAAACTGTCGACCAGGGCATCGCGCCGGTTCTTGTATGTCTGACGGATCTCCGCGACGCAATCCTGCGGCCCGTTGAGAGCGGCTGCGGCGGCAACCTGGATCGGCGTGAATGCACCGTAGTCGAGATACGACTTCACGCGTGCCAGCGCTTCGATCAGCCGCTCGTTGCCGACCGCGAACCCCATGCGCCAGCCGGGCATGTTGTAGGTCTTGGACAACGATGTGAACTCGACGGCAACATCCATGGCGCCGGGAACCTGCAGGACCGACGGCGGCGGGTTATCGTCGAAGTAGATCTCGGCGTAGGCGATATCCGACAGGATGATCAGACCGAGACGTTTCGCGAGTTGCACGGCTTCGGCATAGAAATCGAGATCGACGGTCATGGCCGTCGGATTGGACGGATAGCTCAGCACCATCGCCAGCGGCTTGGGGATCGAGTGCTTTACCGCGCGCTCCACACCGCGCAGGAATTCGGGCCCGTTGCTGGCCGGAATATGCCGGATGGAGGCGCCGGAAATGATGAAGCCGAACTCGTGGATCGGATAGGTGGGGTTCGGCACGAGGATCACGTCGCCAGGCGCTGTGATGGCCTGCGCCATGTTGGCGAAGCCCTCCTTCGACCCCACAGTCGCGACGATCTGGGTCTCCGGGTTCAGCTTCACGCCAAAACGGCGCTCGTAGTAAGCGGCCTGCGCCCGTCTCAGCCCCGGAATCCCCTTGGAGGCCGAGTACCGGTTCGTGCGCGGCTTGGTGACCGTCTCCACCAGCTTGTCGACGATGTGCTGGGGCGTCGGCATCTCCGGATTGCCCATGCCGAGATCGATGATATCAGCGCCGCTAGCTCGCGCGCCGGCCTTGAGGCGGTTGACCTCGGCAAAAACGTACGGCGGCAGGCGCTTGATGCGGTGAAAATCGTCGGTCACGGTCGCTCTCGTTGAATTGATCAGCGATGACAGGGTTCAGGGCAGATCTTTACGACTGATGGTTTCCATTCGTCCAGTAGTGCACGCAAGAGGCTAATGTCCGCTGGTACGCTCGATTTCCTTGATCGCGTCGTCTCGATGCGTCTCGCGGACGTCCTTCATATCATCCATGGCCTTCTTTTGCTCTTCCGCCGATAATAATTTCCGCGGAATTGACGATAACTCGGGAAGCCGCGTCGAATTGGGGGGCGAACATGCGGCGACTGCCAGTGCGGCGCCAATCGATGCCATAAATCCAATACGGCGCACCCAACAGGGCTTGCGCCTGGTCAATGTCGAGGAGCACACACAACCCATATTGCAGCTTAGACCTTCATCAGCCGGGGAAGAATATGCGATTCGCGCGGCGCCGACGGTGATGACACTGGTAGTCGGCCATACGCCATATTATGTACGATGTGCAATGTAGGTTTCTGTCCTGACGCCGTTTGTCGGCGGCGAGTGGGGCTTTTGGGGCTCTCTTCGACACCAAGACACTCATGCAAAAGCCGAACTCGCCTCCCCCGCCGGATCTCGAAACCCTCATGATCGAGAACCCGGAGGAATTCGCGCTCAACCTTCTGAAGCTCGTCGAAGAAGGCGGCAAGGCGATGGCCGGTTTCATCGCGCGTGCCGATTCCGGTACGGGGCCTTACTCGGCCGCCGCCGAAGCGAGCGAGGCTGCCAAGGCCATGACGGACGTCGCGCGCCAATGGCTGGGAGACCCGGCAAAGCTCGTCGAGGCGAATAGCGAGCTGATGCAAGGTTATCTCGACTTGTGGAATGCCACGTTGAAGCGCGCGATGGGCGGCGAGGCCGAGCCGGTCGCGAAGCCCGAACCCGGCGACAGCCGCTTCAAGGATCCGGAATGGTCGAAGAACCTCTACTTCGACTACTGGAAGCAGCTTTACCTCGTCACAGCGCACTGGGCCGAATCGGTGCTGGAGAAAACCGAAGGCATCGACGACCGCACCCGCATGAAAGCCGAGTTCTATCTGGAGCAACTGCTCAGCGCGGTCTCGCCGTCGAATTTCCCGATGACGAACCCCGAGGTGCTGCGCGAGACGCTGGCCACCAACGGACGCAATCTGGTGCAAGGCATGGCGCAACTCGTCGGCGACATGGAGCGCTCCGGCGATCTTCTGCGTATCAGCCAAACGGACGTGGATGCGTTCGAAGTGGGGCGCAATCTGGCGGTCACGCCGGGCAAGGTCGTATTCCAGAACGACATCCTGCAGCTCATCCAGTATCAGCCGACGACGGCCGAGGTGCGTGAGGTGCCACTGTTGGTCATCCCGCCATGGATCAACAAGTTCTACATCCTGGATCTGACGCAGCCGAAGTCCTTCATAAAGTTCGCCGTCGATCAAGGTTTCACGGTGTTCGTGGTGTCGTGGGTCAACCCCGACGAGCGTCTGCGGAACAAGACGTTCGAGGATTACATGACGGAGGGCGCGCTGGCGGCCACCGACGCCGTCATGCGCGAGACCGGACAAAGCAAGATCAACGTGCTCGGCTATTGCGTCGGCGGGACGATGCTTGCGACCACCTTGGCCTATCTCGCGGCGCGCGGCGAAGAGCCCTACAATTCGGCATCATTCCTGGCGGCCCAGGTCGACTTCAGTCAAGCGGGAGACCTGAAGCTGTTCATCGATGATGAGCAACTCGAGGCGCTGAAGGAAATAATGGCCGAGCGCGGTTATCTGGACGGCTCGCGCATGGCGACAGTGTTCAACATGCTGCGGCCGAAGGATCTGATTTGGCCGTACATCGTCAACAATTACATGCTCGGTAAGAAGCCGTTCCCGTTCGATCTTCTGTACTGGAACCAGGATTCGACGCGGCTACCGGCTGCCAATCACTATTTCTACCTGAGCGAGTTCTACAACGAGAACAAGCTCGCCAAAGGGCAGATGACGGTTGCCGGAACGCGCCTCGATATGAAAAAGGTGACGTTGCCGATTTTCGAGCTGGCGACCAAGGAGGATCACATCGCCCCGGCGAAGTCGGTCTTCATCGGCTCGAAGTTGTTCGGCGGCCCGGTCGAGTTCGTGCTGGCGGGGTCGGGACATATCGCGGGCGTCGTCAATCCGGCCGACCCCAAGCGCATCAAGTACCAGCATTGGACCAACAACCGCAGTGCCGCAACCCTGGAAGAATGGCTGGCCAATGCCACCGAGACGCCCGGATCGTGGTGGCCGCACTGGGCCAAGTGGCTGGCCCAGTATTCCGGCGGAATGATCCCGGCGCGCCAGCCCGGTACCGCGATCGGCGTCATCGAAGACGCGCCGGGGAGTTATGTGCGGGCCAAGACCTGACGGCAGCAGCTTTCCAGCTCTTCAGCACAACAACAACGTCTGCAGTCTGATCTGAGAACGCTTAGTTGGCCGCAGTGCTTTTCTCTGCGACACGCATCTCGAACGCACCCGCGTTGCCGTTCGCACTTGAGTCCACCATTCCACCGATCGGTCCCAACAAGCTCGGTCCAAAGCTCGCACTCCGCGGTGACACCACAACTGCATAGTGTTGTCCGGCAACTGCGTTCAGCGTCACTTTGTATTCGCCAGGATACGACCACGCCGAAGCCGCCAGTATCGCATTGCCTGGAGGCACGTCCACGACAGCTGTACCGCCGGTTGAAATGCTGGCTACGTTCTGTCCGTTGAGCGTGATCGTGGCTGGCGCAGCCGCATAAAGCACGTCGCTCGTACGCGTGATCGCCACGCGCGCCTTGCCTGCTGGAATGGGTGTCTGAGCCAGAGCTGCCGTGTCGACTGCACTGTTAGAAGCGCATCCGGGCACGACGAGGAGAAGTGCGGTCGCCGCGATGGCGAATGCCCCGGAGCGCAAAGAACCTCGACTGCGAGCACCGACCGAACCTACGACACCTGCGACATCGCGCGATACGATGTGCGAGGCACTCCCGCCGACCTGCATGTATTGCCCCCACGCCACGACGGGCGCCAGCAGTCTCCTCCCGAAAATATGCGTCGCCGTTAAGCGGGTTTCAACGGCAAAAAGACCGCCTACGGACACTTTCGCATCCGTAGGCGAGCCTGCGTGTCTTCTTGGTCCCAACAGCACAAACACCTGCTGGTGCCGTGGTCCTATCAGATCTGTTCCAACGCCTGATCCAGATCGGCGATGATGTCGGCCTTGTCTTCCAGGCCGATCGACAGACGCACCACATCGGGACCGGCCCCGGCCAGTTTGCGCTGCTCGTCGGTGAGCTGGCGATGTGTCGTGGAGGCGGGATGAATGACGAGGCTCCGCGTATCGCCGAGGTTCGCGAGATGCGAAAAGAGCTTCAGCCCTGCTACGAAGTTGACCCCAGCCTCATAGCCGCCTTTCAGCCCGAACGTGAACAACGCTCCGGCGCCCGCCGGGCAAATCTTCTTTTGCAAGGCGTGGCTCGCGTTATCGGGAAGGCCCGCATAGTTCACCCACATCACCTTCGGATGGTGCGACAGATATTCCGCCGCCACCTGGGCGTTCTCGCAATGCCGCGCCATGCGCAACGGCAGCGTCTCGATGCCGGTCAGAATCAGGAATGCATTCATCGGCGCGATTGCCGGACCGATATCGCGCAGCCCCATGACCCGGGCGGCAATGGCAAATGCGAAGTTGCCGAAGGTTTCGGCCAACTTCATGCCGTTGTAGGAGGGATTTGGATCGACCAGCGTGCTGTAGCGATGCTTGGCGCCGATCCAGTCGAAGGTGCCGCAATCGACGATCACGCCACCCACCGAATTGCCGTGCCCGCCCATGAATTTCGTCAGTGAGTGCACGATGATATCTGCGCCATGCTCCTTCGGGCGGCACAGGTAGGGCGTGGCTAGCGTATTATCGACGATGAGCGGGATCCCCGCCGCTTTCGCAATTTTCGAGATCGCCGGAATGTCGACGACGATGCCGCCCGGGTTGGCCAGAGACTCGCAGAAAATGGCCCTGGTTTTGGGCGTAATGGCGCGCGCGAAGCTTTCCGGCTCGGTCGAGTCCGCCCAGACGACGTTCCAGTTGAACTTCTTGAAGGCGTGATTGAACTGATTGATCGAGCCGCCATAGAGCTGCCGGCCGGCGACAAATTCATCGCCCGGCTCCATCAGGGTATGGAACGTCAGGAACTGCGCGGCATGGCCCGACGCGACGGCGAGAGCTGCGGTTCCGCCCTCGAGCGCAGCGACCCGCGATTCAAGGACGGCCTGCGTCGGATTCGTGATGCGCGTGTAAATGTTGCCGAAGGCTTCGAGGCCGAACAGTGATGCAGCATGGTCCGCGTCATTGAAGACGTAGGACGTCGTCTGATAGATCGGCGTCGCGCGCGCGCCGGTCGAAGGATCGGGGGCGGCACCGGCATGTATGGCGAGCGTCGCGAATTTGGGCGCGCTGGCCTCGCTGTTTTCGGCCATGTTGGTTTGCTCCTTGGATCGTGTCGTTGCCCGCAAGTCTATCGGATAGGGCATCGCCAGCGCCATCCACATTCGGTGAAATAGATTTCACTCGGGGTGCATTTCCGGTGTCGTCAACGTGTCGCGGGAAGTCTTGATCCAGATCAACCAGGGCGGGCAGTCCTGGGACGAGTCTGCAGGGATGCAGCAGTCCCAAGAGGAGTGCGTCATGCGTTGGCCCATGTTCGAGCAGGTGACCCGGCAAGCCCAGCATATGAGCGACATGATGGATCGACTGGATGTCGACTGCCTCGCAGCCGTCCGCCATGAGCGCGGCCGGGCCTACGCTGAGGCGAGAGAAGCCTGTCTCCATTGCCCGTTTGCAAGGGAGTGCGCGCAGCGGATGGCCGACGCAGGCGGCGTGGCAATCCTTGGGGCGTATTGTCCGAATGCGCGATTTTTCGAGGCGTTTCGGCGGCGACGAGGCCTGTCTACCGCTGCCGAGACGAGCGGTGACGAAACCAAGTGCTGATCGCCCTTTCAATTCCGGCGCGCGCGATGTAGAAGCGGCCGGTGCGGGCGGTTAGCTCAGTGGTAGAGCGCTTCGTTTACACCGAAGATGTCGGGAGTTCGACCCTCTCACCGCCCACCATCTTCACCGGATAACTTCGAACCGGCTCAATTGGCCCGCGCGACGAAACAGTCGATCTGGCGGCGGCGCAGCTCGGTGCACGTGTTCGCTGCAGCCTGCTGGTCGAAGCCGCCGAAGCGGGCACGATAAAGCTGGCGGCTGCCTGAGTTGACCGGAGCCGTCAGGGGCGCCGCGGCGCCGAGCAGGCCCCCGGCACGCTCCAACGCCAGGACGAGCGCCTTTTCGGCTTCGCTGGCCGTTCTGAACGCACCGATCTGGATCTGGAAGCCGCCGTCGGCTGCTGGCGCCGTCATCGTCGGTCTGAGGGCCGGTCGCGCAGCGACCACCGTCGGGCCCGACGGCGGCGCGGACGCTTGCGAGGCCCCATCCCAAGGCAGCGGAGCGACGGAGGACGCGCCGCGGCTCAAATTTTCGGCTTGCTGCTGAAAGGTGGAGGGAGCCATCCCGAGGCCCATGGCCGGGGTAGACGCCGCCGTCAGGAATTGCGGCTGCGTGGGACGCGTTGCCGTATCGGCTTGCGGGGCGGCCGGAGCGTCTTGTGGTGCAACGTTGACCGCACGCACACGGGCGATCGAGATGGTGGGCCGCGCTGCTTGGACGTCCGCAGATGCCGTCGCTTGCTGTTCGGGGCGTTGAACGGGTAGCGCGGGGATCTGCGCGACCTGGCGCTCGGGCCGCGGCGCAGGCCGGGCACGGGCAATGAGCCGCGGAGTGGGCTTGCGGGTGCGCACCGGCGAAGCCTGCGGCAAGGTGCGGCCGAGAAGGGTGCGCATCTCCGCGTTCCGGCTTGCAGCCGTGCGTCCGCCGAACACGGCCGCTACAATATGACGGTTTCCGCGACGTACCGAGCTCACGAGGTTGAAGCCCGACATGCGGATATAGCCGGTCTTCAGTCCATCCATGCCGGGGAACCGCCCGAGCAGGGAATTGTGAGTGCGATGGACCTTGCCGCGGTAGGAGAACGTGCGGGTGTTGAAGAACGGGTAGAGCTTCGGAAAATCGTCCTGCAGACGCAGTGCCAGCGTCAGCATATCGCGTGCGGTGGTGACCTGCTCGCGATCCGGCAGACCGGAGGCGTTGCGAAATGTCGTGCGGGACATGCCGAGCTGCCGGGCGCGTTCGGTCATCCTGCGGGCGAAGGCAGACTCGCTGCCGCCGAGGTGTTCGGCAATCGCCACCGCGATATCGTTGGCGGATTTCACGGTCAGCGCGCGAATGGCATCGGCGACCGAAATCTTTTCGCCCGGATCGAGCCCGAGCTTGGAGGGCGAGGCCGATGCGGCATGCGGGGTCATTTCAATGGTCGAGGAAAGAGAAAGCTTGCCGCTGTCGATTTCTTCGAACAGCAAATACAGCGTCATCATCTTGGTGAGGGACGCCGGATGACGCAGAGCGTCTCCATTGCTGGATTGCAGAACCTGGCCGGTATTTGCGTCGATCACCATGGAGGCGCGCCGGCCGTCGGCGGCATAAGCCGGTGACGCCGGCGACAAAACCAGCATTGCTGCAATCGCGAAGCAGGCATGCGCCACCTGCCGGATCGCGAATTTGGGCTTGCTCGGTCGCATCGGGTACTCAGGCTTCCCTCGTGATGGCGTCAAGCGAGCTGCGAACAATCAGAACGAACAGCCTGTCTTTACGCCAGTTTGACTTCCCCAAGCCGCATCAACGGCTTCCTGAGATACGAAAGCAGCGGTTTAGGGCACCTTTGCGGCGTTCCGTCGACCGCCCAAGCGCCAGCCTGCACCCTAGGCCGCCATCCCTAGAATGAGGTTAACAACGGCCGGCTGACACGAATTCCGTGAGTTGCTCGCAGGGCCGGACGCCTTGACGCTGCCACAACTCGACTTATCTTGTGCGGTGCAGCGTGAGCAAATTCGATGGCCCTATTAAGACCGGTAGGGCGATGACGCGCAGGCCCTCCAAATCGGGATAGCGGATATGGCAGACACCATGGATTTCCAGAAATTGGGTCAGGAGAACATGACGCGTGCCTTCAGTTTCTTCGGAGATTGGACGAAGACGTGGCAGGCGATTGCGGTTGAAATGTCGGACTACAGCAAGCGTTCGCTGGAGAACAACACGCGGACCCTCGAGAAGCTGATGGCGGCCAGAAGCTTTGACCAGGCGGTTGAGATCCAGACCAACCATGCCCGGGCGGCTTATGACGAATATATGCGCGAAATGAACAAGCTCGGCAGCATGTACGCCAGCATGGCCAAGGATGCTTACAAGCCGCTCGAAAACGCCTTTCAATCGGGCCGCTGAATACGGAGCACGCTCTCGACGCACCGTCCAGTCAGGACGGAGACGCTGTGGGCTCGGGCTCCCTGCCTGAGCCTTTTTTGCGTCCATTTGACGATCAATATGGGTGAAAAGTGGATCGCTTCGCCGCTGCCGGGCGTATTATAGGTCGCGAATGGGGGGATTGCCGCCATCCCTCGGTCGCGTAACAATGATGCCCGCAGGCACGCGTTCGACGGCCGCGGGGATGAGATGGGACGCTTCAGGCGCGGAGCGTGTAGAGCCGATAACGATGATTATTAGAGCTATGGCGAACAACGGCGGTCCTGACAAAGGATCCGATCGAGGAAACGAAGAAGACGGCCGCACCGGCTTGGTCACCAAGACGCGGCCCAAAACCAAGCGCCCGCACCTCTACAAAGTGCTGCTGCTCAACGACGATTACACGCCGATGGAATTCGTCGTGCACGTCATCGAGAAGTTCTTCAACAAGGGGCGGGAAGAAGCCACACGCATCATGCTGCATGTCCATCATAAGGGGGTCGGGATGTGTGGCGTGTACACCTATGAGGTAGCCGAGACCAAGGTGACGCAGGTTATGGATTTCTCGCGTCAGCATGGCCATCCTCTACAATGCACCATGGAGAAGGAGTAACTCTCCCTTGCCCTCGTTCTCACAAAGTCTCGAAGCAGCGCTGCATCGCGCACTGGAATACGCCAACGACCGTAAGCACGAATACGCCACGCTCGAACATTTGCTGCTGGCATTGCTCGATGACCGTGACGCATCCGGTGTCATGCGGGCGTGCAATGTGGATATGGATGCCCTGCGCGGGCGCATCTCCGAATATCTCGACACCGAGCTCGCCTCTCTTGAAGCGAAAGGTGCTTCCGAAGCGCAGCCGACCACCGGTTTCCAGCGCGTCATTCATCGCGCGGTCGTCCACGTGCAGTCCTCCGGCCGTGAGGAAGTGACCGGCGCCAACGTGCTCGTTGCGATGTTCGCCGAGCGCGAGAGCCATGCCGCCTTCTTCCTGCAGGAGCAGGAGATGACCCGCTTCGATGCTGTCCAATACATCAGCCACGGCATCGCCAAGCGTCCGGGCATGTCCGATCCGCGTCCGGCGCGCGGCATCGACGAGGAAGGCAACCAGGAGGGCGGCGAAGGCAAGAAGCCTGGTGCCGATGCGCTCAACACCTATTGCGTCAACCTCAACAAGAAGGCGCGTGAGGGCCGCATCGATCCGCTGATCGGCCGCGAGCAGGAGGTGTTGCGCACCATCCAGGTTCTGTGCCGCCGGCAGAAGAACAACCCATTGTTCGTGGGTGATCCGGGCGTCGGCAAGACGGCCATTGCGGAAGGTCTTGCCCGCAAGATCATCAAGGGCGAGGTTCCAGACGTTCTCAAGAACGCGACGATCTTCTCGCTCGACATGGGCGCGCTGCTCGCCGGCACACGCTATCGCGGTGACTTCGAGGAGCGGCTCAAGGCCGTGATGAAGGAGGTCGAGAACTATCAGGGCGCCATTCTGTTCATCGACGAGATCCATACCGTCATTGGTGCGGGCGCGACGTCGGGCGGCGCGATGGATGCCTCGAACCTGCTGAAGCCCGCGCTGCAGTCCGGCACGGTACGCTGTATCGGTTCGACCACCTACAAGGAGTATCGCCAGCACTTCGAGAAGGATCGCGCGCTCGTTCGCCGTTTCCAGAAGATCGACGTGAAGGAGCCGACGATCCCGGACACCATCGAAATCCTGAAAGGGCTGAAGCCCTATTTCGAGGAGTTCCACAAGATCAAGTACACCAACGACGCCATCAAGGCGGCGGTGGAGCTGTCGGCCAAGTACATCCACGACCGCAAGCTGCCCGACAAGGCGATCGACGTGATCGACGAGACGGGCGCGTCGCAGATGCTGGTGCCGGAAGGCAAGCGCAAGAAGAAGATCACCGTGAAGGAGGTCGAGGCGACCGTCGCCACCATGGCGCGCATCCCGCCGAAAACCATCACCAAGAGCGACGCCGAAGTTCTGGGCAACCTGGAGCGCGATCTCAAGCATGTCGTGTTCGGCCAGAACAAGGCGATCGAGGCATTGTCTTCAGCGATCAAGCTGGCACGTGCCGGGCTACGCGAACCGGAGAAGCCGATCGGCAGCTACCTGTTCTCGGGCCCGACCGGCGTCGGCAAGACCGAGGTCGCTAAACAACTCGCCAATCTGCTGGGCGTCGAGCTGCTGCGCTTCGACATGTCGGAATACATGGAGAAGCACACGGTTTCGCGCCTGATCGGTGCGCCTCCGGGCTATGTCGGCTTCGACCAGGGCGGCCTTCTGACCGACGGCATCGACCAGCATCCGCATTGCGTGCTGCTGCTGGACGAGATCGAGAAGGCGCATCCGGACCTGTACAACATCCTTTTGCAGGTCATGGATCACGGCAAGCTGACCGACCACAACGGCAAGCAGGTCGACTTCCGCAACGTCATCCTGATCATGACGACGAATGCGGGTGCGAGCGATCTGGCCAAGGCGCCGATGGGCTTCAACCGATCGAAGCGCGAGGGCGAGGACACCGAGGCGATCAACAAGATGTTCACGCCGGAGTTCCGCAACCGTCTCGACGCGACGATCCCGTTCTCTGGGCTGCCGCCCGAGGTCATCTTCAAGGTGGTGGAGAAGTTCATCTTCCAGCTCGAGGCGCAGCTCGCGGATCGCGGCGTCATGATCGAGTTGTCTGAGGCGGCGACCAAGTGGTTGGCGGAAAAGGGCTACGATGACAAGTTCGGCGCCCGGCCGCTCGCACGCGTCATTCAGGAGTACATCAAGAAGCCGCTGGCCGAGGAACTGCTGTTCGGCAAGCTGGAACACGGTGGCACTGTGAAGGTCATGGTCACCGGCGAAGGCGAGGACGCGACGCTCGACTTCGATCTCATCCCTGGCGATCCGAAAGCCGTGAAGCCGCGGGACGAGGAGGATGACGAAGAGGATGATGGCGAGGAGCCGGAGAAGGCGTTGATCGAGGCGGCCCCGCCGCGCAAGGCCTTGCCGGGACCACGTGATAAGCCATCGCGTAAATCCACGGGCACGGTCCCCACCGTGCCACGCAAGACGGATTGATCATCCCCTCGGTATGACGAAAACAAGCCGCCGGTCCTAAGGGCCGGCGGTTTTGCTGTAGTCGCCGTCGGGCTGATGTTGTCGTTCCATCGTTCCAGATCGCAGCGCTATCCGCTTACAGCCGTCATCCCGACGAAGGTGGGGACCCACGCCAGCAGCGGAAGATGCGGCGATGCAGAAGAATTGCAAACGTTGCATGTGCTGAAACTTGCGCGGGTGCCGGCATGACGGTGTTTCTAACAGCACGACGTTTGTCATCCCGGCTGGAGCGAAGCGGAGAGCCGGGACCCAGCAATCGGCTGGAGGTGGCACCGTGGGGCGGTGGATCCTGGACATGAAGCCTAGGATGACGTTGCAGTCATATCGTCGACGCTCATTCCAACAAAGCCGTCATGCCCGTGGAGACGGGCATCCATGGGGGCTTCCGCATGTGATTGGCCACGTGATTGGATTCCCGCCTTCGCGGGAATGACGGACGAGGGGATGCGGGCGCTTACGCGTCTATCCCCTGCCCCCCGGGCGCCCTATCGCCAGCCGAGCGCCGGGGCGATGTGCTTCAGGATCGATTCGATGACATGGGCATTGTAGGCGACGCCCAACTGGTTCGGCACCGTCAACAAGAGCGTGTCGGCTTCGGCAACGGCCTCGTCCTGGCGCAGCTCCTCGATCAACTTGTCCGGTTCGGCGGCATAGCTGCGGCCGAACACGGCACGCATGTTGTCGATCACGCCAACCGAATCCTGATCCGGACGGCTCGAACCGAAGTACATCCGATCCGTGTCGTTCATGAGCGCAAAGATCGACCGGCTGACCGAAACGCGCGGCTCGCGCGCGTGACCAGCCTCTTTCCAGGTCTCGCGATACTTGCGGATCTGCTTGGCCTGCTGGACGTGGAACGGCTCGCCCGTCTCGTCCCGTTTCAAGGTCGAGCTTTGCAGGTTCATGCCGATTTTCGCTGCCCACTCTGCCGTGGCGTCCGAGGCCGCGCCCCACCAGATCCGATCGCGAAGACCTTCAGAAAGCGGCTCCAATCGCAGGAGACCAGGAGGATTGGGAAACATCGGCTGCGGGTTCGGTTCGGCGAAGCCTTCGCCCTCCAGAAGCTGCAGGAAAATCTGTGTGTTGTTGCGCGCCATGTCCTGGTCGGTCTCGCCCTCGGCGGGCTGATAGCCGAAGTAGCGCCAGCCCTCGATCACCTGCTCGGGCGAGCCACGGCTGATCCCGAGCTGCAAACGGCCGCCGGAGATCAGGTCCGCCGACCCCGCATCCTCGATCATGTAGCAGGGGTTCTCGTAGCGCATGTCGATGACGCCGGTTCCGATCTCGATCGACTTGGTCCGAGCGCCAATCGCCGCCAGCAGCGGGAACGGCGACGACAGTTGCCGGGCAAAATGGTGGACGCGGAAGTAGGCGCCGTCGGCACCGAGTTCTTCGGCTGCGATGGCCAAGTCGATCGATTGCAACAGCACGTCACGCGCAGAGCGTGCCCCTGACTGCGGGGATGGGTTCCAGTGCCCGAACGATAGGAAACCGATCTTCTTCATGCGCCAGTCTCCTTTGTGAACCGGTCCGGGATGCGAGGCGGGAGCTATAAAGTCTTCTTCGCATCTGCGAGAAGGCCACACGGATATCGTTCGCCTGGAGCAAGTTTCAAGCGGTCAGCGCTGTGAGATGACGACCGGCGTCTGGCGAAGATAGCTTCGGCTGGTTGCTTCCTCGACCAGGAAATCGGCAACATCGGCGCGGCTGATGCTGTCGGCCCGCCAAGCCACAGGATCGATCAGGGCGCGGTACCGGCCAGTGCGTGGGCCGTTGGTGAGCAAACCAGGCCGGACGATCGTCCAATCGAGCCCGCTGTCGCGCACCATCCGCTCCTGTACGTCCTTGTCATCGTAGATGCGCTTCAGGACGAGGGGGAAGAAAAACCAGTCGTAGAACGCCCCGCCATGGCCGCGACTGTCACCGGCTCCGATGCCTGTGACGACCACGAGCCGGCGCGCACCGGCCGCTTTCATTGCATCTATCAGGGCACGCGTCGCCGTCGAGAACAGCCGCGTTCCGGACATCACGGTAGATGCGCCCGGAGAGACGCCGATGGTCATGATGACGACCTCGATGCCGGGCAGGGCATCTCGCAGCGTATGCGTGTCGGTGGCGTCGCCAGCGACTTTTTCCAGATTGGAGGTCTCAATAGCGATGTCGTTGGCAGTGCGCGCAAGCGCGCGCACTTTGTGGCCTGCAGCCAAGGCCGCTTTCACCGTTTCCAGGCCAACACCGTGGCTGGCGCCGACGACCAGAATGTGCGCCATGTGAGACTCGAATGATCGCTTCCTGTGCCGCACCCATGCGCAGCGCTATCCTGCGATATCGGGCGCCGCGGACCACTTTCAAGCTGCCAGGGCCTTGCGGATTTTCTCCGCATTGGCCGCCAGGATTTCCGGCTTCTCCATGGTGCCGGTGTGCGGACCGAGTTTCACGCCGTCCCATCGCGGTATGACGTGAACGTGGAGATGAAAGACGACCTGACCGCCTGCAGGCTCACTGAATTGCTGGATCGTGATTCCATCGGCGTTGAACGCAGGCATGAGCGCGCGTGCGATTTTCTGAGCCGTCGCCATGCAGGCCGCAAGCTGCTCGGGCGCAGCATCGAGGACATTGCGGGCGGGAGTCTTGGGGATCACAAGTGTGTGTCCGTCGGCGCGGGGCATAATGTCCATGAAGGCGAGAGTGCCATCATCCTCGTAGACCTTCTGTGCGGGGAGCTCACCCCGCAGGATCTTCGCGAACACGTTGCTGTTGTCGTAGGTCATACAATGTCCTCTGTCGCACGCTCGTCAGGATCTGGTTGGCTAGAACGTCTCTTCGGCCGGAACGTTTGATTTCCGGTAGGGAGCATACTCGGCGAGCAGCTCGGAATGCTCGGCGACCTGTTGCCGTTCGCCTTCGAGATAGCGCGCCACGGCATTGCGGAAGCTGCGATTGGCAATCCAGTGCGATGAGTAGGTCGTTACCGGCACATAGCCGCGAGCCAGTTTGTGCTCACCCTGGGCGCCTGCCTCGACGCGCGGAAGGCCGTGCATGATCGCGTATTCAATGGCCTGATAATAGCAGATCTCGAAATGCAGGCACGGATGGTGCTCGATCGCGCCCCAGTACCGGCCGTACAGGCAATCGCCACCGAGCATGTTGAGCGCACCAGCGACGTAGCGGTTGCCGTCGCGCGCCAGCACGAGCAGGCAACGGTCGGCCATCGTGCCGCCGAGGAGCGAGAAGAAGCGGCGGTTGAGGTAGGGGCTGCCCCACTTCCGCGAGCCGGTTTCCGTGTAGAAGGCAAAGAAGGCGTCCCAGTGCCTTTCACGGATATCGTTGCCTGTGATGAGTTCGATCGTCAGTCCGGCCGACAGCGCTTCTGCGCGTTCCTTGCGGACCGCCTTGCGCTTGCGCGAGGCGAGGCTTGCCAGAAAATCCTCAAAGGAGCGATAGCCCCGATTGTACCAGTGGAACTGCTGATCTGTGCGCTGAAGAAAGCCCGATGGTTTCAGGCGTTGCCATTCGCCTTCGGTCAGGAACGTGACGTGAAAGGAGGACACGCCGAGCTTTTCGGCCAACGTGATGCTGGCGGCTGCGAGTGTCTGTTCGCGCTCCTCACGACCCGGCTCCGCTCCAGCCAAAAGGCGGGGGCCTGGAACCGGAGTGAACGGCACGCCACTGAGCAGCTTGGGATAGTAATCGCCACCGGCGCGCTCGAAGGCCTCGGCCCAGCCGTAATCAAAGACGTACTCTCCGCGGCTATGATTTTTCAGGTAGCACGGCATGACCGCGACGACACTGCCGTCCGCGCCTTGAAGTGCCAGGTGCCGGGGCAGCCAGCCGGTGCGCCGGCCAACGCATCCCGCATCCTCCAGCGCCTTCAGGAAGGCATGGCACACGAACGGATTGAAGGTCGCCGGATCAGGATTGGCGCACGCGTCCCACTGAGCGGCATCGATCTCGGAGATCGAAGCCGCAACGCGGACAACAGCGCTCTCGCTCGTCCCCATGTCGTCTCCAGAAGGCGTTCTCGGGAGAGTATAGGTCTACCGGCGCGCCGGATCACTGCGTCATGCGTGATCGAGTAATTTTAGTCCGACCACCCCTGCGATGATCAATGCGACGCATCCGAGCCGTGCTGCGTTGACCGGCTCGTTGAACAGAATGATGCCGAGAATAGTGGCACCGACCGCGCCGATACCAACCCAGATGGTGTAGGCGGTGCCGATCGGCAGCGTCGTCGCGGCCAATGCGAGCAGATACATGCTGACAATCATTGCGGAAATCGTGATCGTGGACGGCCAGAGGCGCGTAAAGCCATGCGTATATTTGAGGCCGATCGCCCAGACGATTTCCAGCAATCCGGCGCCGAGAAGATAAACCCAAGCCACGTGGGACCTCCTTGATAGGCAGGGTCGTCCCTGCCGAGGTTCCCTTGAGTGGTGGGGTCGTCCCCACGGGAGTATCCAATTTCTATGTAGGCCAGGGGCGGGCTGCGTCAAGCCGTTGGCCGCGTGCCGGATCCTGTCCGTTACAGATCGGGCGTGCAGTCCTCGAAAATCGGCGCATCGGCCCACGTTGCGGCGCGTCGAAGTTGCTCTGCCGTCCGTACCGTCCATGTGAACAGGGGCACCCGCATCACCTCGCGCGCGAAGCGCATGACTGGTGTCGGCAGGGCATCGACGTCATAGGCGATGAAGCTTGGCTCGGCGGGGCCTGCTTCCAGGCAGTGCGTGAGACGGAACGCACGGTCCTTGTCGATCTGGTCCGGCCACCAATGGTGTCCCTCGTAGACACCCGAAACGATCCCTCGCGGTAACTCGGGGGCCAGCGTCTTCATGGCGATGATCACGGCCGGATCGAACGACATCAGCGCCAGCGGGCCTTGATAAGACATGGATTGCGCGGCGATGGCCTTGAGGAAGCGAGGGTCGGGGATATCCCAATCGCTCTTGACCTCGACGAGCAGCGGCACCCTACCGCCGACCTGCTCCAGCAGCTCACGGTAGGCCAGGATGTGTGCCGCCTGACCGCGATAGCGAAGCCCGGAGATCGTGTCCGGAGCGCAAGCCGCAATCGGGCCGGTGCTGTCCACCAGCCGGTCGAACATGGCGTCGTGAAAGACGAATGGCGTCCCGTCGCTGGCTGGCCGCAAATCGCACTCGATCCCGTAGCCTGCGGCAATGGCGGCGGCAAACGCCGGCGCTGTGTTCTCTACGCGTTCTCCTGTCGCGTCATGCAGGCCCCGATGGGCGATGGGGCGGAGGAACACGTCGCGGTCAAGCATCTGATGAGATTCCGGATGATAGCTGCGGGGCAAGTACGCTTACACTACAAGGAAACCACATTTGGGTTGAAGTTAGCGTGTCACCTTTGCAATCCGCCGACGGCCCTCTAGTGTCCGCATCATGAGACGTCCGGCCAGACGAGGCGTGCCCGGAAGGCACTGGAGACGAGACATGATCGTGGGTTCGAGATTGGGGCTGCCCGGGCTAGTCCTCGCCGCCGTCATGGGGGGTACGGCTGTTGCGGCCGCTGCGGCGCCGGCCACGCTGATGCCTCATCGCGCAACCTACAACATTTCGCTGGTCGATGCGCGATCCGGAGCGGGCGTGTCGGAACTCTCCGGTCGGATGGTCTATGAGCTCACGGGGTCCGCATGCGAGGGCTATACGCAGAACATGCGTTTCGTCACCCGCACCACCAATCAGGAAGGAAGCGTCAGCCTGAGCGATCTCAGATCGTCGAGCTGGGAGGATGCTGCGGGAGAGCGCTTCCGATTCAAATCCAGTCAGTACCGCAACGACGCGTTGGCGGACCAGACGATCGGCGAGGCGACCCGCCGGAAGCGTCCGGCCGAGGTCCGCGTCGAGTTGAGCAAGCCCAAGCGCAAGGTGGTCAAGCTGCCCTTGGATACGATGTTTCCGATCCAGCACTCGATGAACCTGTTGCAGGCTGCCAGGGACGGCAAGTCCGTATTCGCGACGAACCTGTTCGATGCGTCGGAAAAGGGTGACAAGGTGTACGTCACCAACGCGTTCATCGGCAAACGCCTGGAGCCCGGCTACAACAACTCCCTGCCGAAAGTGTCCGAGGCCGGAAGTCTCGATGCGCTGCCTGCATGGCCGGTCGCCATGAGCTACTTCGAACGCGACGGCGCGAAAGAGGACGCTGTTCCATCCTACGAACTCGCCTTCGTCTTTTTCGATAACGGCGTATCGCGGCGCATCCGAATTGATTATGGCGACTTTTCCATCCGCGGCGATCTCAAGGATCTCGTGATGCTCGATGCGGGCAAATGCGATCCGGAGAACAAAAAATAGCCACCCGGCGGGTCACGTATCTCCTTCGCCCGCCTCCCAAAGCCGTGCCGCGCCGCGCACGCCGCTGGCGTCTCCCCACTTCGGTGGTCTGAGGTCGATGTGCGCCGCGTCCGTCAGTACGAACGGCGCAATCAATCCGGGCAGCGTCTCGTACAGATGCTGGAGCTGGGACAGTCCGCCGCCAAGGACGATCACGTCCGGGTCGATCAGGTTGATCACGTGTGCGAGCCCGCGTGCCAGCCGTGACGCATGGCGATCAAGCGTCGCTTGGGCGGCCTTGTCGCCGGCTGCGGCACGGGCCGCGATTTCCGGAGATTGCAGCGCGATGTCCGCATGACGCCGATGGTCGGCTTCGAGGGCCGGACCGGAAATCCAGGTTTCGAGGCATCCCTGACGGCCGCACCAGCAGCGCGCGCCGGGGTACTCGTCCGGTTGTGGCCAGGGGAGTGGGTTGTGTCCCCATTCGCCCGAGATGCCATGCGGACCGTCGATCAACTGGCCGCCCAGCACAATGCCGCTCCCGCAGCCGGTGCCGAGAATGACGCCGAACACCGAGCGTGCTCCGGCCGCCGCTCCATCGGTCGCCTCGGACAGCGCAAAACAGTTGGCATCGTTGGCAAGCCGGACGGGACGCTGGAGGCAGTCCGACAGATCGCGATCGAAAGCGCGGCCGTTGAGCCAGGTCGAATTTGCGTTCTGCGCCAGTCCGGTGGCACGGGATATCGAGCCCGGCATTCCCAGACCGACGGTGCCCGATTGATCGGACTTGTCTTCCAGATCCAGCACGAGTTGATGGATTGCGGTGAGCGTGGCGTCATAGTCTCCCCGCGGCGCGGGAATGCGCGTTTCAGCCACGACGTGCTCATCCGGGGAAAGCGCAACCCCTGCGATCTTCGTGCCGCCGAGATCGATGCCGATACGCATGCGCTTGCCGGTCATTGCTCATACCCGGAATATGTGCTGCCGCCCAGCACATACAGCGCCGACGCGATGTCCTCAGGAGCCAGCGATGTGGTCTCCGCGAACACGAGCAGCAACGCTTCATCCCGGCTCAAGTGCTCCAGAACGGCTTGCAGAACATCGGCGGAACCGGCAGACGTTCTCAGCACATCCGCCGAGATGCCGGTCAGCGTCATGAATTGTCCCAGTCTGGCATCGTCCTCTGCCAAAAATGCCAGCGCTTTCAAGCCGAGGATCTCTGCTTCGCCGTAGGTGAACGGGTGTCTTTTACGATAGGAAACCATAAATTCTGTATCCGGATGATATATTAGCGTGACTGTACACCTTTAACTGTTGGTTACAGCTTCTTGTGCATGCTGCGTATGCCGTGACCCCGTCGAATCGGTGCAAGAGTGGGCAGGCATGGGGCGAACCGGCTGAAGCCATGAACTACCAGGATCGTAATAGCACGCTCAATAGTTTGAAGGCGCGCATGCACCGCTCAATGAAAACGGTGCTGATCGTTGAAGACAATGAGCTCAACATGAAGCTTTTTCACGATCTGCTCACCGCCCACGGGTACGCGACGCTGCAAACGCGCGATGGCATGGAGGCGTTGAAGCTCGCTCGCGAGCACCGGCCGGATCTGATCCTCATGGACATCCAGTTGCCGGAAGTGTCGGGGCTTGAGGTGACCAAGTGGCTGAAGGACGACGACGAGTTACGCAGTATTCCGGTCATCGCGGTGACTGCCTTCGCGATGAAAGGTGACGAGGAGCGTATTCGGCAAGGGGGCTGCGAAGCCTACATTTCCAAGCCGATTTCGGTGAATGGGTTCATCGAGGCGATTCGCCGCTTTATCGGGGAAGCAAGGCTGCCGGCAGGTTCTGTATAGGGTACGCCATGACGGCACGCATTCTCATCGTTGATGATATTCCGGCCAACATCAAACTGCTCGAAGCGCGGCTGTCGGCTGAGTATTTCGAGGTTCTGACAGCGCAGTCAGGGCTTGAGGCGTTGAAGATCTGCGCGTGCGAGCGCGTCGACGTCGTGCTGCTCGACATCATGATGCCGGGGATGGACGGCTTCGAGGTCTGCCGTCGCCTGAAGGCGCGTCCAGCCACGCAACACGTTCCGATTGTCATGGTGACGGCGCTCGATCATCCCTCAGACAAGATCCAGGGCCTGGAAGCCGGGGCAGACGATTTTCTCACCAAGCCTGTCGATGACATCGCGTTGATCACCCGGGTTCGCAATCTGGCGCGTCTCAAGATGCTCAATGATGAGATGCTCATGCGAGCGGAGACCGCTGAGCGGATGGGGCTGCCGCCGACCGAGGGGCTGGATGAGGCACTGAAGGTCAGCGGCGGACGTATTCTGCTGGTCGATGACCATCCCCGGTCTGCTGCCCGTATTGTCGAGGCCCTGGCGAAAATTCACGACACCGTCGTCCTCGGTGATCCGCAAGCGGCGCTGATGGCCGCCGCAACGTCGAGTTTCGATCTGCTGATCGTCAGCCTCAGTCTGGCGACGGCGGACGGCCTGCGGTTGTGCAGCCAAATTCGCTCGCTCGATCGCACGCGGCATTTGCCCATCATCATGCTGGTGGAGGAAGGCGACGAGGCCCGGCTACTGCGTGGTTTGGACCTTGGCGTCAATGACTATCTGGTGCGCCCGATCGAACGTAACGAGATGATGGCCCGCGTGCGAACCCAGATCACGCGAAAGCGGTACTCGGAGCATTTGCGCACGCGGCTGGTGCAAAGTGTCGAGCTGTCGGTCAAGGATTCGCTGACCGGGCTTTTCAATCGGCGCTACATGGAGTGCCATCTCAAGACGCTGGTCGAGGAATCCGCTGCAGCCGGCCGCCCCCTATCGATCCTTGTCATCGATATCGATTACTTCAAGCGGATCAACGACACGCATGGCCACGCGTGCGGCGATGCCGTCCTGAAGGAATTTGCAACGCGAATCCGCGGCAACACGCGGGGTGTCGACCTAGTGTGCCGGATGGGTGGCGAGGAATTCGTCATCGTGATGCCGGACACGGATCTGCGCCATGCCTGCCAAGTCGGTGAACGGCTGCGGTGCAGTATTGCCGCCAATCCGTTCCTTATCGAAGCTCAGCAGAGCATCTCCATTACGGCCAGTGCGGGCGTCGCGACGCTGGAATCGACTGAAGACACGCCGGCGGCATTGTTTCAGCGCGCAGATAAAGCGCTTTACTCAGCCAAACACGCCGGACGCAACAGAGTTGTCAGCGAAGCTGCTTGACATCTCGATGGCAACTTACAGCGTTCAGAATCCAGGAGATTGCGCGCGTACATTGCCAATCGCGTCTATGCGGCAGCAGCAACCTTATTGACAATATTGGCGAATCGCAAAGCGGGCTGCTTGCAAAGCCAATAGTGTTCTGTCAAGATTACTTCTGGGCATGTATTAAACGTCTATTCAGCTCGCAGACATGGTCTGGGAACCGAGGTTCTCCAGGCCATTGTGAGCTGGTCGAAGTGTACTCTGCGTTTCAGGTCCGCCGCATCTCCTGAGCGTAGAGACACGGGTCGGTCTGCAGCTTGGAGTTGGCCTCCTCATTGGCTGCAAACGGCCGATCTCACCAAGCGGGGAGCCAACGCCCTCTTTGGCAATCCGTTTGGTTATCAGGTCAGGGACCGCGACGCGCTCGGACTTCTTACCCCGCTGCCGAGAGTTGTTGCGGGCCCTGGCCG
>JAFAFW010000004.1 GCA_023423275.1 Pseudomonadota bacterium
GGCCAGACGGTCTGGTGAGACAGTGGCTGAAATAGCCTGAAACCTTACATGGCCCCGTAGTTCAGCCGGATAGAACGTCGGATTCCTAATCCGAAGGTCGCAGGTTCGAATCCTGCCGGGGTCGCCATCTCCCGCTGCCAAAGGTTTCCAATCGGCTCAGGGGATATTCACCTCCATCCTGTCGACCGTCATGTTGGTGGTTTCCGGCATCGCCGACCGTTGCCAGCGCCGCGGACTGCGAGCCCATCGTATCGCAAGATCAGGCCCGAGGCCGTCCCTGATATCGGCGCGCGACGTTCAAAGCGTCGCGCTGGTGACTGTTGTTCACGGCAGCTTCGCGAAAACACAGGAACAGCCGGTTCTGTGCCAGCACTTGTGAAGTCGAGCTGCCGGTAATGCCGCCTCCGGAAATCTGTGCCGACCGCTTCCGACTCCGATGCCGGGACTATAGACCTAAGTCGGATAAGTGCGCTGCGATGAGCGCGCGTTTGAGCAGACGCCTAACGCGATATCTCAAAAGGAGAAATTCGCCAAATGACTTCCTGATCCGGTTGTCTGCAGTGCAGCAGGCAAAAAGCTCGACCCCGCCACCGCTGGCTGCTAACAATTATATCTGATTGGGAGGAATTGACTGTTGAATAACGAGGTCGCTACGAGCCTCGAAACAGCAGGGTTCAAGCGTTCGGCACCGTTGGCACAAAAGGCTGACGCGCGCGGCCCTGTTTTCGAGATCGAAGATTTACACGTTCAATTCGAGACCGGGCACGGAATTGTCCGCGCCGTCGACGGTGTGAGCTATTCGGTCTATCCGGGAGAAATGGTCGCCATCGTCGGCGAATCCGGATCCGGAAAGTCGGTTTCCGCTCTGGCAGCTATGCGACTGTTGCCGCCCGGGACAGCGCGAATCCCTTCCGGAAGCATCCGGTTCGACGGGCAGGAACTGCTCAAGCTCTCCGAAGAGGAGATGCGGCAGATCCGTGGTCGCGATATCGCGATGATTTTTCAGGAACCGATGACGTCGCTCAACCCGGTTCTGAGAATCGGCCTCCAGATTACGGAACCGCTGACGATCCATCTCGGAATGAACGACGATGAGGCGCGAAAGCGAGCTATCGAGCTTTTGACGCTGGTCGGAATAACCGACCCGGACAGCCGGTTGGATCAGTATCCGCATCAGCTTTCGGGCGGAATGCGCCAGCGCGTCATGATTGCCATAGGCTTGGCGTGTAATCCGAAACTGCTGATTGCCGATGAGCCGACGACGGCGCTCGACGTCACGATCCAGGCGCAGATCCTGGAGCTGATGAAGGATCTCACGCAACGTCTCGGCATCGCGGTCGTCATCATCACGCACAATCTCGGCATCGTGGCGCGCTATGCCAACCGCGTGAATGTCATGTACGCGGCCCGTCTGGCAGAGAGCGGGACGGCGGAAAGCGTTTTCGGACATCCTCTTCATCCTTACACGCGCGGCTTGCTGTCCGCTGTGCCGCGTCTTGACCGGGGCCGCAGCGCGAAACTGGCAACGATCGAGGGCGCGCCACCCAACCTACAGGCGCCACCGGAGGGATGCCGTTTTCGGCCGCGCTGCCCCTACGCAATCGACGCCTGCATGCATGTTCCCGCACTCGTGCCCGTCGAAGAGGATCACTTGGCGGCCTGTCATCGTGTCGACGAGATCGACGCGCTCGCAGGTCCGGTGCGCAGCGAAGAGATTTTGACGCGAAGCGAGGCTGACGAGGCCGCCGAGCCGGTCATCGACATTCGGCACGTCAAGAAGTTTTTCCCTGTCGGCGGCGGCTTTTTCCGGGCTGCGAAACTCGTTCGCGCCGTCGATGACGTCACGGTTGACGTTAAGCCCGGCGAAACGCTGGGGCTGGTCGGCGAATCCGGTTGCGGCAAGTCGACCCTCGGCCGCCTGGTTCTTTATCTGGACGAACCGACGGACGGTGAGATCAGGTTCAGCGGGGCGGATCTGGCGACCCTGCGGCGGAAAGAGATGATCGATGTCCGCAAGAAAATGCAGGTGATTTTCCAGGATCCGTATTCCTCCCTCAATCCGCGCATGACGATCGGCCAGATCATTTCCGAGCCGATGCACGTGCACGGCATCCTGCCGAAAGCCGAAATTCCGGATCGCGTTTCTGAGTTGTTGCAACTCGTTGGCCTGTTTCCGTACATGGCGTTGCGCTATCCGCATGAACTGTCGGGTGGCCAGCGTCAGCGCGTCGGAATTGCGAGAGCGCTGGCAGTCAATCCGCGTGTGATCGTGTGCGATGAAGCGGTCTCCGCTCTCGATGTGTCGATCCAGGGACAGGTCATCAATCTATTGGAGAGCCTGCAGCAACGGCTGGGGCTGACGTATCTCTTCATAGCCCACGACCTTGCTGTGGTGCGCCATATCTCGACCAAGGTCGCGGTCATGTATCTTGGGCGCATTGTCGAATATGCATCGGCGGACGACTTGTTTGCTGATCCCAGACACCCCTATACGCGGGCTCTGCTGGCCGCGGCGCCCATCCCCGATCCTGTGATCGAACGGAACCGTCCGCGCACGATCATCAAGGGTGAATTACCAAGCCCGCTCAATCCGCCGTCCGGTTGTGTGTTCCATCCGCGCTGTCCGCTGGCGACAGCGGAATGCAAGGAGGCGGTCCCGGCGACCCGCGAGCTGTCGGCCGGGCATCACGTTGCCTGCATTCACGCCTGAGTTTTATTGGAGGGAGATTGCGCAGAATGTTTGTTTGAAAATTATTGAAAACACCAACCGGATATTTTTCCGGAAAACAAATATGGGAGAGAAACGACGATGAGAAAGATGTTGCTTTGTACCGCAGTTGCGGCGATCGCCGGGCTCACATTCGGGCTCGACGGTGCCGCTGCCCAGACACCGAAGAAAGGCGGCATTCTGAAGTTTGCCGTTGTCGCCGAGCCGCCGAACTACGACTGCCACGGCAGCACGACGTTCGCGCTCGTCCACCCGATTGCTCCGCATTATTCGCTTCTCGTCAAGTTCGATGGCAAGGACTATCCGAAGGTCATTCCGGATCTGGCCGAGAGCTGGACGGTGTCGGATAATGGCATGACCTACACCTTCAAGATCCGTTCCGGCGTGAAGTTCCATGACGGTTCGCCGTTGACCTCGGAAGACATCAGGGCGACGTACGATCGGATCATCAACCCGCCAGCGGGCGTCGTATCGATCCGCAAGGCGTACTATGCCGACCTCACCGTCGAGGCGCCCGATCCGACAACGGTCGTCTTCAAATTGAAGAACCCGATGGCCGGTGTTCTGGAAGCGCTGGCATCGCCGTTCAACTGCGTCTACAGCGCAGCCAAGCTCAAGCAGAACCCGCGTTATCCCGAGACGGAAATCATGGGATCGGGCCCGTTCACGTTCGTTGAGCACGTCAAAGGGGCGAGCTGGGAAGGCAAGCGTTTCGATGGCTACTTCATGTCCGGCCAGCCTTATCTCGATGGCTACAAGATCTTTTACGTGAAGTCGGGTGGTGTCGTTCCCGGTATTCTCGGCGACCAATTCGATGCCGAGTTCCGTGGGCGCAACCCGTCCGAAAGGACGCAGCTTCTCGACAAGGCCAAAGACAAGCTCACGGCGCACGAAGGCACCTGGGTCAACAACCTGATGCTCGTCTTTAATACGACCCGCAAGCCGTTCGACGATATCAGGGTTCGTCAGGCGTTGAGCATGGCCATCGATCGCTGGGGCGGCTCGGATGCGCTGTCGAAGATCTCGATCCTGAAGTTCGTCGGCGGTGTCATGCGGCCGGGATATGCGATGTCATTGCCGGAGTCGGAGCTCGTGAAGCTGCCGGGCTTCTCCAAGGATATCGAGAAGTCCCGCGCCGAGGCCAAGAAGCTTCTGGAAGAAGCCGGCGTGAAGAACCTGAAGTTCAAGCTGCTCAACCGCAACGTGGCGGAACCCTATACGCCGGGTGGCGTCTATTCGGTTGATCAGTGGCGGCGCATCGGCATCACCGTCGAGCATGAGCAGCTCGAGACGAAGCTCTATCAGGAGCGCGTCGCAAAGGGTGACTTCGACGTTGCCGTCGAATTCCAGGCCGACTTCATGGACGATCCAACCGCACAGTTCTCCAAGTATCTGACGAAGAAATCGTCGCCGAGTGGGTACTCCGGCCATACGGACGAGAAAATCGACCAGATGTATGCCGAGCAGCGCCGCACCATCGATGTCGCTGCGCGGACGAAGATCGTGCGGGACATGGAAACTTATGCCCTGCAGCAGGCCTACAATGTGCCGCTGCTGTGGTGGCAGCGCATCATCATCTACGACAAGAAGATCCAGGGCTGGCACATGACGCCGAGCCACTATCTCTGGCAGGACCTGTCGACGGTCTGGCTGGATCAATAGGCGATCGTAATCCGGCTGCGCCGCATCTGGCGCGGCCGGTTTCTCCGTGTGGCGCAGTGGAGAAAATGGCGCTGCAGCGCGCGACGTGAAGGAACAGTTTTCTGGATGCCTTGGATGAACGTCCGCTTCATCTGATCCGTTCAGATCTAACGGCAAGGTGCGATGCTTCAGTTTCTGATGAGACGTCTTCTGCTCGTCATTCCGACGCTGTTCGGGGTAGCAGTCGCCGTCTTCTTTCTCATTCGGGTGATGCCGGGCGACGTCGTCATGATGAAGTTCATGGCCGAGGGCGCGACCGTTTCTGAAGATGTGCTTGATCTCGAACGCAAGAGATTGGGCTTGGACAAGCCGCTCCATCAGCAGTTTACCGATTACATGGTGGGGCTTGTTCAACTCGATCTTGGCAAGTCGCTGTGGACGGGCGAGTCGGTTGCCAAGGAGATCGCCACCCGTGCGCCGGTCTCGTTCCAGATCGCCATCATGGCGACGATTATCGCGGTGCTCATCGCCTTGCCGTTAGGGATCATTTCGGCTCTCTACCGAGATACGTGGATCGATCACGGTGTGCGGGTGCTGGCGGTGTCGGGATTGGCCATTCCATCCTTCTGGCTCGGAATGCTGATGATCCTGATGCTGCTGTCGGTGTTCAACTGGTTGCCACCGATCGGCTACGTCTCGATTTTCGAAAATCCGATCGCCAATCTGTCTGCATTGATCTGGCCGGCGCTTTCGGTGGGCTATCGCTATGCCGCGGTGGCAACGCGCATGATGCGCTCGGCGCTGCTCGAAGTGATGCGTGAGGACTATATCCGCACGGCGCGGGCAAAAGGTGTTTGGACCAAACTTATCGTGTCACGGCATGCCTTGCGGAACGCGATGCTGCCGGTGGTCACGGTGATCGGGCTTGAATTCGCCTTCCTGATCGGGGGGCTGGTCGTCACGGAGCAGGTCTTCAACATCAACGGCATCGGCAAGCTGTTCGTCGACGCCACGACGCGTGGAGATTTCAATCTCATCCAGGGGCTCGTGCTGTTCATCGCCACCATCTTCATCATCGTCAACCTGGCCGTTGATGTGCTCTACGGCTATCTCGATCCGCGTATTCGTCCGAGCTGAGGGTCCAGACGCCATGGCTACAGCCACGACTGTTTCATCACCCTCTGCCGGCGCGTTGCCGCGACGCCGGAATCCGATCCTGCAGTTCGTCGCAAACGAACCGTTGGGCGTCGCCGGGTTTTTCATCATCGTCGTTTATGCGGTGTGTGCGATCGGCGCGCAGTGGGTGGCTCCCTATGATCCGGAGGCTATCGATTTCGCAGCGATGCTGTCGGCGCCGAACGCCGAGCACTGGTTTGGAACCGATCAGTACGGGCGGGATGTGTTCTCGCGCATCGTCTTCGGCGCACGCACGGCGCTTGCCGTCGGTATCCTGTCCGCCGTACTGGGCTGCACGGCCGGCGCGGTGGTTGGGGCCGCATCCGGCTACTTCGGCGGCCGTATCGATACGGCCATCCAGCGCGTCGTCGATATCATGCTGTCATTCCCCATCATCGTGCTGGCGATGGTGGTCGTGACGGTGCTGGGCAAAAGGTCGCTGTTCGGGGTTGATCTCAACCTGATCGCGGCCATTGCATTGCCGATCGTGCCCAAGATGGCGCGCGTGGCTCGCTCCTCCGCCCTGTCGATTGTCGCGATGCCGTTTATTGATGCGGCCCGCGCGGCGGGCTTCTCGCATACGCGCATCGTGATCCGGCACATTCTGCCAAACATCATTGCGCCATACCTGATCATGGTCACGGCCTTCATCGCCCAGGCGATCCTGCTCGAAGCGAGCCTGTCGTTCCTGGGGCTGGGCGTCACGGAGCCGACGCCGGCGTGGGGATTGATGCTGTCCGGCACATCGGCTGACTTCTATCAGACGGCGCCATGGATGATCCTGTTTCCGGGCGCTGCCATTACGCTCGCCGTATTCGCCTTCAATCTGTTTGGCGACAGCCTGCGAGACTGGCTCGATCCGAAATTGAAGAGCTGAACCTGCGGCAGCTCACGGAATGCGCATCAGGTAGAGCACCAGCGACACCCAGCCGACAGCCAGCGCCGTGCTGACGGCAATGGAGGCCGAAACGGATCCGACTGCGCGGTCGTACTTGGCGGCAAACAGGAACGCATTCGCGCCGACCGGCATTGCGGCGATCAGTGTCGCAACGGCGATCCAGACAGGCGGCAGGACGAGGACATAGGCGGCAAGCAGGTAGATGACGATCGGCATCGCGAGCATTTTCATCACGAGAATGACGGACAGCGTCGGCAATTGGCCGGCGATCCTGTAGGTCGCCAGCGACATGCCGAGCGCGAACAATCCCGAAGGCACCGCCGCTTGCCCGAGCAACGCGAGAAAGCGATCAACGAGCTCGGGAACGCCAAACCCTCCAATCCGCCAGACCGTTCCGATTACCACACCCATAACGATCGGATTACGCGCGAGGTCGAACAGGATCCCCGCCGCGGCTTTGCCCAATGAGATCGGCTGCTTATCACGTTCCGCCCATTCGATATGCAACGTGGCTATCAGCCATAGGATGAGTGAATCGAGCGTCACAAGGATGCCGAGCGGCGCCGCGGCTTCCGGGCCGAATGCGCTGAGTGCCAAGGGTACCCCGAGCATCACGCCATTGCCGAAGCAGCATCCCATGGAGATCGCAGCACCTTCGGCGGGCGTGCGGCGCAGGATGAAATTTGTGACCAGGGCCGCGGCGATCCAGACCAGCATGGCGCCGCCGAAGAACGCCACGGCAAACTTCCAGGGGGCCGCGGGCATCTCGCCGATGCCCATCATGGTGCGGAACAGGAATGCCGGCATCGCCACGTTGAAGCTGAACAGCGCGATGATCCTGGCGGAGTTCTCGGGCAGATAGCGAAAACGTTCCGACAGCCAGCCCGCCAGCATGATGCCGAACACGGGCGTGACGATGGTCAGGATGGTCAGCATCGCGTGCTTTCGGGATGAGGCCGGTGGGAGAAATGCGATGCGTGGGATACCAGAGCATCACGCATTCGCCAAATCATCCAGTGGAAGCCGGCTATGCGCGCGAGCGGGGTCAGGCGCGATGTCTTCGGGGTGAAGGCTTGCGCTGAGCCGCAGGTGCATCCTAAGTCCACGCAGCAGAACGAAAAGACGAGGCGGGGTCGTGGGACCGGGTACACTGAGCCTTGATTTTGACGTCGGGCCGTCGGGGCGCGAGGTTCGCTTTTCGCAGCCGCGCCAGTTGTTTCGTGCAGATGAGCCTGGCGACGTCGGGTCTTGCCTCGATGCGATGGAACGCGCGCGGCAACAAGGTCTCTGGCTCGCGGGCCTGTTGAGCTATGAACTGGGTTACGGTTTTTGCGATCGTCTCAGTGGCCTGACGCCTGAAAAGCGCGATGTGCCGCTTGTGCTGTTCGGGGCGTATGATGAGCCGCAAGCTCCGCCGCCCCATGCTGCTCCATTCTCAGGCGCATTGCAGCTCTCCCCGCAAATCAGTCGTGAGGACTATGGGTCATCCTTTGCACAGGTGAAGGAGTATATCGCCGCGGGCGATGTCTATCAGATCAACCTGACCTTTCCGCTCACCGGCCAGACCGACGCTTCCGCCGATGCGCTTTATGCCGCGCTGAAGCGGGCGCAGCCGGTTGGTCATGGCTGTCTTTTGCAGGCCACGGATTTCGCGCTGCTGTCGCGTTCGCCCGAGCTCTTTTTCGCCATCGATGCCGAACGTAGGGCAATCACGCGGCCGATGAAGGGGACAGCATCGCGCGGTGCGACGCCGGACGAGGATCGTGCTCGGGCCGATCGATTGCGCGCCTCGGAAAAGAACCGCGCCGAGAACCTGATGATCGTCGATCTTCTGCGCAACGACCTGTCCCGCATTGCCGAAGTGGGCTCGGTGACCGTGCCGAAGCTGTTCGAAATCGAGACCTACGCGACGGTCCATCAGATGACGTCGACTGTGACCGCGCGTCTGAAGCCGGTGCGCTTTGCCGCGATTGTCGAAGCGCTCTTTCCGTGTGGCTCCATCACGGGGGCGCCTAAGATTCGCGCGATGGAGATCATCCGCGAACTCGAGCCGTTCGCACGCGGTGCCTATTGCGGGGCGATCGGATGGATTGCACCTACGGGTGCAATGGAGTTTTCCGTCGCGATCCGGACCTTGATGCTGCGTGATGGTCACGTGACGCTGAATGTCGGCGGCGGCATCGTTGCGGACAGTGATGCGGACGAGGAATGGGAGGAAGCACTGTGCAAGGCGGCCTTCGCACGATCGCTCCACCGGACTTGAAGCTGATCGAGACGCTGCGCTGGGAGCCTGGCTGCGGTGTCCTGCGGCGAGACTTGCATCTGGCGCGATTGACGGTGAGCTGCGAGGTTCTCGGCATACAACCGCCCGATGCGGCCAGGATTCTCGATCGCGTCACTGCGGAGGTCGTGCTGAGGTTGCGGCTGACCGTTGATCTGGCTGGACGCGCAGAATTGACCCAGGCGCCCTTGGGGCCGGATGCCGCGACGTGGCGCGTCATGCTTGCGGATGAGCGGCTCGAGAGCAGCGCCCCCTGGTTGCGCCTCAAGACGACGGAGCGTGCCGTTCATGATCGAGCCCGGGCCGGCCTGCCCGGTGGCGTCGACGAAGCCGTCTTTCTCAATGAACGGGGTGAGCTGTGCGAGGGCACGATCACGAACCTGTTCCTTGAGCGGGACGGGAGGCTGCTGACGCCACCTGTTTCGTCGGGGTGCTTACCCGGGGTTTTACGGCGCGCGCTGTTGGACGAGGGACTCGCCCATGAGGCTATTTTGCGTCCTGACGACCTGGCCGGTCACCGTCTCCATGTCGGTAATTCGTTACGCGGTCTCATCGCTGCCGACGTGGTCTGACGGGCATATCGTTCGTCAGTTGAATGGATTCAGGATCGAGGACGACACGGTGGCGGCGCCGAAGCCGCTGGGCGGATCGAGAAGCTTGGTGCCGATGTTCTGGACCTGAAGCACCGCGAGACCGCGTTCAGCATATCCGCTCTGAGAAAGTCGGAATGGACCATCGACCCCGCTGAAGCCACTCGCGCGCGTCAGGCTGGCGGCGGAAAATCGTGTCCCCTTGGGTTGACCGGACAGCTTGATTGCAACCGTGACGGCATCATACGCCATGCTGGCAAGGCGCGGCGGCGCGCTTCCGAAGGTTTTCGCGAAGCGCTCCGAAAAGTCGCGCCAGCCGCGCGGATCGGGCGCGGGGAACCAGCCATCGATGAAGGCGCCCTCGCGCCCGATGTTCGGATAATCCCAACCGCTGGTGCCGAGAACCTTGATCCGTGTGGTGTCGATGTTGGCGTAATGCAGCAGCGGGCCGAGGTTGGGGAGGGTCTCCGGTCCTCCGGGCACGAACAGGGCTTCGACGGGTTGACGCGCCTCCGCGGCGCTGCGCAGCGCGCTCGCGACCCGCTGTGAGGGCTCGACCATGCTGTTGGTCTCGGCCTTGTAGGTTTCGAATGCGGCGATCGAGCCGCCGACGCGGGATACGGCGTTGCGGAAGGCCGTCTCCGTCAGCTTGCCGTAGGGCGTATCCGGCAGGATGGCCGCAAAGCGCCGATGACCCTGCTGCGCGGAATAAGAGATGATGCGGTCGACTTCCTGCTCGGGCAGGAAGCCGAGCAGGTAGATGTCCTTGCCCACGACCTGTCGATCATTGGAGAACGCCAGAACCGGCACATTGGCGGCCTGCGTCGCGGGAGCGATCGCGACGACCGATTTCGCAAACAGCGGACCGATGATCAGCTCCGCACCTTCCTTGATGGCTTCCTCCGCGGCGGCCCTGGCGCCTTCGGGGGTGCTCTTGTCATCTTTGACGATGAGCTGGAAGTTCGGATTGTCCAGGTCGAACATCGCCATCTCGCCGGCCTGTTTCAGTCCTTTGGCGACGGCCGCCGTATGCCCGGTCGAGGTCAACGGCAACAGCAACGCGACCTTGATGGCGTCGCCGCCGGGCTGCGGGCTGGCGCTCGGGTCGGTCGCGGCATTTTCGCCGCCGGGAAGCATTTCGCTGCCGCCTTGAATGGCGCAGGCGGCCAGCAGAAGGGCAGCCAGACAGGTGGCGAATGCCAATACGGAGCCGGTCCAAGCCCTCGATGGAACCATGGTATTCGTCCTTACCCGCCCGCGGGCTCGCATGTGCGTTGCGCCGGTGACAGTTGAAGCCTGCAACATCGACGACAATTCGACTAGGGTGATGGCTGCCGGAGGCCCTTCTCCGGTCGATGGCGACCCTGGAGCATTGGCTTGGCGAAAAATCGGCAGATTCGCAAGGAGGTTGATGACGCGGCAACCAACTCTTTGCGCGCGAGTGTCCTCGCCCGGCTCGATGATGTTCTCTCTCAGCCCCTGGACCCGGCTCTGTACCTCGTGGCGACACCGATCGGTCATTTGGCGGATCTGTCGCTGCGTGCGCTGCGGATCCTGGCTGGAGCCGACAGCGTGCTGTGCGAAGACACGCGCCACAGCCGCCAGCTTCTCAACCACTATGGGCTGTCGCGCAGCCTTGCGCCTTACCACGAGCACAATGAGGATCGGGAACGTCCGCGGGTCTTGCAGGACCTTGCCGCCGGCCAGACAGTCGCGTTGATCAGCGATGCCGGGACCCCGCTGGTGTCCGATCCGGGTTTCAAGCTGGTGCGCGAGGCTGTGCAGGCCGGCCACCGGGTCATCAGCGTGCCGGGACCATCGGCGCCGATCGCGGCGCTGGCCTGTTCGGGTCTGCCGACGGATTGCTTCCTGTTCGCAGGATTTCTGCCGCCCCGGCAGAGTGCCCGCCGTCAGCGGCTCGCCCAGCTCGCCGACGTGCCTGCGACCCTGATCTTTTTTGAGGCGCCCTCCCGTGTTTCCGAGGCGCTGGCGGACATGGCTGCTGTCCTCGGTGACGACCGCGAGGCCGTGATCGCGCGCGAGCTCACCAAACTGCATGAAGACGTGAGGAACGGCCGGCTCGGCGATCTCGCCGCCAGTCCGGACATCCCGCAACGGGGCGAGTTCGTGCTGCTGGTCGGCCCGCCGCCCCGCAAGGACGCCAGCGACGACGAAATCATCCACAGGCTGGAGGAGGCCCTGCAGCGCGCCAGCACGCGCGACGCCAGCCGCGAGGTGGCGGAGGCGCTTGGCGCCTCCCGATCCCGTGTGTACGATCTTGCCATCAGGATTGCGCGAGGCGGGACGTGAAACGGCTCGGACTTCTCGGAACTGCCGCGGCGAAAGGCAGGCGGCGGCACGAACGGCGCGGACGCCTGTCCGAGCTGTTGGCGGCAGCGGTGCTGTCATTGAAGGGGTACCGCATTCTCGATCGCCGCCATCGGTCGCGTGCCGGTGAGATTGACCTGATCGCGGTGCGCGGCCAGCGGCTGGCGTTCGTCGAGGTCAAGCTGCGGCCGACCATGGCGGATGCCGAGATGGCAACCACGGCACGTCAGGCCGCCCGAATGGCACGCGCCGCCGAGCAGTGGGTGTGGCGGCACCCCGGCTTCCGCAATCATCGGATCGGGCTGGATCTGTTGCTATGCGCGCCGTGGCGGCTGCCGCAGCATCGGGTCGACGCATTGCAGTCCACGCGTGCGATCTGAAGTCTTTGCCGGTATATGCGAGCGTAATCGCTTGCCCTTGAGCTGGAAGGCACCGCATGGCCCTGAAGATCGCCTGTCAGATGGATCCGATCGACCGCATCGATATTCGCGGCGATTCCACGTTTGCCCTGCTGCTCGAAGCGCAGAAACGCGGCCACGAGCTGTTCTATTACACCCCTCCGCATCTGGCGCTCGATGGCGCGCACCTGATCGCGCGCGGCAGTACGTTGACGGTCGAAGATCGGGTGGGTGACCACTACACGCTCACTGACGCGCGGAAGGTCGATCTCGCCGATTGGGACGTGGTTCTGCTGCGGCAGGATCCACCGTTCGATATGGGCTACATCACGACGACGCATCTGCTGGAGCGCATCCATCCCAAGACGCTGGTCGTCAACGATCCCGCGCATGTCCGCAATGCGCCTGAAAAGGTCTGGGTTCTGGAATTCCAGGATCTGATGCCGCCGACGCTGGTGACGCGTAATCCCGACGACGTGAAAGACTTCCGCAAGCGCTATGAGGACATCATCCTGAAGCCGCTTTACGGCAACGGCGGCGCATCCGTGTTCCGCGTCGCGCCCGGCGACACCAATCTCAACTCGCTGATCGAACTGTTTCAGACCGTGTTTCGCGAACCGTTCATGGTACAGCAGTACCGGCCGGAGGTGCGCGGCGGCGACAAGCGCATCATCCTGATCGACGGAGAAGTGGTGGGTGCGATCAATCGCGTTCCGGCGGCCGACGAAACCCGTTCCAACATGCACGTCGGCGGTGAAGCGGTGCCGACGGAGTTGACCGCGCGCGACCTCGAGATCTGCGAGCGTCTGAAGCCGGAATTGAAGCGGCGCGGCCTGATCTTCACGGGGATCGACGTCATCGGACCGTATCTGACCGAGATCAATGTCACGTCGCCGACCGGCATTCGCCAGGTCCAGGCCTTCGGTGGCGCCGATATTGCAGCCCTGTTCTGGGATGCGGTGGAAGCCAAAGCCCGTCATCGTTGACGCGGCGCCAAAAGTTCTCATTTTGTTCTTGACGCTCGTTGCGCCCCCGCACTAACCTTCAGGCAGCTGATAATCGAGCTGCGGGGGCAGTCGGATGTACGGGCGGATCTCCACACTGGCGTTCGTTGGGATTGAGGCGCGCCCGGTCCAGGTCGAAGTTCGCATCAGCCCTGGCCAGCATGTTTTTGCGATCGTCGGTCTGCCTGACAAGGCGGTCGCAGAAAGCCGGGAACGCGTACGAAATGCCTTGCACGCTATCGGCCTCGGCCTTCCGTGGACGCACATTACGGTCAATCTCGCGCCGGCGGACCTTCCCAAGGAAGGCAGCCATTTCGATTTGCCGATCGCGCTCGCCTTGATGGTGGCGATGGAGGCGATTTCTCCGGATGCCGTTGAGGGCTTCGCTGCGATTGGCGAGTTGGCGCTCGACGGTCAAATCCGATCCACGCCGGGCGCGCTTCCGGCTGCCATTGGCGCAAATGCCATGCGGAAAGGCCTGATCTGTGCTGCTGCGAGTGGTCCGGAAGCAGCCTGGGCGGCGGCCGATATGGACATCATCGCCGCACCGCATCTGCTTTCCCTGGTCAATCACTTTCGCGGGCTGCAGACGCTGAGCCGCCCTGCACCCGACCTCCTTCAGGATGATGTCGCGTTGCCGGATCTGGCCGATATCAAAGGCCAGGAAACCGCGCGTCGCGCGCTGGAAGTCGCCGCCGCAGGCGGGCACAATCTTCTGATGGTCGGGCCGCCCGGCTCCGGCAAGTCGATGCTGGCCGCACGGCTGCCGTCTATTCTCCCGCCGCTCGATCCGCAGGAGATGCTGGAAGTCAGTATGGTGCATTCATTGGCCGGCGAACTGATGGGCGGACGCCTCAGAACCGAACGGCCATTCCGCGCGCCGCATCATTCCGCCAGCATGGCCGCACTGGTCGGGGGCGGCACACGGCCGAAGCCGGGAGAAGTTTCCCTGGCGCATCTCGGCGTTCTCTTCCTGGATGAATTTCCCGAATTCTCGCCGCAGGTTCTCGACTCTCTTCGCCAGCCGCTGGAGACCGGTGAAACGGTGATTGCTCGCGCGAACCATCGCATCGCCTATCCCTCCCGTATCCAGCTCATCGCTGCCATGAACCCCTGCCGTTGCGGCGGAGGTGGGCCGGGGCAAGCCTGCAAACGCGGCCCCCGCTGTGCCGCGGAGTATCAGGCACGCATTTCCGGGCCATTGCTCGATCGTATCGATCTTCAAATTGAAGTCCCGGCCGTCACGGCAGCCGATCTCGTCCTGCCGGCACCATCAGAGAGCAGCGCCGATGTGCGTGTCCGGGTGACTGCTGCCAGGAACCGCCAGCGAAAGAGATTTATGGATCGCAAGGCCGCCGGCGTTCGCACCAACGCAGAAGCCTCCGGCCGCCTTCTGGAAGACATTGCCCGTCCCGACGAGGACGGTATCGCCCTCCTGCGCCAGGCCTCCGAAGCGCTGCAGCTCTCCGCCCGCGGCTTTCATCGCGTGCTGCGTGTTGCGCGCACGCTGGCCGATCTCGACGGCGAGGATACGGTTGCTCGCATTCACGTGGCCGAGGCTCTCAGTTATCGCGGCGAGGCCATGAGGCAGAGATGGGCGGCCTGAAACCAACCTCGTTGCGGATACGGCCTTCCCGATGGGCTGAACATGGTGCAGACGCGACCAGGATGGCCAGGGATGCGTTGATGCATTCAGGCGAGCCGCCAGACCGCCGTGCGCTTGATTTCGTTGTCTTCCAGTTCGCGGGTCACAGGAACAGCGTAGGTCGCAACTTCCACGAAACGCGCGATCGGGAAATAGCTGCGGCGCGGGTCGCCCACGAAAATATCCGCTCCGGCGTGCGCCGCTATGTCCAGATAGGCGCTGACACGCTCAGCCAGGTCGCGCTCGTAAAAGAGATCGCCAACCAGGATGACGTCGGCGCCGTCGGGTGTCGCCGCGAGAGGGTCCTCGGAGGACGCCGTGAGACGCAGGCCGTTGGCCAGCGCATTCAAGCGGATGGCGACGGCCGCAAGTGGATCGATGTCGAATGCCGTAACAGAGGTGGCTCCGCTGCGCGCGGCAGCAATGGCGACAAGGCCGCTTCCGCTGCCAAGATCGAAGACGCGCTTGCCGGCCATAACGTCCGGGTGGTCCAGAACGTAGCGCGCCAGCGCCTGCCCACCGGCCCAAGCAAACGCCCAATAGGGAGGTGGAACGTTGAGGGCTCCCAGCTCCTCTTCCGTCTTCTGCCAGATGGGCAGGGATTCGCTCGCCAGATGCAGCGTAATTTCAGGAGTGAGGGGAGGCGCGATGAGCGCCGTGTTGCTTTCGATGAAGCTCCTGGCGGCCGCATCATCCATTTTGTGCCACGCAAACTACGGACAGAAGTCTCACGCCGCCTTGCCGCGCGGCCTGAGCTTCCGCGGATCGAGGCCTGCCATCTTGCAGACCAGATCCCATTCCTCCCCGGTCACAGGTTGCACGGAAAGGCGCATCGACGTCACGAGCGACATCTTCGACAATGCGGGGGTTGCCTTCACGTCGGCCAGGGTGACCGGCTTCGGCACATCGCACACGGCTTTGACGTCAACGCATTCCCACAGCCCAGTCGTGTCCTTCGGATCGGGATGGGCCAGCGCGATGACCTCGACAATTCCGACGACCTCTTTTCCTTCGTTGGAATGATAAAAGAAGCCGAGATCGCCGATCTGCATGGCGCGCATGTTGTTGCGGGCCTGGTAATTACGAACGCCGTCCCACGCCTCCCCGCGATCGCCGCGCGATTTCAGCATGTCCCACGAAAAGGCGTCCGGCTCCGATTTGAACAGCCACCGGCTGATGCGCTTGTTTTTGTCGGCCTTCGCCATCGCCTGATCGACCTCGCATGTTCCGCAGCGAATCTTAGGCGCATCCCGCGACGCAGGGAATGCCTGAGCGAAAGGAAATTTCTCGCGCGGGGCGGTGACTCAATCTTCAGCTTTCAGCGGCCTCTGCATCAGGCCATCGATGGCATCGCGTGTGGACAGGCGGTCCTCGAGGATCTCATGGATCGCGCTCGAGATCGGCACATCGACGCCGGCCTTGCCGGCGATATGGACAACCGCTGCGGCGGTGAAGGCTCCCTCACTGATGCCGTTTTCACCGGTGTGCGCCTTGGCGGTGTCGCGCCCTTCCCCCAAAGCCAGCCCGAGGCGGAAATTGCGCGATTGAGGGCTCGAACAGGTCAACACCAGATCGCCCAAACCGGAAAGTCCCGCCAAGGTTTCGCGGCGAGCGCCAAGGGCTGCGCCAAAGCGCGAAAGCTCCGCAAACGCGCGCGCGATCAAGGCGGCCCGGGCACTCTCGCCTAGGCCGTGCCCGGTGATGATTCCACAGGCGATGGCCAGAACGTTTTTCACGGCACCACCGACCTGAACGCCAACCAGATCGTCGGAGATATACGGACGGAACGTCGGCGTTTTCAGCGCTTCTGCCACCGGCATCGCGATATCCAGCGTGCGTGCGGCCAGCGTCACCGCCGTTGGAAGCCCGCGTGCAACGTCTCCAGCAAAGCTCGGCCCCGACAAGACCAGCGGTTCGAGCTGGGGACACGTCTCGGTAAGCACGTCTGTCAGAAACCGGGTAGAGGTGCGCTCGATGCCCTTGGCTGTGATGACGGCGGACAGCCCTTCGGCCAGATGCGGCCGAAAGATCGACATCACATCGCGCAAAGCCTGGGCCGGGCTCGCGATCAGAACCAGATCACTGTCGGCCAGATCGGCCGCTGTGGCGGTCGCGGTAATTGCGCGCTCCAGAACGATCCCGGGCAACCGGTCGGCATTCTGCCGATCGGCGTTGATACGGTCTGCCACACTGTGCTGCCGCGCCCACAGCATCACCGGATGACCAGCCCGCGCCGCGATCTGCGCCAGAGCCGTGCCCCAGGCGCCCGCACCGATGACGCCAACCTGTCGCATGCCTGTGCCCATCTCCTTCGTCGCCCCGGATCAGGCCTTGGCGCCGAGGCGTCCCGCGCCCAGCGCCGGCGTCGCGAGTTGATCAAGTGGCCAGCGCGCCCTGGCCGGTGCGTCCAAGCCATCGGTCTCGCCGCGGGCCAGCCGTTCGGCTCCGGCCCAGGCGATCATGGCGGCATTGTCGCCGCAAAGCGCCAGGGGGGGAACATGAAAGGCGCGCCCGCCTGCCGTGGCGAGATGTTCGAGCGCGGTCCGCAAACGCATATTCGCCGCAACGCCCCCGGCGGCGACGAGGGACAGCGGCGTTCCGGGTTCGAACTGGTCTTCAGCGATGCGCAGCGCGCGGACGCATCGGTCGATGACGATATCGGCCACGGCCGCCTCGAAGCTCGCGCACAGATCGTTGATGTCCTCTTCGGTGAGCGGCGCGAGGCTCTCGGCTTGGCGGCGTACCGCCGTCTTGAGGCCGGCAAAGGAAAAATGCGGGACATCGCGGCCGAGCATGGGCCGCGGAAGAGCGAACCGGCGCGCGTCGCCTCTGCGGGCGGCTTGCTCGACCGCTGGGCCGCCAGGAAAGCCCAGGCCGAGCAGTTTTGCGGTCTTGTCGAACGCTTCGCCCAGGGCATCGTCGATCGTCGTGCCCAGGCGGTCATATCGTCCGACATCGCGCACCAGGAGAAGTTGGGTATGTCCTCCGGACACCAGCAACAGCAGGTAGGGTGGCACGACACCATCGGTCAGTCCGACCGTCAGGGCATGCGCTTCGAGATGATTGACGGCGACAAGGGGTCGATCCAACGCCAGTGCGAGCGATTTGGCGGTCGTCAGCCCGACAATAAGGCCGCCGATCAAGCCGGGGCCTGCGGTGGCCGCGATGCCGTCTACATCCGAGAGGCCGATGCCGGCGGCCGAAACGGCTTCAGCGACGATGTCATCCAGGCACTCGACGTGCGCGCGGGCAGCGATTTCGGGGACGACCCCCTGAAACGGCCGGTGCTGCTCCCACTGGGACCGGACGACGTTCGACATCAGGCGGCCTTGTCCGGGAGCGGTCCGCATGACCACGGCTGCGGCCGTCTCGTCGCAACTCGTCTCGATGCCGAGAACGAGACGCGGTGTGTCGTGACTTTCCGGCAGGTGCGCGTTCATGCGGCGACTTGATCCATGCGCCCGTGTTTGCGTCTTTGCGAGGCTGAGGGCAAGAAGGGGCAGATGTGCAAGGTCCTTATAGCCCGTGCGGCCTAGCATCTGGAGGTCGACGCATGCAACCCGGCAGTGTGAGGATAGGAACCCGCGGTTCTCCGCTGGCCTTGGCACAGGCGCACGAGGTGCGGCGGCGGTTGATCGCGGCGCACGGCATGGCCGAAGCCGGGATCGAGGTGCGCACGTTCAAGACCACCGGCGATCGCATCCAGGACCGGTCGCTGTCCGACGCGGGCGGCAAGGGCTTGTTCACGAAGGAGATCGAAGACGCTTTGCTGGCGCGCGAGGTCGATCTTGCGGTGCACTCGATGAAGGATATGCCGACGCAGCTCCCGCCGGGCCTGATCATCCCGGCACTGCTGCCGCGCGAGGATACACGCGACGCGTTCATCAGCCTGCGCTACGCATCACTTGCTGAACTCCCGGCAGGTGCAATCGTCGGTACGTCGTCGTTGCGGCGGCAGGCTCAGGTGCGGCGGGTACGGCCTGATCTCAAGGTGGTCGAATTCCGCGGTAATGTGGAGACGAGGCTGCGAAAGCTGGAGCAGGGCGTGGCGGATGCAACGTTCCTCGCCTGCGCAGGATTGAACAGATTGGGACAGTCCCGGCGGATTACTTTTCCGATGCCGGTGGCCGAGATGCTTCCGGCTGTTGCTCAGGGCGCTATCGGCGTGGAGATCCGTAGTGACGATGCGCGTGCGGCAGAGCTGGTCGCACCGCTCAACGATCAGGCGACGTCACTTTGCGTAACTGCCGAGCGCGCGTTCCTCGCCCGACTTGAAGGTAGCTGCCGGACGCCAATTGCGGGCTTGGCCGAGCTTGACGAGGGCGAGGTCAGATTCCGTGGTATGATCCTGAGCCCGGATGGGACGCGTTGCCTGGAAGTGTCCCGGCAGGGTCTGCCGCAGCGGGCCGTGGCCATGGCGGAAGAGGCAGCCGATGCGTTGCTGGCGCAGGCAGGACCGGATTTCTTTGGCAAGGCGGTATGAATGCGGGTTCTGGTAACACGTCCAGAGCCGGACGCGACGGCGATGAAGGCGCATCTGGTCGCGCAAGGCCACGACGTTCTCATCGAGCCGCTGATGGATATCCGGTTCGATGATCTCGACCCCATCGAGCTCGAGGGCGTACAGGCGCTGATCGCCACGAGCCGCAACGGTCTGCGCGCGCTGGCGGCGAGCCCCGAGTTCGAGGCGGCGCGGCAGCTTCCGCTGTTTGCGGTGGGACCGGGCACGGCCGCGACGGCGCGTGGGCTGGGGTTCGAAATCGTCATCCAGGGGCCTGGCACGGGCCGCGAACTGGTTGCGTTCATCACGGATGGCGTGGATGTCAACGTCGGCTCGCTGCTGCATCTGGCCGGCGATGTGCTTGCATTCGATTTCGCGACAGAACTCGCCAGACTTGGTTACCACGTGCTGCAACCTTTGGTTTATATTGCTGAGCCGGTTGATCGGCTGAGCGGATCAACGGCGACACGTCTGCGCAATGGGCAGATCGAGGCCGTCCTGCTGCTTTCTCCGATGACCGCGCAGACTTACGCCGATCTCGTTGTCCACCATGAGCTTACGGACGCGGTGCGCGGTGTTATCCACTACTGCATTTCGCAGGCGACGGCCGCTCGGCTGGCCGCGTTGGGGCAACTGAAGGTGGAGATTGCCGCTGCCCCGAATCTCAAGGAAATGCTTGCCCTGACGGCGCGGGCCGCGCCACAATCATCCCCGAGCACAAACCAGAATTAAACCAGTGGTCAGGCGCAATGCGGTTGCGCGGCCCTGCGATCGAAACGGTCGCCTGCGGTCTTTGCCAGCTTTCGAGAGGCTTTAAGCTGCCATGAACAGCAAAAACCCCGGTTCGCCAAAAGGTCCGGTCAAACCCGGGCAGGAGCCGAGCGAGCCAAAGAAGCCGTCGGCGTTGCTCGATCTCAAAGCGACCGAGGTCACGGCGAAAGATGTCGCCCCGAAGGATTCAAAGGAGGCCAAACCGGCTGCTCCTGGCAACCCGGCGAAGGCCGGAGCCTCGGAGCCCAATCCTGCGTCGAAAGTCGATACGGCGGCCAAGCCGGAGCCGGGCGCGAAATCCGAGCCCAAGCCATCTGTTCAAGCCGCAGGTGCAACTCAGCCGAAGGCTGGTGAGACGCAAGCAGCAGCTGCGAAGGTGGCAGGTGTACCGCCCCCGGACCGCTCCCAGCCGGACGCCTCGCCGAAGCAGTCTCCGCCGTCTTCAAGCTCGACGGGAAAGCCGTCGTCACCGGCGCCGGCCGTTGCCCGGAATGGCGGTATTGGCCGCGTTCTGACGCATGTCGCGGCTGGTGTCGCGGGTGGCTTTCTGGCCTTGCTGCTTGCCGACGCGGTCCGCCCGCAACTGGGATTCGGCTCGGGCGTCTCGGTCAGTGACCTGGAGAAGCGATTGGTCGCGGCCGAGCAGTCCCTGCGTGACCGGTCCGCCAACACAGCAGCGGGCAATACGGAGATCAATCAGAAGCTGACATCGCTTGCCGACGGCGTCGCGCGTGTCGATGCAATCGGCAAAACCGTGCAGCAGCTTGCCGACACCCAGTCGAAGCTTGCGGAAGACGCCAGGACCGTGGAAAACCGGCTCGCGCAACCGCAGGTCGGCGCCGAAGCCGAGCAGCGGCTGACTAAGTTGGAACAGGTACTCGGCACGTTGACGGCGGCCGCGGCAGCCGATGGATCCGGCGGAAGCATCCCGCAGCTTGCGGCGCTGACCGGCAAGCTTGCCGACCTGGAAGCGACGCTTCCCAACAAGCTCGACGAACTGCGCGCGACGGTGACGAGCCAGCTCGACGCGCGGCTTGCGCAATCGGCCGAGGCGAGCGAAGCCGCGCGCTCCGCGACACAACGCATGGACAAGGAACTTGCGTCATCGCGCGCAGATGTCGCCCGGCTGGGACAGCGGGCGGAGGCGTTCAAAGCGTCCGATGATCGCTTCGAGCAGACGCTGCGCACGGTGCAGGAAGAAACCGGTAGCATCAGAAGCGCCGTCGATGGATTGCAGGGCGATCTCGCGTCTCAGATGAAATCCGTGGTCCGCTCTCAGGATCTGACAGCGGCGATTGGAACGGTGACGGCGCGGCTGGATACGATCGAAAAGAATCTCCAGGGCGTGGTCAGAAGCGAGGATGACCGCAAGGCCAACGCCGAGCGGATCGTCCTGGCCCTGGAGCTCGGCAATCTCAAGCGTGCTCTGGATCGCGGCGAACGCTATGCGCCCGAGTTGGCGGAGGTGGCGCGGGTTGCCGGCGGCAAGCTCGATCTGTCGGTGTTGGAACGTTACAAGGACCAGGGCGTGCCGACGCTGACGGAGCTGGTGAGTTCATTCCGCCCTGTCGCGCATGCCGTTGTCGATGCTGCCAGCGCGCCGGCCGATGCCTCGACGCTCGACCGGCTGCTGCAGAGTGCCAAATCCGTGGTGCGGGTGCGGCGGACCGATCACCGGCCTGACGACAACAGCGTCGAAGCCAGGGTCGGGCGTATGGAAAGGGCGTTGGGCGAGGGGCAGTTGAGCGAGGTTCTGTCGGAAGCCCGGCAGATTCCGGCACCCACCATCGATGCCGCCGAGCCGTGGTTGAAGAAAGTCGAAGCCCGCGCAGCAGTCGATCAGGCCTTGGCGTCGGTGGAAGAGCAGCTCAAGTCGTCACTCAGTGGTCAAAGCCCGGCTGAAAAGAGAGTTCAGTAATGTTGCGTCTGGTTCTGTTTCTGATCGGCATTACGGCGCTCGCCTTCGGTTTGTCGTGGATGGCAGACCGCCCCGGCAACCTGGTCATCACCTGGCAGGGCTACGAGGCCGAAACCAGCGTCTTCCGCGCCATCGTCATCCTTGCGCTGCTGATGGGCCTCGTGATGGTGCTGTGGAGTGTGGTGCGGCAGGTCTGGCATAGCCCGGCTGCGATCGGAAACTTCTTCAACCGCCGGCGCCAGAAGCGCGGCCTTGAGGCGCTCTCCAGCGGTATGATCGCGATCGGTGCGGGAGATCGCGCGCTGGCGACGCGCTATGCCATCCAGGCGCGCAAGTCACTGCCGAACGAGCCGCTGACGCAGCTTCTCAGGGCACAGGCGGCCCAGCTCTCGGGCGACCGGGCGACGTCACGCCGGATTTTTGAAGCGATGCTGGGTACCCCGGATACGGAGCAGCTGGGCTTGCGCGGCCTGTTCCTGGAAGCTGAACGGGAAGGCGAACACGAGGCGGCGCGTCAGTTCGCGGAGCGGGCGATGGCGGCCAATCCGCAGTTGGGCTGGCCGACGGAGGCGCTGTTCGACATCCAATGCCGGGATGCGGATTGGGATAGCGCGCTGCAGACGCTGGCGGTTGCACGCCGTCACAATCAGGTGGATCGCGCCGTTGCCGATCGCCGCCGCGCGGTTCTGCTGACGGCCCAGGCGCAGGAGCTGGAACAGACCAACCCGGAACGCGCGATGACGCTGGCGCTGGAGGCACACGGCCTGGCGAGCGATCTCGTTCCCGCCGCCGCCATTGCCGGGCGTGTGCTGGCGGCCAAGGGCAATACCTCGCGCGCAGCCAAGGTTCTGCAGCGGACGTGGAAGCGGTCCCCGCACCCTGATATCGCGACGGCCTATGCCTACGCGCGTATCGGCGATAGCCCGAAGGACCGGATGGACAGAGTGATTTATCTCGCCGGGCTGCGGCCGCATTCGGTCGAAAGCGCGATCGCGCTGGCGACGGCGGCCATCGAAGCACATGCCTGGGATGCCGCGCGCGCGGCATTGAAGCCGCTGATCGAGCATGCGCCCAGCCAGCGCGTCTGCACGCTTATGGCGCGGATCGAAGCCGATCAGCACGGCGACAAAGGCCGCGTACGTGAATGGCTGGCGCGAGCAGTCAGCGCGCCACGCGATCCGGCCTGGACCGCAGACGGCATCGTTTCCGACCGTTGGGCGCCCGTTTCACCCGTGACCGGTGCGCTCGATGCGTTCCAGTGGCGCGTTCCGGTCGAGGCGATGCAAGAGAGCGACGCAACGGCGATCACGCAGAAAATGGAGGAGCTGGTTCAGCTTGGAGCCAGCGCTGAGCCGGCGTTGGAGGCGGAAGTTCAAGTCGAGCCCCAAGCGCCCATGGCTTCCAAGCCAAAGCCGCCGGCGACGGATGCGGAGATCGTCGATGTGGCGCCGGTCGCGCCCGCGAAGCCTGTCGAAGAGAAGGCGCCGGAGCCGGTTCGTACAACGCCCGTCGCCGCTAAGGACGTGGCGGCTCCAGTCAGTCCTGCCGTTCCGGAAGCACCAGAGCAGCAGGAGGTCGTGACGGCTGAACCCGTGACCGCGCGGCCAGACCGTACGTCTTCAAGGACAGAGCAAAAGCAGCCGGAGAATGGCGGTCCGGTCGCGTCAAAGGCGGCAGCGCCTCAGCCGATCAAGAAACCGTTTCGGTCTGCTGAGCCGCACATGTTCGTTCCCCCGCGCGCTCCCGATGATCCGGGACCGGATGTCGTGGAGACTGGTGACGACGAGCGCAGCCGCACCGTCGCGTTTCAGTTTCCTCTGAAGGGGTCGGCCTAGAGTCTTCCCGGTTCGCCCGGAAACGTCCTGTTGTCATTTCGTGCGAGCGAAATATTCGGGACCCAGGTGTCCTGTGTCATTTCCTGGGTCCCGGCTCTCCGCTTCGCTCCGGCCGGGAT
>JAFAFW010000049.1 GCA_023423275.1 Pseudomonadota bacterium
CTCCAGCGTCGCGCGCCCGGAGAAATCCGAAATGGGGAAAACGGACTTGAACACGGCCTGCAGGCCATGATCGTCAGGCCGCCCGCCCGGCGGCTCCTTCACCATCAAAAAGTCGTCGTATGAACTCTTCTGTACTTCGATCAGATTCGGCATCACGGCAACTTCGGGAATGTTCCCGAACTGTTTCCGGAACCGCCTGCGGCCGTTGAACGTCTCAGCCATGTCCGCTCCTTAATTCTCGCCCGCGGGTGACGAGGCCCGCGCCTTCGTGATGTGTCGCAGAGGCCGCCAACCTCCGCGTCTCCTGAAACGGCTTACCGGAGCCCGCGGACGCGCCCTTTCTGAGCTCGCCCCGGCCTCCGGGAAACCGTCCCAACGATGTCTTCCTCTCCCCGCACGCGGCGGGGAGAGGAAGCCGTAGCTCACTTGATCTAGCCGGTCGCGCCTGCGCCCTCGAGCGGAGCCATGATCTTCTCTGCTTCGTCCTTCGGCACGCCCTCTTTGACGGTCTTGCCACCGGCCTCAACCAGGTCCTTGGCTTCCTTCAGGCCGAGGTTGGTGATGGCGCGGACTTCCTTGATGACGTTGATCTTCTTGTCGCCAGCCGTCTTCAGGATGACGGAGAACTCGGTCTGCTCTTCAACGGCAGCAGCAGCGCCACCACCAGCAGGAGCCGCAGCAACGGCAACCGCAGCAGCGGCCGACACGCCCCACTTCTCTTCGAGCATCTTGGCGAGTTCAGCGGCCTCAAGAACGGTAAGCTTCGAGAGATCGTCTACGATCTTTGCGAGATCGGTCATGACTGGTTACTTCCTTCCGGTTTGAACCTGTTGCAATCAGATTGGGCCATCGGCCCACGTGGCATTCCCATTCATCGCCTTTCGGCTCACTCGACCTTCGCGGCTTTCGCCTGAACGACACGAGCGAGCTGTCCGCCGGGCTCCTTGACGATCCGGGCGATCTTGACCATCGGCGCCTGTACGAGGCCGATGAGCTTTGCCCTGAGCTCGTCGAGAGACGGCAGATCGGCGAGCGCCTTCACTCCAGCAGAATCCAGAACGGTCGAACCCATCGCACCGCCGAGGATCACGAGCTTGTCGTTCTCCTTGGAATATGTGACAGCGACCTTTGCCGCAGCGATCGGATCTGGCGAGTAGGCGACGCATGTCGGCCCCTTGAACAGATCGGCGATCCCGGCGGCATCCGTATCCTGGAGTGCAAGCTTCGCCAGCCGGTTCTTGGCCACCTTGACCGTTCCGCCCGCCTCTTTCACGCGGCGGCGGAGGTCGGTCATCTGGGCGACCGTCATACCGGCATAGTGGGCGACGACGACCACACCCGTGTCCTTGAACACGTCGTGCATCGAGGCCACGAGCTCGCGCTTTGCAGCTCTGTCCACTTGCTCTCTCCATTCTGCAGATCATCCCCTTGCGAGAGTCATCTGCGGGTTGCACCCTGCCACCAGCGTATCGGGGCTCAGAAGCCCGTTTGCGCTTGCGGCGCTTGACCTGTCCACCCGCGCTTAAACGGCACGGTGCGACCCAAGAGGTTCAAACCGGATCGCCAAAGCCCGCGAACGGGCTCGAAAATCCGGATCGTCTCCCGTCTCATGCAGACCCCGTGAATTGGGATTAAGCCGGCAGCGCCGGCGCCTGCAGTCTCGGACAGGCTTGAGCCGAATGCCGCTTTCGCAGCGATCCGGCTCGCCCACCGGGCTTGCGCCCGGAAGCTCCTAGAATTCCATCACGCCGGCTGCGCGGCACCCAGAACCGTGGCCTGATCGACCTTGATCCCGGGGCCCATCGTCGACTTGATGGCAATCTTCTTCAGATACGTTCCCTTCGCACCCGACGGCTTTGCCTTGTTCACGGCATCGACGAAGGCACGAATGTTCTCGGCGAGCTGCGTTTCGGTGAAGCTCGCCTTGCCGACGCCGGCGTGCACGATGCCCGCCTTCTCGGCCCGAAACTCCACAGCGCCGCCCTTTGCAGCCTTGACCGCACCGGCGACGTCCATCGTCACCGTGCCAACGCGCGGGTTCGGCATCAGGCCACGCGGACCGAGCACCTTACCCAGACGACCCACCAGACCCATCATGTCCGGAGTCGCGATGCAGCGATCGAAATTGATCTCACCTTTCGAGACCTGCTCGACGAGATCCTCGGCGCCTACGACATCAGCACCGGCAGCCGTGGCCTCGTCAGCCTTGCCGCCGCGCGCGAACACCGCAACCCGCACCGAACGGCCAGAGCCATTCGGCAACTGGCACACGCCGCGAACCGTCTGGTCGGCATGCTTGGGATCGACGCCCAGATTGAGCGCGATATCCACCGTCTCGTCGAATTTGACCGACGATGCCGCCTTCACCAGCTTCACGGCCTCATCGAGGCCGTAAGCCTTGGCCCGGTCGATCTGCTCGCGCGCCGTCTTGATCCGCTTTCCGATCTTCGCCATTGCCGTTACTCCACCACCTGCAGACCCATCGAACGGGCCGAGCCCGCGATGATCCGCGCCGCCTGTTCGATGTCGTCAGTGTTGAGATCCTTGATCTTCTCCTTGGCGATCTCACGCACCTGCGCCATCGTGACGGTCCCGGCAGACGTACGGCCAGCATCCTTCGAGCCAGACGTGATCTTGGCCGCCTTCTTCAGGAAGTGCGACGCCGGCGGCGTACGCATCTCGAAGGTGAACGACCGATCCGAATACACCGTGATCTTCACGGGGATCGGCGTCTCAGGCTCCAGATCCTTGGTCTTGGCATTGAACGCCTTGCAGAATTCCATGATATTGACACCGCGCTGACCGAGCGCGGGACCAATTGGCGGAGAAGGATTGGCCTTGCCCGCCGGAACCTGAAGGTTGATATACCCGTCTATCTTTTTCGCCATATGGTCTCCCCTTGGTCACAATGGAAGGGCATACCTTCCAGGGTTAGCGGTTGATCGGGCTGGCCAGCCCTCCCGCGAATGGGATCGTCGAACTCAAAGCCCTCGCCGACCCCGGCTTCCCGATCCAATGGACCGGAACGTTTTACGCCGCGTTAACCGTCTGCCGCGTTATCCGACTTTCTCTACCTGTCCGAATTCCAACTCCACCGGCGTCGGCCGGCCGAAGATCGAAACGGCGACCTTGAGCCGCGCCCGTTCTTCGTCGACTTCCTCCACCGAGCCGGAGAAGGAGGCGAAGGGTCCGTCCGCAACCCGCACCTGCTCGCCAATCTCGAAAGTCACCGACGGCTTCGGCCGCTCCACGCCCTCCTGCACCTGATGCAGGATGCGGGCGGCTTCTTCGTCGGAAATCGGCATCGGCCGGTTATCCGACCCGAGGAACCCGGTAACTTTTGGGGTGTTCTTGATCAGGAGAAACGCGGGATCCGTGAGCTCCATCTTGACCAGAACGTAGCCGGGCAGAAACTTGCGCTCGGTCTGGATCTTGCGTCCGCGCCGAACCTCGACCACGTCCTCGGTCGGCACCACGATCTCGTCGAACTGCTGCTCGAGCCCTGCCTGCTTGGCCCGTTCGCGGATCGCGTCAGCGACCTTGCGCTCAAAATTAGTATAAGCGTGCACGATGTACCAACGCTTAGCCATCCGTGTCGAATCCCGAAATTCTTGAGCTTCCGCGTGCACTGCCAATTACCGACCCAACCCCAGCACGAGACTGACAAACCAGCCAAGTATTTGATCTGTAACGAGGAAAAAGATCGATGCCAACGTCACCATGATCAGAACCGCAACAGTCGTAACCCAGACCTCCTTGCGACCCGGCCACGTGACCTTGGAGACCTCCTGGCGAACCTCTTGGATGAATTCGAAAGGATTATACTTCGCCATCACAAATAGTTCTCCGGGTCCGTTAGACCCGCTCCCGCCGCTCTGAGCGCCCTCATCAACACACCCTCGTTGCGGTGTCCGCACAACCGCACCAGAATGCCCTTGTTGCAGGTTCAGTTGGCAGGGGTGGAGGGTCTCGAACCCCCAGCCTTCGGTTTTGGAGACCGACGCTCTGCCAATTGAGCTACACCCCTACTCTAGCCAGAGCCGGCCGTTCAGGAGCGCCTAGATAACCGATCGCGCGGGCTTTGTCACATTTTTTTCTTGACAATACCCGCACCACCCCGCGCCAGCCGCTCGTCATGACAAGACAAGATGCTGTTTCACGGTGGTTTTAAAGGCGTTCCCGAGGGAAACCGAAGTGCGGACGTGCCGCACCCCAGCACCCTTTCGATTGGCTGACTCCGGATCCCTCTTGCTCGAGGACGCCAACTCCGGCGCGGCGCCCGCAATGGCCCAAGCGTCGCTGATTACTCAACAATTTTGGTAACGACGCCGGCACCGACGGTGCGGCCGCCTTCACGGATGGCGAAGCGCTGCTTCTCCTCCATCGCGATCGGCGTGATCAGCTCAACGTCAACCGCAACGTTGTCGCCCGGCATCACCATCTCCGTGCCTTCAGGCAGCGTCACGACACCCGTCACGTCCGTCGTCCGGAAGTAGAACTGAGGACGATAGTTCTTGAAGAACGGCGTATGACGGCCACCCTCATCCTTCGTCAGGATGTAGGCCTCAGCCTTGAACTTCTTGTGCGGCTTCACAGAACCGGGCTTCGCCAGAACCTGACCACGCTCAACGGCTTCCTTGTCGATGCCGCGCAGCAGGCAGCCGACGTTGTCGCCAGCCTCACCCGCGTCCAGAAGCTTGCGGAACATCTCAACGCCCGTCACAACGCACTTCTGCGTGTCGCGCAGACCCACGATCTCGACTTCCTCGCCGACCTTCACAACGCCGCGCTCGATGCGACCCGTCACAACCGTGCCGCGCCCAGAGATCGAGTACACGTCTTCGATCGGCATCAGGAACGGCTGGTCCTTCGGACGATCCGGCAGCGGGATGTAGGTGTCCAGCGCCTCGTACAGCTTCAGGATCGCTTCGGCGGCCAGAGGGCCGTGCTCGCCGTTCAGGGCCTGGATCGCAGCGCCACGCACCACCGGCAGGTCATCGCCGGGGAACTGGTACTTCGACAGAAGCTCGCGCACCTCAAGCTCGACCAGGTCGAGAAGCTCGGCGTCGTCAACGACGTCGCACTTGTTCAGGAACACGACCACGTAGGGAACGCCAACCTGGCGCGCCAGAAGGATGTGCTCGCGCGTCTGCGGCATCGGACCGTCAACCGCCGACACAACCAGGATCGCGCCGTCCATCTGCGCAGCACCCGTGATCATGTTCTTCACGTAGTCGGCGTGGCCGGGGCAGTCGACGTGCGCATAGTGACGGTTCGGCGTCGCATACT
>JAFAFW010000019.1 GCA_023423275.1 Pseudomonadota bacterium
GCCTGGATGTCGAGGCAGGCCTGCATCAGACTGGAGTCGACGCGGCAGACCTGGCCGGTGCGGACCTTGCGCACGATGGCGCCGAGAATACCCATCGCGTAGACGGCGCCGCCGTGGTGATCGATGATCGACACGCCAGCCGGGCGCGGCCCGTTATTCGCCTGTCCGGTGATGGCGCACATGCCGAACAGCGCCTGCGCCAACAGATCCTGACCGGGCTTGCCGTAGTAGGGACCATCCGGGCCGTAGCCGGAGGCGGACGCGAAGATGATGTCGGGTTTGCGCTTCTTCAGAACCTCGTAGCCGAAGCCGAGCTTTTCCATCACGCCGGGACGGAAGTTCTCGGCCACCACATCGGCGGTGTCGACGAGCTGCATGGCGATCTCCTTGCCCTTGGGCGACTTGAGATCAATGCCGATGCTGCGCTTGTTCCGGTTGGCGCACATATGCAGCATGCCCTGGGTGTCATGCCAGATGTCGCCGCTGCTCCAATGGCGTTGCCAGGCGCCATCCTTGTTTTCGATGGAGATGACGTCCGCTCCCATGTCGGCGAGCTGCTGGATTCCCAGCGGGCCGAGCAGGAAGTGGTTGAAGCTTACAATGCGAATACCCTTCAGAATATCGAGCATACGTTTCCTCGGAGACAACGTGTTTTACTTTGATTACGGCGACCGGACATGCAGGCGGAGCGATACGCATTTGCGCAAATCGCTCCGCCATCCCCCGTTCGTTTGTTCTCGTCCGGCTTGGCCGGATGAGATTTATTCTGCAGCTTCAGCCAGCGCGCCGTCCGGACCGATCCCGGCCTTATCGAGCGCAACCTTCAGCCGCGCAATTTCAGCTTGCGGCAGCTTCATCAGCGGCGGACGGACAACGGCGCGATCCAACCGGTTCAGCATGACGAGGCATTCCTTCATGCGGTTGTGCATGTCGAGGAACGGCGGTGCATAGAACGCCTGCTGGACGTGATAGAGGCGATCGTTGATGCGCTGCGCCTTGGCGAGGTCCTTCGCCTTGACCGCTTCGAACAGGGCAACCTGCAGATCCGGAACGACGCTGCCGGCGCCCGACAGAAGGCCATTGGCCCCCATGGTCAGAGACGCCATCAGCCAGGCACTGTGGGTCGTCAGCACGTTGACCGGACGCGACAGACCCTGAAGCGTGCGGATGTGCTTTTCGTGAAGCTGGGGATCTGCGCACCAGTCCTTGATCGCGCGGATCGAGGGGACTTCCTCCATCAGCTTCATAAGGGTGTCGAACGGATATCCGAGGCCCGTCGACGCCGGGTACTGGAACAGGATCATCGGCAGGTCGGTCGCAGCAGCGAGAGCCTTGAAGTGGGCAATCGCCATTTCCGGGCGCAGAGCGCCGCCCATCGACATGCTGTTCGGCGGGAAGACGAGCAGGGCCGATGCGCCATGCTTTTCGGCCATCTTCGCAATGCGAACGCCTTCGAGGCTGCCATCAACGTAAACACCGTTGATCAGCGGAATCTTGTCGCCCACCTCTTCCATCGAGACGGCGAGGATGCGCTCCTGCTCATCGAAGGTGCAAGCGTGCACTTCGGAAGCGTGGCCGTTAACCGTGATCGCCGACAGCCCGCGCGTGCGAGCAACGTGCGCCAGATGGCGGCGCGATTCCGCTTCGTTGATCGACATGTCGTCATTGAAGGCCAACAGGGTTGCCGGAATGACACCTGCCGGCACATAGTTTTTAAAGCGTCCCATAAGCGTATCTCTCCCATCGAGACCGTCGCGAAGTGGCGAACGCTATCATCGCTGCCACCGGCACGACAAGGACATTGTGTAATCGCTTACTTAAATGTAGGAGGTTTGCGTCATTTCGCCAGGGGGAAGGTCAGAGTAAGATGACCGATGCGCGCGATACATTTGTAATGGCCTCTGGCCACAGGCTGCGCGTGAGATGGTTTTCTCCGCGGCGTTCACCATCCCAACTGGTCATCGTGCTCCTGCATCAGGGGTTGGGGTCGGTCACGCAATGGCGTGCGTTTCCTGAGAGCCTGGCAGCGGCAACGGGCGCTGCGGTCGTCGGCTACGATCGCTGGGGCCACGGCGGCTCGGATGCGATGAGCGTGCCGCGATCTCCCGAATTTATTGAAAATGAAGCCAGAAAGGCGCTGCCTGATGTTCTCGATGCTCTGAGCATCGAGCGGCCGATTGTCTACGGACATAGCGACGGCGGATCGATCGCGCTGGAGTTTGCGGCATCCTTTCCCGACCGCCCGCTCGCGACGATCAGCGAGGCAGCGCATGTCTTCTCGGAAGTGAATGCCTCATCCGGTTTCGACGAGGTCGTCGCGGCATTCGAGACCGGTGACCTGCGTCCCCGCCTGGAACGGCATCATGGCGAGAATGTCGACCGAATGTTTTGGGCGTGGGCCAATGTCTGGCGCAGTCCAGCCATGCAAAGTTGGCGGATGACAGAGCGGCTGCGTGAGATCCGTTGTCCTCTTCTGGTGATGCAGGGCACCAACGACGAACATGGATCGCGGGCACAAGTCGAGACGATCGAGACGGGCGTGAGCGGACCGGTCGAAACGTGGATGGCTCCCGGGTACGCTCACTCCCTGCATCTTGAGGCAACGGAGGCGGTTGCCGAAAGGTGCGCGGCGTTTCTACGCCGCGCAGAGATAATCAGCGGTGCTTGAACTGCGGCGCTTCCTTGGCGAAGAAGGCACGGACGCCCTCGGCGCAATCTTCCGAGGCGAAGGCCTTGTCGCTCAATGTGAGTGACGCGCGCACACCGGCATCTTCGGTCGTGTCGAGCGCCATGTCGACGGACTGCTTGCACATCTGCAGCGCGACATTCGGCTGAGCGGCGAGTTTGCGCGCCAGCTCCATGGCGGTCTTCAGCGCTTCGCCTTTCGGCACGACACGATTGATAAGGCCCCAATCCTTCGCTGTTTCCACGGTGATCGGTTCGCCGAAGAACATCATCTCCTTGGCGCGCGCTTCGCCAACGCGGCGCGTGACGCGAATGGTGCCGCCGCTGCCGGGAAAAACGCCGAGCTTGATTTCGGGCAACGCAACCTTGTTGCCGGCTTCCGCCACGACGAGATCGCAGCACACGGCCAGTTCCAGGCCGCCGCCATAGGCCAAGCCGTTCAAGGCCGCGATGGTCGGCTTGGGGAAGTCATCGACGCGGCTGTAGGCCTCGTTTTCCAGTGCCAGCTTCGTCGGAACGACGGCTCCGGCAGCCATCATTTTCGGGAATTCCTTGATGTCGGAACCTGCGCAGAATGCCTTCGATCCCGCGCCCGTCAGCACCATGACGCGGACGGCGGGATCGGTGCCCAGCTTGGAGATCAGCGCGTTGAATTGACGCGTGAATTCGAGCGTCACGAGGTTCAGGGGCGGGTTGTTCATCGTGACAACCGCGATGCCGTCCTCGATTGTGCACAGGACCGGATCGGTAGACATTCCTTGTTTCCTCCAGGGTGTTCGGATTGATATGCCAATTTGCGCTAAACCACGCAATTTTGAAAGCGCTTACTTGAATTCGCTTGACGCATATCGGTGTGCGCGCCGATCATTGTCACGCGAGGCCAGGAAGAGCGAGCCCGTATCGATGATCTCAATGAGCAGTCGCCAAAAGGCGCCGTTCCCAGGGAGGACATATGCGTTTTTCAAGAGGTTTCTTTAGCACCGTCGCGGCTATTGCCGGGGTATTTGTGATCGGTGCACACGACGCGAGCGCGCAGCGCAAGTTCAGCTTTGGCTATGATCAGCCCAGGTCAACGGGCTACGGACTGGCTGCGGAGATCTTCAATACCAAGCTGATGGAAGTCAGCGGCGGTAAAATGGGTATCGACCATTTCCCCGGCGCGCAGCTTGGCCAGGAGCCCGTCATGCTGCAGAAGCTGCGGTCGGGCGATATCGATTTCATGATTTCGTCGTCGGCGAACGCTTCGACGGTTGCACCGCAAGCCGGCGTGATGTCGTTGCACTATCTGTTCCGCGACGAAGACCATCTCAAGAAGGCAATTGCCGATCCGAAGGTGGTCGAGGCCGTCAAAGCGATGACCTCAGAGTCGGTCCAGGGTGCGCGGGTGCTGGCCATCGAGACCTTGGGACTGCGCAATATTTACGCGAAGCGCGAGTTCAAGAAGGTCGATGACCTGAAGGGCGTGAAGATCCGGGTGCAGGCCACCAAGACCGAAGATACGCATTTCCCCGCTTATGGGGCACAGACGGTGCATCTGCCGTTCGGCGAGGTCTATACGTCCCTCCAGACGGGTGTCACCGGTGCAGCCGAAAACGGCATCAACGTCTACATGTCCAACAAGCATTACGAAGTTGCGCCGATCATGTCGCTGACGGAGCATGAAGCCAACAATGGTTTCGTGTGGGTCAGCGACAAGACCTGGAACAGCTTTACGGACGAGGAAAAGAAGTGGGTCCAGGCTGCCGCTGAGGAGGTTGCGCGCACGCAGCCTGCAAAGTCACTTCAGCTTGAAAAGGACTCGGCCGACAAGCTGCAGAAGATGGGCGTCAAGATCGTAGCCGATGTTGACAAGTCCGGCTTCATGGCTGCGGCAAAGCCGGTTCAGGATCAGCTCGCCAAGGAACTTGGGCCGCACGCGGTCAAGATCCTGGAGCTTATCCGCAATATCAACTAGCGTTCCGCGACATCGCAGCGGCAGCACCCGGCATCCGGGTGTTGCCGCGTGCGTGTTCATCCTTTGCCCCATCTAAATAAAGGAAACGAACGTGAGGTCGTTGGTCTCACCGCGCGAGCGGCATCTTAAATGGCCCGCCCTGGATTGGGTCGAGGCTCTCCTTTTTGTCTTGGGCGGTGTGTGTATTGCTGGCTTCTCGATCTCCGTGCTTTGCGACGTTGTCACTCGCGAGATCGGGAGTCCGTGGCTCTGGCTGCAGCAAGTGACGACCGGATTTTTTGCTTATGGCGTGTTTCTCGGCATGGCGCTGGCGGTTCGCCGGAATGACCACATGTATCTTGCCGAGATCGTCCACAACATGAGTGGCAACGCGAGGCGCAACGTCGAGGTCATCTCGCGGCTTGTCGTGCTGGCCGTGGCCTGCTGCCTTGTTGTCTTCGGTTGGCAGAACTTCCTTCTCGACATGGGCAGCTTCCGCATGCCCTCGCTCATCCCGCTTGGGTATTACACGATCATCATTCCGATTTCCGGTGCGCTGATCGCAATTTTTGTGATCGAGCAGATCGCGAATGGACTGAAAAACGGGTTTGCGGGTTCGGACGACGAGGCCGAGGAGGCCACCTATGAATAACGGTCTCATTATTCTCACCATGGCCGGCCTGTTTCTCGGGCTCGGCTATCTTGGTGTCCCGGTCGCATTCGCGATCATGGCCGGCGTCATGGTCGGCGTCTCCTTCACACCGGTCAGCTTCGGTTCGATTGTCGGGCAGTTGTTCCATGGCATCGATGCGGAGGCCCTGCTCGCCGTGCCCTTCTTCCTGCTCGTCGGCGAACTGATGTCGTCGGCTCGCATTACGGCCAAGATGATTGAGCTGGCGCAAACGCTAGTTGGCCATCTGCGCAGTGGACTGGCTCAGGTCGTCACGGTGTTCAGCGTCTTTTTCGCCGGTATTTCGGGGTCATCGACGGCCGACGTCGCCGTGCTGGCTCGGACGGTCGGTTCGGAGATGACACGCGAGGGCTATGACAAGGCGTTCACTGCGGCGCTCATCGCGTCGGCATCGACTATCGCCAACCTGATCCCGCCAAGCATCATGGCCGTGGTCTACGGTGCGACCGGTAACGTTTCGATTGGTGGTCTGTTCCTCGGTGGCATCGTGCCGGGGCTGCTCATCGGCTTCGGGCTCATGGTCTACAGCTACGTGTTCGGACCGAAAGGGCTGGCGCGCAAGCGGGCGACATTCGGCCAGTTTTCCGACGCCATGAAGGGATCGGCGCTGCCTCTGATGATTCCCATCATCATCATGGGTGGCATTCTCACAGGCTGGTTCACGCCAACGGAGGCCGGTCTCGTCGCGGTCGCCTACATCGTGTTCATCCTCATTCCGTTGACGCATCGCAGACATATTCGCAACCTGCCGCGTGACTTTGCCAATGCGGGTCTTCTTTACTCGATCCCGATGGCAGCGGTTGCGGCAGCTTCGGCGCTGGGCTGGATGCTCGCGTATCTGAAGGCGCCGGATGTGGTCGCAGGTTGGATTTCGGATTTTGCGGGGCCGAACCCTCTGGTGATCATGTTCTTGCTGGTCGTGCTGTTCGTGATCGTCGGCGACTTCATCGATGCTGTTCCCGCGATCATTATCTTCATGCCGATCGTGCTTGCGCTGACGGAATTGGGAGGCATTCAGCCTGTGCATATGGGCGTGGTGATTGTCGTGACGCTCGCGTTCGGCCTGATAACCCCGCCTTACGGACTGTCACTACTGATGGCGTCGAAGTTCGTGGGCGTCGGCTTTATGCCGTCCGTCGTCCGGTCTCTGCCGCTCTATCTGATCTTCTTTGTGACGATTGCCTTCTGCATCTTCTTCCCCAACATCGTGCTCTGGTTGCCGAAGATGCTGCTTCCCGAGGCAGTCGGCTGCTTCAAAAGTCCAGCGGGTACGGGGTATATCTGCCCTTCGCTCTGAGCAAGGTTGGGCGGTCCTCAGTGGCCGCCCACTTTAACCCTGAGAGCTAGATGTTTTCTTTCGCCCAGTTGAGGAGCGTGTCGACGAATGCGGTCGACCGCGAGACCGGAAAGAAGTGACCGCCGTTTGGCAGGAGCCGCAACGCGGCGTGCGGCAACAGCTTCGCCAGGTCGCGCTGCAGATAGGCGGGAACAATCAAATCATCCTCGGCGCCTTGGATCAGGGTCGGGAGCTTGATTTTGCCGACCTCGGCGCTGCGATCGAATGCGAGCAGGGCTGCGATGCGCTCCGCGACGATGGTTTGCTGAAGCTCCGTGATGGGAGCGCCCTTCAATGCGGTCTCGTAGGTTGACCAGTTCGCGTTGAGATAGTCCGGTGGATAGCCGAGAAATGCGCCCAGGGCGGCATATTGCTGAGGCGCTGCCTTCAGCACGGCGAGCCGCGCGCGGAACAGTTCCTCCATGTAGCGATTGTGGCCCGGCCATGTGGCGCTGAGGATCAAGCCGGCGACGCGTGACGCATCCTGCAGCGCGAGTTCCTGAAGGATCACGCCACCTGTCGAATGGCCAAGCAACAGTGCGTTTTGCGCGTCTACGTGTTTCAGAACGGCCAGCGTGTCACGGGCGAGACAAGCGATATCGACACTGTCTGTTCCGCGTGTGCTTTTGCCGATGCCGCGCTGGTCGAAGCGGATGACGCGAAAGTGCGCGGCGAGCGCCGGAACGACGGGATTCCAGAAAGCCGCGGTTCCACCGAGGCCGGTGACGAGAACCAGATCCCGGCCGCTGCCCTCGATTGTGACCGACAGCCCGGCGCCGTCGCCCAGTTTCACCAGTGATGTGCTCATGGATGGTGTCCGCGAATAACTGGCTATTTCATCGGAGAAAATGACGTCGGCCGCAGGATGCGCGACTGTTGTGTATCGAGCATCCCGTCGACCATCTTGAGGTACTCCTGCCAGCGCGGATCAACCATCATCTTGTCGCGACGCGTCAGACGATCATCGAGGCTGTCATAGGACCACCAAGCGACCACGTGGTTCAGTTCGCCGTGCTCGGTTGTGAAATAGCCGTGGAATTTGCCCAGCAGCTCGAGCTGGATTGGCAGCCCGTGCTTCTCGTACAGGCTGACGAATTGCCCAAGCCTGCCGGCTTTGACCCGATAATCGCGCTCTTCGTAGATCATCTCAGAACCCTTTTCAGTCCGCTTACTTCTTCGGATCGTACGTCGTGTCGGTCCAGCCGAACACGCTGCTCTTTTCGATCTCCGCAATGTTTTCCGGGCGTGGGAAGGGCTCCGGCGCAGGCTGGTTGGGCTCTTTCTTCCGGCCGATCTGGGAGAAAAATCCATCGAGGCCGCCGGGCATGATGACGACGAAGAAGGTCAAGGGCTCATCATATGGGTTGAGAAAATGGTGCTTGCGATTGCGTCCGATGAACGCCGCAGAGCCTTTCTCGATCGGATGCTCGACGCCGTCCACACGCGCAATGCCCTTCCCGTCGACCACGTAGATAATCTCCTCATGATCGGGATGGGTGTGCTCGCGGATGAAGCACTTCGGAGCGACGGTCTGCGTCAGGACGCTGTAGTCCGATTTCGCGTTCGTGTTGTCCGTGTTGAACAGATTGCGCACGAATCCGTTTGCTGGAACCGGTTGCCAGTAGCTGTTGCCATCGTCCGGTCCCAGGACTTTGACACTTCCGGCTTCGGTGGTTGGGGCGTCCATGGCAGTTTCCTCTCTGAGATGCGCACGCCGCAGTCAGGGCGATCCCGTTCGGGATAGCGCTTACATGAGGTTAGGGAGACGGGCTCAGCTTCGTCAATCCAGAGTTTGTAAGACTTTGTAAAAGCTCCCCTTGACGGGACCGCCGCGGACAGGGAAACGTCCGCGCCAACATACCTTTACGCTAGGGAGTTCTGAGAATGACAAATGGGGGCAAGCTGCGGTCGATCCTGGTGACCGGATCGGGGAGCGGGATCGGGGCGGCGATTTGCCGGCGTCTCGCTGCGCCTGGCACCGGAATCCTGCTTCATGCGCTGAACAATCAGCGTGGCTGCGAGGAGGTCGCGGCCGAGTTGCGCGAGAAGGGCGCCGAGACAGACATCATGCTGGGCGATCTTTCGAAGCCCGAGGTCGGTGGGGCGCTGGTCCGGCGGGCCGTCGAGCGGTTCGGCGGCCTCGACGTTCTGATTGCCAACGCAGGCTTCCCTGACCGGAGCCCTTACGGTGAACTGACGCGCGAAGGGTTTGACAATGTTCACGGCGTGGTTGCCGGAGGTTTGTTTGAGATGGCGACGGCGGCTCTGGAACCGCTGAAGGCGTCTTCGGCCGGCCGCGTGGTAACCGTCAGCACCCACAACGCCCATATCTTCCGCACGGACTATCCATTCTATCCGGCTTCGGCTTGCGCGAAGTCGGGGCTGGAGGCCCTCACGCGGGCTTTGGCACTGCAACTCGCGCCATACAACGTCATCGTCAACTGCGTCGTTCCGGGACTGATCGAGAAGCAGGCAGGCACTGAGCAGTTCCTGTCGCCGGAGGAGTGGAAGGGCTTCGCCGAGAAGGTGCCGCTCGGTCGGATCGGTCAGCCGGACGAGGTCGCCTCGGTGGTGGAATTCTTGTGCTCGCCGGGCGCGAGCTATGTGACCGGCCAGCTCATCCACATCAACGGCGGCTTCATTTGAGGTCGGGCGCCGGTTCGGGTCTGCGGCGCTGTCGCGCCATTGAACCGGCGCCGCCAACTGGGTATCGTGCGCGCAGCGTGCATGAGGATTACTTCGGGACGGAACGATGGTGGCGCGGATCTACAAGCCGGCAAAGACGGCCATGCAGTCAGGCCTTGCGCGGACGAAGGACTGGGTGCTCGAGGATGAGCCGCGGGTTCCGCGCGAAATCGATCCTCTGATGGGCTGGACCAGCTCCTCCGACATGCGCCAGCAGGTGCAGCTCCGGTTCGAGACGAAGGAAGAGGCGATTGCCTACGCGGAGCGTAACGGTATCGCCTACACCGTCTACGACCCGCAACCCCGCAAAGCCGTGCCGAAGTCCTACGCGGACAACTTCAAGTTCGGGCGCATCGTCGCCTGGACGCATTGAGGGTGTGACGCAGGAGCTCCGGTTCCAGACCTAGACCTCTAAGGGGCGTTGTGAACCAGACGCCGCAGGGCGAGGAGGCCGAGAAGCGGCCCCGGGACGAGGAGCAGGAACAGGTATTGCGCGCCGACAGAGTCCAGGAGGCTGTTGAGCAGCTGGATCGACGCGATCGTGATGGCAAAGCCCAGGCAATTGACGATCGTGAGGGCGGACCCCACGAGCTGCGACGGCGCATAGCGCGCATTGAGCGTCGAAAATTGCGGTGAGTCACCGACAACGACAATTCCCCAGATGAGCAGGAAGCCCAGCATCACCGGTTGCGGCATCAGGAAGGCAATCGGCGACAGGAGACAGCACGCCCCCGAGGCCGCCAGTTGAACAAACGCGACGCGCGCGCTTCCGCGGTTCAGCGAGATCAAGCCTCCAAGGATGCAGCCGGCTGCGCCCACGCCGATGATCAGGAACGTCCATAACGAGATGCCGGATGCTCCGCCCGATTTCTCAAACCCAAACGCGGCGAGATAGGCCGGTACGAACGTCCACAGCGCATAGAGTTCCCACATGTGACCGAAGTAGCCGAACGACGAGGCGCGGAAGTCCGGGGACCGGAAAATATCGATGATCGCCCGCGGATCGAAACGAGCGCCGGCACGCAAATGAGGACCATCAGGAACGAACCGATACATCAGCAGGCCACCGCATATCGCGATGGCCGATACGGATAGCAGCACGCTTTCCCATGGCAAATCCTGTCCGAGCGCGCGTATCAGATGCGGCAATGCGGTTCCGAGCACGAGCGCGCCGACGAGATAACCCAGGGCCTTGCCGAGATCGCGATCAAACCATCCCGCGGCGATTTTCATGCCGATCGGATAGATGCCGGCGAGAAAGAAGCCGGTCGCAAATCGCAGCAGGAGCAACGGCCACAGTGATGCGCCGACGACATAGGGAGCGGCGTTGAACAAGGCCCCGAGGAGCGCACACGCCAGGAAGATGCGTCGCGGCGAAAAGCGATCTGCGATGACGAAGAAGACGAAGGCGAACGTGCCTGCAATGAAACCGAGCTGAACGGCGGTCGTGAGGTTGCCCAGGGCTTCGGCCGGCAAGTCTCCGTAGCGTTGGAGATCAGGCATCACCGCGTTGCTTGCGAACCAAAGCGACGTGCCGGCAAATTGGGCTGCGACGATGACGGGCAGGATGTGCCGCGGCACCGCGGAGGGCATCTGTCGCATGATCAGCTCGAAAGATGACGAAGGGTAGACTTACCCTATCAGCCAAACGAACCGTCGTCTGCCATTTGGCGGAGTTCCGAGCGGCCACTATTTCAACGGCGCTGCGGTTGGCTGGCGTGCGCGCCAGCCGCTTCGGCTCTCATCTTATCGCCGACGCTCAGCCTTTGATAAAGGCGAGCAGATTGGGATTGATGACGTCGGCGTGGGTGGTCAACATGCCGTGCGGGAAGCCTTCGTAGATCTTGAGCGTCCCCTTCTTCAGCAGCTTCACGGAAAGCAGTGAAGCATCGGCATACGGCACGATCTGGTCATCATCGCCGTGCGTGACGAGAGTCGGCACATCTATCGCCTTGAGATCCTCGGTAAAGTCGGTTTCGGAAAAGGCCTTGATGCCCTCGTAATGGGCCTTGGCGGAGCCGATCATGCCCTGTCGCCACCAGTTCTGAATCACACCCTGGGAGATTTTGGCTCCCGGACGGTTGAAGCCATAGAACGGTCCGCTTGCAACATCGACATAGAACTGCGCCCGGTTAGCGGCGAGGGATTCCCGAAAGCCATCGAAGACTTCCATTGGCAGACCGCCCGGATTGGCCGCGGTTTTCAGCATAATCGGCGGCACAGAACTGACGAGAATAGCTTTCGCAACGCGCCCCTTGCCATGGCGGGCGACGTAGCGTGCAACCTCTCCGCCGCCGGTCGAGTGACCGATATGGATGGCATTGTTGAGATCGAGATACTCCGCGACGGCAGCCGCATCAGCAGCGTAGTGGTCCATATCATGACCATCGCTGACCTGACTCGACCGCCCATGACCACGCCGGTCATGAGCGATGACGCGATAGCCCTTGTCGAGAAAGAACAGCATCTGATTATCCCAATCGTCGCTGGAAAGTGGCCAGCCATGATGGAATACGATGGGTTGCGCAGCCTTCGGCCCCCAATCCTTATAGAAAATATCGACGCCGTCCTTGGTGGTGATTACGCCCATAGCCAATTTCTCCGACTGAGGTTGGATTGCATGAAGCAATGGCCAGTGATTTGCGTGATAATCGGAAAATCGGTGATTGGTTCTCTGCAACGTTGCGCGGCGTTTGGAATAGGCAAGAGAGCGGTCGCCTCGATAGAAAGCCAGGCCGCGCCTCATCAAATCCCGGCGTACCAGTCATAGCCCCGATCTTCCCAGTATCCGCCCTTTCCCAGTCCGAAGCCGGAGAAGCTATCCACCGCTTCTATCGTATGCACGTACTTGGGTTGCTTGTAGCCAAGGGCCCGTTCTATGCGCACGCGGATCGGAGCACCGTTGGCGACAGGAAGCGCTTCACCATTGAGGCCGTATGCGAGGATCGTCTGCGGATGGCGCGCATCCACAAGATCGCAGCTTTCGTAGTATGATGCCGGGCCGGAAACATCGTCGAAACGGTCGTAGCAATGAAATACGAGGTAACGTGCGGCCGGCTTGAGTTTGGCCTCATCAAGAAGTTTCGATAACGGTGTGCCGGTCCATTTGGCGATGCAGCTCCAGCCTTCAACGCAATCATGTCTCGTGATCTGCGTTCGTGACGGCATATTGCGCAGTTCCGTGAGGGAGTACGTGCGCGGCTGCTCGACGAGGCCTTTTACCGTCAGTCGATAGTCGGCAAAGTGATTGGCTTTCAGTGCCGCATATTCGGGCGTATCGGGATCTCTGGATCCGTTCGGCCTCTGGCCTTGCCGGATTTCGCTCTCGGAGTATTCCGGAGCGAGGCCCCCGTCACGTATCAACAAGCGCTGAGCGTGATAGGTCAGGCTGTTCGTTTTCTCCAGGATCGCGCGTGCGGTGCTGTCCGTGCGCCCGAGGAAATCAAACTGATCGCAGCCGGACAACGCGAGAGACGTTGTGCCGAGGACACCCATGCCGATGATGCGGCGGCGGGAAAGCAGGATGCGGCTCATGGCTTATCTCCGTCGTGCAGGGACGTGTCCGGGCTTGTGCGGTACCAGCCCGTGATCATGGAACGCAGCTCGTTGAGGGGGCCTGCGGCGAACACCATGAAAATATGAACAACGAAGAACAGCATCAGCAAAGACATCGCCATGAAATGAATTGATCGCGCGGTCTGCCGGCCGCCGAAGATGTCCAGTAGCCAGGGCCAAGCGGCGTTCATCCCCGGACTCATGCTGAGACCGGTCAAGATGATCAATGGAAATAGAATGAAGAAAACACCGCAATAGGCGAGCTTCTGAAGCACGTTGTAACTGCGTCCGTGATTGAAACGAAAACGCGCATGGTCGGCGATGTCCTTCGGCAAGTTTCTGAGGTCTTTGCTTCGAGGAATAAGGTCGCGCAACGCATGGCCATTGGCGAAGCTGGCAATGAACCAGATGAGGAGTGTTGCGACAAACAACCAGGCAAAAAAGAAGTGAACGACGCGGCCTGTGGCGAGGTCCTGGTAGGAGGGAATCGTCACCGCCGAAGGAAAGCCGCGATATTGCGGCTGCTCCGAAGTGCCGCTTACGCCGAGGACGCCCGTGGTGTCGAACTCCTGTCCGAACACTTCTGCCCGTCCCCGGGGTCCGCTTGGGGTGTCCACGGCATAGATGCGGACGATCGCATTGTCATACGCAAAGCCGCTCTCATTCCCAATGTAGAGCGTCGGATGAGCGTTGAAGATCTGAAGCCCGGAGAAAAGGAGAAAGAACAGGCAGACGGCCCACGACCAATGGGCAATACGCGTCCACAGCGAATGACGATAAATCAGAGCGCCCGGGGGAGACGCCCGATTTGTTTCATGGAAAGGAGTATGCATGGCCGACAGGCTCCAGCACTGATGGATGTTGCCAGCAGGGCCCCGCAATCATGAACACCTTGTGCGGAGCCCCGGAAGCAATTCGTTTCACATTTTCTTCGGCGACATAGCGTCACCGGCCTTTCCCATGGAGTCCGAACCCATCTTGTCTTTCTTCATGGCATCAGACCCCATGCTGTCCTTACCTATGGCATCCTTGCCCATCTTGTCCGCTTTCATTGCATCGCCGCCTTTGGCCATGCTGTCGCTTTTCATGGCGTCCGGCTTCTTGGTCATCGAGTCTTGGGCGTAGACGGGAACAGCGCTCGCGGCGACGAGAGTGAGCGCAAGAATCATATTGCGGACGGGGAAGGCCATAGCGTAACTCCGGAGTTGAGCGCGACCACCCGAACCCCATGGCCCGTGCGCGCGCTGTATTTTGAAGTTCGTGGGGGCGCGCTGGAAGTTACGTGTTCACGCAGGCGTGATAAAAAGGGGAGGTCTCGTGATATTTCGCCGGATCTGTAACGTATTCCGCAATCAAACGAATTGAGACTGATGAGCGGCCTGCAGTCATTGGAGAATGGCCTTCGTGCGCTGATGCTCGCGTCGCTCTCGGGCGACGCGGCTGCGTATCGGAATCTTCTTTCGGAGCTGTCGAAGCATTTGCGCCGATACTTTGGACGACGCCTGCATGCCGATGCCGCAAGCCAAGTGGAAGATCTGGTGCAGGAGACGCTGTTGGCCATTCACGCGCGACGGATGACGTACGATCCGGGCCGTCCGTTCACGGCCTGGGCTTATGCCATCGCGCGCTACAAGCTGATCGACGCCTTGCGCCGGTTGCGGATGGAAACGCACGTCCCGATCGAGGATATGGCCGAATTTCTCTCGGAGGAGCCGGTCAGGGACCTCAGTGCCCATATGGACCTCAATGCGATGCTCGACACACTGCCCAAGCGAACAGGCCGGCTGATCCGCCAGGTCAAGATCGAGGGGCAATCCGTGGCGGAGGTAGCGCAGACGGCCGGGTTGTCGGAGTCCGCCGTCAAAGTCGCGGTGCATCGGGGGCTCAGGGCGTTGCTGAACCGGTTCGGAGGTGAGCGATGACCGATGATCTGATTGCTCGCCTGACTGACGACCTGAAGCCCGTCGCCCGCAATGCGTTGATTTATCGTTTGGCGGCTGTCGTCCTGATCGGTTTCGTCGTTGCTGCGCCCGTGATGCTTGCCTGGCTCGGATTGCGGCCGGATCTTCATGACGCGATGGGCAGCAGAATATTCTGGATCAAGTCGGGTTACACCGCAGGGCTCGGCCTCGCCGGTATCTGGGCGGTCGAGAGATTGGGGCGTCCGGAATGCAGTGGGCGATGGCCGTTGACCGCAGCGTTTGCTCTCTTTCTCGTGGCTGCCGCCGCTGCGGTTGCGGACTATGCGCTCGCGCCTGCTGCAGCACGACGTGCGATATTGATGGGCTCGTCGGCGCTGGTTTGTCCGCTTTACATCATGGCTCTATCGTTCCCGTTCTTCGCGGTTGTGATGGCGTTCATGCGCCGGCTTGCACCCACAGAACTGACGCTCGCCGGAGCTGCCGCAGGCCTGCTGGCAGGGGGGCTGGGCGCGTGGGTGTACTCTTTTCACTGCACCGAAGGTGGACTGCCGTTCCTGGCGGTCTGGTATAGCCTCGGAGTGCTTGCAGTCGCGTTGGCCGGCGCGCTTCTGGGCCGATCGCTCTTGCGTTGGTGACGATCATATTTTTGAGCGGACAGAAGCAGGCCTACTCGTCAGGCCCGTGCCGGGAACCAAGGGTCGCACCGACATGAAGCTCTCCGCGTGCAGTTGCCATGCCTTCCTGACGGTGACGCTCGCGGTAACGCGCCCGTTGTTCGTCGCTGCGCTCCCCATGGCAGGCGGGACAACTGACTCCGGCTTCGTAAAGATCGGATCGGCGGTCAGTCTCGCTTAACGGTCGCCGGCACGCGCGGCACAGGGCATAAGTGCCCGGTGCAAGACCGTGGCCGACCGCGACGCGTTCGTCGAATACGAAGCACTCGCCTTGCCAGAGGCTTTGTTCCTGAGGGACGGATTCGAGATATTTCAGGATCCCGCCGTCAAGGTGATAGACGTTGTCCAGACCTTCTGATCGCAGGAAGGCTGTCGACTTCTCGCAACGGATTCCGCCGGTGCAGAACATTGCAATTTTCGGCGTTTTGCCATCTTGCAGAAGGCGTTCGCGCTCGGCCCGAAACCATGCTGGAAAATCGCGGAAGCTTTTCGTCTGCGGATTGATCGCGCCCTGAAAGGTGCCAACGGCCACCTCATAGTCATTGCGCGTGTCGATGAGGATCGTGTCCGGCTCGCGGATCAGTCGGTTCCAATCCTCGGGCGCAACATAGTGGCCGGCATTTTTCCCGGGATCGATGTTCGGCTCACCCATGGTCACGATCTCGCGCTTGATCCGAACTTTCATGCGGTAGAACGGCTGCGTTTTGGCGCGCGAGAACTTCACCTCAAGATTGGTTTCTCCGAGCAGTTCGCGGATGTGACCGAGGACCTGCTCAATGGCGCGATCCGATCCTGCAATGGTTCCGTTGATCCCTTCGTGGGCGAGCAGCAGCGTGCCTTTGAGGCCTTGAGAGCAACACAGACTTGCCAAAGGAGCGCAAATTTTTACGCAATCTTCGATGTGGCTGAACTTATAGAGCGCGGCAACGCAGATCGGAAAGCTCGGTTCATTCATCTCTGACACATCCGTCAAATAGACCGGACGGCACGCTGGCCGCCGGACCATCAGAGCCTGTTAGCGAAGACCAGGCTGCAAGACGAGAAAAATATGCTCATTCGTCGAGATGTAGCCATACAGAAGGGCTTCATGATCTGTGGCACTATTCCGCGATCCGGCAGTCTTCACCTCACCGTGAACGATCCCGGTGATGAACTTGACAACGGTCACGATGTGTCAGATCGCCTGCAGATCTGGACGGGAGCGCGAACCTGCGTCATCGCTTGTCAGCTACGTACGGCCGGTCGCGCGAGCGGCTCGCTGCGAACCCTTGTCGTGACGTGATCATTCTTTCGAGCTCGCATCGTGACTGATACCCCATCCCTGCTTCGCCGTTTCTTCTCCTACTACCGGCCATACAAGCGATTGTTCGTTCTGGACTTCGGCTGCGCGGTCGTGGCCGGCCTGCTGCAGTTGAGCTTTCCTCTGGCGGTGAAGTATTTCATCGACGAACTGTTGCCGGGGCAGAATTGGGGGCTGATCCTGGCCTGTGCCGTCGCCTTGCTGGCTGTCTATGTCGTCAATGCCGGGCTGATGGCGATCGTGATCTATTGGGGACACGCACTCGGTATCAGCATCGAGACCGATATGCGGACTCAGGTCTTCGATCACCTGCAGAAACTGTCGTTCCGCTTCTTCGACAATACGCAGACCGGCCATCTGATCACGCACGTCACCAAGGATCTCGAAGAGGTTGGCGAGATCGCCCATCACGGCCCCGAGGATGTGTTCATTGCCGTGATGACCTTCATCGGTGCGTTCCTGCTGATGTTCGCCGTGCAATGGAAGCTGGCGCTCATCAGCGCTGTCGTCGTCCCGTTCATGACATGGCTGGTTGCGCGCTACGGCGCGCGTATGACGCAGAATTGGGAGCGCTTGTTCCGGCAGGTGGGCAATTTTAATACGCGGATCGAGGAGAGCGTCGGCGGCATTCGCGTCGTCAAGGCATTCGCAAACGAGGACCACGAGCGCCGCCTGTTCGCGCGCGATAACGAGAGCTACAAGACCACCAAGCTCAATGCTTACGCGTACATGACGGCGAGCAGCACGCTGACGTTCCTGAGCACGCGGCTCGTGCAACTCATTGTGATGGTCATGGGCGCCTGGTTCGTCATCACCGGTGAGCTCACCTATGGCGGCCTTGTGGGCTTCATTCTCTTGATCGATGCGTTTTTGCGCCCGATCGACAAGATCATCTCTGTGCTGGAGAGCTATCCGAAGGGCATTGCCGGGTTCAGGCGGTATACGCGCCTCATGGATACCGCGCCCGATATCGCCGACAAGCCGGGAGCCATCAGCTCTCCGCGTCTCAAGGGAGACATCGTCTTCAAGGACGTCGATTTCGGTTATTCAGATCATCGCAAAATTCTGTCCGGGCTGAACCTGTCCATCGGCAGCGGCGAGACGTTGGCGCTGGTTGGTCCGTCCGGAGCCGGCAAGACGACGATCTGCTCTCTGGTGCCGCGCTTCTATGAGATTGACGCCGGTTCCATTACGATCGACGGCATTGATATCCGCGATATGACCCAGGCCTCATTGCGGGCCCAGATCGGCATCGTCCAGCAGGATGTCTTCCTCTTCGGCGGATCCCTGCGCCAGAACATCCTTTATGGAAACCTGGATGCCACGGAAGCGGAGATCGTTGACGCCGTACGGCGCGCGAATCTGGATACGCTGATTGCCTCGCTACCCGACGGCCTCGATACGATTGTCGGCGAAAGAGGGATCAAGCTCTCGGGCGGACAAAAGCAGCGTGTGGCGATTGCCCGTATTTTCCTGAAGAATCCGCCGATCCTGATCCTGGACGAGGCAACCTCGGCTCTGGACAGCGCGACGGAGCTGGCTATTCAGCAATCATTGGGGGAGCTATCCGCCGGCCGGACTACTTTGATCATCGCCCACCGGCTTGCCACCATCCAGCATGCGGACCGGATTGCGGTCATCGACGAGGGCGGCATTGTTGAGGAGGGGAGCCACGCCGACCTGATGGCGCACGATAGCAGTTATGCTCGATTGCACCGCGCACAGTTCGGCTTGATGACAGCCTGACATGGGCGCCTCACGGAATTTCGTCCCGTGAGGCGTGCAGGATCGTGAAGATCAGAACTTCCCGAGCAGCGTGACGCCAACCAATTGCTCGTCGCCGACAGTGGCCTGAGATTGCACGCCGGAAGATGTGCTGATGCTGGTGACGTACTTCTCATCGAATACGTTCTTGGCAAACAGCGTGAGCGTGTAGTTCTCCCATTCCCAGCCGATCCGCGCATCGACGAGCGTATAGCCGTCGACGAAGCGCAAAGAGGTGTTTCCGACATCGCCGCCGCTGTAATAGCCGTCCGTGTAACGTAGATTGGCGCCCGCGAACCAGCCGGTCTCGTGCTTATACATGCCGCCCACGGCGATCGTATAAGCTGGGGCTTCCGGGAATTTGTTGCCGCTGAAATTGCCGTCCGGCGAGTTGAAGCTGTCGAATTCCGTCCGCATCAAGCCGAGCGAGCCGTAGAGCTGCAGCGGTGGAATGGGCCGCCAGCGCGCTTCGAATTCCGCGCCGTAAGCATGTGAACTCTTGGCGTTCTGAATATAAGAAACAGGAAATTCGAAGACCGTCTCATCGAACGCCACCTGCTGATTTTTATAATCGTAGTAGAAGAAGTTTGCATTGAACGACAGTTTCTCATTGAGCCACGTCGAGCGATACGACAACTCATAGGAGTCGAGATATTCCGGCTTGATCGTATTGAACTCGGCCGTCGACAGGCGGAATTCGGTAAATCCGTTGCGATATCCCTTGCTGTAAGTGATGCCGACGGTCTGGTCGCGAGTGAGATCGTAAGTGAATCCCAGCCGGGGAAGGAACTCGGTGTAGTCATCGGAAAAATTGTTCGAGACGAAAGCGATGTCCGGATCGGCTCCTCCAAGAACACTGTATGGATTAAGGAGGATCATGCCGTCCGACTTGCTCTTCACCTCATCGTGCAGAAGACGGCCGCCGCCAATAAATGCGAACCTGTCCAAGAAACGATAACGCAGGTCGGCATAGGCAGCCACGCTGCGCGTATCCGCGTCTGTGAAGAGATCTTGAATCGGGACCGAAAAGGCTGTGTCGAGTGAGTCGTTCTTGTAGGCGAACGATCCGTAGAAAAGACCGATGACGCCGGAAAGCCCGTTGCCACGGTTTTCAATTTCAAGCCGCAGATCCTGAGTGAAATCACCGCCATCTCGGGTGACCTCGCGCTGCAGCAGGCTGCTCGGAGCCGAGCCGATATCGGTCTCGGTGTCAGCGTAGGACGTGATCGACCTGATCTTCAGACCCGGTTGCAGCATGTACCCGATATCGCTGATGTAGTTAGCTGTTTTCGTTTCGCGAAAATCGATCGATGCGTTGGCGTCGAGAACGCGATCGTAGAATGGCGGAGTTACCGATAGTACGGCCGGACGATCCTGAACGTGAGCGATGGTGAACAGTGCGCTCAGTCCGGGGAGACTGTCGGGTTCGATCAGAAGTTTGCCGCGGATCGTCCCCAGCTTATCTTCATCGAGACGATTGTTTTCGGGGTTTTCATAAGAGATGTCGTGATTGCGCTCGAAAACCTGACCCGAAATACGCAAAGCCGATTGGCCTGCAACGATCGGCGTGTTGACGACAAACCCGCCACTTTTCAAATCCTGACCGCCGGCCGTGGCCTCGAAAATCACCTCCGGTTTATAGGTGGGATCGTTGGTCTTGATGAACACGCTGCCCGCAAGCGAGTTGCGCCCCTGCAGCGCCGATTGCGGACCACGAAGGACCTCGACCTGCTCGACGTCCCATAAGCCGCGAGCGCCACGGCGCGTGGCTTCAGGGTTCTGGGTCGCACCATCGATGACGACGGAAATGAGCGGCGCGGCTGATGGATTCTGGTTTTGCGTCAGGCCCTCGGAATTGAGACCGCGAATCGTGAAACCGGAGTTGCCCTGGGAACCTTTGGTGGCGAGCACGTTGGCCTGCGTATTGAGCGCGCCTTGAAGATCCTCGATCTGCTCCTGGCGAATCTGTTCTCCAGTGACGATGCCGATACTCGTCGTGGTATCGCGCAGCGTGCGAACCATCTTTTCGCCCTCAACCACGAGACCCGGCAAACCCGCTCCGGCGACAGCCGTGGAAGGCCCTGGAGTTGCCGCAGCAGGACTCGAACCGGCCGCTCGCAGCCTTTCCTTCTGAATATTGCGCTTTGCCGGCCTCGCCTCGACCACGATGCCGGGCAGCTGCATCGTGACTGGTGACGTCTCGCTCTCGGGAACCGGCTGTGCCTGCCCCGCCGCTGCAGGCGGCTGAGCGGGCGGCAACTGTTGAGCATGCACATACGAAACGCAAAGAAATGGACCGAACATCATGGACATCATGATGCTGGCTGGCCGCACGTAATGCATCCCGGAACCCCAGACGTTTGAGAGGCGGCCACACGTGAAGCCTGCCCCGCCTATGCACGATGCCTGTCTGGACATGAAAGGAGACCTTTACGCCAAGCGATGCTCGGCGCCAGCCCGCTCCCCCAAATCACACAGGCTCGATCACTTTGTTGACTAAAATAGTACATAATACTAGTGCAAAGAAACCACACACATGACAAGCTTGGGCCGGGCACATCGCGGCGGCTTCCGCGCTGCTGTAAATCAGCGCGTGGGCTTCGGTTGGACTCAGGCCGGGATCCGGAGAGGGAGATCAGCAAATGCCGGAAATCGGTAGCGGTGCGCTGACCGCGACGTCAGCGGCGCTCGTCGGCATCCCGCCCAACGAGGCGCTGACATATCTGCATGCGGGCGCTCAAGAGCGGGGACTTGCTTTTGAGAAAATCGACACCGCATTGTGGCATTGCCGGACCCAACTGGGCAGCATTGAGCTTCTGATCGGCGACGAAGTTGCTACGGTCAGAGTGCTTGCGGAAGGTAGCGATCGTCTGCAAACGCTCCGTGATCTCATCATGCAGCGTATTGCGGCATTGCATCCCGATCTGGCTCGCTCGATTGTTTGGGCCGGCGGCGCGGTCACCGGAACGCGCCCTCCCAACTTCCGTCTGATGCGCGTTGTCGGGACCAGCCGTATTGCACCGTCGTTTGTCCGCGTCCGTCTCGCTGGTGAAAATCTCGAAAGCTTTGGCCAAAGCGGATTGCATTTCCGCTTGCTGCTCGCAGCCAAGGGCGCGACCAGAGTCGAATGGCCGACTGTCGGCGCGAATGGCCAGACGATATGGCCGGAGGGCGAGCTTGCGCTGCACCGGCCAGTTTATACGGTCCGCACGATCGACGTTGCTGCTGGATATTTCGATGTCGATGTGTTTCTGCACGAGGGTGGTCGCACGTCCGAGTGGGCGACCACGGTCGTCCCGGGGAGTGAGATCGGGATCATGGGGCCGGGAGGCGGCTGGTACCCCGAGGGCGGGTGGTTGTTATTGGCCGGCGATGAAACCGCGATTCCTGCTATCGCGCGCATTCTGGAAGGGGTTCCCGAGACAACAACGGGTGTCGCCTACATCCAGGTGGCCTCGCCGTCCGATCGCATGGACCTGCCGCGGAGGATGGGGTTCGATATCACCTGGCTGTATCGCAGCGATCCGGCTTCGACCCTCCGCGAGAAAATTCTGGCGACGCCGATTCCCGACAGATCGGATCGTTTCGTCTGGTTCGGAGGCGAGTGGACCGACGCGAAGCTGCTGCGCGAACATTTCCGCGATACCGGCAAGCTGGAGCGATCGCAGTTCAGGATCGCGACCTACTGGACCGCGTCAGCCTCCGAAGAGCCTGCGCCATAAGGCGCCCTGGAGGTAGAACGATTCTCCCGTACCAATTGGAAGTTCGCAGGTTAGGAATGACAAATCTCTGCAGATTTATTGCGCTGATAGGCGGTCTCGCCGCGCTGGCTTTTTGGGCTACGTCCGCGTCAGCCTGCGAAGGCCAGCGCCTGGAGAGCGCAAGCATCTTCAATGCGCCGCTGTGCGTTCCCGCTCAGCCGAAGCGTGTGGTGGTGCTCGATCCAACGCTCAGCCTCGGCGTCGGAATGGATGTCGGTTTGCCGATCGTCGGTGCGCCGCTCGACCTGATGAGTAACGAGGGCCTCAAGCAGCGGGCGGAAGCAAAGGGCATCACCAGCATCGGGGTGGTGATGGAGCCAAGCCTCGAACGCATCGTTGCCCTGAAGCCTGACCTGATCGTTGGGTTCACCGGGAGTGCGTCCCTGGCGGCGAGCATCTATCCGCAGTTGTCGCAGCTTGCCCCTACGTTGCTGGAGACCGGCATCGACTGGCGCGCGTTCTACACCACACTGGCGACACTGACCGGACGGCAAGGCGAGGTGACGGAGACGTTGCGGGCTTACGAGACGCGTCTGTCAGACATTCGCGCTCGCATGCCCAACATCACCGTCTCGATTCTCAGGATCACGTCGTGGGACTTTCAGCTCTACCTCGACGCCCCGCGGTCCTATGCCCCGTTCGCGGTTGCCCGAGAGGCGGGCCTGAAGCGCTCCGCATATGAGACCACGTCGGATCCGAGCCTCAGCATGATGCGTCCCGACTGGGAAGATCTGGCTCAACTCAATGGTGATGTGCTGCTCTATATTGTCGGCGGTACGAACGATTCGGATGTCAGCGGCCGCCACGAGGAGGTGATTTCGAACCCCTTGTGGAAGATGCTGCCTGCCGTCAAGAACAAGCGCGTTTATCGGGTCGATCATGCAACCTGGATGGAATTCAACGGCCTCGCCTCGGCCCACCGTGTATTGGACGATCTCGAGCGCTACGTGATCGGCAAACCGTGAATATCCCGATCGACCGGCGCGCTGCGTGGCTTCCCGTGCTTGTCCTGGCACTTGCCGTGCTTGCCGTGTGGGCGCTGACAGTCGGGTCTTCGCACATCGCCTTCGGCCGTGTGGTCGAAGCACTTTGGAATCCTGGCGATGCGCGTGAGGATCTTGTCATCTGGACGGTCCGGATGCCGCGCGTCGTGGCCGCCATCGCCATCGGTGCGGCGCTTGCCACGGCCGGAGCCATCATGCAGGCCGTGACCGGCAACCCTCTGGCTGAGCCCGGGCTTCTCGGCATCAATGCCGGCGCGGCATTTGCCGTTGTCGTGACGATCGTGATGTTCGACAACGTGGCGGTCTATGGCCTCGTGTGGGCGGCATTCCTGGGCGCCGGTCTGGCCGCTGTCATTGTTTACGTCCTGGGTTCTGCTGGACGTGCTGGAGCGACACCGGTTCGGCTGATTCTGGCTGGTGTGGTCGTCTCCACATTCCTGGGATCAATCACCGCCGCCATCCTGACCCTCGACGCGCAGACGCTCGATGCTGTGCGCCTCTGGACCGCCGGTTCGCTGCGTGGACGGACATTGTCGGATATCGTCCCCGTGTTGCCCTACGTTGGGCTGGCCCTGGCCGCAGCGATGCTCACACGCAGCCAGTATACGGCCCTCAGTCTCGGCTCCAGTGTCGCCCAGAGCCTTGGGCAGAACCAGGCCGTGTGGCGCGGTATCGCCGCGCTCATCGTCGTTGGTCTGGCTGGGGGATCGGTCGCGATTGCCGGACCGGCCGGTTTCGTCGGATTGGTCGTGCCGCATCTGGCGCGATTATCGGTCGGCGTCGATTACCGTTGGATATTACCGTTTAGCGCGATTGGTGGGGCCCTCTTGACCATCATTGCTGATACGGTCCCGCGCGCGCTCCTGGGTCTGGATGTGCCGATCGGCGTCACTCTCGCGCTCGTGGGCGCACCCTATTTTATCTGGCTTGTCCGGCGTCGTAGAGGGCAACCGGCATGATCCGAACCGAGGTCACCCTGCTGGTTTTCGTTGCGGTGCTGCTCATCCTTGCCCTTGCGCTGGGCGACCAGAAGATCCTGCCTGAGCATGTACTCGGCGCGCTGCTCGGCAACGATCAGACACCTGTCGAGGCCGTCACGATCGTCCGCGACCTGCGGTTGCCCCGCGCGCTGATGGCCGTGCTGGTCGGTGCGGCGCTGGCGACGGCCGGTGCTCTTTCTCAGGCAATCTTGCGCAATCCGCTGGCCGAGCCAGGGCTGCTTGGCATCAATGCAGGCGCCGCACTCGCAGCTGTCATCGTCATTATCAAACTGGATATCGTTTCGGCTTATGCGCTTCCGTTCCTGACGTTTGCCGGGGCTCTTGTTATGTCGGCCGCGATCTATGCACTGGCCTGGCGCGAAGGAACGTCATCCCTCAACATCATACTGATCGGCGTCGGTCTCTCCGCTCTGGCCGGAGCGGCGGCGCAGTTCATTGCGGTGTTCGGTGAGATTGCGGCTCTCCAGCGTGCGATGGTCTGGCTTGCCGGCAGTCTCCAAGACAGCCGCTGGATCAAGGTCCAGACACTGCTCATCTGGCTCGTGATTCCGTTCGCGGCCGTGTGGATGGCATCGCGTGAGCTGGATCTCATCGCGCTGGGTGATGACGTAGCCGCTGGACTGGGGCAGCCTGTCGAGTGGGTGCGGGGCCTCATGGTTCTGGCCTGCGCTGTGATCTCGGGAGCAGCCGTCGCCAGCGCTGGTTTGGTCGCCTTTGTCGGACTGGCGGCACCCCATCTCGCGCGACGCCTGGTCGGGCGGCGGCATCATCGCCTGATTCCCGCCGCAGCGCTGATGGGCGGTCTGATGGTGCTGGCGGCCGACATCGTGGCTCGGCAGGCGATGCCGCCGCTGCAATTGCCGGTCGGGCTGGTCACGGCGATGCTGGGTGCGCCGTTCTTCGGCTTTCTGCTCTGGAGGCGGCGCCATGACTAGTGCCGCCATAGGCCTGGAAGCCAAAAATCTGACGATCGCCTACGGAGCCAACGTCGTCGTCAAGGACCTCAACCTGACGATCCGGCCGCACAGCTTCACGGCGCTGCTCGGTCCGAACGGTTGCGGGAAGTCGTCCATTCTGCGCAGCCTCGCCACAATACAGCGCGCGCAGAGGGGTGCGATTCTGCTCGATGACATCCCGATCGCCACGCTCCCGTCGAAGACCGTGGCCCGCCGCATCGGATTTCTTGCGCAAGGCGCGCCGCAAGTGGAGGGTATGAGTGTCGTGGACCTGGTGCGGCAGGGGCGTTATCCGCACCGCTCGATGTTCAGCCGCTGGAGCGAGACGGATACGCTTGCGGTAGAGCAGGCGCTGCAACTGACCGGATTGGAAGATCTCCGCGACCGGTATCTCGCGACCCTATCCGGCGGTCAGCGGCAGCGTGCCTGGATTGCGATGACGCTCGCCCAGCAGGGCGATATTCTGCTGCTGGACGAGCCGACCACCTATCTCGACCTCGCGCATCAGATCGAAGTGCTGGAATTGATGCGCACGCTCATCCGCGACCAGGGCCGAACCGTTGTCGCCGTCCTTCACGATCTCAATCACGCGGCGCGCTATGCCGACCATCTCGTTCTGTTGCGCGATGGTGCGATCGCGGGGCAGGGCACACCCTCCGTTATCCTCACACCGGAGATGATCCGTGAGGTTTTCGGTATCTCCGCGGTCATAATCAGCGACCCGGAAACCGGACTGCCGCTGTGTATTCCTCGACGCGTTGTGTCGGAGCAATCGGCTGATGACTAGCCAGGGTCGGCGGGCGGATGCGTCCCGGTGACGACATCAGCGTTCAGCATGTGACGGCTGACGAACCGTGCCAAGGTTGATCTCCGTCTCGTCCAGCGCCGTGTTGAGGTCAGCCGCGTCGTGCTGCCTCGATCGCGGCGACGTCGATCTTCCGCATGGTCATCATTGCATTGAACGCGCGCTTTGCTTCGGCGCCGCCGGCTGCCATGGCCTCGGTCAGCACGCGGGGTGTGATTTGCCAGGAGATACCCCACTTGTCCTTGCACCAGCCGCACGCGCTCTCCTGGCCGTCATTCCCGACGATGGCGTTCCAATAGCGGTCGGTCTCTTCCTGATCGTCGGTGGCGATCTGAAACGAGAAGGCTTCGTTGTGCTTAAAGGTCGGGCCACCGTTCAGGCCAAGACAGGGAATGCCGGCGACCGTGAATTCGACCGTCAGCACGTCGCCCTCCTTGCCAGACGGGTAATCACTGGGTGCACGGTGGACAGCACTCACAGCGCTGTCGGGAAAAGTCGCGGCGTAGAAGCGGGCAGCGGCCTCGGCATCCTTATCATACCAAAGACAAATCGTGTTCTTGGCCATTTGGTTGTCCTTATCTCCTTGACGCAAGCTCGATCGTTATGGCCCAAGGACGTTATCACCGAGGCCAATCCGACATGCTCCGGCATTTTTTTTTGCGTCCGCCGAATTCTCGGGCGAGCCAATCAAACCTGCAGGTAACGCTGGCTGACGGTTGGATCATCTATCAGCTCTTTTGATGTGCCGACCCAGACGACATGTCCTTTCTCGATGACGACATGGCGGTCGGCAAAACGGGTGAGCGCTTTCAGGTGCTTATCGACGAGCAGAATGGCTTGGCCTTCCGCTTTCAGTTTCGCCAGGCAATCCCAGACTTCCGCGCGGATCAGTGGAGCAAGGCCTTCGGTAGCCTCATCCAGGATGAGGAGTTTCGGATTGGTCATCAGGGCGCGACCGATCGCGAGCATCTGCTGCTCGCCTCCCGAGAGTTGATTTCCCATGTGCGTGCGGCGCTCGGCAAGGCGCGGGAAGAATGTGAAGATCCGATTCAGTGTCCATCGGGGCGCACCGAATGGGGCGGCGGCAGTGGCGATAAGATTTTCCTCGACGCTCAGCGTCGGAAACACCTGCCGCCCTTCGGGCACGAGCCCGAGGCCTGCCTGGGCGATGCGGTAGGGCGGCGATCCAAGCAAAGTGACACCGTCGAATTCTGCTTGCCCGCCCCGGGCAGGTAGCAGGCCCATTACGGTTTTGATGGTGGTTGTCTTGCCCATGCCGTTGCGGCCGAGAAGGGTGACAAGCTCACCGGCGCCGACAGAGAAGCTGATATCAAACAGCACCTGGGTGCTGCCGTATCCGGATTGCAGATGATCCACAGTCAGCATCCGTCACTCCATCTCGTCGCCGAGATAGGCGGCCACGACCTGCGGGTCGGCGCGGACTTGATCGGGCGTTCCACTGGCAAGGACGCGGCCGTAAATCAGCACGGAGATGCGATCGGCCAGGGCGAATACGGCTGCCATGTCGTGTTCGACCAGGAGGATAGGAAAGCGGCTCTTCAATCGCTGAAGCACCGTGATCAGTTGTGCGCTTTCCTCATGGCCAGTTCCCGCCATCGGCTCGTCGAGCAGCATCAGCTTCGGCTGCGTCGCGAGGGCGATGGCCAGTTCCAGCGCGCGCTTTTCACCGTGAGAGAACAAGCCGGCTTGAACATCGGCGCGATCGGCAAGGCCGACCTCGGCGAGCGCGGCCATGGCAGGCACATTGAGCGCCTTCTCGTCAGCGGCGCGGCCGAAGAAGCGAAAGCTGGAACCGGCGTGCGCCTGCACCGCGAGAGCGACGTTTTCGAGGGCGGAGAAGCCGGGCAGGATCGAGGTGATCTGGAAGGAGCGCGTCAGTCCAAGTGCGGCGCGGGCGTGCATTGGCAGGCCGGTGACGTCCTGTCCGGTGAACAGGATGCGTCCGCTGTCGGGCGCCAATGCCCCTGAAATCTGATTGATGAGCGTCGTCTTGCCGGCGCCGTTCGGGCCGATAACGGCGTGCAACTCGCCGGCGCGGACATCGAGCGTGACGTCATCGGTCACGACCAGGTTGTCGAAATTCTTGCAAAGATTTTCGATGCGGAGAACGGCGTCAGTCACGGTCGAACATCCGTCTCAGGCGTCCTGCAACTCCGATGAGACCGCCGCGAGCGTAAACGGCCACGAGGACGAGCATCGGGCCGAACATCACTTTCCAATGCTCCGTGAAGCCCGCCAGCCACTCTTCGAGCAGCAGGAAGGCGGCTGCGCCGACAATCGCGCCGTTCAGGGTGCCGATGCCGCCGAAAATGACCATGATGAGCAGTTCGCCCGAGCGCTGCCAGGACATATAAGCCGGACTGATGAACTCGGTCGCGTTGGTGAGAAGGAAGCCCGATAGCCCACCGATCATTCCGGCGATGACGTAGGCAACGCGCTGGTAGCGCACGATGTCGAAACCGATAGCTGCCATACGCATCGGATTTTCGCGGGCCCCTCGGAAGACACGCCCGAAGCGCGAGGCAATCAATGCGCGGCACAGAAGGTAGGTGCCGAGCAGGCAGGCGAAGACGAAATAATAAAACGCGCGATCACTCGACAGGATATCGAAACCGGCGACCGTGTTGCGCCCGTAGAGCGTCATGCCGTCATCGCCGCCGTAGGGAGCGAGGGAGGCGGCCGTGAAGTAGGCCATCTGCCCGAACGCCAGGGTGATCATGATGAAGTAGACGCCCTTGGTGCGCAGGCAAACGGCGCCAGTGATGTAGGCGAACAGACCGGAAACCACCAAAGCAACGGGCAACGCGATGAGCGCATCGGTGATATCGTGTGCCGACAGGATGCCCACCGCGTAGCCGCCAAGCCCGATGAACGCCGCATGCCCGAACGACATCAAGGCCCCGTAGCCGACGAGCAGGTCCAATGCCAGTGCAGCGATTGCGAAAATCATCACGCGGCTGACGAGACTGAGCAGGTAGGCTTCGCTCGTCGCGGCTGCGACGAGCGGAATGAGGGCGAAGGCGGCAAACAGGATAACGGGAAGCATGATGCCGCCGCGTTTCAGGGCGATTGAACTGCGGGCTGCGGGAGCGGTGGATGCCGTCGTGTCGGACATCTTAGCGCCCCTTTGCGGGGAACAGGCCAGCGGGCCTGAGATACAGCACGATTGCCATCAGCAGGTAGATCATCATGGAGGCGAGCGCAGGGCCGACGGTTCTGGCCTGCGACGGCCCCATGAACATCCGCAGGACGTCGACTGAGAACGAGCGCCCCAGCGTGTCGACCAGTCCGATCAGCAATGCGGCCAGGAACGCGCCGCGGATGGAGCCGATGCCGCCGATCACGATGACTACGAACGCCAGGATCAGGATCGTGTCGCCCATGCCCGGCTCTACCGACAGGATTGGTGCAATCATGATACCCGCGAAGCCCGCCAACATGGTGCCGAAACCGAACACGATCATGAACAGCCGTCGGATATTGACGCCGAGGGCGGAGACGATTGCAGGGTTCGTCGAGCCTGCCCGCACGAGCATTCCGACGCGGGTATGGGAGACGAGGGCATAAAGCAGCGCGGCGATGGCCAAGCCGGAACCAATGATCACGAGCCGCCACACGGGATAGAGCAGGCCGTCCATCAATGTGACTGATCCGGAGAAAGTGTCCGGAATCGGCAACGACAGGGGAGCCGCGCCCCAGACCAGCTTCACGCCCTGGTTCAGGAACAGGATGATGCCGAACGTGGCGATCACCTGGTCCAAATGATCGCGGTCATAGAGATGTTGAAAAACGAAGAACTCGAGCAGCAGGCCGAAGGCGAGCGCAACGGCAAGGGCAAGCAGCATCGCCAGTAGAAAGCTTCCGGTCATCGCGTAGAACATGACCGCGAGATAGGCGCCCAACATATATTGAACGCCGTGCGCCAGATTGATGAAATCCATCACGCCGAACACGAGCGTCAGTCCGGCCGCAATCAGAAACAGCAGCACGCCGAGCTGCAGCCCGTTCAGGAGCTGCACGATGAAAAGTGCGGTCGACATGGCGATTATGCAATGCGGGGCAAGATGATGCTTGCCCCGCGGAATGACGGCGTCTTGGAGATGATGACGGGCACGCGACTCACTTCATCCCGCAATCTTTGACATACGGATCCGGATAGTTCTCGAACACCCGCTGCACGATCTCGGTCTGGAACTTGCCGTCGGGGCGCTTGGCCACCTGCACCAGGAAGAAATCCTGGATCGGATAGTTGTTCGTGTTGAACTTGAACGGACCACGCAGCGACTGGAAGTCGGCCTTCTTCAAGGCGGCGCGGACGGCGTCCTTGTCGGAGGTGTCGCCCTTGGTTGCCTTCAGCGCGCTGTCGATCAGCAGGGCCGCATCGTAGGCGTGGAAGGCATAGCTTCCCGGAACGGCGTTGAACGCCTTTTCATAGGCCGCGACGAACGCCTTGTTCTGAGGCGTGTCGAGGTTTGGTGCCCAGTTGCTGCCGCTGAAGAAGCCGACCGCAGCATCTTGCTGCGCCGGTAGCGTGGATTCATCCACTGTAAAAGCCGACAGGAACTTGATGGAATCTGCGAGCCCGGCCTGACGGAACTGCTTGACGAAATTCACGCCCATGCCACCCGGCAGGAACACGAAGATCGCTTCCGGCTTGTCGGAAGCGATGCGCGACAGTTCAGCGGAATAGTCCAGTTGGTTCAGGGGGACGTAGACCTCGTCGACGATCTCACCCTTGAAGTAGCGCTTGAAGCCGGCCAGCGAGTCCTTACCGGCCTGATAGTTGGGTGCCATGATGAAGGCGCGCTTGATGCCTGAATCCTGGGCGTACTTGCCAAGCACCTCATGGTTCTGGTCGTTCTGATAGGACGTGACGAAGAAGCTCGGGTTGCACTGCTTTCCGGCGAGATTGGACGGACCGGCGTTCGGGCTGATCAGGAAGGCACCTGCATCGGTCGCAGGCTTCACGATCGCGCCGGCGATGTTGGAGAAAATCGGACCGACGATGAAATCGACCTTATCGCGGTCGACGAGGGCTTTGGTTTTGCCGACGGCGACATCGGGCTTGAGCTCATCATCCTGAACGATGATCTCGACGTCGCGACCGCCGAGCTTGCCGCCCAACTGATCAACGCCGAGCTGGAAGCCGTTGCGAAGCTGCTGCCCCAGGACTGCACCTGGCCCTGACAACGTGGTCATCACGCCGACTTTGAGTTTTTCCTGGGCATACGCGGCCGGAGCCACCAGCGCCAGTGCCGCAGCGGCGGCCAGAATGGACGTCAGCTGTTTCATTGTTTTCCCCGAGATATCCCGACACGATCGCGCTCACGCGCCCCTACAACCAAGGATTGGTGTCCGTCAGCGCGACCCCATCTCCACCGGTATGTGTCATTGTAGAATTGAAGTATCCGGATTGTGAAGTGTTTGCGGCGTCTCGCGGGGCCTGAGGCACATTGAATACGTGTTCGCGCGCTTCAGTCCCGTAGGGCGGCTCTGTTCGGAGATCCCGGCGTCTCCGATGTCCAAGGTGCCGGATCTCGCTCCGCTCGATCTGAGTGTCGCGAATTTTCAGGACTTGAAAATCATTCTCAAATGGTGAACTCTTTGTCGTGATGAGACGACCTGAAGGCGTTCGCCCAAGGAGCGCGGCTGTTGCCGCCCTGGAACGCCACGGGCGGGAGTGAACGTCTTTACCAAGGAGCGAGCGATGCCGCGCATGAAGGGCGCAGAATTCATCTGCGATTTTCTGATCCGCGAGAAGATCCCCTATGTTTTCGGGATTTGCGGGCATGGCACGGTTGGGCTCCTCGATGAGCTTTATAATGTGCGGGATAGAATCAAGCTCGTCTCGCCGCGGCACGAGCAGGTCGCGGGGCACATGGCGGATGCCTATTTCCGGGTGAAGCATCAGGCTGTTGCCACGCTGACGTCGTGCGGGCCCGGCTCGGCCAACATGGTGATGGCCGCCGCGGTTGCCCAGACCGATTCATCGGCCTTTCTCGCGCTGACCGCGAACGTGCCGACCTCGCAATTCAATCGCAGTCCGTTTCAGGAGCTCAACCGCCACTATCAGGCGGATTTCCCGAACGTGATGCGTCCGGTGACGAAACGTGTGTTCCAGCCAACGCGTGTCGATCAGCTGCCATTGATGATGCGTCAGGCGGTGACGACGATGACCAGCGGCCGGCCAGGGCCGGTCAATGTCGATATTCCATTCAACGTGTTTCAGGAGGAAGATGACATCAGCGGCGAATCCGCCTGGAACGGATTCAATGTGCGCCGCAGCGGCGCGTCGCCGGAAGACATTTCCGCTTCACTGGATCTTATTTTGCAAGCCAAACGCCCAGTGCTTTTCATTGGCCACGGCGTGACCTTGTCCGAGGCCGCGGCGGAGCTGACGGAACTGGCGCATCGCTTGGGAATTCCGGTCATCAGCTCGCCGAACGGCATGGGCTGCATCGATATGACCGACCCGTTGTCGATTGGCTTCATTGGCCGCAATGGCGCTTATCCGGCCAATCAGGCGGGGCGCTATGCCGATCTCGTGATTGCCATTGGCGCACGCTTCGATGATCGGTCGTCGTCGTCATGGTTGCCGGGGTATTCGTGGAATTTCGGGACGGCGAAGCTGATCCATGTCGATGTCGACCATGCCGAGTTGGGCCGTAATTACGTGCCGAACCTCGGCATCCTCGCCGATGCCCGCACCTTCCTGCAGCAGCTTCTGGGGGAAGTTGAGCGCCGGAACCCGCCGCGCGATCGTTTGAAATCGTGGCAGGCCGACATTCAGGGATGGCGCGAACAGTGGGAAGAATACGTCCGCCCCAACTTCAACCTGCATACGTCGCCGATACGGCCGGAGCGGGTGGTCGAGGATCTGCGCACTGTCATGCCCGACGATGCGATCATTTCCTTGGATTCCGGCGTCCACCATAACTGGTTCATGCAGTTCTGGAATGCGCGCCAGCCGCAGACCATGCTTAATACCTGGGGCTTCTCGGGTATGGGATTCGGCCCGGCTGGCATTCTCGGAGCGAAGCTGGCTGCCCCGGACCGTCCGGCAGTGTCCGTTTGCGGGGATGGCGGATTCACGATGGTTCCGCACGTCCTGTGCACAGCCGTCGAATACAATATCCCTGCGATCTGGGTGGTGTGGAACAACTTTGCCTGGTCGGCTATTCGCGATATCCAATACGGACTGTTCTCCGGCCGCGAGCACGGCACTGCGTTCTATCAGGGCGAGAACAACAAGCCCTACAATCCGGACTTCGCAGCCTGGGCTCGTGCTTGCGGCGTCGAAGGCATCACGGTGACGAAGTCCGAGGACTTCAAAGGCGCGATGGAGCACGCAATCAAGCTCAACAAGCCGGTGCTTCTCGATGTTCATGTCGATGCCGAAGTCCGGCCACCGGCCACCGGCACCTGGGCACTGCCGCCCATCCCGCACAAGGAGCCGGCTTTCGGCAAGCCTTACGTTCCGGCTGGCGAGTGACGGCGGGAGCGCAAAACCATGGCAAAAGTACTGATTACCGGTGCGAGCGGTTTCATCGGGTTCGCCGTCACGGAGGCGCTGGCGGCGCGCGGCGATGAGGTTCTCGCGACTGATCAGACGATTGGACCGCGATTGGCGGCGCTCGCTGCCGAAAATGCCAAAGTGCGCGCGGTTCCTGGCGAGATGACCGAGTGGCCGCATCTCGTCGGCCTGATCAAGGATGGACAACCGGACAAGGTCGTGCACTGCGCGGCCGTCGTCGGCGTGCCGGCGTCGCTCGGCTCACCGATCAACACGTTCCGCATCAACGTCGAAGGCACGACACATCTGCTGGATGCCATGCGTCTGTTCGGCGTCAAGCGCATGGTCAACATCAGCTCGGAAGAAATCTACGGCGCTTTCAAAGCTGATGTTATTGACGAGGAGCATCCGTGCCGGCCCACGCTGCCCTACGGCATTTCAAAGTTCGTGGTCGAGCAGGTTTCACGGGACTATGCGGCGGCGCATGGGCTGGAGATCATCCATACGCGCACCTGCTGGGTTTATGGGCCTTATTATCCCAGGCAGCGCGCGCCACGCAATTTCCTGGAAGCTGCGCTCGCCGGCCGGCCGCTGCATCTGCCCGGTGGCGCGGCCTTCAGCGTCGATCAGGTTCATATCTCGGACGTCGTGCAAGGGGTGCTGCTGGCGCTCGATAAGCCGAAGCATCGCTATGACGCCTATCATATCTCAAGCGGCGTCTCGACCGGTCTGAAGGACGTCGTGGAGATGATCCGGGACAAACTGCCGAAGGCGGATATCTCGGTCGGCCCCGGCCCGCTGAGATTTGTCGACGGCACGGAAGTGGTGCGGAAGGGAGCATTATCGATTGCCCGCGCGCGCGAGGAACTCGGATACGCGCCGCGCTACGACATGCGTACCGGCATCAACGAGTGGATCGACCTGCTGCTGACCGGCAAGGGCTAAAACGTTCGCGCGAGCGACGGGTGGTAGCGCGAGATTGCCGCCTGTTATTGCTTCGCCGTTGGGGTCGCCTCGCTTGCGGGTACGTCGAGAGGCGTCCAGTACCACCATTTGCGCTCAGCAACCCAGGCGTCGGTATCTTCGCGATAGGCGAGAAAATGCGCGGAGGCGCGGTGCGCTTCGAGCGCGGCCTCATCGCTGTAAATCTCAATTAGGAAAAACAACGCCGGATCGTTCTGATCCTGGTGCACCTCGAATTTGAGGCATTTGCCCGGTTCCGCATCCAGGCTGATCCGCGCGTGCAGCAGCAGCCGTGCCTTATAGGGCTCGATAGCATGCGGATGAGCACGTAGATGAGCGGTGTGCAGGATAGCCATTTCGAGCCTCAGCTATCGGGATAGAGAAGCCGGCGCATATCATGCTCGGCCTCGAAGCCGAGATCGTCGCGCGCGGGCGAGAGATCATACAGAGGCGCGAACGGATTGACGCTGTACACCTCGGGCTTTTTCACGGGAATGCGTTTTCCCGTCATCCGCGCCAACCTTTCGATCGTGGGTTCCGGCGCGAGCATATTGCGGGCGGAAATCACATATGCGGCGAACCGCGGCTTCTTTACATCGAGCGCGAGACGGAAGGCCCGGGCGAGATCGCGCGGATCGACGTAATGCCACATCGGACCGCCGCCTGCGGGCTGGCGTCCACCCGCCGCCGGACCTTTGTAGTTATCGGGATCAGCGGCGCGGGCCCTGACTTCACATTCGAATTCGGGATAAAGAACGTACACTGGCCGAATGACGATAATCTCCATCTTGCCGCGGAGAGAAAAGCTGCGGCCCATATCCTCACACAGCACTTTGCTGAGGGCGTAAGGATCGGTTGCATTCCACGGATGATCCTGATCGACCGGCAAGTATTCGGGCGGAAGCATGCTGCCCTGCAGAACGGTGAAGCCGGTTACGGAATCGCTGGACGTCAGGATGACGCGTTTCACCCCGGCTTCTTCCGCGGCAGCCAAGACGTTCCATGTGCCGACGACGTTGGTCGTCATGATTTCCGTGCCACTGCCGCTCCAGATATTCGGGCGCGCGGCGATGTGAACGACGGCATCCTTTCCTTGGCAGGCCTTGGCGACCGTCGCGGCGTCCTCGACCGAACCCCGAACAAATGGCATGCCGCTATCCTTCGACGGCAGAAGATCCAGTCCGGAGACGCCCGCGCCGTGTGCTTTCAATTCGTCGGCAACATATTGGCCGAGCAGTCCGCCGGCACCGGTGACCAATACAGTCTCAAATTGCATTTTTCACGCTCCTGAACATCAGGGCAGGATCCGAGCCGTGCGATAAAGCTGGAGCTGCCCCAAAAGCATTTCGCCGCTGTCGATGACATCATGGAAGCCGCTGCGGCGCAGCCGTGTGAGACTCGAAACCACGTCGTAATCCTGGCCGAAAACAAAGTCAGCGAATCCCCACAACGCGACGTCATCGAGACGACTTGGTTGCAAATCGTGTTTCGCGACGATCCGTTGCCAGACGGGTTCCTTGTCCGCCATCCATTGGGCGATCCGGATTGGCCGCACCACGCCGGGCTGCATCCCGAAGGCTTCGGCGATGCGTGGCCACATCCGCTCCCATCGGAACAGGTCACCGTTGGTGATGTTGAAGGCATTGTTTTCGCATGCAGGTGTAATCGCCATATGGATCATGCCGTTCGCCAGCAGCGTCGCATCGGTCACTTCTGTCAATGCGCTGTAGTTTCCCGGCTTGCCGGGAAAATCCAGGCGCACGCCGAGCTCTCGGCAGATCGCTGCGTAAGCGCCGATGACCGACACCAGATTTCGCGACCGCTCGGGCGCGAAATCGCAAAGGACGTTCGGGCGCGACGCCGACCACGTCCATCGTTGTCCTCGCTGCCGAGATCGCAGCAGATCTTCCTGGTCGTAGTAGAAATTCGGTGGCATGTGACGCGGATCGTCTTCCTGCGCCGGATTGGGGTAGGGGCCAAGATGCTGCCCGTACCATTTGCCACCCTCCACAAGATGGATGTGCTGGAGGCTGTGCGCGGTGCTTTCGCTGGCGTTGATTACATTGCGCAGCATATCGACGTTGTCATCGACACTCTCCACGCCGCCCTCGCCGTGCTTGGCCCGCGCGCAATAGAATACGTGCGTGATCTGCGGCAGATCGCAGACTGCTTTCTGGCAATTCTCGCGATCAAGAAGGTCTGCTGATCGCCAATGTATCGGTGCTGATGCCGTCGGCGGATGACGGCTCAACCCGATGACGGACCAGCCCGCACTGATCAATCGCTCGATGAGCCGCTTTGCGACGGCCCCCGTCGCGCCGGCAACCAGTGCTGTTCTGTCTGTCAACGGATGTCCCCGCTATCAGATCAGCCCGCGACGGCCTGCGGCGCAGGTCTGCGCTCCGCGGCTGCAGGTTCAGCGCTGCCGGATACGATCATCCGCAGGATCTCATCATGCGATGTCTCGGCGGCGCGCCGGGAGCCAACGAGACGCCCAGTCTTGAGAACGGTGATCCGCTGGCTATGCTCGAAGACATGATTGATGTTGTGGCAGATCATGAGCACGGCCAGGCCCTGGGTGCGCATCTCGCGGACCAGATCGTACACTTTGCGGGTTTCTTCGACGCCAAGCGCGGCTGTCGGTTCGTCGAGGATGACGATCTTGGCGTTGAATGCGACGGTACGCGCAATCGCAATCGACTGCCGCTGGCCGCCGGACATCGTGCGAACTTTCTGGCGGATGGATGGAATATTGATTTTGAGGCGGCTCAGAAGAGCGCGCGCATTCTCCTCCATGCGTCGTAAATCGAGAAAGACATTGAAAGGCGGCTTTAACGTCAGCTCGCGGCCGAGATAAATATTGGAGGCAACATCGAGATTATCCGCGAGCGCAAGGTCCTGGTACACGGTCTCGATGCCGAGGGCCTTTGCATCGCGTGGAGAAGTAATATCGACGGTTTCGCCGCTGAACTGGATGGTGCCGGAATCGCGTTGCACGGCGCCGGCAAGTGATTTGATAAGCGTCGACTTGCCTGCCGCGTTATCCCCGACCAGGGCGTGCACTTCACCCGCGTAGATATCGAGATCGACATCGGACAGCGCCTGGACACCGCCATACCGCTTGGAGATCCCGCGCATTGAAACAAGCGGCGTGGTCATCTGGTCCATCGTCTTCTCCGTGGCCTCGCCGAGTTTCCCCAGCTCACTATCTGGAGCGTGAAAGGTGGCCCCGCAACGGCCACCTTCACACAGAATCGCGTGCCTCAGGCTTTCGCGACGACCTTGTCCCAATTCGGAATGGCGCGCTCTTCCGGGGTTTTGGAGACCTTGCCGACATTGTTCTTGTCGATGATGAACACCGGCAGCATGATCTCCTTCGGCACCGACTCGCCCTTCAAATGACGGGCGGCAGCCTGTACGGCGAGGTACGATTGATCGTGACCGGAGAAGTCTGCGGTCGCGAACATCTTGCCCTCGGAGATCGCCTGAATGGCATCCGGAATGCCGTCGATGCCGACTACTTTTGTTTTTCCGCCGCGCCCCGCCGCGTGCAGCGCCTCGACGATGCCGACGGCCATATCGTCATTTGCGGAGACGACTGCATCGATCTCGGGGAATCGCTGCATCAGGTTCTCGAAGACTTGCGTTGCGGGCAGACGGCGGTACTGGCCGGGCTGTGACGCGAGAACTTCGATCCCGGGGTTCTCTTTGACAGCCTTTTCAAATCCGAGCTTGCGCTTCTGAGCCGTGAAGGCGGCGGGCACGCCATCGATGTGCACAACCTTGCCCTTGCCGCCCATCGATTTGAACAGATACTTGCACATTTCATACTCGAACGTTTCATCGTCCGAGCCGATGTATGTGACCTGCTCGATATCGGTCATGCGATTGTTATAGCCGATGACCGGAATCCCAGCCTTATTGACTTTCTGGATGCTGGGAACGAGCGCCTTGAAGTCGACAGGAACAAACACGAACGCGTCCGGCTTCTTGACGATCCAGTCTTCGACGAGGCGCGTCTGTTCCTCGATGTTGTCGGGTTTGGTCGGCGCGACGACTTCGAGATTCAGATTGAGGTCTTTAGCAGCCTTCTCCGCGCCGATGCGGCAGGCTTTCCAGAACGGATTGGTGACGTTTTTCACGAAGAATGCGACCGTCGGCTTTTTGGCCTGCGCGAATACCGCAGTCGACGGAAGCGTGGCAGCCGCGCCTGCGAGAGCGGTGCCGATCGTAAATTGTCGCCGTGTCAGTTTCGTCATGGGCTTTCCTCCATTGCGCCTTTTCATTTTCTTTACTGCGATGCGCCGGCTGCTTTGCCGATGCGTCCGCCGACGATCTGGTCGGCGAATACTGAAATCAGAATGATGAAACCCATCACACCGGCTTGCCAGAATGTGTTGATGCCAAGCAGGTTCATGCCATTGAGAACGAGAGCCAGGATGAGTGCGCCGACGGCGGTTCCGGCGATGCCGCCGACGCCACCGAACAGCGATGTGCCCCCCAGGCAGACCGCGGCGATGGCCGGAAGCAGTTGCTCCTCGCCGAGGCTGACGTCGGCCGCGTTGGTTCGCGCCACGACGACCAGCGCCGCGAAGCTGGCCATTATGCCGCTGAGCGCGTAGACCAGCACCAAGCGCCGTTTTACCGGCATCCCTGACAGCCGCGCCGCGACCGGATTGCCGCCTATGGCATAGATTCCGCGACCGAACGGCGTGCGATGCAGCAGGACATGCAGCGCGCCAAACACCACGAGCATGATGATGACGGGAACGGGAATGGGTCCGATGAAGCCGGCTCCGATGTGGCGGAATCCGCTTGGCATCCCGTAAATCACTTCCCCCTGCATGAAGACGTACGCCAGGCCATTGGCGATCCAGAGCATGCCGTAGGTCACGATGAACGAGGGAATATTGGCATAGGCGACGAGCGTGCCGCTGACGATGCCGCAGGCCAGGCCCGCTCCGAGCCCCGCGAGAATGCCGAGCATGAGTTGATCGTTGACGATCAGCGAAGCGGACAGACAGGCCGAGAGGCCCAGAACCGAACCGACCGAGAGATCGATGCCGCCGGTCAGAACGACGAGCGTCAATCCGGCCGACAGGAGAAACAACGGCGCCGCGTGGCGCAGCACATTGATGAAATTCGACCAAGTCAGAAAGTAGGGGCTGAGGATCGATAGCGTGACGACGATCAAAGTCAGGGCGAGTACGCGTGAAACGATGACGAACGTGCGATCCGGCGTGAGGCCGAACGACTCCGCGAAGGAGACGCGGCGATCGGGGCGAGCAACGTCCATTGTCATTGATTGTGCCCCCGGAGCGAGTCGAGACTGACGGCGAGGATGATCACGATACCGACCATGGCCACCTGCCACTCGGTTGATACGCCCAGGAGATTGAGGCTATTGCGCAGGACCCCGACGGCAAGTGCGCCGATGACGGTGCCGACAATCCCGCCGCGCCCTTTTTCAAATGATGTGCCGCCGAGAATGACGGCCGCGATGGCGTCAAATTCCAGGCCGATGCCGATGGTCGGATGCGCTGCATTCATGCGCGCCGTCATGATGAAGGACGCGAACGCCGCCAGCGTCCCGGCGTAGACATAAACCAGAACCTGGAAGAAGCGCGCCGGGCTTCCGGACAGGATCAAGGCCCGTCGATTGCCGCCGATGGCAAACGTATAGCGGCCGAATTTCGTATGATAGAGGAGGATATAGGTGAGCGCGAAACAGGCCGCCGTGGCCCACAATGGAACGGGAAGTCCGAGGAACACCCCGTCATTGAAGACACGCACATAATCAGGCAGTCCGGTGACCGAGTTTCCGCCCGTCAGCACCATAGCAATCGACTGGGCGATGCCGAATGCGCCGAGAGTGACGACGAACGGCGGCATCTCGATGTAGGAGATGAGCGTTCCATTCACCGCGCCGAATATCGCGCCGATCAGCAAGGCCGCGAGCAGCGCCACACCCAGCGGGTAGCCGGATACGACCATCAGCGCCATGACGACGCCGCACAGGCCGAGAACCGGCCCGAGGCTGAGGTCGATTCCCTCCGTCAGGATCACCATCGTCATGCCGAACGAGACGATGCACAGCACCGCGACCTGAAGAGCGACGTTGGTGAGATTTGCAAATGAAAAGAATTCGGGTGCGGCGACCGTCAGGACGACTGAAAGCATGGCCAGCAGGTAAGCCGCGCCTGGGAGCCGCGAAAGAAACGCTATGACCGCCGATTTCTCGACAACTTGCGGATGGGCTTGCGCCGGGCTTCGGGCGGAGTTCATTGCCAGGCCTCCGGGTGCGCGCGCATCCAATCGGCGAACGATTGAACGCCGGCCTCGAGCGTGAGGGACGGCCGCCATCCGGTATCGTTGAAAAGACGTTCGCCAGCTAGCGGGCCCCGCATGCGGGTCGCGTCCGTCCACGGCGCCGTGCCAGGACCGACCTCGATATCGGCGCCAGGAACCGCTGCCTTGACGGCGCTGACGACCTGGCGCGTCGAATAGTTGATGCCGGATCCCAGGTGGTAGGCGTCATGATTGAGGGCCTTGGCATCCACTGCGGCCAGCAGGCCACCGGCAACGTCCGAGACGTGTGTGAAGCTCGCACCGAAATCTCCGCCGCTGGCTTCGCGAACGGGCGTATGGGACAGCGCACATTTCAGGAGATACGGGATCGGGCCACGCGGGTTTTCGCGCTGCCGGGGAACGAGAGGCTGGCCATAAACCCAGGAAATGCGAACGTTCGCGGCCGGCATATCGAACTGGGAGCGATACATGCCGGTGAGCAGCTCGCCGCAGTATTTCGTTGTGCTGTAGATATTGGTCGCGAACTGCTGCCGGTCTTCCGGGACGCTTTGGGTGACGTCGGTTGCGTTCTGGAAAACCGAACCGGTGCTGACGTTGATGAAACTGCGCCAGTTCTGAGTTCGCGCAATGTCCAGAAGTGTTGCGACGGCCCCGACGTTCACCTGTACTGCATTGAGCGGATCTGGCCGACAATAGACTTCGTTGGGGATGGCTGCGGTGTGAATGCAGCGGTCGATGCGGTGTGTTTCCGCGAGATCCCGCAGACCGGCTGGATCAGTCAGGTCGCATCGCACCCAGTCGACACGGCCTTTGATAGATTTCGCGTCATCCTCGCGAAAGGTGCCGCGATACTGCGCGATGATGTGATGACCATGGCTCGCGCCCTGGCGCACGAGCTCGAAGCCGACGTGACCCATCGAGCCGGTAATCAGGAGTGCCATCACCCCACCTCACGCAGCTGAGATGACTATGGCGTGCCGAGTGCCAGTGCGGTCGCGTCGTGGCGGTACGAGCATCGGTTTCCTCCGCTCCCAAGTTTTATATTGTGGGAGTCATTTTCTGTTTGTGAAAATTGGTCGAAGCGTACCTCTCTGTCAACTTCGAAGTTCTGCAATTCGGCGGTTCGTGTTTCGAACCGCCGGTAACGTTCATTCAGCGGGGTTGAAGCCGAACTCCGCGGACAACTTTGCAGCGCGTTCGCGGACGATGCGCGACTTGTCCTGCAGCGACGCAAGGGAGAGCCGCCAGACCGGGCCCGAGATGCCGACGGCGCCGATCACCTGGCCCGAGAAATTCCGCACGGCGACAGCCACGCAGCGAACCTCTGCATTGAACTCGCCATCGTCGTAGGCGATCTCGTTTTTGCGGACATCCTCCACTTCGCGGCGCAAGAGGTCGGGATCCGTGATGGTTTTGGGCGTAAACGCGACAAAGGAGCGCCGCTTCAGGAACTCCTCGAACTGGTGCGGCAGCATGGAGGCAAGAAGGATCTTGCCGAGTGCGGTCGAATGGGCCGGGCGGACCACACCGGCGCGTTCGGCGAGCTGGAAGGCGCCGCGTCCGGCGGTTTTGGCAAGCACGACGACATCGTCGCCTGACCGTACCGCGAAGTGGCAGCTCTCATGAGTTGCGGCCGAAAGTTCCTCCAGTATGGGCGTCGCAAGGCCGACCATCTCCGTCTCGTCGAGGGCGCTTGCCGCAAGCGTGAACAGCGGGCGCCCGATACGATAGGCCTTGGTCCCTGGCATCTGCCGCAGATATCCAAGCACCATCATGGTCTTGACCAGGTGGAAGGTGGTGCTGTTGTGTAGGCCGACTTCCCGGCTGAGGTCGCCAAGCCGGATGCCTTCCCGGTGGTGCGCGACCTTTTCCAGGATCGCGAACGCGCGCTCGATCGACTGGACACCGCCGCCGCGCTCTTTCTGGGAGTCTGCGGTCGCGGCATCAAGGCCTTCCTCCACGGTGACGTTCTCGGACACCTTCTTGGGTCGGGCCATGCCAGTTCTTCTCCGCAGTCAGAGGTTAAATACAACAAGCCGTTCTTCGGTCATGTCGCGGATAGCATACTTCGGTCCTTCGCGCCCAATGCCGCTGTCTTTAACTCCGCCATAGGCCAGTTGGTCGGTGCGCCACGTCGAGGTGCCGTTGAGGATGACGCCTCCGGTACGGATCTCTTTCACCGCGCGCATCGCCAGTTCGAGAGACCTGGTGAAAATCCCGCATTGCAGTCCGAACCGGCTGTTGCTGACGTGTTGAAACACGTCGCCGATGTCCGAGAATTTCTGGATACCGACAACCGGCCCGAAGACCTCGTCGCAGGACACTTTCATCTCTCGCTTGATATCCGCGAGCACGGTTGGCAAGACCTGCGCGCCGTCACGCGTGCCGCCGGTCATCAGACGTGCCCCCTGGCTGACGGCCTCCCTGATCCAGCTTTCGATGCGGATTGCCGAGCGTTCGTCGATCACCGTGCCGACGTCCGTTTGTGGATCCATCGGATCGCCGGACTTCAGTTTCTTTACCTCCGCCGCCACCCGATCAACGAACGCGTCATAGAGGCTTTCGTGCACGAAGACATTCTGGACCGAGATGCAGCTTTGGCCGGCAAGCCGCATGGAATTGCGCGCGCACATCGGCGCGGCTTCTTCGATGGAAGCGTCGGAGGCGACGATCACCGGTCCATCTCCGCCCAGTTCGAGCGCGACCCGCCTGAGGCCGGAGGCGGCTTTGATTTCCGCTCCGACCTTGGTGGAACCGGTAAAGGTGATGAAGTCCACACGCGGGTCGCGAACCAGAGCCGGCCCTACGATGTCTCCATAAAGCACATTGACCGAACCCTGCGGCGCGCCGGCATCGACAAACATCTCGGCCAGCATGTGCACGACGCCGGGCGACTGCGGCGGCGCCTTCAGGACGATGCTGTTCCCGGCCGCCAGAGCCGGGGCGATTTTGTGGCAAGCCAGATTGAAGGGGGCATTGAACGGGGTGATTCCGGCGACGACGCCCACCGGAAAACGCAGCATCATGGCGATCTTGCCCGCGCCCATCTGTGAGCCTTCAACGGGAATCTGCTCACCTTCGATGCGGACCGCCTCTTCCGCCGACAGCTCGATCGTGTCCTGGGAACGGACAACTTCGCCGCGGGCGTCTTTGATAGCCTTGCCGGTTTCACGCGTCATGACTTCGGCGATGGCATCAGCGCGTTCGAGGAGGAGCGCCTTGACCCGCCGGAGCAGCGCAGCTCTTTGATAACCAGGCATCGCCGCCATTGTGGCTTTGGCTGCCGTCGCGGCATTTAGTGCCGCATCAAGATCCTTCAGCGATGAACGCGGCGCGCGCGCGACCACGACGTTCCGGTAGGGATCTACGACGTCGTGCAGATCCTCGGCTTGGCGCCAGTCTCCGTTGATGAGGTTTGGAATGATGCGCGCTGCCGTGCCGGCTGCCTTTGCCGCCATGTCGTCTCGGCTCCCTGGTTGTCGCGCCGCTGTCGGCTTGCTTCGGGTGCCTGGGCGCAGACGTTGTCGTTCCTCCGCAAAACCTTTGCTCTCACATAGTGAAACGTCAATTCATATTTTGGTCAAAATAGAGATACGCACCCCGGTGGCAGGCAACCAGGCTTGGATGGGTTATTTTCTCAGAATATGGGTTGACTTCGCACAATGTGAAAAATAGGGATGATGAAGACGTGTGAAAGCGCGCTGGCCATCGGCAACGGGCCGAAACGTGGGGAGACGCCATTGACCTTCGAGAACGTGCTCGTCACGGGCGGCGCGGGCAGGCTTGGAACCTATGTCGTCGACCGGCTGGCAGGCCGATGCAACCTTAGCGTCCTCGACATCAAGCCGCTCGAAGGCGTGCGCGCAGCCAAGGCAAGACAGGTCAGTGCCAGCATCACGGACTACGACGCGCTGCGCAACGCTTTCACGGGGCAGGACGCGATCATCCACCTGGCGGCTATTCCCAATCCGCGGGCCGCACCGGCGGACGTCACGTTCAACACCAACGTCCAGGGTGCATGGGCCGTCTTGCAGGCGGCCGAGGATGCCGGGGTCAAGCGCGTCGTCGTGGCATCGAGCGATTCCGTTTTCGGGTTGTCCTATAACCCCCCGGACTGGCCACCCAGATATCTCCCGATCGACGAGGCGCATCCTACACGCCCAACGGAGTTTTATTCGCTCAGCAAGCAGGTCACCGAAACGATCAGCGAGAGTTACGCACATCGCAAGAAGTTGCAGGTTTTGGCGATCAGGCCGGTCCACATCGTGTTCCCGCCGGAATATCCAGAGCTTGAGACGCGCGGCAGCGACCCGCAGAACTATCATTTCTGGGCGTATGTCTCGCCCGAGGACGTCGCTCAAGGCTTCGACCTCGCCTTGCGCTGTGATTACAATGGATACGAGGTCTTCACGATTTCGGCCGCAAACGGGCTCAATCCGCGGCCCACGCTGGAAATGGCGAAGGAGCGCTGGGGCAGGCTGCCTGATGTGCGAAGGCCCGACATTTTCGAGAAAGACCCTTTCGCTTCCGTGATGGATATCAGCAAGGCGCGCGACCGGCTCGGCTACCAACCGGTCAGTGACTGGCGCGAAATGATTGCCGCTACGCCACCGAAAGCATGAGCATGGAAAGTGAGTAAAAAGGCATCAAATCCCATGGTCGCAAACGCCGCCGATTTTGGCATCAATTCCTATTCCTACACGCTCGATCATACCGCGCGTCAGTTCCTCGATAAACTGGCAGACCGCGGATATGTCGAGTTCGAATTGATGATGTATCCGGGGCATCTCTGGCCCAAGGATATGAGTGCAGCGGATCGCAGGGAACTGCGCCAGCATATCGAACGGCGGGGATTGAGAATCGCGACGCTCAATATGCCGAATATCGACATCAATATCGCGGGAGCATCCAAGGAAATGCGGGAGTATTCCCTGGATCTCCTCACGCGACTTGTCGAGTTCGCCGGTGATCTCGGAGTACCGGGTGTGATTATCGCGCCGGGCAAAGCCAACATGCTTTATCCGATGCCGCGCGATCAGTTGATGGGGCATTTCTTTGCCGGGCTGGACATTCTGGCGCCTATCGCGAAAAATGCCGGAACGAAGCTCGTGCTTGAGAACATGCCGTTCACATTCCTCCCCAAGGTCGACGAGATGCTCGCGGCTCTCGATCGCTACGGGGATCCTGATGTGGCGATGATGTACGACGTCGCCAATGGATGGTTCGTCAAGGAGGACATTGCCGACGCGCTGCGCACCTCCGCAAGATCGGGCCGGCTCGCACTCCTCCATTTCTCAGATACCAACCAGGCGATTTACCGCCACGACGCGGTCGGCCTCGGGACGGTGCCGTTCGCGGCAATTCCTCCCGTTCTCGACGAGATCGGATTCACCGGCCGGCCGATGCTTGAAATCATCGCGCCGGATGCAGATGCCGTGATTGACGACAGCGTGCGCCAGCTTGCCGAAGTCGGCTACGGCAGGTGTCGGTCTGCCTGAGGCGAAGGAGATGATGATGCTGCCCAACACTGTCGATGTGGTTGTTGTCGGCGCCGGAAATGCAGCGTTCTGTGCGGCGCTGGCCGCTGCCGAGCACAAGGTATCGGTTCTGGTGCTGGAGCGGTCGCCGGAATCGGAGGCAGGCGGCAATAGCCGGTTCACTGCCGGTGCAATTCGTTGTGTCTACGAGGGCGTCGAAGATCTGAAAGTGTTGATGCCCGATCTGACTGCGGAGGAAATCTCTAATACCGACTTCGGTTCCTATACCGAAGAGCAATTCCTCGATGACATGGCGCGCGTCACCGAATACCGCACGGATCCGGAACTGACGGAAATTCTCGTCAAGCGCAGCCGCGAAACGATGCGTTGGATGCGCGAGAAGGGCGTACGATTCCAGCCGATCTACGGTCGTCAGGCTTTCAAGGTCGATGGCAAGTTCAAGTTTTGGGGCGGCCTGACGGTAGAAGCCTGGGGCGGTGGTCCGGGGCTTGTCGACGCGCTCACGGCATCTTCCAGGAAGAATGATGTATCTATCGCGTATGAAGCGCGCGCGCTGTCGCTCGAATACGATGACGGCGGTGTGACCGGAGTCCGTGTCCGGCATCAGGGAAAGACGCAGACAGTGAAGGCCAGGGCCGTGGTTCTGGCTGCCGGTGGTTTTCAGGCGAACGCGGAATGGCGAACGCGCTATCTCGGTCCGGGCTGGGATCTGGCCAAGGTACGCGGCACGCGGTTTAATACAGGTGACGGCATTCGCATGGCGCTTGAGGCGAGCGCCATGCCGACGGGGAACTGGTCCGGGTGTCATGCCGTCGGCTGGGAACGCAATGCACCGGATTTCGGCGATCTGGCTGTCGGCGATAATTTTCAGAAGCACAGCTATCCGTTCGGCATCATGATCAACGCCAATGGTGAGCGCTTTGTCGACGAAGGAGCCGATTTCCGGAATTATACGTATGCAAAATACGGTCGCGTGATCCTTTCTCAACCTGGCCAGTTTGCCTGGCAAGTGTTCGACAAAAAGGTGCTGCATCTGCTGCGCGACGAGTATCGCATCAAGCAGGTCACGAAGGTGTCGGCCAATTCACTCGAGGATCTGGCCGCCAAGCTCGAAGACGTCAATCACGCCAAGGCGCTCGAGACGATGAAAGCCTACAACGCCGCGGTCATGAGAGATGTGCCATTCAATCCGAACGTCAAGGATGGTCGTGGCACGCGCGGATTGACTGTCGACAAGTCGAACTGGGCCAACGTGCTCGATGAGCCGCCGTTCGAAGCCTATGCCGTGACATGCGGGATCACCTTCACGTTCGGTGGCGTTAAAATCGACAGCAACGCGAATGTCATCGATACGGATGGCGCGCCAATTCCCGGCCTGTTCGCCGCCGGTGAAATGGTTGGTGGAATATTTTATTTCAATTATCCCGGAGGCACCGGCCTGATGAACGGAGCGGTATTCGGCCGGATCGCGGGAACCAGCGCAGGACGCACCGCCCGCGGCACCAATACGTAGCAGCTATTGAGGGCAAGGCGGTGATGTAGCCATGCGCAGCGAGACCTACGATGTCGTTGTTGTTGGCGGAGGAGGTGCGGGCCTGGCCGCCGCCATAGAAGCGCGCAGGCTTGGTCGCGATGTCGTGCTATTGGAAAAAAATCCTGCACTTGGCGGCTCGACGGCATGGTCGATCGGTTCGGTGAGTGCATCGGCGACACCGCATCAGATCGCGAAGGGCATCAAGGACGGTCCCGATGGCCACTTCGAGGACATGCCCGGCTTTGCCGGTTCGCTCGCCAATCGCGATAACGATGCGTTGCGGCGTGTGCTATGCGATGAAATGCCGGAAACGTTCCGCTGGCTTCTGTCGCATGGCGTACGGTTCTTCGGGCCGATGCCGGAGCCGCCGCACACGCAGCCGCGCATGCACAACGTGCTGCCGAACTCCCGCGCCTTCATCTATCATCTCGGCCGCGCTGCCCGCCGTGCAGGTGTGATCGTCCGCACCAATACACGCGCCAGGGAACTTTTGCTGGATAATGGGCGGATTGTTGGTGTGTCGTGCGATGGGCCGCAAGGGTCGATCGCGTATACCGCGCGGGGCGGCGTGATCCTCGGCGCCGGGGATTTTACGAGTTCTCCCGAATTGAAGCGTCGATACATGGGGGAACGCGAGGCCGCCGTGTCGGGCGTCAATCCGACGGCGACCGGCGATGGTCAGATGCTGGCGATGGCCGTCGGTGGTCGGATCATCAATGGAGATCTCGCGCTCGGGCCGGAGATCCGTTTCGTCGCGCCCGAAAAGCAGAACCTTATAGGCCGCATGCCGCCGTGGACTTGGCTTGCCCAATTCATGGCCTGGTCCCTTCAGAATATGCCGGATACCATCCTCCGGCCGTTTGTCATGAGCTTCCTGACAACCGCGCTGGCGCCGTCACCGACGCTTTTTCAGCAGGGCGCGATTCTCGTCAATCGCGACGGCCGCCGATTCACGGACGAGCTTGTAGAACCAGCCTACGATATTCCGGCACAGCCCGACGGAGTTGCATTCATTGTGGTCGATGGCCGGATTGCGAAGCAGTTTTCAGCATGGCCGCATTTCATTTCCACCGCGCCCGGTATCGCCTACGCCTATATGCCGGACTATCGGCGCAATCGGCCCGATGTTTATGCCGAAGCCGACACGCTGGAAGGTCTGGGGGAAAAACTCGGTGGATCAGGAAACAATGTGCTGCCGCAGACAATTGCCGATTACAATGCCGTTGTCGCAGGAGCGCCGCGCGACGGCACGCCCAACTCACCACTGAATGAACCCCCCTTCACCGCTTTGGGGCCGGTGCGCGCGGTGTTTGTTCATAACGAAGGTGGTCTGGCTGTAGACACGTCACACCGCGTTCTGGATGTGCAGGATAACCCCATTCCGGGTCTTTATGCGGTGGGATCAACGGGGCAGGGTGGTCTGCTTCTCAAGGGACATGGGCACCATCTCGCGTGGGCGTTTTCATCGGGACGCCGCGCCGGTCGAATTGCGGCGCTCGCGATGAGGTCGCCCTCCAGCGTCTAGCCGATGTAAGAAAGCCGTGCCGGGGCGCGGCTTTCGGATCATTCATCTGAAACCGGAGATGTAATCACGAGAAACACGAGGTCGACGAGACCGGAATTCTGGATCTTATGCTCGATGCCTGGGGGAAGAAAGATGACGTCGTGCTTGCGAACGACGACCGCCTCGCCGTCGATTTCCATCAAACCTTCACCGTCGAGGACATGATAGATCTGTTCCTGGATTTTGTGGGTGTGGGTCGCGACGTACGCCATCGGCTGGTAGCAGGAAATGCGATAATCCAGATGTTTTGCGCCGGCGGAGTCTGGCGTTACCAAAGGTTTGGATAGCGCGCCCCCGAAATGATTTGGAAATTCCTTCCACGGCACTTCCGCAATATTCCGTATGAGTGCGGCGCGCTTTCGATCTCCGGCGGCATCCCGTTCCGTCGTTGTCATGTTGTACATTCCCCGTTTTTTGTCAGTGGAGGTCTCTTGTTCGGAAGAATACGACAATTCAATTGAATTTGCGCGCTGTTCCGGAATGTTTTTGCGGATGTTTCGTATGTTGACGTCGCCTCATTCAATGAAGGAGCGGGAGACGGCGATAGCTCAAATGGTGGGCTTCGTTTCCGGCATTGCCACCACCAACAGAAGCAGGGCGCCGAGAGCAATGGTGGCGAGCACGAGGAACGTCATGGGCGTACCGATGCTATCAGCAAGGCGACCCGCAACAAATGTGCTGATCGTTGCGCCAATGCCAACAGCACACCCGACGACGCCTTGCATGAGATTGAAGCGACCGGTTCCACGCGTCGCGTCAGCGATGCTGAGCGGTACCAGAACACCTAATACCGAGGCCGTAATACCGTCCAGCATCTGCACGGCGACGATAGCGTATGGTTCCGATGTGTAGGCCAGGAGCAAGCCGCGGATCGGCAACACGCCGAAGCCGATGAGCAGAAGTGGACGACGGCCCCAGCTCTGCGCCAGTGCGCCAACTTTCGGCGAGATTGCCGCGACGATGAGTTGCGGGCCGATGATGCAAGCGGCGATCAGAGCCGTAGCCCATTGGCTCGACTGCATCGCCATGGCGCCTCCGACCAATGGAAGCATTGCGGTATTGGCGGCCTGAAACAAGAGGACGGCCAGGATCAGCACGATGATGGGGCGCTGAAGGACGGTCTCGGCAATCCCGCTCGGCGCGGGAGCGAGACCGGATCGAAAGCCGCCGTCTGCCGCCTGCGGGTTGATTTCGTCGTCGCGGATGGAAAGAAGAGCCCAGATGGCCGGAATGACGATAACTGCCGTCACATAGAATACCGCCTGCGCGGAAATGAAATAACCGAAGGCCCCCATCACGCCCGCTGCAATACCATTTCCCAGGGAGGCAAATCGTGCGTTACGTCCAAGGCGCGGACCGATGGCCGCGTGGCCGACCAGGCCAAGAGTTATGGCTGCGATTGCGGGTCCAAGAATTGCGCTCGCGCCAATTTGCACGAGCTTGGCAATGACGACAGAAAGAAACAGGGGTGAAATAGCGATCAGAAGCGCGGCGGCTCCGAGCCCGATAAGCGCAAGCGCGGCCGCGCGTCGTTTCGAAGGGGCGGCGTCGACTGCCCATCCACCCGGGATTTGAAATAGCAGGCCAGCGATGCTGCCGAGCGACAATACAAGGCCGATGTCGCTCTGCGTCCACTTCTGCGTTGTGAGATAAACAGCCAGAAAAGGCCCAAAGCCGGTCTGGATGTCGGCAACGAAGAACGTAAACCAGTCCAGCCCGCGCGCGCTTGCCTGCGATGGCCGCCTCGCGCTGTCGGGGATTTTCGGCCCGGCCTTTTGCAAGCGCTACTCCCAACTCTGCGCCTGCTGGCGGCAGCGGCTGCTTGTGAGATCAGTCGTCCCTGAGCGTCGGCACGATCGCCACCGGCTCGCTCGCCGTATATTCCGGCGCCAGGCGTAGTTGCTCGTGATCGACCTCGATCATCACGAAAGATTTTTGATCCTGCGTATTGAAACGGAATGCGCGCCAGTCGATTGCGATTTTTCTCGTTCCGATGCCGAGGAAGCCTCCCATTTCCACAACGGCCGCCTGGAGCTTTCCGTCGCGGTCCGTGAGCAGGTCGATGATCCGGCCGGACTGGCCTTGAGACCGCGTGCGAACCTCCCGACCCATGAGGCTTTCGAGCTGATGGGTCTGCGCGCGATCAACACCTGAGGAACTGGGCGCCTCGTCGGCGCTTGGGGCAGGGCTCGGGAGTGCGAGCGTGATCAGAAGTATTGCGCAAATGTTGCTGAGTATTCTCAAGGCGACCTCCGGTGATCGAACATGAATTAACTGTGCCCGTCACCGCTTCGTTCCAAGGGGCATCCGCCCGCGCCATTTCGCCAACGTGCTCCGGAAGGTTGGTGGTTCGGTTTCGGCAAGCGATAGCCGGCCTGAACGCAACGATCCCGCGTGCCTATTCGAAAAGCCGGCTCAAGCTGTCTCCCCCACCTCGATCTCCGTCGAGGTTCAACACGGCTGTCAGTGATGTCTTGGAATCACACAGCCGGATCGTCGATGGTTGACGCTGGTTTTGCGAGTTTGTGCAACGCGTCCCGGTCGCGGATTTCAACGTTCGTTCCGCGGACACTGACGTTGTAAGGGACAAGAGCTGCGAACGTCCGTGACAGAACCTCCGGCGCCATGCCCAACCGCGAGGCCAGGACTTTTTTCTCGAACGGCAAAGCGAAGCACCCCGTAGCACCCGTCGCCAGATCCCGCGCCACCAACCAGTTGGCGAGCCGCTCCACGCTCGACCGCAGTTTCTGGTTCTTCAATTCCTTGACCAGGCCGCGATAGGCATCGGCAAGTTCCTGCGCCAGCGCGCGTGCAAACGCGCCGTCGGCAGCAAAGAGCTTGCGCACCGCCACTGCCGGCATCAGCAGCACGCGTGCTGGTGATAGTGACCGGGCTGACTTCAGGTATACCTTGTCCAGTATAACCGCAGCGACGATGAAACTTTGACCCGGGCCGAGAACCGAGACCGTTGTCTCGCGATCGCGGTAAGCAGCGAAAACTTCCACCTGTCCATCGACGACAACATGCAGGAAATCAGCAGGATCGCCCTCGCGCGCCAACTCAACGCGCGCTGGAAAGCGCTGTAGAAACGACACGCGTAGAAGCTGATCGGCAAGCGCCTCGCCGACATCCGCAAACAGCGGCAGCCGCCGCATCTCTTCGATTTCTTCTGGCCGCATCCCACCATCCTCCGATCGATCGTGCGACTCTAGAGGTGTAGAACAAGGAGCGACTTGATTTATATCATTTTCTAAATGGATGATATTGCGTAACTGAACGACAATCTTTCAAGTATGGATTGATAGTTGACGGAAGTGCTCTTGTAAGTTTGCGCGCTGCGGCATCCGTTGACCGAAGTCAAATGCCGGCGCATTTTTCCATCTCACGGTTCTCCTCATCAGCGCGCTTCAGCATATAGAGGGAGAGCATGTCGAGCGCCGTTATCCGTCCAGCCGATCAGCGCACGGCGCTGTGGCTGTCCACGATTGCCTTCACGGTCTGCTTTGCGGTCTGGACGATCTTTGCCATCATCGGCATCCAGATCAAATCCGATCTCGGCCTCAGCGATACGCAATTCGGTCTTCTTGTCGGCACGCCCATTCTTACCGGCTCGTTGATCCGCCTGATCCTCGGCATATGGGCGGATCAATACGGTGGACGTGTCGTCTATACGCTGACGATGCTGTCGGCCGCCGCGATGACGGCGCTGCTGACACAGGCTTACAACTACCCGACCTTCCTTCTTGCAGCGCTCGGTGTCGGCATCGCTGGCGGCTCCTTCTCCGTCGGCGTCGCCTACGTTGCCAAGTGGTATCCGAAAGAGCGGCAGGGCACCGCGCTCGGCATCTTCGGCGCCGGCAACGTCGGCGCTGCCGTGACCAAGTTCGCAGCACCCGTGATCATGATCGCGTACGGCTGGCGCACCGTTGCGCTGGTATGGGCGGCAGTCTTGGCGCTCACCGCCGTCATCTACTTCGTGTTCACGAAGGATGATCCCGATCTGGCGCGTCGCCGCGCGACCGGCCAGAAACCCGAGCCGCTGTCAGCGATGCTGGCGCCGCTGAAGAGCGTCCAGGTTTGGCGCTTCTCGCTCTACTACTTCTTCGTGTTCGGCGCGTTCGTGGCGCTGGCACTGTGGCTGCCGCGCTATCTCATCGGTGTCTACGGTCTCGACATCGCCATGGCCGGCGCGATCGGTGCACTGTATTCGATCCCGGCGTCGGTATTCCGTGCCTACGGCGGTCATCTCGCCGACAAGTATGGCGCACGCCGCATCATGTACTGGACCTTCCTGGTCTCGGTCGTCTGTACGTTCATCCTGTCCTATCCGCCGACCCAGTACGTGATCGAGGGCATCCGCGGCCCCGTGACTTTCTCGACGCGTATGGGCCTCGTCGGCTTCATCGTGGTGGCGTTCGTGCTCGGCTTCTTCATGAGCCTGGGCAAGGCGGCAGTCTTCAAGCACATCCCCATCTACTATCCCGACCGCGTTGGCGCCGTGGGGGGCATTGTCGGTCTTGTCGGCGGATTGGGTGGTTTTGTGCTCCCCATCGCGTTCGGTGCGCTCAATGATCTGACAGGCGTCTGGCAAAGCTGTTTCTGGCTGCTGTTTCTCATCGTCAGCGTTTCGCTGATCTGGATGCACGTTGCCATCCGCGAGATGGAGAAAACCGCTGTCGCCGCCGGTGTGCCGGTCAAGACGCTTCCGGAATTACCGGAAATGCAGCCGGTGCATGGCACGGCGCAGGAAGGTGCTCTTGCGGCGCGCGGCGCTATTCAGGACTGGAGGCCGGAGGAGAAGAACTTCTGGGAGAGTCGCGGCCAGGCGATTGCGCGACGCAATCTGTGGATCTCCATTCCTTGCCTGCTGCTCTCGTTCGCCGTCTGGATGGTGTGGTCGGTTGTCGTGGCGAAGCTGCCGGGTGTCGGATTTATTTTCGACAACGAGCAACTGTTCTGGCTGGCCGCGCTGCCGGGACTGTCCGGTGCGGCGCTGAGAGTCTTCTACGGCTTCATGCCGGCTATCTTCGGCGGCCGGCTGTGGACCACTCTCGCAACCTGGTCGCTGCTGATCCCCGCGCTCGGCATGGGCCTTGCCGTCCAAAACCCGAATACGCCCTACTGGATCTTCCTCGCGCTGGCGTTGTTGTGCGGTCTGGGTGGCGGAAACTTCGCCTCCTCGATGGCCAACATTTCCTTTTTCTTCCCCAAGGCTGAAAAAGGAAACGCGCTCGCACTCAATGCCGGGCTCGGCAATCTCGGTGTCAGCGTCGTTCAGTTCATCGTACCGCTGGTGATCACCGCCGGCGTGTTCGGAGCGCTTGGCGGCGACCCGCAGAGCGCGACCGTCAACGGCGTGACCTCGACGCTCTGGCTTCAGAATGCCGGTTTCGTGTTCGTGCCGTTCATCGTTGCCTCGGCATTCGCGGCATGGTTCGGCATGGACGACATCGCGACCATGAAAGCGAGCTTCGCCGATCAGTCGGTCATCTTCAGTAGGACGCACAACTGGATCATGTGCTGGCTCTATACCGGCACTTTCGGCTCGTTCATCGGATTCTCCGCGGCATTCCCATTGCTGGCCAAGATCCTTTTTCCGGAGGTCGACGCCTTACGCTACGCGTTTCTCGGCCCTCTCGTCGGCGCCATCACCCGCGCCGCGGCGGGCAAGGCCTGCGACCGCATTGGTGGCGGACGCATCACCTTCTGGGTATTCATCGCCATGAGCCTCGGGGTCGTCGGCATTCTCTACGCCATCGGCATTCAGGGTAGCCCAACCGCGTTCCCCGTGTTCTTCGCCAGCTTCCTGTTCCTGTTCGCCGCCAGCGGCGTGGGCAACGCGTCGACCTTCCAGATGATCCCGACGATCATGCGCAAGGAAGTGGCGCGGCTGGAGCCGCAGCTTTCCGCGATCGATCGTGTCAAGCAGTCCGACAAGGAAGCAGCAGCCATCATCGGCTTCACCTCGGCGATTGCCGCGTTCGGCGCCTTCTTCATCCCGAAGAGCTTCGGCAGCTCGATCAGCATGACCGGCGGCGCGGAAGCGGCGCTGTATGGATTTCTCATTTTCTACATGAGCTGCATCGCCATCACCTGGTGGGTCTACACCCGGCGTGGCGGCCTGCTGTTCGATATCGACCGTGGCGGTGGTCCCCAGACACCCGCCACCACACTGAGGCCTGTGAAATAGCAATCCCACGACATCGAGAGGACCAGCCGTGAGCCATTTTCTCGACCGCCTGACTTTCTTCAAAAAGGCCTCCGAGCCCTTCGCCAACGGTCATGGCACCACGACAGCCGAAGATCGCAGCTGGGAGGATAGCTATCGCCAGCGCTGGCAGCACGACAAGATCGTGCGCTCGACGCATGGCGCCAACTGCACCGGCTCCTGCTCGTGGAAGATCTATGTCAAAGGTGGCATCGTCACCTGGGAGACGCAGCAGACCGACTATCCGCGCACGCGGCCAGACCTGCCGAACCACGAGCCGCGCGGCTGCTCGCGTGGGGCAAGCTATAGCTGGTACCTCTATTCGGGCAATCGCGTGAAATACCCGCTGATCCGCTCACGCCTGCTGCGCCACTGGCGCGCGGCGCGCAAGACCATGCCTCCGGTCGCCGCCTGGAAGAGCATTGTCGAGAATTCAGCCAGGCGGAATGACTATATCTCCGTGCGTGGCCACGGCGGCTTCGTCCGCGCCAAGTGGGATGAAGTCACGGAGATCATCGGCGCCGCCAATGCTTACACGGCCAAGACCTATGGCCCCGACCGCGTCATCGGCTTCTCGCCCATCCCCGCGATGTCGATGGTGTCCTATGCGGCGGGCTCGCGCTACCTGTCGCTGCTCGGCGGCGTGTGCATGTCGTTCTACGACTGGTACTGCGATCTGCCGCCGGCTTCGCCGCAAACCTGGGGCGAACAGACCGACGTTCCCGAAAGTGCCGACTGGTACAACGCCGGCTTCATCATCCTGTGGGGCTCCAACGTCCCGCAGACGCGCACGCCGGATGCGCACTTCTATACCGAGGCGCGCTATCGTGGCACCAAGAGCGCGGTGATCTGCCCGGATTACTCGGAAGCCTCGAAGTTCGGCGACATCTGGCTGTCGGTGAAGCAGGGCACCGACTCCGCGCTCGCCATGGCGATGGGCCACGTGATCCTGAAAGAATATCACGTCGACCGGCAAGCCAAGTATTTCCGCGACTACGTTCGCCAGTACACCGACATGCCGATGCTGGTGAAGCTGGTAAAACAGGATGGCCGTCTGGTGCCGGACCGCTTCCTGCGCGCCAGCGACTTTGCTGAGGGGTTGGGCGAGGCAAACAACCCGGAATGGAAGACCGTCGCCTACGACGAAACCAGCGGCGCCATCGTCGTGCCGAACGGCTCGGTCGGGTTCCGCTGGGGCGAAACCGGCAAGTGGAACATCGAGGAGAAGGAGTCGGGCGGCAATGCCACGTCACTTCGCCTGTCGCTCGCCGATGTGAAAGATGAATTCGCCGACGTCGCCTTCCCGTACTTCGGCAACATCGAGAACGAGCACTTCACGCACTCTGACCACGCCAGCGTACTGAACCGTCGCGTGCCCGTGAAAAAGCTGAAACTCGCTGACGGCGAAGCGCTGGTCGCGACCGTCCATGATCTGTTCATCGCCAACTACGGTGTCGATCAGGGATATGGTGGAGACAACGTCGCCAAGTCCTACGATGAGAACACGCCCTATACGCCGGCCTGGGCCGAGCGCATCACCGGCGTCTCGCGCGACAAGATCATTCAGGTCGCGCGCGAGTTCGCGACCAATGCCGAGAAAACCAACGGCCGCTCGATGGTGATCATCGGCGCCGCCATGAACCACTGGTATCACTGCGATATGAACTATCGCGGCGTGATCAACATGCTGGTCATGTGCGGTTGCGTCGGCCAGTCGGGCGGCGGCTGGTCACATTACGTGGGACAGGAAAAACTGCGTCCGCAAGCCGGCTGGGCGCCGCTCGCCTTCGCGCTCGACTGGGGGCGGCCGCCACGCCAGCAGAATTCGACATCGTTCTTCTACGTGCACAGCAATCAGTGGCGCTACGAGACGATGCATACGACGGATATTCTCTCGCCGACTGCGCCTCCCGGTCCCTGGGATGGCGCGATCATCGACTACAACATGCGGGCGATCCGCATGGGTTGGCTGCCGGCGTATCCGACGCTGACGGATAACCCGCTTTCGATTGCGAAAAAGGCCGCCGACGCAAACCTCGAACCGAAGGACTACGTTGCGAAAGGACTGAAATCCGGAGAATTGTCGTTCGCGTGGGAAGATCCGGACAGCCCGCAGAACTTCCCGCGCAACATGTTCGTCTGGCGCTCGAACATTCTCGGCAGCTCGGGTAAAGGCCATGAATACTTCCTCAAGCACCTGCTCGGCACCACGCACGGTGTGCTCGGCAAGGATCTCGGCGAGGAAGGCCGCGAGAAGCCCAAGGAGGTGCGCTGGCATGACGAAGCGCCGCGCGGCAAGCTCGACCTGCTGGTGACGCTGGACTTCCGCATGTCGACGACCTGTGTCTACTCCGACATCGTGCTGCCGACCGCGACCTGGTACGAGAAGAACGATCTCAACACCTCCGACATGCACCCGTTCATCCATCCGTTGACGGGCGCGGTGGACCCGGCCTGGGAAGCGCGGTCGGATTGGGACATCTACAAGGCCATCGCGAAGGCCTTCTCCAAAGTCGCACCGGAGGTGCTCGGCGTCGAGAAGGATGTCGTGCTGACACCGATCATGCACGACAGCCCTGGTGAGATCGCGCAGGCATTCGAACCGAAGGACTGGAAGACCGGCGAATGCGAGCCGGTTCCCGGCAAGACCATGCCCGCGGTCGCCGTCGTCGAGCGAGACTATCCGAACCTCTACAAGCGTTTCACGGCGCTCGGCCCGCTTATGGAGAAGGTGGGCAACGGCATCAAGGGCATCGCCTGGCAGACCGGGCACGAGGTCGAGCATCTCAAGGATCTCAACGGCGTCGTGAGCGAGGACGGCGCAACCAAGGGCATGGCGCGTATCGAGAGTGATATCGATGCCGCCGAAGTGTTGCTGATGCTGGCGCCGGAGACGAACGGCGAAGTCGCGGTGAAATCCTGGGAGGCGTTGTCGAAGACCACCGGCCGCGAGCACGCGCATCTGGCGCTGCCGAAGGAGGACGAAAAGATCCGTTTCCGCGACGTGGTTGCCCAGCCGCGCAAGATCATCTCAGCGCCGACGTGGTCGGGCCTCGAAAGCGAGAAGGTTTGCTACAACGCCGGATACACCAACGTCCACGAACTGATCCCGTGGCGTACGCTGACCGGCCGGCAGCAACTCTATCTCGATCACTTATGGATGCGCGCCTTCGGAGAAGGTTTTTGCGTCTATCGACCCCCCGTCGATTTGCGCACCATCAAGCCGGTCCAGGGCATGAAGCCCAACGGCGAGAAGGAGGTCGTGCTCAACTTCATCACGCCTCACCAAAAATGGGGCATTCACTCCACCTACACCGACAACCTGCTGATGCTCACGCTGTCGCGCGGCGGGCCGATCGTGTGGCTGAGCGAGACGGACGCGCGCAAGGCCGGCATCGTCGATAACGACTGGGTCGAGGCCTACAACGCCAACGGCGCGCTCGTCGCCCGCGCGGTCGTTTCGCAGCGCATGAAGGAAGGCACGATCTTCATGTACCACGCGCAAGAGAAGATCGTGAACGTGCCCGGCTCCGAGATGACCGGGCAGCGCGGCGGCATCCACAACTCGGTGACGCGCACCGTGCTGAAGCCGACCCACATGATCGGCGGCTACGTCCAGTTCGC
>JAFAFW010000043.1 GCA_023423275.1 Pseudomonadota bacterium
GATACGGACCGAGCCGAATGAGAGCGCAGCGCTGCGGCGCATCCCTATGACCTCGCACGCGGCGGAGCGAGCCTCATGCCGGCCTCGTCTGGCCTGAGCCGCGCACGACGTATTTGAAGCTGGTCAGCTGCTCGACACCGACGGGGCCGCGCGCATGCATCTTGCCGGTGGCGATGCCGATTTCAGCACCGAAGCCGAACTCGCCTCCGTCGGCGAACTGGGTCGAAGCGTTATGCAGCACGATGGCGGAATCGACCTGGGCGAGGAATTTCTCGGCCGTCGCCTCGGAACCCGTGACGATGGCGTCGGTATGTTGCGAGCCGTATCTGGCGATATGCGCGATGGCGCCATCGACGCCGTCGACCAGCTTCACCGAGATGATGGCGTCGAGATATTCGGTGGACCAATCGTCTTCGGAGGCTGCAGTTACGCGGGCATCGACGCGCTGCGCCGCCTCGTCGCCGCGCACTTCGCATCCGGCATCCAGCAGCGCCTTGACCAGATTGGCCAGCACGTCCTCGGGCGCCGCACGATCCACTAGCAGCGTCTCCGTCGCACCGCATACCCCGGTCCGCCGCAGCTTGGCGTTGAGCACGATTTCGCGCGCCATGCCGAGGTCGGCATCGCGATCGACGTAGGTGTGGCAGATGCCTTCCAGATGCGCGAATACCGGCACCCGCGCCTCATCCTGCACCCGGCCGACGAGGCTCTTGCCGCCGCGTGGAACGATCACGTCGATGTTTCCGTCGAGCCCCTTCAGCATGAGGCCGACAGCTTCGCGGTCCGTCGTCGGCACGAGCTGGATCGCAGCGTCGGGAAGTCCGGCCGCTCGCAGCCCATCGACCAAGCAGGCATGAATGGCACGGCTGGAATATCGGCTTTCGGACCCAGCACGAAGCACCGCCGCATTTCCTGATTTCAGGCATAGCGCTCCGGCGTCAGCCGTTACGTTGGGGCGGCTTTCGAAAATGATGCCGATGACGCCGAGCGGTACGCGCACCCGCTCCATGACGAGGCCGTTCGGACGCTGCCAGTGCGCCAACACCGTTCCCACTGGATCATCTAGCTTGGCGATATCCTCGAGGCTCGCCGCAATCGCCTCGATGCGCTTCTCGTTCAGGGCTAAGCGATCGAGGAACGCGCCGGTCGTGCCATTGGCACGCGCCGCTTCTAGATCCTTGGCGTTGGCGGTGAGAATGTTCGCCATCTGCGCGCGAACTGACGTGGCTGCTGCATTCAGCGCCGCGTTTTTAACCTCCGGCGTCACCAAGGCGAGCACACGCGCGGCGGAGCGCGCCGCTACGCCGATCTCCCGCATGATTTCTGCGGTGCCGTTGGCGTCCAAACTGCGTTCAGGCCGGTTCATAACGGCTACTTCCGGTTCAGGACCATATCGTCGCGATGGATCAGCTCGCTGCGTCCCTCGTGTCCGAGGATTTCGCTGATCTCATGGCTTTTGCGCCCGATGATACGCTCTGCATCTTTACACGCATAGGCAATCAAACCGCGGCCGAGTTCATAGCCGGAGATACTACGGATGATCACCGCGTCACCCCGATCAAACTGGCCGGACACGCGCGTCACGCCGGCAGGCAGCAGACTTTTCCCGGCGAGCAGCGCTTTCTCAGCACCCGCGTCGATTTCCACGCTGCCGCGCGGTTCGAGCTGTCCGGCGATCCAACGCTTCTTGGCTGTCACCGGATCGGATGGCGCCAGGAACCACGTGCACGGGCAGCCTTCACTCAGCGCGCGTAACGGATGAAAAACTTTGCCGGAAGCAATCACCATATCGGTGCCGGCGGCGAGCGCGATGCGCCCAGCCTCGACCTTGGTTTTCATGCCGCCACGTGACAGCTCGGTGCCCGCGTCACCAGCCATGGCTTCGATCTCGGGCGTGATATCGCGGACGATATCGAGACGGCGCGCATCCGGATTGCTGCCGGGCGGACTGGTGTAGAGGCCGTCGATATCCGACAGCAGCACGAGACAATCGGCGCTGATCATGCTGGCGACACGTGCCGACAAACGATCGTTGTCGCCGTAGCGGATTTCGCTGGTCGCCACCGTGTCATTCTCATTCACGACCGGAATGGCCTTATGCGCGAGCAGCGTATCAATCGTATGCCGCGCATTGAGATAGCGGCGGCGTTGCTCCGTATCGCCCAGCGTGAGCAGCACTTGCGCGGTCATCAGCCCACGGGCGCGAAACAGCTCCTGATAGGAATGGCCGAGGGTGATCTGCCCGACAGCAGCGGCGGCCTGAGATTGCTCAAGTTGCAGCGGCCCGCGCGGCAGCTTCATGATGTGGCGACCGAGCGCAATTGCTCCGGACGACACCAGCACAACCTCGCGGCCTTCACGAGCCAGCGCAGCGACGTCATCCGCCAGCGAATTGAGCCACGTCGATTTGATGCTGCTGGTCTCACGATCGACCAGCAGCGCCGAGCCGATCTTGACGACGATGCGTCGCGCCGAAGCCCACGCGGCAGCGCCTTCCTGTCGTCCATCAACTTCTGCGACAGCGACAGTCATGGCTGCCAGCCTTTGTCATCGGCGGCAAGAGCCTCGGCGTGGTCTTCCTGGCGTGACCGCGCGATCACCTTGGCCAGCGCGTACATCACATCGTCAACGCCCATGCGCGCCACCGATGACAACAGCATCGGCTTTTTCCGCGCGGCCTTGCGGAGTTCTTCGGTGCGTGCTTCCAGCGTCTCCGGATCGAGCGCATCGCACTTGGTCAGCGCGACGATCTCCTTCTTGTCTTCCAACCCTTCTGCGTAGGCCTTCAGCTCGCGCCGCACGGTGCGATAGGCCTCGCCGACGTCCTCCTGCGTGCCATCGACGAGATGCAGCAGAACGCGGCAACGTTCGACATGACCCAGGAAGCGCGTGCCCAGCCCCGCTCCCGCATGGGCGCCTTCGATCAGTCCGGGAATGTCGGCCAGCACGAAATCGACATCACCAGCGCGAACGACGCCGAGGTTCGGATGCAGTGTCGTGAAGGGGTAATCGGCGATCTTCGGCTTGGCCGCGCTGATGGCGGCCAGGAACGTCGATTTGCCCGCGTTGGGCAACCCGATGATGCCAGCATCTGCAATCAGTTTCAGCCGCAGCCAGATGGTCAATTCCTGCCCCGGCAGACCCGGATTGGAGCGGCGCGGCGCCTGATTGGTCGGTGACTTGAAATGCGCATTGCCGAAGCCACCGTTGCCGCCCCGGGCGATGACGACGCGCTGTCCGGCCTCTGTCAGATCGGCAATCAGGGTTTCCTGGTCTTCCGCCAGAATCTCGGTTCCCGGCGGCACCTTGATGATGCAGTCCTCACCCTTTGAGCCGGAGCGGTTCTTGCCCATGCCGCCCTGACCATTGCGGGCCTTGAAGTGCTGCTGGTAACGGTAATCGATCAGCGTATTGAGGTTGTCGACACAGATGGCCCATACGTCGCCGCCCTTGCCGCCGTCGCCGCCGTCCGGGCCGCCGAACTCGATGAACTTCTCGCGCCTGAAGCTCAGAGAGCCGGGCCCGCCATCACCGGACTTTATGTAGATCTTCGCCTGGTCCAGAAATTTCATGACGCCTTGGCCTCAGCTGCGGAGACGCTGCGCAATCGCTCGTAGCGCAGTGTGTCAACGTTGGCCTGACGCGCCTCGCACCAGACCTGATCCATCCCAATGTAGCGAAAACCCAGCTTGGCGATCACATTGGCCGAGGCGGGGTTATCGTGGAAGTGACCGCACGTCACCCGATCAAAGCCCATTTTCGTAAAGCAATGGTCGATCAGCGTGCCTGCGGCCTCAGTCGCGAAGCCCCGTCCCCACCACGGTTTACCAAGCCAATAGCCGATCTCGGCTGATCCGGCACCGTCCGGCATGAACCCGCACACGCCAACCAGCGAAAACCGATGGCTGATGCCGAGCACACACTCGCCTTCATCGAGACCCGTGATCCATTCCTGCGCCAGATCGACGGAATAGGGATAGGGAATGCGCCCGGTCATGCGCGCGACATCCCAGTCCCCCGCGAGCACGGCGATGCGCTTGGCGTCGCGGGACGCCAGAGGGCGCAGTTTGAGCCGTTTGGTTCTCATCGGAGCGACCGGATGCAGGGGCCAGATACAAAAAACGGGGAGATGGCTTGCCATCCCCCCTTGTTCGATGCCGTTGGATGGCGCGGGACGCGCCCGCTATTACTCGGCGGCTTCGAGCTTCGACGGTCGCACGGACACGTAAATGCGTCCCTTGGTCTTCGTCTTGAACTCGACCGTGCCTTCAGTCACGGCGAACAGCGTGTGGTCAACGCCCATGCCGACGTTGGCGCCGGGGTGCCACTGCGTGCCGCGCTGGCGCACGAGGATGTTGCCCGAAACGACGTTTTCGCCGCCGAACTTCTTCACGCCGAGGCGCTTGGAATGTGAATCGCGGCCGTTACGCGACGAGCCGCCTGCCTTTTTATGAGCCATGTCTGGTTCCTTCCGGTCGGGTCGGCTGCACTCAGGCGCCGATGATATTGGTGATGCGGACCGTGGTCAGGTCCTGACGATGGCCCTTCTTGCGCCGTGAGTTCTTGCGGCGGCGCTTCTTGAACGCGATGAGCTTGGGGCCGCGGGTCTGCTTCACGAGCTCCGCCGTGACCTTGGCTCCGGATACCAGCGGCGTGCCGATCTTCGGCGAATCGCCACCGAGCATGAGCACTTCAGTGAATTCCAACTCGGCGCCGTCCTCACCCTCGAGCTTCTCGATGGTCAGGACATCGTCCTTAGCGACACGGTACTGCTTGCCGCCTGTCTTGATGACTGCGAACATTCTCTTTCCTTCGTTCTGTCCCACGCCCTGTGGCGCCACGAGAATGATCTCGCGGACTTGATGAACCGGCTCACCGCCCTGAAAACCAGGGCTCGGAACCAGTCTACCGGGGTCAGCCGGCGAAGTGCCTCGGGCAGCGCCTCTTGCGCGACGGCATGGTGCCAACGCGTGCGGGCGCAATATCGTTGAGGAGTGCGCCCAAGTCAATGCTCGGGCTTGCGAAAGCCCTCCCGATCTGCGACTGCCGCGGGTTCAGGAGGCGCGATTAACCATGGTTGCAGACGCAGCACATCATACCCCGGGCGTCAGGCCGCTGCCGACAATCCCCGTGATCGAGGTTGGCGCCGACTTTCCCATCGCGACCCTGCGTGCCGACGAGCCACGGGCCCATGCCCTGCTCGACCAAGCGACCCACCGCATTCCACGGGCGGCCTTACAGGCTGCGGATGCCGTTTCGCGGCAATGGCTGATCCGAACCCGCAACAGCCATCTGCAGGAGATCGACGAGATCGCGGCCCGTCTGGACCGTCCTGGCGCATACTTCCTGTCGGTCAATTATGAATGGGGCTGCACTGTTGGCGTAAAACCCTGCCCTGACCGTCAGACGGCGCGGCTGGTCCGCGTGCTGGACTGGCGCACGCCCGGTCTCGGCCGCAATGTCATGGCCGCAAAAGTCGGCGGCGTCGCGGGTTCGTTCCTGACCCTGACGTGGCCGGGCTATACGGGCGTCCTGCAGGCCATGGCGCCGGGCCGCTTCGCCGCTGCCCTCAATCAGGCGCCGATGCGCAAATCCGCGGGCGGCTTCGTGCCGCTCGATTGGGCCGTCAATCGTATCCGCGTCTGGCGCATGCCCTATCCCACACCGGCTCATCTGCTCCGGACGGTGTTCGAGACCTGCCGCAGCTACGCCGACGCCCGGCGCACGCTGATGGATCACCCGATCGCCAGCCCGGGCATCTACAGCCTCGCGGGTCTCGCAGCCGACGAAACTTGTATCATCGAGCGCACCGAGACCAACGCCCATATCCACGAGGGGCCAGCGGTGGCCGCCAATCACTGGCAAGCCGCAGGCTGGACCGGCCATCCCCGGGGCAAAGACAGCGCCGGCCGCACGCGCCTGATGCACACCATCCCGAGTGCACTCGATACAGATTTCTCGTGGATCAAGCCGCCGATCCTCAATGAGCGCACGCGCCTCGCTATGATCGCCGATGCGTCTTCCGGCCGTGTCGTCGCGCAAGGCTTCGAGGCCGACGGCCCGGCGACAGCGCCGCTGGAGCTGGAGCTGGCGCCCAGCGCTTGATTGGGTCTTCGACCTGCGACAGGCGTGCGGTAACGGAGTAAATTACCGGAAGCAAGGATAGACCGGACGCATGGCGATGAACGACAATACGCCCCTGACACCGGAAGCCGCCGTCGACCGGCTGGAGGCTCTTTACGCCAACGCCAGCACGGAGTTGACCCGTTCGCTCGATCGCTTTCTCACGACGCGCATTCCGCCCACAGCCGAGGAACGCGCGACCTTCCGCTATCCACTGCTCCGGGTCACGCACCGCGGCGACACCGATTCACCATCGACGCGCAGGGCCTTCGCCAAGTTTCAGCGTCCCGGAGTCTATGCGACCACCGTCACGCATCCGCAGCATTTCCGAGGATATTTGCTGGAACAGCTCAAGCCTCTCGCTTCCGAGTACGGAGCGCAAATCGAGGTCGCCGTCAGCAGCCAGCAGATCCCTTATCCTTACGTGCTGGAACGCGCGGACGAAGTCGCCAAGGCAAATGTGACCGCGATCGAGCTGGCGCGTCATTTTCCGACGCCACGCCTGTCGCTGGTGGGCGACGAGATCGCCGATGGGCAGTGGGATGTGCCACACGGCGAACCGCGCCCTTTGTCGTTATTCGATGCCGTCCGGGTGGACTACTCGCTGCGCCGCCTGGTGCACTACACCGGCAGCGACTGGCGCAACGTGCAGCACTGGATCCTGCTGACCAACTACCATCGCTATGTCGATCAGTTCGTGCAGTGGGCCGTCGGACAACTCGATGGCGGACCGTTCGAAAAGCTGGTCCTGCCGGGAGGAACTGAAATCCGGCGCGGGCAATCCCTCGACGCGGCAGCAGCAATCATCGCAACCAGTCCATGGCACCGTTTCCAGATGCCGGCCTATCATCTCGTTGCGCCCGGTGGCGAAGGCGTCACGCTGGTCAATATCGGCGTCGGTCCATCGAATGCGAAGAACATCACGGACCATCTCGCGGTGCTGCGGCCGAACTGCTGGCTGATGGTCGGACATTGCGGCGGCCTGCGCCAGTCGCAGCAGATCGGAGACTATGTCCTGGCCCATGCCTATCTGCGCCAGGACCACATCCTGGATTCCCTGGTGCCGCCGGAAATTCCGATCCCAGCACTCGCTGAAGTGCAAGTCGCCCTGCAGGACGCGGCCGCGCTCGTGACCGGCGAAACCGGCGATGTGTTGAAGGAGCGGCTGCGCACCGGAACCGTGCTCACCAACGACGACCGGAATTGGGAACTGCGCTACACGCAGGAACGCAAGCGGATCAACCTATCCCGCGCCATTGCCGTCGATATGGAAAGCGGCACCATCGCCGCCAACGGCTATCGCCTGCGGGTGCCGTACGGGACGCTGCTGTGCGTTTCGGACAAACCACTGCACGGTGAGATCAAACTGCCCGGCGCCGCCAACGCCTTCTACGAGCGCGCCGTCGCGCAGCATTTGCAGATTGGCCTGAAGGCCCTCGATCTGCTGCGCCAGCGCCGCGATACGCTGCATTCGCGCAAGCTGCGCTCCTTCGACGAACCCCCGTTCAGGTAAGCGTCAGGAAAGCTCGCTTATATCCGCGGCGTCCGCTGCCGCCGGATGCGGCTGCCTGTTCCGCCGGGAACAGCGCACCACTGCCGCCCCTGATACGTGTCCAATAGTACGTAGCCACCCTGATGCTTGGTCGATGGCCCGCTGGCGTTCGTCCGTTTCCATGGTCGGTGACCTTCATGCGCTCCGCGTTCACCTGCTGCCTCCTGATGGCCCCGCTGATGATCGCCGGCCCGTCCCATGCTGCGCAAACTCCGCAGATCGGCTCGGCCGTCGCCATCGTCAATCAGGTCCATGCCGCCTACGAGCAGGATCAGCGGACCTTGCAAACCGGAGATCGCGTTCACGAAGATGAACTGGTCGAAGTGGGCACCGACTCGCGTGGCGAGTTGGTTCTCGATGACAGCACCAAGCTGGCACTCGGACCGGGTTCCCGCTTGCTGCTCGATACGTTCGTCTACAATGGAGACCGCAGCAAAGGCGATATCGTCGTCAATCTGATGAAGGGCACATTCCGGTTCGTCACCGGAGCCGCAAGCAAGCCGTCCTATCGCATCCGCACCCCGGTCGCCGCGATCACCGTGCGCGGTACGATCTTCGACACCTATGTGCAGGATAATGGCTGGCTTTGGCTGTTGCTGATCGAAGGCGCGGTCCGCGTCTGCAACGACCAGGGTGATTGCCGGATGCTCAACCGGCCCGGCCAGATTCTCCAAGTCACGGATCAAGGCCGGATGGGCCAGCCGACACGCTGGGCCTCTCTCCCGCGCCGCAATGCCGTGCCGCTGGAAACGGCTTTCCCGTTTCTGATTGCTGCTCCGGGCTTTGACCCTGATCCAATCCTGACCCGCGACGATGTCCTGACCGGACCATCACCTCCACCACGCACGCCACCATCACGCGGAGGGTCGAAAAAGAGCAGCGGCAAGACCAAGGACCGTGCCGAGTCCGACAAACCGCGCAGAACACGCGAGGCGAGGCCACAGCGCCGACGTTCCCCTGTATTCCGGTTCTCCTTCGATATGGGTGGTCCGAAGAAGGACAAGGCGCACCGTGACGATGACCGGCCATCGCGGCGAGGGGACTATCGTGGCCCGCAGCGTCGTTGAGTCGTGAGTTTAGACGGAAATCCAGATCATTAGACCATTAGGCTCAAACTATTTCGCAACTACAGGTTGGTTGCATCGTCCGTGCATTGCGCAATTCTCTGTCGTCCGGCATCTGCCAAGCTACCCCGCAGCGGCAGAGACCGGTCAGAGCGGTGGCGGCCCGGGCATCCTGTATGACCAATCGGCCGCCACCACTTTCCCCCATCCGCTGTCTCAGGCCGACACCGCGAAACGCTTCAGCGCCGCCCGGTCGATCTCGATGCCGAGGCCAGGCCCGGTCGGGACCGCCACGATCCCGTTCTCATGCTCTATCGGCGTTTTCAGAACCGCCTGCCGAAACGGATGCTCGGAACGGTCAAATTCGAGGAGCGGCTGGCGCGATGTATGACGCGGCGGGTTATCAGGAATAACAGCCAGCAAATGCAGCGCCGCAGATAATCCAATCCCCGTTCCCCAGACGTGCGCGAGATAACGTACGCCGAATGCGTTCGCCATATCGGCGATCTTCTTGCATTCCGACAGCCCGCCGGCCGCACAGGTATCCGGCTGGATGATATCCATGGCGCGGCGCGTCAGCACCTCGCGGAAGCCCCAGCGCGTGAATTCGCATTCGCCACCGGCAACCGGGATCGGCTGGCCGCGACGGACTTCTTCGTAGGAGCCGAGATCGTCCGGCACCACGGGCTCCTCGAACCAACCGATATCCAGCGGTGTAACGGCGCGGCCGAGCGCGATCGCGTCGATGGCGTCATAGCCGTGATTGGCGTCGAGCATCAGCCCGATCTTCGGACCCATCGCCTCGCGCACGGCGCGGATGAGGGCGATGTCCTCCGGAATGCCGAAGCCGATCTTGAGTTTGACCGCGCCAAACCCTTCTTTGACGTAGCCCTGGACCTCCGCGACGATGTAGTCGAGCGGGTCGCCGGTGTCGCGCCGGTAGGTGCCTGTGGCGTAGGCCGGAACGCTGGTCCGCAGCGGGCCACCCATGAGCTGGTGAACGGGTGCCTCGAAGTGCTTGCCCTTGATGTCCCATAGAGCGATGTCGACACCGCTGATCGCGCAGACCGTCAACCCCTTCTGCCCCTGGTCGCGGAACTGATTATAGAGTGTCTGCCAGATCCGATCGGTGGCCAGCGCGTCCTGGCCGATCAGGAGCGGCCGGAACGCCTGGACGATGGCGGCGTTCAATCGAGCCGGACCGAAGCACTCTCCCCACCCCGTCGTGCCATCCTCGCAGACAATCTCGACGATGCACCCGGCCCGCGTGTCAGCGCGATTGAAGGACCAGGAGAAGGGGGTGTCGATCTTTGCCTCCAAGACATGGGTGTTTACCTCCGCAATCTTCATCTCGTTTGTCCTTTTTGGGTGGCATGGTTCGTATACGTAAGCTATCGTCCGGGCAACTTTGGTCGCCAAGACCCAAAACAGAATCGCTTGTCCAGGCAAGGGCAAGTGGATCAATCAGTGGAGGAGACACAATGATTAAACGCAGAACCGTTCTTGCTGGCCTCGGGGCAACCGCCGCCGGCGTCCTTGGCATGCCTGCAATCGTACGCGCGCAGGCCCCGATCACCCTCAACGGCGCCTCACAATTCAACGATGATCACGCCTTCACCAAGGCGTTGGCCAAATTCGGTGAAGACGTCAAGAAGGCCTATGGCAAGCCGTTCGAATTCGTGCTGCACAAAAATTCGTCGCTGGGCCTCGAGAAGCAGTATTTCGAGTACATGGCGCAGGGCAAAGCGGTCGACTTCGCGGTCGTGTCACCGGCGCACATGTCGACCTTCTCCAAGGCCGCGCCGTTCATCGACGCCCCGTTCGTATTCCGTGACCTCGATCACTTGAACAAGGTGGTCGAGGCCGACCTTCTGGCCCCGGTCGCCAAGGAAATCGCCGACAAGGCGGACGTCATGCTGATCGGCTACGGCGGTGGCGGCGTGCGGAACATCTTCATCAACAAGCCGATCGACACGCTGGCCGGTCTGAAGGGTCTGAAGGTCCGCGTCCAGGGCGCGCCGATCTGGTCGAAGACATTCGCAGCCGTCGGCATGTCACCGACCGTCATCGCTTACAACGAGGTCTATAACGCCATTCAGAACAACGTCATCAGCGCGGGCGAAAACGAAGCCGCCGGCGTCGAGGCGATGAAGTTCTACGAAGTGGCGCCGAACCTGACGCTCACCAAGCACGCGATGACGATCCGGCCGATCTGCTTCTCCGGCAAGACGTTCAAGAACCTGCCGAAAGATCTGCAGGAGATCATCATCAAGGTCGGTAAGGAAGCCGGCGACTATGGCCGCCAGGTCGAGTCTTCGGAAGATCAAAAGAAGCTGGACGCGTTGCAGGCCGAGGGCAAGCTGAAGCAGATCGAGTTCAAGGATCGCCCGGAAATGCAGAAGCTTGCGGCTCCGGTCATGTCCGCCTACGCCGATGAGATCGGTGTCGGCGATCTCTACAAGAAGATCAACGCGCTCTAAGCGATCTTGCACTTTTGCGATCGCCGAACGGCCGGGCCTTTCCCGGCCGTTCTCGTCAGCCTTCATCCGGATAGTCAGATGACAGATTTACCCCCCGCACCAGCGCCGACGACGGCCTGGCGCCGCTTTACCGAGTGGTATTCCACGTTGCTTTCGTTTGCGCTGGCGATATCGCTTTTCATCCTCATCATCCCCGTCACTCTTCAGATCTTTTCCCGCTATACCGCGCTCATTCCCAGCTATATCTGGACGGAAGAAATGGCGCGCTTCCTGTTCATCTGGACGATCATGATCGGGGCTATGATCGGCGTGCGGGAATGGACTCATTTCGAGGTCGATCTCTGGCCGCGCATGGGACGCAAGGGTGAGGCTGCATTGTCAATCGCAGCACGTCTCGGGGTTCTGGCTATTGCGTTGATTTTTGTATGGGCTGGGCTGCAGTTCACCCAATTCGCCATGAACCGGATTTCAGAACTCGCCGAGCTGCCACTTTGGTATATCCACATCGCCTGGCCGCTGACCGGACTGACGTGGATTGTCTTCCTCGGTGAGCAGTTCGTTGACAATCTGAAGATTCTTTTCGGGAGGGACGCGGCGTGACCGGCGCAACACTATCGCCGGGCGAAGCCGCGGCAGTTCTCTTCGGGTTGTTCTTTTTCCTGATGTTTATGCGGGTCCCGATCGCGTTCGCGCTAGGCTTGGCCTGTATACCCATTCTTGTCATCGAGCCGCGGCTCGACACGATGACGTTGATGTCGGAGACGTTCAACGCCTTCAACTCGTTCATCCTGCTTGCAGTCCCCTTCTACCTGCTGACCGCCAACATCATGAATGTCGGCGGTACCACGGATCGGCTCATGAAGCTGTCCCGCAGCATGGTCGGGCACTTTCCCGGCAGTCTGGCGCAGATCAACGTCGTGCTGTCGATGTTCTTTGCCGGTATTTCCGGATCAGCCACTGCGGACGCCGCCAGCCAGTCAAAACTCTTTATCGAGGCACAGACCCGCGAAGGCTACGATCTGTCGTTTTCTGTCGCGATTACCGCAGTGTCTGCGGTCATGGCGGTGATCATCCCTCCGTCGATCGTCATGATCGTCTGGGGCGGCATCCTCACCGTCTCGATCGGCGGTCTTTTCCTTGCAGGCATTCTGCCCGGCCTCCTGATCGGCGTGGCTCAGATGGCGACGGTGCACATCTATGCCAAGCGCCGTGGCTACCCCACGTATCCGCGGTCGACCTGGCGTGAGTTGCTCTGCGCGACCTGGGTATCGATCCCCGCGCTGATGACGCCTGCGATCATCATCGGTGGTAAAATCTTCGGCCTGTTCACTGCGACCGAGGCGGCCTGCATCGCCGTGCTGTACGCTGGAACGCTATCGTTCATCGTGTATCGCGAAATGAACGTGAAGACGTTCTACGAAGCTCTGCTCGACACCGGCAAACTGGCGGGCATTACGCTGTTTTGCGTCGGCACCGCCAGCGCTTTCGGGTGGCTTCTTGCATATTACAAAATCCCCGAAGCCATCCTGTCGGGCGTGTCGGCGTGGAACATGGGTTTCCTGGCAACCGGCTTCTTCATCGCGGGCGTATTCCTTGTCGTTGGGTGCTTTCTTGACGCCATTCCCGCGATCATCATTTGCGCACCGATCCTCGAACCGCTGACACGCACCGTGTCGATGGAGCCTATCCATTTCGCGATGATCAGCATTGTTTCGCTCGCTTTCGGCTTGGTGACTCCGCCATACGGGCTCTGCCTGCTGATCGCCTGCGCGATCGCCGGCATACCACTGCGAGCAGCCCTCAAGGACGTGTGCCTTATGTTGATCCCGATGATTATCGTGCTGGCCATGGTGATCATCTGGCCGCAGGTGTCACTGCTGGTCCCAAGCATCCTGGCGCCGGAATTCTTGCGCTAACGGCAGGGCTCAAATCCCAGGCCCAACAATGAGGCAGGACGGCTGCCTTGATCCGGTCACGGAACAGCCGCCGTCCTCCCGTGCGCGTGCCGCAAAGACCAGATAATTGGTTCGTCCTCTGAGTAAGTTGGAGGAGGGTATCCAGATGAGCTGGTCTCATATTTTGTCCGCGGTCGTGTTCGCCGTGCCCTTGGCGACGGGCATCACAGCGGTTCACGCCGCCGAGCCGGACTCGCGCCTGCTCAAACCCGTGACACACAAAAACCTGTCGATCTATTTCGTCCGTGGCCCGTCATCGTCCGGGCCGGTTCCGCTGACGCTGCAGGAGGCACTCGCCAAAGGTACGGTCAACGTCCACGAGACCGGCCAGGTCAATGAGCTGGTCATCGAAAATACCGGAAAGAACGACGTGTTCGTGCAGGCCGGCGACATCGTCAAAGGCGGCAAGCAGGATCGTGTTCTGACGGTCAGCCTGCTGGTGCCTGCCGGCTCGGGTCAGGTGCCGATCGGCGCCTACTGCGTCGAACATGGGCGCTGGTCGCCGCGCGGCGCCGAAGATGCCATGCGCTTCAACAGCGCTGAAAAATCCGTTCCATCACGCGAAGCCAAACTCGCGATGCTCGCGCCGGAGAAGCCACGCCGCGCAGCCGACAACCGATCAATCCTGTCGGAGCCAGAGACGGCGCGACAGACCAGCCGGATCACCAATCAGCGTCATCATCGCGGCGAGCCTGCCCCGCGATCCCGACAGTCCGAAGTCTGGGCCCAAGTCGCCAAAATCCAGAGTGCCCTTTCGGCCAATGTGAATGAGAGCGTGAATTCCCGTGTGTCCGCGTCAAGTCTTCAACTCAGCCTGGAAAACCAGAAGCTCGCCGAAACACGTGCCCGCTATATCGACACGTTGAAGATGGCCGGCGTTGAGCACACGGATGTCGTGGGCGTCGTTATCGCAATCAATGGCCGGATCAGCAGCGCGGATGTTTATCCGTCAAACGGGCTTTTCAAGAAGATGTGGCCCAAACTGCTCGAAGCCGCGGCGACCGAAGCCATCAGCGGAAACAGTGAAAGCCAGGCCGAGGCTCCGCCTATTGCATCGGTGCAGGCCTTCCTGACGGCGGCGGAGAATGGAACGTCGGCATCCGCCTCAAACCTAGACAGCAAACTCATCGATCAGGAGATCCGCGACGGCGATAAAACCCTCGTGGTCGAGAGCCGGCGCAAGGATGGCGGCTTTATTCATCGCGCCTACCTCGCGAAGTAACTGGCCGATCGTGATCAGAAACGGCGCCGAATCACCTGATGTCGGCGCCGCTTGCCATTTCCATCATCCGGAGAAATGCAGCAAGCGGCACAACCAATTCCTGTGGCAACCGGGCGACAATGGATATTCCCGCCAGCAATTTCGCCACCGCAATTCAGCGTCACACGAGTGTCTCATCTTGACACCAATCCCCGGCGCGGCAACCACTCGTTAACTGTGCGCGCGTATCGCTGACGGCCGACGCTTCTCAGGGGGAGAATTTCGATGCGGGCGGGATCTTTCGCGGGCGCAGCCTATGGGCTCGTCGGCGCAGTGTTATTTGCAGGACCGGTACTGGCCGGCGGTATGAAGGACTATGGACCCGTTGAGACCGTCAGCCCGAAATCGACGGTGGTATTCTCCGGGGCCGAGGCGTCCAAGGATGCTTCTTACTTCTATTCAGGCGTCATTTACGCTCTGAACCGCGACCTGGGCCGTGATGGTTTCCTGCTGCGGGCCTACGGCGGCGTCGCGATGTACGAATACGACACGGTCTCGGTGCCAGGCGGCAGGGTCGATGGAGACGGCTATCAGGTCGACGCGATGCTCGGCTATATCTGGCACCTGGGGCACCTGAACTTCAGCGCCTATCTCGGTGTCGACTATCAGGATTACGACCTGACGCCGAACGATCCGGACAGCGACGTCAACGGTGACGAGGTCGGCTTCAAGGTGGCCGCGGACATCATGTCGGCCGGTGGACCTGTCTATTACACATTGCAAGGCAGCTACTCGACCGCATTCGATACGTATTGGGCACGTGCCCGCGTCGGCCTCGATACCGGCCGCTTCGTCATCGGTCCCGAAGGCGTGGTCCTCGGCAGCGATGGCTGGGATGCCCAGCGCGTCGGCGGCTTTGCCATGCTCCGCTTCGAGCTCTCACCCTCGCTGCTCAGCGAAATCACCGTCAACGCCGGCTATCAGTTCGTCAGTGGTGACGACAGCTCCAACACTGGCGGCACGAGCGGTGGCGAAGGCGCTTACGGCGGTATCGGCTTTGCGATGGTCTTCTGAGCGAGCCTTGACGTCATGAGATCAGGGCCACCGGTCATATCCGACCGGTGGCCCTTTCTTTTTTGGCGATCGGTCACTCGGCAGCGATCAACCGCGGAGGCTCTGACATGCCGGCCAGCTTAGACGCCTCGATCTCGGCTTTCGCTGCAGGCTTCGCAAAACCGCGCCGTTGCAGCTTTCCCCATCCCATCATGCTTCCACGGATGGCCGCCATCATCGCGCGCACGGCAACCACATAAATGAGCTGACGATAGCAGAAGCGCTGCACCACGATCAGCGGCAGCAGCGACCAATCCGCGCCGCGCCGGTCGAGCCGGAACGCCATGATGGCGACCGCGAGCTCGAGCGCCTGGAACGCCAGCCAATAGACGAGGATGCTGGATGAGCCACCGGACAGATTGAACGTACCGCGCGTGGCAAAGTCCCAGAGATCTCCCGTGAGGCGTAGCACCAGCGCCAGATCGATGACCGGCGAGATCAGCGCGAACAAAAACTGACAGATCAGGATGTTCGGCAAGGCGAAGTATTTCACGCCAGCAGCCTTCACATTGCGGATGTTCATCACATGCTTGAAGGCAACCTGCAGCGTGCCGAACATCCAACGGAAACGCTGCTTCAGGAACTGGTTGATGGTGTCCGGCGCCTCGGTCATGGCGAACGCGCGCGGCTCGGAGAGGACCTTCCAGTCCGCACACTCCAGCTTCAACGTGAGATCGGCATCCTCGGCCAGTGTGTCCGTATCGTAACCGCCAACCGCGAGAACGGCCGACCGGCGCCACGCGCCGATGGCACCCGGCACCACGATGATGCCGTTGGCCAGTTCCAGCGCGCGACGGTCGAGGTTCTGGCTCGTCACATATTCGAGCGACTGGAAGCGCGTCAGCAACCCGCCCGGGTTCGCCACGTGGATGGCACCGGCGACCGCCCCCACGGACGGATCGCCGAAATGGCGCACAAGCAGGCTGATGGCATCCGGATCGAGCCGCGTGTCGGCATCGATGGCGACGATGATCTCCGCATCCGTGCTGGCCAGCGCGAGGTTCAGCGCACTCGCCTTGCCGCCATTCGGCTTGACGAGAAGTTTGACTCGTGGATCGGCGGCGAACGCCTGGCGTACAATCTCCACCGTGCGATCGGTCGAGCCGTCATCGACGACCAGGATTTCGAAAGTCACATCGTTGCTCTCCAGCAGCGAGGAGACGCTGTCGACGATCACCTTTTCCTCGTTGTAAGCCGGAACAACGACGGCGATGGAACGCGGCGTCCATGCCACCGTGGCCCGGGCCAGCTCCTTGCGCGACTGGATCCAGGCCGCGGCAGCGACGAGCAGCAGGCGCGCCACGCCAACCGCGATGCCGATCACGAACACCAGCGCCAGCGCCATATTGAAATGACGCGCGAGGCTGAACCCGACATCGTTGATCAGGCTGACGTAGCGGCCGTCCTCAGCCAACGGCGGCATGATCTCGTTGCGCGACAGGCCGAGCAGCTCGCTGACGGTCACCAGCCGGAAGCCGCGGGCACGCAGTTCATCGATAAGGCGCGGCAGCGCTTCAACGGTCTGGCTGCGATCTCCACCGGCATCGTGCAGAAGGACCACGTTGCCCCGCCCCGTCATCGCATAGTCGATCGTGCGCTTGACGATTTCGTCGGCACCCGGCTGCGCCCAGTCCAGCGGATCGATCTTGAGGCCGATCGTGATGTAGCCCATCGCGGCCGACGCCAGCAGCGTACGGGCCTGATCTCGAGTCTCGGGCTCGATGTCTTTGACGAACGGCGGCCGGAACAGAACCGTGCGCACGCCGATCTTGGATTCGAGCACGCGCTGCGTAGCGTTTAGCTCCAGATCGAGCTGTGCGGCCGGGATCTCCGCGAGGTTCGGATGGGTGAAGGTGTGATTGCCAATATCGTGGCCACCATTATAGACATCGCGCAGGATATCGGGCTCGAGAGCCGCATTGGCACCGAGGACGAAGAACGTCGCCTTGGCGTCTTTTTCCTTGAGAACCTTGAGAATCTCCGGCGTGAAGGTGCGCGACGGACCATCGTCGAACGTCAGCGCAATCAGCTTCTCGCTGCTGTGGCCCCAACGCGTGATCGTCAGAGAGCGCGGAAGCTGCGGCATCTCCTGGTCGGTGATCAGGTTGTGCTCAGCATTATATTCGAAGGTCCGCTTGCCGGTGGTGACACGATCGGCGGCCTTGAGCACTTCACCGTCGCCCTTGTAGACGACCTCGCCGCTCGGCTCGACGACCTCCAACGCCTTCGCGCTTCCGGCATTCGGCACCTGTCCGCGCGCAAACGTATGCCAGACGGTGGGATCTTCCGTGCCGAGCCGCCACAGCGCGACCCCGGCCGGTCCCATCGCCAGAGCGGCTCCGATCTGATTGAACGCCGAGACACCGTCGAGAATCCAGACCGTGTGACGGCGATTGCTCCCATCCTGATACGAGAACGTCGTGTTCAGTGCCGGCTCATCGAATTGGATCTGGGCACCGGCCTCTGCGACCGTATCCCATGCTGCCGACACCGGCATACGCCGCGACGTGCCGCTCTCGGTCCAATCGATGGCGTAAGACCCGAACGCCACGACCAGCTTCTCACCCGCAACCTGCCCGAACGCCTCATCGAGCTCAGCCTCGAACCAGCCTTGCGCAGCCAACGGTCCGGCGTCTTCGCCCTCCCAGTGATCGTCATAGGCCAGCAGGATCACCTTGTCGGAGACCTCCGCGAGATCGACGATATCGATACGCCGCTCATACGCCGGAAGGACCGTGTTGACTTCGAGTTCAGCAGCGGCGAACAGCGCACGCAGTTCACCGACGAATTCCAGATACAGCGGAGCGCTGGCATCCGGCAGGGATTTGAAGTCCACCGTAATACCGGCGAACCCGCCATCGCGAACATAGGCAAGGAGGTTCTGCGATAGCTTGGCCCTGGCCTCGGCGCTCGCTAGCAGTTGCGCGACGTTGGCGGCATCCCAACGCTTCGTCACCGCATCGTAGTTATTGATGAGCGGCAGGACTTTGAGATGACGCGCGGTCTTCTTCAGCCAGAGCCGCACGTGTCCTTCGCGAATACGATCGTCCTGCTTGATGTCTCCGGCGTGCCCGGAAAGATGCAGCCACTCCGGAACCAGAACGTCGAGCTTGCCCGCGTTCTCGCGCAGGGACGCGAAGCTGCTTTCGTCCCAATGATTGAAGAACGCATAGCGGTCAGCCATCGACTGCGCGGCCGACACGCTGCGGTCGTGGCCCAGATTGAGCGCCGTCAGCTTCGAAATCGGTACCGACAGCATTGCGGCGGGGCGCAACTTGCTGACGCTATATGTCGCCTGCAGCGGCGGCAGGTCCGGGGTTTCCATGACGCTGGTGACGAAGATCGTCAGCAGGAAGGCCAATGCGATCCCGCCGACCCAGCACAGTGCGCTGAACACCTTGCGGCGGCGCCCCCGTGGGTCAAAAAATACCGGGGCTTTGTTCCCCTCAGTCATGGATCGTCCTCACACACCCGAACTTCGCGCCTTGGGGTGGATGACAATCAATCCGTGAACTGATCCGTGCTGAGCGGTTCAATATGGGATCGGCTCGTCTTGCGAGCCCCGAGGCAGGGGGCACCTAGCAAAACCCGAACCGGTGTTCCGCGATCGGACCGCAGGTGTGAGAACGAGGTTAAAAATCTCTATATATTTTGCACGCGGCACCGATCGGTTCGGCAGTCCACTGCATTATTTACGTGCCACTCGCTCGTTATCCCGCTAGCGCCGCGCCGTCAGTGCCCCGGGATAATGGTCCGCTTCAGGTCCCAGAAGCTCCATGGCCCGATCACACGCGGACTGGACGCCACGCGACTGCATGATATCAGCGAATGCACCAAAGCCTTGCTTCACACCGTCAGGTACGCGTCCATCGGGGGCGCGTTCAACCTGGTGCCGAAGTCGGTCAAATCCCGCGCCGGGCTGGAGATCACAGCTCGTCATTGCCGCCTGCGAGAAGCCGAAAAGAAATTCGGCGCCAGTCTCTGCCGCGTGCACGGATTCAGCCTTCGCCAGACCGCTCACCGACAAATTGCCCAAAAGCAGAATAGCGGCAGCAATCAGCGCACCAGCGCCAATCCCTGCCAGTCCGACCTGTCCTCTATGGAACACATTTGCCATATGCAATTCCGGCCATCGTATCGTAAATGGATTCCCGTCATTTTCTGCGATCGCAATAGCGCAATACCGCTCAACGCTACCATTTCGGCATGAATCTGTCCTGTATTCTGACAGTCCGGAAACCACGAAACACACCTTCATGATTCCGAAACCAAACCGTCGCGTGCTCTCTCGCCAAACTCCCAGCTTTGAGTATCTTCCGTCCACCAATCAACACGAATGGACCGGAAGAAATGCCTCTCTCGCGACGCTCGCTCCTCAAACTCGGCCTGGGAGTTCCGCCATTCGTTTTAGCGATGCGCGGCGGCCTGGCCTATGCCCAGGATAAATCGACCGTGACCAGTGCGCATCGCGAGGCCCTGTTGGAGGATGCACGCGCCGCGTGGCAGTATTTCGAACAGCCCGGACGTCAGATCCCCGGCATGGTCCCCGCCAACATCTGGCAGACATCGGAAGACTTCAAAAGCTTCGGCAGCTATCGCATCGCCACCATGTGGGACGTCGGATCAATGATCCTGGCAACCATTTCGGCGCGGTCTCTGGGCCTGATCGACGAGACCTCTTTCAATCGCCGCATGGAAGGCCTGAACCGCTATCTCACGCAAGCCGCCTACAAGTATCGCGGTGCGCGGCTTCCGAATTTCCGCTCTGATGTCGATACGATCAAATCCGTCGAAGGCGGCTATGACGCCACCGACACAGCGCGCCTGTTCGTTGCCCTGCATGTTGCGGATCGCCTGCCCGACAGTCCTTTGAATGTTCGTAAGCTGGTGGAGTCCTGGGATCTCGAGCGCACCATCAAGGATGGCCAGATTTCGAGCATCAAGAAAGGCGCCATCGAACCGGCGGAGTTCTACATCTACCGGTATTATGTCTCGCGCGCCTATTCGCTTTGGAACGTGAAGCACAAGCCGGTCACCACAATCGATCCGAGCTCCGGCGCGGAAGCCCGCAAAGCGTTTCTCGCCGAACTCGGCGGCATCGGCCCCATTTCGACCGAGCCCAGCCTTTCCGAGACGGTCGAAATCGGGCCGTCCGCCTACTCGACCGTGATTGCCGACGTGCTCGGCAAGGCCCAGCAAAAGCGTTACGAGGAAACGTCGCATCTCACCTGCGTGACGGAGTCTCCAATCGATCAGGAACCCTGGTTTACCTACCAGGGCTATGATCTGAAGCAGGAGGGCGAAGCGGCCTGGACGGTCTATTCCTGGAACAGCGACAAACGCTGGACGGTGCCGAGCTTTGCCAGCAAGTTCCGGATGGTCAGCACGAAGGCCGCCTATCTCTGGTACGCGACGCATCCTTCCGCTTATACCGAAAAGCTGTGGCAGCATGTCCGTGAGAAGGCCAAGGCGCCACGCTACGGATTCCATCCGGGTGTCTACGAGACCTCCGGCCGGACGCCCGGCAACATCGACGTGAACACGAATGCCGCGATCCTCGAGGCCGTTGCGTTCGCACTCAAGGAGCACACCACGCTCTTGTCACAGGCATCTCAGCAGAAGCCGGCGCGCGGTTGATCGCACATCGCGCATAGCACCATCACTTCGGATCGGCTTGCCGGGGGCGGGTAATTTTGGCATCCCGTCTCCGACAGCACCAAGGATGGAGATGCGCCCGTGACGCCTGAAGAAAAACTGCAATCGATGGGACTGACGCTGCCGGACGTCCCAACGCCGGTCGCGAACTACGTGTCGTTCAAGTTCAACGGCGACACGCTGTATCTGTCCGGCCAGGGCCCGCGGAAAGCGGATGGCAGCCTTTACACCGGCAAGGTCGGCCGCGATGTCACCTGGCAGGACGCCTACGAGCACGCCAAGCTCGTCGGTCTCGGCCTGCTTTCTGCGGCGAAGAAGGCTACCGGCGACCTGTCGCGGGTAGAAGTCATCAAGCTGCTCGGCATGGTCAACGGCGTACCGGAGTTCACCGATCATCCCAAAGTCATCAATGGTTGCTCGGATCTGTTCGTCGACGTGCTCGGCGACCGCGGGCGCCATGCACGTTCAGCGGTGGGAATGGGTTCGCTCCCCAACAACATGACGGTCGAGATCGAGGCGATCATGCGGATTGTCGACTGACGCTCTCCCGCGATCCGGCGCTCGGTATCATTACCGTGCTGGATCGCGGATGATTTGCATGTGGGTGAACGCGGCTGTCCCGGCAATGGTCCTGACGGAAGGAAACCGGGCATCGAGTTCGAGGCGGACCATTTGGGTTCGGCAGCCGGTCGCCGGGATGACGACGGCCAGCTCGAATCTGCCCCAGTCCAAATCGGTATCGACGGCCGGCTCACTGGAAGCGATCGACGCCTCCCGCCCTGAGCATGTGAGCCGCCACTGCAGCCCCCGCCGCCCTGTGAGCTGAATTTTCTGGCGGCCGCTGAAGCGATATCGCCCCGGCGGCAGCACCAGCCTTTGCGCCACCTCGCCAAGTTCGACGCGCCCGGGGCCAAACGTGAGTTTCAGCGCGCGCAAGCCCGGGTCATTCGGCTCATCGACCCGTTCATGGATGACGCCGGCGCCTGTCGCAATCCGCCAGTCGAAAGGCGACCCGGACGGCGCATCGCGAAATGATCCGTTGAACAGCAACCTCGCATCTTCCAGCCTATCTGGGGGCAAGAGCTGGAGCCACGCGGCATAGGCGCGGTCCCGGTGCCCGCGTTCGACGAGAAAATCGAGATAGATATTGACTTCATCGCGGCGCGGCGGTGTCGGCGATCCCTGGAGGTCAAGCAGCACGTCCAGCATGGTGGACGGGTTCCGCAGTTCTGAACACAGCCGGGCCAAAAACATCGCGCGCCACGGTGGGCCGCTGGAGAGCCGCGCGATCAGATGCGGTCGCAGAGCAGCATCCTGAGCCAGAACGACAAATGTCGGCGCCACGACGTCAATGAGATCCGGACGTGTTCGGAACAATGCATCAGCCAAACGCAAAGCTCCGGAATAGTCTGCGTCGCGCAGGCGTTCACGCATCATCCGGTGGACGGCAACGCTCTCGTGCAGGGTGCGATGAACTGCTGCGGCCATGAAAGACGCCGCCTGCCTCAGATCACCCGCGGCATCGGCGATCTCTCCGAGGAGGCTCAGAGCATCAGCATTCGTCGGATCGGCGCGCAATGCACTCTCGGCCAGCTCCAGCGCGCGGCTTGTTTCTCCGTCGCCCCATGCCTGCCGCGCAAGACCGGTCAGCGCAACGGGCTGGCCGGGGTTCAATAGTAGCGCCGTAGCCGGATTGGAGGTGGCGAGATAGGCGGCGACGCTATGCGTGATGACCAGCCAGATAAGACCAGCACCAAGGCAGATCAACGTCACGAGAGTCCGCAACCGATGCGTCACTGCAAGACTTTGCGCGCAGATGGCCTGCGCGGATCGCGCTCCCAGAAGCCACGATCTGTGCCATATCGAACGTCGGCGGATGAATAGGCGTATCCGTAATCGGCACTTTCGGAATCGACCTTGGTCAATACGCTCCCGATCAGGTTGGCGTTCGCAAGCCGGAGACGCCTCAGCGCACCGGCTAGATGGTCTCCCCGCGCCTGCCCCATTCCCACCACCAGCAACGTCGCCGCCATGGCGTGAGACAACAGCGTCGCATCCGCCAACCCCATGACCGGCGGCCCGTCCACGACAACGAGGTCAAAAACCTCACGCCCCCCTGAGAGAAGTGCCACCAGGCGATCACCGGCCAACAAGTCTGCGGCATTGCCCGGCAACGGTCCCGCCGCCATGAAGGTCAGGTTGCCGATCCCCGCGCGCTGGAATGTCTCCGGCGGCGTCCGGGCACCAGTCAGATAATCCGTTAGCCCCACATCGTTTGCAAGCCGGAGCCGGATGTGCAGTCCCGGATTACGCAGATCGGCATCGATAAGAAGCACTTTTCTACCGGCGCTCGCGAAATGTCGCGCGATGGCGAGGGCGGAAATGGATTTGCCCTCCGACGGCCCTGCACTGGTCAGGAGTATTGTCTCGGGTAATCCGTCGGCGGCGGCCAACTGCAGCGATGTGCATAACGAGCGATAAGCTTCGGATACGCCCGACTGCGTGTCATTCAGCTCCGCCTCGATGCTTTTGCCGCGTTTGGCTCTCGGGATCAGGCCTAGCACGGTCGTTCCGGATAGTCGTTCCAGGTCCTCCACTGAACGGACGGTGATATCTCGCCGCTCGGACAAAACCGCTGCCAGTATCCCGCCGAACAGCCCAACCGCCATCGAGATAACCAGAGCAGACGGCAAGCTGGGATGCGAAGGGCTGGCAGGCCTTTCCGCTCGATCGACAACGTAAATATTATTCGCCCCCGCACTGCCCGCGATGTCGATTTCCTTATACCGCTGCAATAGGCCATTATGCAGTGCTCGCGTGGTATCGACCTCGCGCTTCAGAATGGTGTACTGGATGCTGCGCTTCTGATAGTCGAGCACATCCGCACCCAACCGGCCGATCTGTTCGCGCATGGCCGCTTCCTGTTGCGCGGAGGATTCGTAAGCCGCCTTGAAAGACTCCTTGATAGTCCGGACTTCCGCTGCAAGCTGCCTGTCGATCTCCTTGATCCTGTTATCGATCTGAACCATCGCCGGATAGGCAGGCTTGAAGGTTTCCAGCTTCTCTTCGTACTCCGCCACAAGTGCGCTGCGCCGGCTTCGAAGATCCGAGATTGCCGCATTGGACAGAAGCTGAGGTAGGTTGATCGCGTCCGCGTCCTGAACCTGACGCCAGAGCTTCTCGTTCCGGATACGCTCGGAGACGAGCGTGCCCAGGGCGGCATTGGCGCTCGCCAGATTATCTTCGGCGATGGATGTCTTTTCCGCGACCGAAACGATCCGCTCTTTCTGCGCGAAGGCGAGAAGTGCTTTTTCAGACTCCTCCAGCCGCAATTTCAATTCGGCAAGTTGGTCTTCGAGAAATGTTTTCGCATATGCGTTTGCCTGAATGCGCTTGTCGAGACCGTCAGCAATGAAGGCGTCAGCATACGCATTGGCGATGCGCTGCGCGCGATCCGGACTTGGATCGGAAAAGCTCACATCCGTCAGTCGCGAGCCGCTGACAGGCCGCACCCGGCGATGCGCGAGCACCAGCGCCGTGGCCCTTCGCTGTCGATCCGCCGCCCCGCGATCGGCAGCAGCGCCGTCATCGACCGCGAACAACGACCTTAGAGCGTTGGCCACGGCGGACCAATTGCGCGGCTTCAGAAACTCGACGTCCTCGCCCAGCTTTTCCGCGGCGGCGACACGCTCAGCGAGACTGCGGCTTTTCAGCAATTCAAACTGTGTTCTTTGAAACTCGTGATCCGGCCCGGATTCCACGGGAGCAATATTGCCTCCCTCCAGAATCTGAGCACCTTGCCGATCGATCTGCAGCCTGACAGTTGACGTATAGAGCGGTGTCTGCATCAAGGCCTGCATGGTCCACAACGCCATGCACGTCACGGTCACGCCGATAACCAGCCATCGGCGCCGGACAAGCATGCGCCAATACACACCAAGATCCGGCCCGCTGCGGTGCGGAGGCTGGCTCACGCCGGGATAGTCAATGGCGGATCCGTAAGGCTCGCGGATAACCGGTTGAGCAGCCGGCACGAGTCGCGCAACGGAAGACCGGGCGGCACCGCCCTCGCTTCCCGCCGTCATCCGATCTGCTCACAACGCTGCGGGCTGGCGACACCGTTATCAAAACAGGCCGACAAATGCGCCTCCCGCGGGAAGAATGCGCAACAGATTGTTGAAGGCAATTTTCGCCGACGAGTCATGCACCACGACGAGGTCGCCTGCCTGCAAGGACGGATCAGCGGCACGCCCATCACGGATCGCATCGACATCGAATTTGGCTGCCCGGCGGCGATCACCAGCGTTCCGGAATACCACCACGTCCGTCGAAGCGCGTGCAGAGTCGAGACCTTCCGCCAGCGCGATCGACTGAAGCAGAGTGGTGCGTCCGTTAAATGGAAAAACGCCGGGCTTTTTCACCGCCCCTTCCACGGTCACACGCTGGCTGTTGTATTCCTTGATATAGACCGTGACCTGCGGATTCTGCAGATATTTTGCACCCAGCCGACGCGCCAGATCACGCTCGACATCCTGCGCGGTCTTTCCGGCCACTGCTATTTCGCCGACGAGCGGAAGGTTCACCGTGCCGGACTCGGCAACCTGTACCGAGCGTGACAGCTCCTGCACCTTGAATACGGAGACGTCCAGCACATCGAGCGGGCCGATCCGATAAGCCGTGGTCGAGGGCTGATCGACATGCGTCGCTGTAATTGACCCGGTGACGTAGCTGGTCCCAATTCCTGCCGGTTCAACCGTAACGCCGGACGGACCTGCCTGATATCCCGTAGCGATCCGGCTATCCGAAGAAACGCCGCAACCTGTCAGGAAGAGCGCTGAGAACAGCGTGACCAGCAGCACGCTGACGCCCCCTGGTATTCCCCGGCATTGCACGCGCCGGCTGACCCAACTCAACATACGTTTCCCCCGACACAGAACAAACACCCGCAGGAAGTGGCAGCCTGGACGGCGGCGCGTCCTCGACCACGCCGCGCGGCCGCGACAGCAACATATTGTCGGCTTCCGCCTCTCCAACCAGCTGCGCAGCAAGCTCCCACCCGCGCCGCAGGTCAGGTGGTCGCCAGCGGTCATCATGCGCATCGCTGGCCATGAGATGCACCATGCCGTCGCGCAGCATGCGCTCCGCCCACGATTTTGCCCGGCCGCCGAAGGCTCCGGCGAGAGAACCCGCCGTGACCTGCATCCACACGCCAGCGCGCGCCAGGCGCACCACGACGTCATAATGCGCGGAGATCCAGGATAGCCGCTCGGGATGTGTCAGGATCGGCACGTAGCCGGCTCCGAGCAACTCGAAAAGAAAGTCCTCCATGCGCGGCGGCAGCAGGTCGTGCGGCGGTTCGATCAGAACATAGCGCGACCCGTTGAGTGTTGGCAGCATGCCGGACCGAATGCCCTGCACGAGATCGAAGCCGATGTGAATGTCGGCACCGGCGATCAGTCGAAGGGGAATTTGCTCCCGCACAAGGAAATATTGCAGACGTGCGACGGCTTCGCGGATCGCGGGCCCGGAATTATTGTAAAGCCCAGGGAGGATATGCGGCGTTGCTGCAGCGACAGTGACGCCATCGGCTGCAAGGATCTCAGCCATCCGCAGCGAAACCGACAGGTCCGCAGCCCCGTCATCAACGCCCGGCAATATATGGCAGTGCAGATCAATCATCGCCGTGACGGACGGACTGCCCTCGCGGCGCCCCGATGATCACGGGTCCGCCACGATGGAATTCCGGACCGACACTTCCTCCCACTCACTCACGCGCCGTTCAACGACACGTCGCCCCACACACCGGCGCCCATAGTGCTAAAAATGAAGGCATTGTCCAGACGTGAACGGATCAAATCTGCACGAAGGCGATAAATGCTCCGTATTATGCAAATTGCCCAACGCTTCTTTTTAAAAGAATTTTTCACCGCCGCGCAGCGATTATTCAGGTGCGTGAAAAAAATCTATTCGGCGATGTTCGTTGCGGGTGGAGAAGCCTGTGTGTTAATGGCCGATCGTCCCTTCTTGCCCCAACGCCGGAGACAGTGATGCGCTTCTGGTTCTGGCTTGCCGTCCTTTTCGCTGTGTCCACTCCCTTTCCGGCAATGGCCGACGTCCGGGTCGACGCGATTTCCGGCACCATCCTGATCAACCGCGGAACGGGATACGCCCCGATCGATCAGCCGAGGGTCGCATACGCTGGGGAAATGCTCATGGCGCGGCGTGGCGGGTCCGCGCGGCTCGTTTACGAGGATGGATGCACGGTGCCGGTCGAAGCGAATACCGTGGTCGTCGTTCAAGACAGATCACCGTGCGCCTCTGCCAATCCAGCCCTGGAAACGAGCGAAGCCGTCTTCGGTATGGCTGCTGCGCTGTCTTCGATTGTCGTCATTCCACGGATCGATCGTGCGCCGATAAGCCCTTGAGTTTCCAGCTTCCTACAAACCCACGCCCACCAGCCGCGCTGTTTCGCGCTTGTGCTGCTGTGATGGTCGCAAGTCTGATTTTCGGCGGAGGAACACAGACCGGCCACCTCTCCGACGCGATCCTTCAGCTTCTCTGCGTGCCGCTCCTCCTCTTCGCTCTTTGGCGAATGGATTGGGCACAATTCAAACGACTCCGCTTGCCATTCTTGTTTTGTTGCGCCGTCATCGCGGTCGCGTTGCTGCAGCTCGTCCTCTTGCCGCCGGCTCTTTGGGCCGCATTGCCCAATCGTGTGGAGATGGCCTCCGATCTGGCGCTCGCGGACGCGGGTCTGCATTGGCGTCCCCTGAGTATCGCTCCGCACGCAACGTGGCTCAGCCTGGCTTCGCTGATCGTCCCCATCAGCGTCTTTTTCAGCGTCGTGCAGTTGGATCATCGGCAGCAAAAAAGGCTGATCCTGATCCTACTCGTGATCGGAATACTCAGCGTTTTTCTGGGATTGCTTCAACTTTCCCAAGGCCCTGGAAGCTTGTTGAGATTTTTCGCCGTGACCAATCGCGACGACGCCGTCGGATTTTTCGCAAACCGGAACCACTTCGCCGCTCTACTCTACTGCCTCATTCCATTCGGTGCGGCCTGGATCGCTCAAGCTGCCGCGCGGCCGGAGTATTCGCCTCCAGTCAGAGGTCTGCCAATGCGGCTGGCAGGCGTTGCCGTTGTCGCGATCTTCGTCGCGGCGCAGGCCATGACGCGATCCCGAACCGGCCTGACGCTGTCGACCGTGGCTCTTGTCACGGCTTTCTTGCTTGTTTCGACGGAAAGAAAAGAACGGCGATACATCGCAGCAATCCTGACGCTCGGCATTCTCGGAGGCGCGGTTCTGCTGTCGACCACCGGCGTGTTTCCTCGCCTGCTGGAGCGGATTTCGACTCATCCGCTGGACGACGCCCGGCTGACGATATTCGAAACGACGCTGCAAGCTATAGCCGCTTACATGCCGTCTGGATCGGGAATAGGAACATTTGCGATCGTCTATGGGGCCTTCGAGCGCCCGGAATACGCAATGCCGGTCTACATCAACCGGGCCCATAGCGACGTTCTCGAATTGGCACTCGAAACCGGCGCAGCCGGATTGATCCTGCTCGCACTTTTCGTGCTCTGGCTGACCACGCGCACGATCCGCGTGTGGCGATCCCCAGCGCGACATTCCTGCGGCGCAAGTATCATAGCCCGTGCCGCAAGCCTGGCCGCGTGGCTGCTGATCGCTCACTCCTTCATCGACTATCCACTTCGCACTGCTGCGTTGATGGCCGTATTTGCATTTAGCTGCGCAGTGCTCGTCGCACCCGGCGATAAAAAATCAGCACTGGCTTGATATCAAGCATGCGATTGATTTTTATTATCTAATACAGCGCCAATACTGCATTCTAGCATTCTGCTCCAAAAAAACATATTGCATCGCTGCGCCATGCGATGTTTACTGAACAACAGTCAGATGATCACCATGAGTTTTCGGGGGAACAAATGGTGAGTAGCGTTCCATACCAAAATCCGTGCCCGCATTTCTCTCTGGGACTTGCGCGTCCACATCGAAGATCGAGCCGGGCACGCGGTGATTTATTCCATTCATCCGTCATCCGACGGATTGATCCCAACAGATCCAAGTTTCCCGCAAAGCCGCTGTCTTTGACGACGATTTAGCTCGGCTGCGCGGGCCCTCCTGGCGGAATGCCGCCGATACTTGCAACATCCTGCATGTCCTTACGCTTCGGCGAACGGGGATGCGATCACGCGTAACACCAGCGGATGCAACGCACCCGTCTAGCGAAAGCTATGCAATGCGCCGCCGGATCGTAGATTTGCGTAGAAATGCGAATGCCACCGATGTCAGAAGATCGCATTGCCCTGGATAGAAACGATCGCGCGACGATCCATCAGGCAGCCGCCCATGCTCCACCACGACTGGCCGGCAATCACGCTTGGCATATCGATTGTATCGTAGGAGCAAGGCCGAATTTCATAAAGATCGCCCCCATCGTACGTGCGCTCGCCAAGCACCGTGGACTGAGCACGCGCGTCATTCATACCGGCCAGCACTACGACGTCGCCATGAGCCGCGTCTTCTTTGAAGAACTTGCGATTCCGCAGCCTGACATCAATCTTGGCGTCGGCTCTGGAACGTCCACGGCGCAGACGGCACAGATCATGATGCGCCTTGATGCGGTGTTTCGTCAGCACAGGCCTGATCTGGTGCTGGTCGTGGGCGACGTCAATTCCACAGCCGCCGCAGCCTATGCGGCGTCGCACCTCGGTATTCCGATTGCTCACGTGGAAGCGGGTTTGCGCAGTTTCGATAAAGCCATGCCCGAGGAAATCAATCGTCTGGTGACGGACCGGCTGGCCGATCTGTTATTCACGACCGAGTCATCGGCGACGTCGAATGTGATCCGTGAAGGCGTTGCGCCGAACCGCATCAAATTCGTTGGCAACGTGATGATCGATACGCTTCATCATTGCATTCTCCGGGCCGTCCCGGTGGCAGATAGCCTCGCCCCCCATGCAAAGCCGGAGTTTCTTTCCCGCGCGATGCATGGCTTCGGCCTTGTGACCCTGCATCGTCCGTCCAATGTCGATGATCCCGTTCAATTGCATGGTCTTCTGACGGCTCTGCGCGACCTTGCGCCCGACTGCCCTCTCGTTTTCCCGTTGCATCCGCGAACCCGAGCGCGAATAGGCGAGTTCGGTCTGAATGGCTTTTTGACCGACGAACGCATTCTGGCAACACCGCCGCTCGGTTATCTCAGCATGCTCGGGCTGATGCGTGAGGCGACATATGTGGTCACCGATAGCGGCGGAGTTCAGGAGGAGACGACGGCGCTCGGGGTCCCCTGCCTGACTGTTCGCGATACGACCGAGCGGCCGGTGACCCTCACCGAAGGAAGCAATACGCTGGTCGGCACGTCGCCGGCGGCGTTGATCTCGGCCGCGACCTCCGTTCTTCAAGCCGGTGGCAAGCGCGGCAGAGTGCCTCCACTCTGGGATGGCGGCGCATCCGATCGCATCGCTGCTGAAATCGAGGCTTTTCTCAACCGAGAAGTCTCGGCGTCTACCGCCTGCGCGGCCTGATCGTCATTATGCGTATCCTTGTCTTTTCCCACTATTACCCACCCGAGGTGAACGCCCCGGCGGCGCGCACGTCGGAGCACTGCCGTCTGTGGGCACGGGAGGGGCACGAGGTGACGGTTGTCACCTGCGCCCCAAATCATCCAAACGGCAAGATCTATCCCGGATATAGAAACCGCATCTTTCAATCCGAGACGATCGACGGCGTGCGTGTCATCCGGATCTGGACACTGCTCGCCCGCAATCACAGGGTTACGCGGCGGAGCCTCAACTATCTGTCCTACATCGTATCGGTTGTGCTGCTGATGCCGTGGCTCCCGCGCGCCGACATCATCATTTCGACCTCGCCGCAGTTTTTCTGCGGCCTCGCGGGAGGTCTCGCACGCTTCGTCAAACGCGCGCCCTGGATCCTCGAAGTGCGCGATCTCTGGCCGGACAGCATCGTTGCGGTCGGGGCGATGCGGAAAGGATTGATGACGCGCGCATTGGAATGGCTCGAGCGTCTGGCCTACCGGCAGGCTGACAGCATCGTCGCTGTCAGTCGCGCTTTCGTACCTCATATCGCCGCGCGAACCGGTGATCCGTCGAAGGTCGAGGTCATTCCGAACGGTGTCGATATGGCTGTATTCGACCCCCGCAAGCCCTCCCACGACACCAGAACTGAACTGGGTTTGAATGGACGGTTCGTGGCGGTCTATGCCGGGACATTCGGTATGGCTCATGGCATCACGACCATTCTCGATGCGGCCGACCGTTTGCGCCATGATCAGAGGTTCGTATTCCTGCTCGTCGGTGACGGCGCGGAGCGCGATCAGATCGCGGCGGAATGCGAACGGCGGAATCTCGATAATGTCGTCCTGCTCGGACAACGGCCGCGTGCGGACATTCCAGGAATACTGAAAGCGGCAGATGCCGGCCTGGTTCTGCTTCGGCAGCGCGAAACCTTTGCGAAGGTTCTGCCCTCCAAGCTGTTCGAGGCGATGGCCATGCGTCTTCCCGTTATCCTCGGCGTTGAAGGCGAAGCACGCGCGCTGCTTGAACGCGCGGGTGCCGGAATTGCGATCAAGCCGGAAAATGCGGAAGAGCTGGCTGCCGCTGTCATACAGTTGGCCGACACGCCAGACTTCGCCCACCGCCTTGGGCTGCAGGGCGCGGCGTACGTACGGACCCATCATGATCGCAAGCATCTGGCGCAGACGTACCTCGGGCTGCTGGAACGCGTTGCGTCACCTGCCGGGGTGGCTGGCGAACCGGTCCAACATCCCTCCAGGCTGTCGTAATGAGCGGCGCCATCGCACATTTCAGACGAAGCATGGCATTCGGCTGGCATGTGCCTGTCCATAAGATTGCGCGCCGTCTCGAACTCAACCTTCGACGCCGCATCCGTGATCGGTGGCAGGCGGCCTCAGCCATTGAGCCGGGCGTCCCTATTGCGGCTGATCCGGAACCGCCTCAGCCGCTGTTTGCCCCGCGTCCTATTCCACCTGCGTTCGATCACGCCAGTCGCTGCATGACATTTCTCAATCGCTCCATTGCGATGAGCGGACAACGTCTCGTGGACTGGGATGCTCCGGTCGCGCCGCCGGATGGACAGCTCTGGCGCATGAAATTGCATGAGATGAGTTATCTGGAGCAACTGCCGGATCATCTGCTGACGGATCTGATTGACGATTGGATTTTCCGCAATCCCGTAACGAAACCCGGCTCGTGGCAGGATGCGTGGAACAGCTACAGTGTCTCGATCCGCACGGTTGTCTGGATGCAGGAAATGACGCAGCGCCACGGCCGACTGGACGCGCCCTTCATCGCACGTACGGAAATCAGCCTGGCGCAACAGCTTCGCTTTCTCCGGCACAACCTCGAAACAGACATCGGCGGTAATCATCTCATCAAGAATATCCGGGCGTTGATCTGGGGGTCTGCTTTTTTCACCGGCCCGGAAGCTGATCATTGGCGCCATACCGCACTTGATTTGCTGCGCGCCGAACTGCCAGTGCAGGTGCTCGACGACGGCATGCACTTCGAGCGCTCTCCGTCCTATCACTGTCAGGTATTCGCCGATCTTCTCGAGTGCCGGCACGTTCTGCGAAACGATCCGCTCGATGGCCTCTTGGACGATGCGCTTCATCGCATGGCGCAAGTGACCGCCGATTTGACGCATCCCGACGGCAGCGTGGCACAGTTTAACGATGCCGGGCTGAACATGGCTCTGCCCTCCCATATTTGCCTCGAGACTTATGAGCGCTTGTTCGCGACGCGACCTGAGCCACGCGCTATTTTTGCGTTGCCCGCTGCGGGGCTATTCGGACTGAACAGCGCCGGGACCTGTTTTATTGCCGACTGCGGCCGGATCGCTCCCGACGATCTTCCCGCGCACGGCCACGGCGATGTTCTGAGCTTTGAATGGTCCGTCAGCGGACAGCGCATCTTCGTCGATCAGGGCGTTTTCCAGTATAGCGCCGGGCCGCGACGCCAATCGGCACGCGCCGCGGCAAGCCATAATACGTTGTGCTTTACCGGCGCCGATCAGGCGGATTTCTTCAGTGCGTTCCGATGCGGCCGCCGGCCCAATGTCGCGGTGAGGGCGTGGCGCCCAGGTGCGGACGGCTTCGCACTCGAGGGCAGTCATGACGGCTTCCGGCATCTTCCCGGAAGTCCTGTCCACGTGCGCCGCTTCGAGGTGGGTCAAAGCGAAATCACCATTCACGATCGTATCGAGGGTGATCCGCGCGGCGATGCGACGGTCGGCTTTTTACTGCACCCGGACATCGACGTCACACTCACAAAGCAGCGGGCCATCCTGCGGTGTCGTGGGCGCCAGGTCCACGTCTCCTGCACGCAGCCTGTGATATGCGAAAATGCGGTCTGGTGGCCCGATCTCGGTCATGAGCGGCAAACCAAACGGCTAAGGATCACCCTGCCCGCCGGATGCCGTGAGCTTCGAACGACGTTGCGCGTCGTCCCGCATGATGGGGCCGTGACGTGAGACAGGTGCAACAAATCTACCGCACCGGGGCTCTGTCCATCGTCGATGTTCCGGCACCTCGCGCAAGTACGGGCCAGCTGTTGGTCGCGACGCGGACGTCGCTGATCAGCTCCGGAACAGAGAAACAGCTTATTGATATTGCCCGGGCATCGCTGGCGGGAAAAGCGATGGCGCGACCGGATCTCGTCCGGAAGGTTGCGCGCGGCATCGCGCGTGAGGGACTCCGGCCGACGCTCAGCAAAGTGCTTGCGCGTCTCGATACTCCCATCCCCCTGGGATACAGTCTTGCGGGGACGGTCGTGGAGGTCGGGCACGGCGTTCCCGGCTTCAGCATCGGCGATCGCGTTGCCTGTTCTGGCGCCGGGTTCGCGAGCCATGCCGAGATCAACGCAATCCCGAAAAATCTCGCGGTTCGTATTCCCGAGACGGTGGACGATGACAGCGCCAGCTTCGCCGGTCTCGGCGCAATCGCACTTCAGAGCGTCCGCCTCACCGCCCCAACTCTTGGTGAGACGGTGGTCGTCATCGGCCTCGGTCTCATCGGACTTTTGACCGTCCAATTACTCAAGGCGAACGGCTGCCGCGTTCTCGGCGTCGATCCTGACTCCATCCGCACGGATCTTGCACGCGCGCTCGGCGCAGACATGGCGGTCAACACCGAAGCCCTGTCGGCGGTACGGCATTTCACGGCTGGCCTGGGCGCTGACGCCGTCATCATTGCCGCCGCAACACCATCGAGCGAGCCGGTCAATACCGCGGCCGAACTCTGCCGGATGAAGGGGCGGATCACGGTCGTCGGCATGGTTGGCATGAACATCGATCGCGAGGCGTTCTACAGGCGCGAAATTGAACTCAAGCTGTCGATGTCATCCGGTCCGGGCCGTTATGATCCGAGCTACGAACAGGACGGACATGACTACCCGGCCGCATATGTCCGCTGGACGGAACAGCGCAACATGGAGTCGTTTCTCCATCTTGCTGCGGACGGCAAAGTGACGCCGCAAAAGCTGATCACGCATCGTTTTGCGATTGCAGACGCGGAACAAGCTTACGATCTGATGCAGCAGCGCGCCCCACATCTGGCGATGCTGCTCACCTATCCCGTACAGAACGACGGGACGTCAATTCGTTCCATTCGGACGAGAAGCGAGGTCGATATCAAGTCTGATGGCATCGCGTTCATCGGGTTTGGAAACTATGCACGAAGCGTATTGCTCCCTGCGATCTGGGCGGCCGGACCACCAAATCTGACAGCCGTCGTCACGGCGACCGGTATCAGCGCCCATCACACGGCGAAGAAATACGGCTTTGTCAGTGCCGCGACCGATCCGGCGCAGGCCCTCGACGATCCCGAAACAGGCATCGTCTTCATCGCCACCCGGCATGATACGCACGCCGCGCTTGCAGCTCAGGCGTTGCATGCCGGGAAACACGTGTTCTGCGAAAAGCCTCTGGCCCTGACGGCGGATGACCTTGCCCAGGTTGCTGCCGCCGCGCACTCTGCCACCGGAACGCTGACCGTCGGTTTCAATCGCCGGTTCGCTCCTCTGCTGCAAGAGGCAAAGGCGGCGCTTCAACCGCGACGCGGCCCGCTGATGATGCTTTACTGGATCAATGCCGGACCGATCCCCCCTGATCATTGGATCCGACGTGCAGAAGGCGGCGGCCGGATCCTGGGGGAAGTGTGCCATTTCGTGGATTGCCTATCCTGGCTCGCGGGCAGTCGCCCCATCGAAATCTATGCGATGGCCGCGCGCGGTCATGACGATGCGGCATCGGTCATGCTGCGTTTCGCGGAGGGGTCGACCGGGACCATAATCTACACGTCGGTCGGCGACCCAGCCGTGCCGAAGGAATACATCGAGGTTTTTGCGGATGGCCGCGTCATCCAGATTCACGACTTCCGGCGGCTTGACCTGACCATAAGCGGCCGCACCCGTACGCGAAAAGCTGCACAGGATAAAGGCCAGAAAGCACTGGTCGCGGCATGTCTCGATACTGCGCGCAACGGAGCCGCTCCTCCCATACCGCTCGATGAACTTATCGCAATCAGCGACGCAACGCTCGCCATCGGGGACTCATTGCGAACGGGCCAGTCCGTTCGCCTGGGAGAGGCGGTTTGACGCCGTGAAGGACATGTTGCCCGAACACGCTTTGCTGAAAGATGAGAACACCTCATCGAGCATCACTGCGGTGATTCTCACGCTCAACGAGGAGCTTCACCTCGCCCGCTGCCTTGATAGCGCCCGCGAGGTCGCCAGCCGTATTGTCGTCATCGATAGTTTCTCTAGCGACCGGACTGTCGATATCGCGCGGGATTTCGGCGCCGAGGTGCACGAACGCGCTTTTCTGAATCAAGCCGAACAATTGCAATGGGCTCTCGATGCTTGCGACCTCGGAACCGGATGGATCTTGCGGCTCGATGCAGACGAATATCTCGAGCCGGCCTTAGTCCATGAAATTCGCGATCGGCTCTCCTCCCTTCCCGACACCATCACCGGAGTGTACCTCAAGCGAAAATTGATATTCCGCGATCGATGGATCCGCTTCGGCGGATACTATCCGACGCGATTGCTGCGGCTCTGGCGCGTCGGAAACGCGAAGGTTCCACCGACATGGATGGACGAGCATACCATCCTCAAGGAGGGGCACAGCGCGACGTTCACGCATGACTTCTGCGATCACAGTCTAAAGGACATCACGCACTGGACGGAGAAACATAATCGGTACGCGACGCGTAAAATGGTCGATTTCATTGCGCGCGAATATCAGCTGCTTGACCAGAACACCACGACCTCCGCCCTCACATGGCAGCGCGCATTTCGTAATGCCGTTTTCCGGCGAACGCCGCTCTTCCTCCGAAGCCTGCTGTATTTTCTTTATCGTTACATGATCCGGCTGGGATTTCTCGATGGCGGCAACGGGCTCCTCTGGCACGGCCTCCAGGGCTTCTGGTATCACCTGCTGACTGATGCGAAAATCGCCGAAGCCCGCACTCACATTCGCAAACACGGCATCGACAGCTTCAAGGCTCATCTCAAGCAGCGTCACGGGATTGCGCTGTGATGGCACGCCCCAAGCCAATCATCCTGGTACTGATGGGCGGCTATTGGCCAAGTCACGAGGCCACCGGCCCGAACCAGAACCTCAAACACATGCTGTCTGCACTGGCAGATGACTTCACGTTCAAGGTGGTCGCGCGTGACCGACCGCCAGGTGCTCCTATTGCATCAGCGCCATGCGATAGCTGGGTCGATCAGGAGACGGCGCAGGTCCGATATTGCCCCGTATCACTGTATGGTGCGCGCGGATTAGCCACCATCCTGCGCTCTACCCCACATGACGTGCTGGCGCTGAACGGTTTCTTCGACCGCGAATTCACAATCCCGACATTGCTTCTTCGGCGTCTTGGGCTCGTGCCGCGAATGCCGACCATTCTGAGCGTCCACGGAGAGATGGGGGCTGGCGCGCTCCGCCTGAAAAGCGGACGCAAGCAGACCTACCTCGCGTTTTCACGTCAGACGGGTCTTTTGCGCGACGTCTGGATGCATGCCACAAGCGAGCATGAGGCCAATGACATCGCAGCCCAACGCCTCATGACTAGCGGGCTCCTTCGCGCCCCAAACCTCTGCCGCCTCGTCTCCCCGGCCCGTATCAGTGCAAACACAGACCAAGGTGGGCACGGCATCCGACTGGTCTTCGTCGGCCGCATCGCGCGGGTGAAAAATCTGGACTTCGCGATCACCGTCCTTCGCGACGTTCGTACGCCTGTCACGTTCGAAATTTTCGGTCCCGCCGTCGAACCGGATTACTGGTCCGCGATTCAGGAACAGATCGTTCGGCTGCCACCCCACATCCGCGTGCACCACCGGGGCGAAATTGCCAACGACGACGTCCCTGATCGGATCGCCGGCGCCGATGCGTTCTTTCTGCCGACGCTCGGCGAAAACTTCGGGCACGCGATCTTCGAGGCCTTGTCGTGCGGCGTACCCGTGCTGATCAGCGATCGTACGCCGTGGCGGAGCCTTGAAGATCAGTCGGCAGGCTGGAGTCTCCCACTGGACAAACCGCAGGCCTTCGTGAGCGCGGTAGAACGTTTTGCTGCGATATCAAGCCAGGAACGCGCGGTGTTCTCCGCCGGGGCCCGCGCACTCGCAGAACGCTTCGTCGCGACGTCCGACTCCACCGCGGCCGCCCGGCGCATGTTCGAGACGGTCTTATCTCAGGACGCCGCGACTTATTCGGTCGACGCGTCCCGTCCCATGGCTGCAGAATGAAGGATATGCCCCACAACAGCCGCACGCCGGTGATGGTGATTGCTGGCGAATTCTGGCGCGGATCGACCGGATTAGGTCTGGCTGATGGATTTCGCCGCTGCGGCTGGGCCGTCCGCGAAATCGATATTCAGCACTTTTACCCCAATCTCGGCAATCGCTTCGTGGCGCGTGCAGTCCGGCGTGCCCTGTCTCCCCTTGCCGATGACGCTTTCCGCGCTGCGACCCTGAACGCGTGCGAAACGCTCCGTCCCGATATCTTTCTTTCCATCAAGGGCAGCGCAATCACGCTCGATCTTTTAAAGCGCATTTCGGCAACCACGTCGCAAACAGTATTGTTCTACCCCGATTTCCACTTCGATTATCCCGACGTCGATCTGAATGCTCTGGGTCAATTCGACCGGATTATCACGAGCAAGACATTTCAGATCGAATTTCTGGCCGAGCGGTTCGGATCCGAACGTGTCGCCTACATCCCGCACGGATATGCGAGCGGTGTTCACAAACCATTCCACGCATATCTGACCGAGCATGATTTTCAGGCCGACGTGCAGCACATCGGTACGTGCTCACCCTCGAAGTTGCGATGGATGTCCAGGCTTCGTCGGTCGCTGCCGGACATCCGGATACGCCTCATCGGAGCGGGATGGAAACGCGCCACTATCGGCACGGCGTTGGAGCCCAGCGTGGTCTCGGGCGACTACTACGGCTGCGGCTACAGCGCCGCCGTTCAAACTGCCCGCATCAACATTGGCGTACATTTTGGGCCTGTCGGCGAATGGCAGGATAACGTCTCCACGCGCACCTTCGAGATTCCCGCCTGTCGCGGTTTCATGTTGCATATCGACAATGCAGAGATTCGAAACCTCTTTTCGCCGGAAACGGAAATCGATGTTTTCTCCTCGCATGACGAATTGGTTGAGAAAACGCAATTTTATCTCTCACATCCGGATTTACGCGCAGACATGATCGCGCGCGCCTACCAGCGCGCGGTACCCGCGTACAGCTATGACGCCCGCGCCAAAGACTTGCTCGATATCATCCGTAAATGACACACCCTCTACGAAAGAACCGCCAACTTGCGCACCGTACCGCTGCTGTCCTTGATCTCGATGTAGCCTGTGACGGTCTCCGCGCCGATCGTGGCGTGCGTGCCGAATTTGACGCGCCCGTCTCCGGCAGGAGCCAGCGCCACGTCCATATCCTCCGCACCTGTTCCCGCCGTCTCGGCCGCCAGCTTCACCGTATCGCCGTCGCACGCCAGCGCGGCCCGCTCGTAGTTCCCGGCATCCGTATAAGTCTCGTAGACGCGCAAGGCCTGCGAGGTGGTGCCGTTGCGCAGGGCCAGCCGGCCCGCAGAGTCGCGCCAAAGAGCCAGATCGCGCGGCCCCTTCGCCTCACTGGCGGAGGCCGACCACGCGATATCGGCATCGGCCCGCACCGCAATCCCGTAGTTCGGCCCCAGGGGCCCACCGACAGCAACGGTCGAGTCGGTTCCGTCCGGAGTGCCGCCACCGAACCAGACCGTTCCCCAGTTGTGGCTCTTGCCCGACAGACTGCTGACGCGCACATGCTCGAGAAGATCGATGCGGTCCGCCAGCAGCTCCACCTTGGCATTGCCGCCGAGATCATGATTGCGCGTAATGCGGAAGCTGTTGTCGTCACCGTTGCGATAGCCGATCGACCATTCCGCGGTTCCGGGTTTCTCGTATCGGCTGTAGGCATCACCGCCTCCGCCGGGCAGGATGCGATAGACAGCCCGCGCATGTGCGATCGAATTCCCGCTCGTGTCGTTGTGCTGATAAATCGACGTCAGCGGACCCGCCTGATCCGTCTGGAAATTCATCGCGATCGCGTACGGGTGGCTGTCGCCGTTCAGAGCAATCAGCACGCCGGAGTGGTTTTCTCCGACTTCGCCGTCGATCTGCAGAAGGACGTTCTTGGGATTGTCCGTCGTCCCCGTGAACCACGCCTCGCGGCCTTTGAAATAACCGGCCGTAGCGTCGATTTCCGCGTTGGCGATATCAAACTTGAAGACGGAACTTCCCTCGCTGTCGACCAGATCCACCTGATCCGCACTCAGCGCAATACCATCCGGCGCTATGGTCATGCTCTCGCGCCAGGCGCTGCCGTCTTCGCTCACCTTGATGTGGAAGTCATCATCGCCCGCGGTGCCCATCTCGGCCCGTCCGGAATAGCCGGTCTGGAACAGCAGACTCGCCGTATCGGTCGCTTCGGCCTTGTTGAGCTTGAGCTGATGGCCGGCTCCGGCGTGATTGAAAAGAGAGGCGGCCGACGACAGCGACAGCCTGTTGGCCTCATCGGCCGTCGCGTTGATGCCGACGAACTCGACGGGATTCGTGCCACCTCCGGCACCAACCCAGGCGGAGCCATCCCAGGCCATCAGCATAGCGTCCTCTGCGACCCATGCCATCCAGCCGACGCGGGGCGCATAGAACGCCCAGGCGCCGTCCTGGAACGCGGCGACCTCGGCGTCATGCCCTTCCCAATCGCCGTACGCATCGGTGCCAACGATATAGCGAACACCATCGGCGGGCGTTTCCGGAGGACTGGCCAAATCCATCGCCAGCACCGAGAGTTGCACAAGCGCGTCGAGAAAGCGGATCGCTTCGTTATGCGTGACGTGCTTTTGCGCCTGCGCGGGCATGATGTACGGCAGCGCGAGATTGGGCGTGATGTCGTCGGCCATGATGTCCCAGCTCGATCAATTGCAGAAGGAAGACTAGGAGGGAATGCGCATGCGGGGATAAGTGCGGCAGGTTCGCGATGTTTGCTGGAGGTGCGCGGTGCCCTCTAATCGTGCGCTCCCGCTTCCTGGCTTACTCAGACGCGCGGCCGAAATCCTCAGCCGCAATGTCAGCTTCCAGGCGCATCTTCCAGCCCGCTACGGCCACCGGCCGATCATCGTGTCGCCCGCGAACAATCTTTCTATTCTACATCCAGGCGTCCGACGGTTCGACCCGTTTCTGTTCGCCTTGGTCGAGCGTTTCGTGCTCCCGCACAGTATCGTTTGGGATATCGGCGCCAACATGGGCGTGTTCTCTCTGGCGGCCGCACACGTTGCCCGCAACGGACGCGTGCTCGCGATCGAGCCGGACCCGTTCAATCAGCACCTGCTCGCGCGCACCCTCGCGCTGGCGACCAACGCTGATCTGGCGCTCGAAGTCCTGCCGGTTGCGGTCTCCCACAGCGTCGGCACGACGTGGCTGCGAATTGCGAAGCGCGGACGCGCGGCCAACTCGCTTGTGGGGGCATCGAATGGCACACAGATGGGCGGTGTCCGCGCCGAACTGAGCGTCATGACGGTCACGCTCGACTGGCTGCTCGAGCGGCATCCGGCCCCTCACGTCATCAAATGCGATGCAGAAGGAGCCGAGCACTGGATTTTGCAGGGGGGCGAACGTCTGATGCATGCCGTACGTCCGGCCATCATCTTCGAGCTGACACATCCCAACGCACCTGCGTGCGCCGCGCTTCTGAAACGCAGCGACTATGTCGCGTACAGCGCGGTTGCCGGGCCTTCGGCAAAGCCAATCGACGATCTAAACGCCGAGAGCGAAATTATCGCCGTGCCGCGTGAACGTCACCACACGCTGCAAGCCATCCATCAATCATCGGTCGTCAGCCGTGCGGATTGACCGGACAACGGATCTCTCCGCCGCCTTGACCGACGTGCATGCGCTCGGGCCCGCGCTCCTGTTCCTGCTGGCAGCGACCTCCCACAACAACGCTTTGCTGGTTATCGGACTGGCGTGGGCGTTCTGCGAATCGATGGTCCGTCTGCTCGATGGTCTCGTCTTTCGTCTGAACCGCTTCTCGTTCGTCGGCATGGTCGGCGCGGCGACCTCGGCGACATTTCTCGGCGGCGCGCTTCCGATTCAAATCGAGGTCGTGCTTTACGGCGCCGCGATCACGCCTCCCGCTGATGCGCAATATGTTTTCAACACCGATGCCAGCCTGACGGCCTCCGTTGCTCTTTACCTGACAGCGTTCCGCTATGTCAGTGGAATCCTGGCCTGCTGGGACCGCCCGCGATGGCAGCGCGCCCTCGGCAGTTTGTGGGCGGAACTCGCTCATCCGCGAACCCTGAGTCTCGCATTCGCGCCCGCGATCCTGCTGGCCATCACGCTCGTCTTCGCCGGGCTGCTGATCTCAGGATGGATTGCTGTCAACGCCACGTACGTCGTGACAGACGGATCTGCCGAAACACCGATCTGGCTGTCGCTCCTCTTCACCGCCTTGCCGACCCTGGCGATGCTGGCTGTCGTCATTGGCACTTCGCGAAGAAACAGCATCATCGTGCAAGCAGGAGCTTTATGCTCCCTCGTTACCGCGCTCACCTTTGCGTTCGCGTTCGGGCGCCGGACGTTCCTGTTTACGCTGCTTCTCGCCTTGGCGACGTGGTTCTGGCTGCACCCGCGCGCAGTGAAGCCGCGCATGATCTTGATGGCTGCCGTGTGCGGCATCCCAATGTTGTTGGCCGTTTCAATAGGATTTCAAGCCGCGCGGCTGGCCCAGGGGGACCTGGCCGACGTCATGGAGCAGCCGTCGATTCTCGATATCGTCAGCTCCGAAGCTTTTCTCCTGCGCATGCCGATGACGGCTGCCGACGGGTGGTCGGACTTTGTGGCGCGCGCCTATTCCATCAGTTTCTTCGTCGACATTTTCGAGCGCTTCACACCGGAACACGTCACGATGGGGCAGCTCTTCGCACTGAGCGGCCCGCTGCGCACGATCCCAAGTCTGCTCTGGCCCGACAAGCTTCACATCCTCGCCGACTACGCCGCACCTGAACATCCCGTGCAACGATTGCTGATGCTGTATGAAACGGATCAGGCGATGCCGATCGCAATCATCGGATACGTCGACTGGTGGCTGTTTGGCGCGCTGATTTCTCCCCTGATCGTCCTTGCGATCAGTTTTGCCTTCGTCACGATGGCATCATCGTCCCGGCACGTCGTCGCAAAGCTGGCAGCAGTAGCATCCGCGATCATCATGGCGTGGAATGCCGAATTCGAGTTCGCCGCCGCGTTCGTTTATCTGCGATTTGCCCTTCTCATCTATTTCGTCTGCGCCATCCTTGGTGCGATGTTCGTAAAGCGATCCGCGGCCCCGCACATGCGCGAGCGGCTGCGATGATTTTCCACCCCGTGCGGAAACTCGCCCGGTTCGGCGCGATTTATGGCCCGCGTCGTGCGCTGTTGAAGGCGGCCGGTCGACTGCGCCTCGGACGCTCCACCCTCCTGGGTTTCAGCAGGCGGGAGGCAAACAGGGACATCGGACTGATCGGCTGCGGGCAATTCGCATTCTCGACCATCGGCTATGTCATCGCTTCGAAATTCGACCAGCGTATCATGGCCTGTTACGATATCGACGCTAACGCGGCTGCCACACTGGCTCGATTTTATGACGCCGCGGATTGCAAATCCGCACAGGCCATTTTTACCGACCCCACAATTAGGATTGTTTACATCGCCTCCAATCACGCAAGCCATACGGACTATGCGATCGATGCTTTGCGGGCAGGAAAAGACGTTTATGTAGAAAAGCCGATCGCCGTCACCGCCAGCCAACTCGATCGGCTGCTCGCGGCGCGGGATGCCGCGACCGGGCGTCTGTTCACCGGATATAACCGGCCGTTCTCGCCCGCGATGCGTGAACTGCGAACCCTCTGCCGGACGGCCAAAGGCCCGCTCACACTGTCCTGCATGGTTGTCGGACACACGATCCCGCGCGATCATTGGTATCGCGATCCGGCCGAAGGCACACGCGTTTGCGGCAATCTCGGCCATTGGCTCGATCTCGCGATACACATTCTGAGTTGGACGGCGTGTCCCCGCGATTGGCACATCAGTTGCCGATGGAGCGATGCCACCGAGCGCGACGACAATCTCTCGATCACGCTGACGAGCGATGCGGGCGATCTCGTTTCCATCGTTCTGAGCGCACGCAGCGAACCGTTCGAGGGCGTGCAGGAAATCATCACGCTTCAGTGGGGCGATGTCATCGCCACCATCGACGATTTCCGCAGCATGCGGGTGCAAGTTGGCCCACGCGTCATCCGTCGGTCCTACCGGCCGAAGGACGTCGGTCACGAGGCCGCCATCCTGCAGCCCTTCCAAGGTCCCGAACGCGATTTCCGCGAGATCGTGCAGTCAACGGAGTTGATGCTGCGGATTGCCGATATGGTGCGGAATGGAGAAACGGATGCGCGCTTCTCCATCTTGCGGTGAGCTGAAGTCCGGCCCTTGATCAAATTCTTACGGCGGAGGCCAGCCGACCTTGGATGAGAAGACGATATCTTCCAGGCGCAGACATATAGAGCGCGGGCAAGGCTCCGCATAAACCCCAGATCAGGACGGCAACGGCAGTCGTGACAAGTATGGTCGGCGAGACCAGCCAGCATGCGGCCCAGCCTGCCCCCGCGCTCCATCCTGCGGCGAAGGTGAAGGCCAACGCACACGATGCGAAATAGCGCAGATAGCCCCCGCAAAGAGGAATCCAGCGCCGGGCGAGAACCGGCAACACGCCACCAAGCGCAATCGCCTCGCCAATCGCCAGCCCCGCAGCAATGCCAAGCAAGCCATACGGTGCGGCCAACAGAAATGCTGCTGCCAGTCCGACTGCCAACTGCACAAGTCCGGCCGCCGCAGCCGCTTCCGGCCGGTTGACATAATTCATAACTGCGGCCAGAGGCAGCGCCGGCGTGGCCAGGATGGCTGGCGCCAAAAGCCACAGCAGCAAACCGAGGTCGATCAGTTCAGGCCGGCCACTCCACAGCGTCATCAGCAGAGCAGCGAAGATCACAAGCCCTCCCACCATCGTTCCGACCACCCCGCTGAGGAACTGACCGAATTCGGGAAGCATCCGCGCCGCTGCGGCCGTATCTCCCGCGTGCTGGGCAGCCGCAATCTCAACGCCGACGGACAACGTCATCATGGTTGCGATCTGCCGGGTTAGATTCACCAGCGTCCGTGTCAGGATGAAACTCACGAGCCCTGGACCGGAGAACCCCAGCATTCCGATCATGAGAACCGGCCCCTGCAACCAAGCCACCGGTGTGCCTTGCAGGATTGCGTAGCCGCCAACTTTCGACACCACGTCCTTGAGCTCGCTCCCCGTGGGGCGCGCAGGCACATAGCCGAGACTGCCGTATCTGCGCCCCTGATCCCACAACATCACACTCCAGCCGCAGAAGACATCGACAGCGACGTAGATGAGAGCCGCCGCCACCGGCCCAGCGCCCATCGCAACGGCCAGCCCAACCACAATCACACCGGAAGCGACGGGGATGAGATCAACCCCAAGGCCGATCGTGAAATCGCCCCGGCCGCGATAGATCTGTGAAATGCTGCCGCGCAGAACGCGCAGCAGGGCCACCCCTGCGAGAAGGCCGAACACCACGACCGCTTCGCCGCCGCTCATGGCCTGCAGCGAGAATGCGACATCAAGATCGGTCGTTGCGATAATGAACAGAATTATCGCCGCGAGCCCGGTACCGACAACCGCATAGGCGCTTAGAGACAATCCAATCAGGCGCCGGAACCGCGATTCATCACCATCCGCATGCGCCTTCTGCCAATGGTTGCCGAAATAGACGTTAAGACCAAGCTCACCAAGCGTCACCAGTCCGGCAGCAGCCAGCAATGTCGCCCAGTCCGAATAAAGGTCAGTCCCCCACGCGCGCAGCATGATGCCGACCAGCACGAAGCGATCGGCGAACGACACGCCAAGCGCGGCGGCCTGCATCGCCAGGCTTGCGGCGACGCGTCTCAGCATGGAAAGCGCTTCCATTCCGAGGGTTGCGGGCGCTCATCCCCTGTCTCAACCTCGCAACTCTTGTGAAATCGCATCACTTGCCCTAAGCGCCTTGCTGATCCATGGCGCGCCCGCCCCGGCCTTGCTAGCATCTCGCGCACATCCGCACGAGCCGCGATGCGCGGCCCGCCCGGATTGATACGTCAACGGCGCACCGTCGCGCCCGCCTGCTCGCAACTACGGGATGTTTCGTCGATGTCGGACGCCAGCCTGTCACAGCTCGAACAGCGGATCGCCGCACGCGCCGCGACAGCCGGCGTCATCGGCCTTGGCTATGTCGGCCTGCCTCTGGCGATGGCGATTGCGCGGGCAGGCTTTACCGTGACCGGTTTCGACGTCGATCCAGCCAAGCCCGACCTGCTGCTGCAGGGCAAATCCTACATCGACGCCGTCAGCAGCGAGGAACTTGCGCGTCACGTTGCCGGAAAGCGGTTTACCGCGACGACCGATATGACTGGCCTCGCCCAGTGCGACGTCATCGTGATCTGTGTGCCGACCCCGCTCACACGCCAGCGCGAGCCGGATATGTCCTATATCGAGGCGACGGCCCAGGTCATCGCCGCCCACCTCCGTCCGGAACAACTCGTCATTCTGGAATCGACCACCTACCCCGGCACAACCGACGAAGTCGTGCGCCCGATCCTGGAAACGAGCGGCCTCACATGCGGGCGCGACGTCTTCCTTGGGTTCTCGCCGGAACGGGAAGATCCTGGCAACACCAGTTTCGAAACCGTGACGATCCCGAAAGTGGTTGCGGGCGACGGCCCGGAGGCCCAGCGCCTCGTCACGGCCTTCTATGGCGCCGTCGTCAAACGCGTCGTCCCTGTCTCCTCCACTGCTACCGCCGAAGCGGTGAAGATCACCGAGAACATCTTCCGCGCCGTCAATATCGCGCTCGTGAACGAGCTCAAAGTGATCTACGACGCCATGGGCATCGATGTATGGGAAGTCATCGAGGCGGCCAAGACGAAGCCGTTCGGATTCATGCCGTTCTATCCCGGCCCTGGTCTCGGCGGCCACTGCATCCCGATCGATCCCTTCTATCTGACCTGGAAATCACGCGAATTCGATCTGCCGACGCGCTTCATCGAACTCGCCGGTGAGGTGAACACGTCGATGCCGCGCTATGTCGTCAAGCGACTCGAAGAAGCGCTGGATGAGCGGCTTGGCCTCTCTCTCGGCAAGGCGCGCATTCTCATTCTGGGGCTCGCGTACAAGAAGAACGTCTCCGATGTGCGAGAAAGCCCAACCTTCAAGCTGATGGAGCTTCTCGAACGGCGTGGGACACAGTGCGACTATCATGATCCACACGTCGCAACGATTCCTCCGACGCGGGAGCACGCAGCTTTCACCGGCCGAAAGTCGGTCGAGCTGAACAGCGGCGCGCTCGCGACGTATGATGCCGTACTGATCTCGACCGATCACGACGCTGTCGACTACGCGCTGATCGCCCGCGAGGCCAAGCTGATCCTCGATACACGCAATGCGATTGCCAATCGCAACCTTTCTGCGGCGAACTGCATAAAGTCGTGAGCAAGTTCACTCCGGCTTGCGCGCCGTGAAGCGCGCGCCGCCGAGCGCGCCGGCTTGCACCAGTTCCACGAGCTTCATGTACGCCTCATAGAAGGCGTCGTCCCCTTCCGGCGTCCCGGCCTTGCGGGCATCTTCGCGGAGCTGCCGATACATGCGGCTGCGCTCGGCCAGGATGGTGCCCCAATCGCGGGTGAGATCGTCGACCTTGACGACCTGCAAGCCGGCAGCGCCCAGGATCTCTTTGTAACCCGCAATGGTTTGCAGCGTCTGCGCCGCAATCCCGGTCCACATGGCTTGTGCTTCGGCAGGATCGAGCGCCCGGTGCCTGACCCAGTCGGTGAAGGCCAGGACACCGCCCGGCTTCAAAACGCGCGCGGCCTCACTCACCGCTTTGGCCTTATCCGGCACGTGCAGGAGGGCTTCCTGGCTGAGAACGACATCGACCGCGCCGTCCGCAAGTGGCACTGCGGTCACATCGCCCGCAACGACGCGCACGCGATCCTGCAGCCCTACGGCCCGTGTCAACTCGACCGCGCCGTCGACACGCGCACGCGTCAGCTCGATGCCGGTTACGTCGACGCCGTAGCGGGCCGCGAAATAGCGCGCGGGCCCACCGAGACCGGCACAGAAATCGGCAACTTTCAGCCCCGCGCGCAGTTCGGCGCATTCGGCCAGGGCTTCGTTCGCAGCAAGCCCGCCATAATGATCCTGGTCGTGATCCCACAGCTCCTCGGGCCTGATATCCCGCAAATTCCCCCTGCGCGCTTCGAGCATCTTCAGGATGTGCTCCGCCGAGATCGGATGACGGGCATAGAAGGCGACGACATGCTGCTGGCGCGTATCCATCCCTGAACCTCTTTTGATTTTTGTTCCGTGTTCAAAACCTGACACTTCTCGCGACCCATGTCAGCCCTGCCTCGCATCGCCATGCGCGGTTCGCGTCCGAATTCTGCCGCAAGCTCGCGCCAAAGTTGCTGTGACAATTGCATGGGGGGATCATGCACAAGTTCGGTCTCGTTTGCGGGCTGGTGATCGCGCTGGCCGGTGCCGTATCCTGGATGGGCATGTACCAGGGCAGCATTGCCGCGCCGACGACGGGTCTGATGGCCGTCGCTGACCTGGAGACGGTCCACTACTACGACGTCAAAGGACGCACGCTGGACGAACTGCGCGGCGATGTGTTCTCGCGCGGACCCTATGATCAATTCAAAGGCCAGCGTTTTGCGGGCTGGACATCCTGGCAGATCAAGTGGTGGCTGGATCACAGCGCCAGCCAGGACTCATGCCGCGTCGTCTCGGCGCGAACGGAAACCCACGTCACGTACACGATGCCGCGATGGAGTGACGAGCGGCAGGCGGCGACGGACCTTCAGCAGGCTTGGCGCAGGTTTGTCGACGCTCTCATCGATCACGAGAAAGGGCACGGGCGCATCGCCCGCCAGTTGGGCGAGCGCATAAAAATTGCCATTCAGGCCCTTCCGCCGCGGGCGACTTGCCGCGACCTCGAACAGCAGGCCAATGCACTCGCCCAGGCCATGATCCGCGACGACAAGGAGCAGGAGGCCTACGACCGCCGCACCGGCCATGGGGAAAAGCAGGGCGCCTCTTTTCCACGCCTTCTCGTGCGGGCGCCGATGACGGCGGAGCGGTGATCTGTTGACCCGCGTCGCGGCAAGGTGTTCCCTGCCGTCACGCCGGAACCCGGAGAGCCTCGCCGATGCCTCAAGCTATGTCTGATCCCGTCGTTATCGTCTCGGGCGCCCGCACCGCTGTCGGTGGCTTCCAGGGCGCCTTCGCGTCAGTGCCAGCACCTGAACTGGGTGCAGTCGCCACCCGCGCCGCCGTTGAGCGGGCCGGGATCAAGCCGGACGATGTCAGCGAAGTGCTGATGGGTTGCGTCCTGCCCGCCGGCATGGGGCAAGCCCCGGCGCGGCAGGCCTCGCGCGGAGCGGGCCTTCCCGACCATGTGCCCTGCACCACCGTCAACAAGATGTGCGGCTCAGGCATGAAAACGGTGATGATGGCTTATGAAGGCCTGCATGCGCGGCCGGATGACGTCATCCTCGCCGGCGGTATGGAGAGCATGACGAACACGCCCTACATCCTGCCGAAACTTCGTTCCGGACAGCGCCTGGGGCACACCCAGGTCTACGATCATATGTTTCTCGACGGCCTGGAAGATGCCTACGACAAAGGCCGCCTGATGGGCACGTACGCTGAAGATACGGCAGAAGCCTATCAGTTCACGCGCGAGGCCCAGGACGAATTCGCCATCGAAAGCCTCAGGCGCGCCCGCAAAGCTAACGAAGACGGGTCGTTTGCCAGGGAGATCGTTCCCGTCAGCGTGAAAAGCCGTAAGGGCACGTCAGAGGTCTCACGCGATGAGCAGCCCTTCACGGCCGATCCCGCGAAGATCCCGCAGTTGCGACCGGCGTTCCGTGAAGGTGGCACCGTCACCCCCGCCAACTCCAGTTCCATCTCGGATGGCGCCGCAGCACTCATCCTCATGCGCGAGAGCCAGGCGAAAAAGCGGAAGCTCAAGCCGCTCGCCCGTATCGTCGGCGTCAGCACGCACGCGCAGGCCCCGGCCTGGTTCACCACCGCTCCGATCGGCGCGATGTCCAAGCTGCTCGACCAGATCGGCTGGCAGGCCAAGGACGTCGGCCTGTTCGAGATCAACGAGGCATTCGCCGTCGTCACCATGGCGGCGATGCGCGATCTCGGCTTGCCGCACGACAAGGTCAACGTGCATGGCGGCGCCTGTGCACTCGGTCATCCCGTCGGAGCATCGGGCGCGCGCATCATCGTGACCCTGCTGTCGGCACTGGAAAAATACGGCGAGACCAAAGGTGTGGCGTCACTCTGCATCGGCGGCGGCGAGGCAACTGCGGTCGCGGTAGAACGCATCGCCTGACGCCAAGACGATAGCACCCGCTGATGCACGCCCTTTCCAGGACGGCCTACTTCCTGTTGCAGCCTTCGCATCTGGCCCTGTTGCTCCTCGCGGCCGGGCTGATGCTGCTTTTTCTGACACACGCAGCCCGCGCCGGAAAACTGCTTGCAGCAACCGGCTTCTGTGCCCTGCTGGTCATTGGTTTCTCACCGTTGGGACACGCACTCATCCTCCCGCTGGAAGATCGTTTCCCACGCCCCGCGGCACCGCCCCAGGACATCACGGGCATTATCATTCTCGGTGGCTTCGAGGACGGTACGGTCAGCCACGCGCGCGGCGTGCTGACGTTGAACGAGGCGGCGGAACGGCTGACCGAAAGTGTGCTGCTGGCACGGCTGCTGCCCGACGCCCGGATCATCTTTACCGGCGGCAATGGCGAGCTGTTCCGACAGGGCCACAGTGGAGCGCGTCCGGTCGGTGCGTATCTGGCCGCGGCCGGCGTCGCTTCCGAGCGCATCGTTCTGGAAAGCGAATCGCGCAACACGTTTGAGAATGCGATCCTCACGCGCGATCTGGTCAAACCTGCCGCGTCGGACCGCTGGCTGCTCGTGACGTCAGCCGCGCACATGCCGCGCGCGATGGCTACGTTCCGTCATGCCGGGTTCGATGTGGTCGCCTGGCCCGTCGATTATCGGACGCGCGGCATTCAGGAACTCATGCAGCCGTTCAACTCGCTGGGCGAAGGCATCCGCCGCGTCGACACGGCCACGCGTGAATGGCTCGGGATCCTGACGTACCGGCTGGTGGGCCGGACGGGCAGCTTGTGGCCGGCTCCGTAATCATGGGCCTGCCCCGGAAAACCTCTAACGCTTCGTGAGCGTCGGGGATTCTCCGGCAGGCTTCGGCTGCAGTTCTTTCACCAGATCGAAAACCTTGCAGCGCTTTTCCGCCAGCCGCTGGTTGTAGGCTTCCACCATCGCCCGGTCGCGCCGGTATTGAGTGTCGGGATCGATGCCGTAAGTCGAGCCGCCGAAGACCGGTGAAACCACCTGCTGCATCCCCCGCGCGACGGGCGTGCTGGTCTGAGACAGCGAGTGATCGCGGATCTGAAGGATACGGACGTAAGCCCGACCGGTGAGCTTCTTGCAGCTCATTTCCAGCTCGGCATCGCTCAGCTTGTACGTCCCATCTGGCTGCATCGTGCCGGTCTGGATCGGCTTGTTCGAGAACAGGCCGTTGAGCTTGTCTTTCCGTTTCTTCGTTTTCCGGTCCTTTTTATCTTTCTTGTCGGTGGCCGGTTCGGTCGCCGCAGACGCAGATGTGGTTGCGACCGGCTGCGCCTGAGCAACCGCCGTTATGGCCGCAGGGGACGGCTCGACGGCCGCGGCGGTCCCCGTCGGCTGAGCAAGGCTGCCCCCCGACGCACCAGCACATCCGGCCAGCAAAGCGGACAACAAGCAGGCACTCAGACCATGAAAATTCAGGCGATGCATTCGTGTCGACTCGATGTTCCCGCTCTCCCGACCTCGCACTCTGATCGGGGCAGATCTGCGGCGAACGAGGGTTGCGGATAACTTGTGAAGTCGATATCAACACCAAGCATTGCACTTTGGGAGGTCGCCATGCCACAAAAAATTATCATTGGGTCCAAAGCTTTAGTGGCAAAGGCGAAGTCTGAAATCACTGAATACACGGCTGCCGAGGCGATTGAAATTGCGCAGCGCCCCGACGTACTGATGGTGGATATCCGCGATCCCCGCGAGCGGACGCGGGAGGGCGCAATTCCCCGCGCATTTCATTGCCCGCGCGGAATGCTGGAGTTCTGGATCGACCCAGACAGCCCTTATTACAAGCCAGTGTTCGGCGAGGACAAGACCTTCGTCTTCTTTTGCGCAGGCGGTATGCGCTCAGCTCTTGCCACCAAAGCCGCCCAGGACATGGGTCTCAAACCCGTCGCCCATATCATTGGCGGATTCGGAGCCTGGAAGCAGGCCGGAGGCCCCGTACACGGATCAACCCAGGCCGGCGCCTGACATCCTGAGTTGATCCGACAGCGAACGTGTCTCACATCGCGCTCTCAGACCGGGCGCGCTTCCTCTTGCTGCGTGCCGGCAGACGGTGCCGGGTGTCCGGAGCCACCGCGGCGTGATCCGATCAGCGCCAGCTTCCGGCACAGCACGCTCTCGATGAAGCCGGACACGCGCGCGCGCACCTCGACGCTTTCCGTCGCGCTGAAGCGGCCGGAATATTCGTCCCACTGCGTCACCTGCTTGGCGATGGGCTGCGCCACCGTCACCGGCATCGCGGGTGGTCCACCTTGCGCGACAGCAAGGCTAGGCACAGCCAGCATCAGCGTCAGAACGGTCAGCCGCCAGCCGACATATGAAGAGACAGACATGAAGGCAAACTCCCGGCTTTCGTGCGCCTCGTATATAGGATCGAGACCGGGATGCGGAAGCTATCCGATAGGCCATAGAGCCACGCATAATCATTATTTATATCATCATTATTGGGCAGATTTTGCCTGAATTTCCGCCACTGCGCCGCGTTGGGCAATCTTATCGTCCGTAGACGGATCAATTGAGTGCGCGTCGCCTCGCGCAACCCGTTCGTTCGGCGTTTTTCACCACGGAAATGAAATAGCAGCGTGTGTTCGAAAATGATGCGTGAGGCTTGAACTCAAGCCGACCAAATCGCCATGACAATGCTGACAGGAAAGTGTGATCAACCGTCTGCACAGATGGTGGGCGCTAGAGGGTTCGAACCTCTGACCCCTACCATGTCAAGGTAGTGCTCTACCGCTGAGCTAAGCGCCCTGTGAGGAGTGCTTCCTAGCGGTTCGCAGCCCGCTCTGCAAGTCATCAATTTGCACCCACGCGACTCCCGGCCGCCGTCCACCTTGCCCGCAAAAGATCTTACTTTCGCGACGCTTTTTGCGTTGCCTCAACAACAAGTCGCCGAATTCCAGCGGCAATCTCGCTCGCGGTCGGGTTGCATGTCTGCGAGCGGCACGTCGCACGCCTGTTCCTGCTACGATCTGGCGCGATCTGCACCGATAGCCGGCAAGCGCCGGCCCGCCAGCTTCCGTCTGCCCACTGGGCCAAATTTGGGGGAGTGCGCTTCCATGTCGATGTTTTCGCGTCTCATGCCAGCAACGGCCGGTGCCGTCGGCCTGTTCACGGTCGGGGCCTGTGCGACCTGGGCAACCGCGAGTGCGCCGGATTCATTCGCTGGCCTGGCTGGCCGCTGGGCCGGTCACGGCACCGTGTTGCCCGCGGCAGGCCCGGGCGAGGCCTTCAAGTGCGTGGTAACTTATCTTCCCGACGGAGACAGCTCCCGCCTCAAGCAGAACCTGCGCTGCAAGAGCGAGAACTACCGGCTGGATGCTTCGACGCACCTTCAGCTCGATGGCAGCGTGGTGACCGGCCGCTGGCAGGACAATATCTATACCGGGCTCAACGGCACCGTCAGCGGCACACTCACGGCGAGCGGCTTCGACATTTTGCTGAGCGGCCGGTTCTTCCAGGCCAAGATGGCTGTCGAGGGATCGCGCTGCGAGCAGCAGGTCCGGGTCGTGCCGGACCGCGCCGACTATATTCGCGAGGTCTCGGCATCACTGAAGAAGTGCTGACGACATCAAAAAAAACAAAACGGCGTGGCCGCATCCGACCACGCCGCCCGCACTTTGAACGGATGCGTCCTATCAGTAGACGCCGTAGGTCTTCTCGTCGATCTTGCTGTAGAGATTGTCCTTCAGCACTTTGGTCAGGGCCGCCGGATCGTTGCGATCAACGTTCTTGAGCAAGCCGTCCCACTTTGCGAGCGCGGCCTCGAAGCGTGTGACCAGTCCCTCAGGATCCTTCAGCCTGAACTTTGACTTGCCTTGCTCGATCGCCTGCGTGCGCGCCACCTTCTGCGCGAATTCCTGCACCGACTTCTTCATCTCGTCGGTTTCGGGATAGACCGTCACCCCTTTGGACGGCGCCTCCTTCAGAGCGTCGTCGGCCGACTTCATATAGTCGAGCATCATCGGCGCGATCGAGTCGGCCACCGTATCCAGTACGATGCGACGCTCCTCGGGCTTCAGCTCCTTCCAGAAACCGCCATTGAAGGCCCACTCCCAGCCTGCCCAATAGAGACCAAGGGAAATCGTGCTGGTGTGCTTGGCGACATCCCACAGCGAACGGCTCTTCATGTCGTTGGCCGCGTTCGCCGCACAATCGAGCTGCCCCTTCTCAAGACCGGTAAACATTTCCGATGAAGGGACGCTGACGGGAACGATGCCGACGGTTTTGCCCCAATCGGCATGGATGACACCCGGCATGCGAATCTTCAGACCCTTCAGGTCGGCGAGGGTCTCAACCTTCTTGCTGCACATCAGGATATAGGGCGGCGTCGCATAGCCCCCGGCAAACACGATGCCATGCGCCTTGAACCGGGCCTGCATATCCGGATCGGTCATGTAGAAGTCCGTGACGGCGAACGTCACCGCCATCGTATCGGACACGCCGAGAGACAGCATCGAGACGACGTTGTCTTCAGGCAGGTCGGTCGGCGTATAGGTGCCGGCATGATAGGTGACGTGGGCGATACCGTCCTTCAGGCCGGACAGATGCGCGTTCGGCGGCAGCAGCGCCGTTCCCGTGAAAACTTTCGCCTTCAGTTCACCCTTCGATGCCGCTTCGAGGTCTTTGGCCCAGGCCAGATAAGCCTTTGTCAGCGGGTGCGTATCCGGAAACCAGATGCTGGCGTTCATCTCTTTTGCTGCGTACGCAGTGGCCGATCCTGCCAGGAGAACTGCAGCAGCGGCGACGGACAGAAATCGTTTACGACTCATCATATGCTCACCCTTCAAGACGATCGTCGGCTCCCTTTACTCGACGTCCCGCTCTGCAAGACCCTTTCGAGGCGGGGCCAGTCTCGGCTATCGCGCGGGCTTTTTCAATCGCAGGTGTAAAGTCGGGGCCAGAACCGCTGCGCCCTTGCCGCCCGGGCGTGACGCTGCTTGACTGCGGAACGAACAGACTGCCTACGGGGTAGCCATGCCGAAGATCATTTCGCAGATCAGCCCGAACTCGGATGCGTTCCGGGACAATGCCGCCGCAATGCAAGCGCTGGTTGCAGACCTCGCGGCCAAGCGGACCGAGACCGCAGAGGGAGGGCCGGAAAAACTGCGCCAACGTCATATGGCACGGGGCAAACTGCTGCCGCGCCAACGGGTGTTACGGCTCGTCGACCCTGGAACGCCGTTTCTCGAACTTTCACAACTCGCCGCCTATGGCATGTATTCCGGCGACATTCACGGCGCCGGTCTCATCACCGGCGTCGGCCGGGTTTCGGGCCGCGAATGCATGATCGTTGCCAATGACGCGACCATCAAGGGCGGCACCTACTTTCCGTTGACGGTGAAGAAACATCTCCGCGCCCAGGAGATTGCGCGTGAGAACCATCTGCCCTGCCTCTATCTGGTCGACAGCGGCGGCGCAAACCTGCCGCATCACACGGAGGTGTTTCCCGACAAGGAACACTTCGGGCGCATCTTCTACAATCAGGCGCGCATGTCGGCGGAAGGCATCCCGCAGATCGCCGTGGTGATGGGGAGTTGCACGGCGGGCGGCGCTTATGTCCCGGCCATGTCGGACGAAAGCATCATCGTGCGCCGCCAGGGCACCATTTTCCTGGGCGGTCCGCCGCTGGTAAAGGCCGCAACCGGCGAAACCGTCAGCGCAGAGGATCTCGGCGGCGCGGACGTCCATACACGTCTTTCAGGGGTCGCCGACCATTACGCGTTAGACGACGCACATGCGCTCGATATCGCCCGCAACATCGTCGGCAGCCTCAATGCGGTCCGCAGTCGCGATATCGTCGTCACATCGGCGCGCCCGCCCGCGTATCCCACAGATGAGATCGACGGCTGCGTCCCCTCCTCCCTCATGACGCAATATGATGCGCGCGAGGTGATCGCGCGCATTGTCGACGGATCTGAGCTGCATGAATTCAAGGCGCTTTATGCGACCACGCTGGTGACGGGCTTCGCGCGGATCGAGGGCCTTCCCGTCGCCATCCTCGCCAACAACGGGATTCTCTACTCGGAAACGGCGCAAAAGGCGGCGCACTTCATCGAGCTCGCATGCCAGCGGCGCATTCCTCTGCTATTCCTGCAGAACATCACAGGCTTCATGGTCGGTCGCGAAGCGGAGGCAGGCGGCATCGCGCGGCATGGCGCCAAGATGGTGACGGCCGTTGCCAGCGCCAATGTTCCCAAGATCACGGTCATCATCGGCGGCAGTTACGGCGCCGGAAACTACGCCATGTGCGGACGCGCCTATGGACCGCGCTTTCTGTTCATGTGGCCCAATGCGCGCATCTCCGTCATGGGCGGTCCGCAAGCGGCATCGGTATTGGCGACGGTGCGCCGTGACAACGTCGAGGCCGAAGGCCGATCCTGGAGCGCGGAGGACGAGACGGCCTTCAAAGCGCCGATCCTGGAACAGTACGAGCACGAGGGTCATCCCTACTATGCAACGGCGCGGCTGTGGGATGACGGAATTATCGCCCCACAGGAGACACGCCGCGTGCTTGGCCTGAGCCTCGCCGCTTGCCTGAATGCGCCCATACCACCGACTCGCTTCGGCGTTTTCCGCATGTAGACCGCGTTGCCTGTGTTTTATCTGCGTGCACGTCCAATCAGCAGTCTGAGGATAATGCGCCACATGTCACAGACTTGACACGTGCGGGCGGCGACAACGGCCCGGGAATCGCGCGAAACTGATCCTGGCGCTCCATACAGAACGCTCGGCGCCTAGTCGTCGGACGCCGAAAAGCAGATTGGTTCAGGGAGGGAATTCGTCGAACCTGTATTCGAGGATTCCGCCATGTCCATCAGATGGTTATCACTATCCCTCCTGCTCGCCGCGACACCCGCGTGGGCGCATGACTGGTATCCCTGGGACTGCTGCTCGGGCTTTGATTGCGCACCGGTCGAGCGCGCGCAGGTTTTGCCAAACGCCGAGCTTCTGGTGACCTCGAAGCACGGCACAACACTGGTACCGGCGACCTTTCCAAAGCGCGACTCGCAGGACAACCGGATGCACGTGTGCATGCGAAAGGGAGAGCGTGGAATGACACCGATCTGCATCTTCCTTCCGCCATCGACCTGACGCGAAGGGACCGGGCTCAGCGCCTTTGCCCAGTCAAGGCAAGCGTGGTGCGCCGGGTTTCGTCCCGCAGGGCACGTGGCGGCCGGCCGAACCAGGCACGCGCGGCGCGCGTGAAGGCGCTCTGTTCGGAGAAGCCCAACATGTAGGCGATCTCCGTCAGGGATAAATCGGTGTCGCGCAGATAGCGGACGGCGAGTGAGCGCCGCGTGTCACTCAGGACGCGTTCGAAAGTCGTACCTTGCTGGGCGAGCCGGTTTTGCAACGCGCGCGGCGATATCCGCAAACGCCTTGCGATATTGTCCAGCAAAGGTGGCTCGGAACTCAGCGTATCGGTGATTGCCCGGGCCGTCCGCATGACGAGATCCGCGCGTGACTTCAGCTCGCTCAACTTGACCTCTCCGGCCGCTCGCAGAATGCTGAAGAGACGCGGATCAGCTTCTTCGGACCGTCGAACGAGGGCACGGCTATCGATCGCAACACAATTGCGCTGACCATTGAACACCGTTCGCGGGCCGATAATCCTGTGCACAGCCACGAGGCAGGGCGGTTCACGATGCTCAACTTCGACAGCCTGCGGATACCAGTCGCCGCCAGTGATCTGCCTCAGCCGCAGCACGAGTGTTGCCATAAGAAAACTGACGATCTGGGTGCGTGGCGCCGTCAGATGCTCCGGAAAGCGCCAGCTCAGCTCGGCCGTCTCGCCTTCGTCGCTGAGCTCGACTGTTATCGGATGCAAAACAAGATTTCCGTACTGCTTCACCGCGTGCAACGCTTCGCGTACCGTCGTCGCGTGCATCACGAGATATCCGACGACGCCGCTGGCACCCTTGGGATACGACTCGGCGAAGGCAAGCCCGAGGCAGGGATCACCAATCCGTTCCGCCGCGGTTTCCATCACCAGCGCCACGGTATCGAACGGCAATCTGTGTTCGGGATCCTCCAAATCGCCGAGATCGACCCCAATTTCAGCCAACAACTGGTCATAATCCACCCCGCGCGAGCGCACCAACTCTCGGAAACCCGTGAGCATGCTCGCGAGAAGTGTGACGTCGTTGCCTGCCTTCATGGCGGCGTATCATGCTTAGATAGAAGGAAAAACCAATGACGCTATTCGCCGCGATACGAAGTGGAAAACGTTAACATCGGGGGGCCCAGGGTCAAGTCGAGTCCGTTAGAACGCCGTAATTAGACACAATATTCAGCAGCGTGACGGTCTCGGTAATGACGAAGGCCTGTTGCTCTGTCCTACAGTCCTCGCTGGAGCTTATCGATGACATCTTCTTCCCGTGAACTCGCGCTGATGAACTCAGCCCTTCATCTTCTTCATCGCGCCGGACAACGCGCCGATGAACTGTTCTCTGCGACCATGGGTGAAAATGATCTGACACCGCGCCAGTTCGCCGTCCTGAAGGCCGTCGCGAAGTCGGAAGATCTCAGCCAGACAGCTCTGGTCCAACAAACCGGTATCGATCGCTCGACCCTGGCGGACATTGTTCGCCGCCTTATCAAGAAAGGGGTTCTGCAGCGGCGGCGCACATCGCATGACGCCAGGATGTATGCCGTTCGCCTGACTGCTGCGGGACGTGATCTGCTGCGTACGGCCGAACCTGCAGTCAAGACGACCGAAGAGCAGCTCTTGGCCGTCCTTCCGGTGCGGCAGCGTTCGGCGATGATCGATGCACTCAGCACGATCGTCACGGCACTGGAGCCGTCCGACGTTATGGAAGAGGTCGCACCGGTCCGCAAGTCGCGCCGCTGAAAGCGCGCTTACTGAACACCCGATTTTTTTGAATAGAACGGTCCCCTCCGGAAACAGAGCGGGGCCGTTCTGCTTTCAGCGCTTCATTTTGGAAAGAAACGGCCCAAGGACATCCGAATAATCGTCGGTCCAGGCACGCAGAGAGGACACCTCGAACTCGACAGCCTCGGGCCGCCCGCGGAAGCCGTCGATGACGGCCGCGCTCTTGGAAAAGATCGCCACGGTCGATGTTGTGCTGGCGTAACTGCCGTCGGCCTCGTCATCCGACAGGATCAATCCGGAAAATTCCGGGACGAGCGGCAGCGTCGCCGCCAGCACGGAATCGAGATCGAGATAGCGATTCGAGATGTGCAACAGGACGATGCCATCCGGCTTCAGTTTCGCTGCATAGAGCCGCAGCGCTTCGGCTGTCATCAGATGAACCGGCACGGCGTCGGACGTGAAAGCATCCACGATGATGAGATCGAAACTCTCGGGCTCTTCGCGGCCGATGGTCAATCGTGCATCACCCAGGACGATGTCCGGCTTTTCCTGGCAGTGATGCAGGAAGCTGAAGCTCTCCGGATTGCGCGCGATCTTGACGACAAGCGGATCGATCTCGAAGAAACGCCAGCGCTCCTCGGACGCCGAATGACACGCCATCGAACCGGCGCCCAGACCGATCACCCCGTAGCGTCCGTGGCGATCCTGCGCCGATAGCCTCTGGCGAACCTCCGCGACGGTAATCGCCATAGGACTTTTCGGATGATAGTAGGTTCCCGGCGTCGGATCGTCGAAAACGGCGCCCTCGGCATCGCGGATCCGCTGTGCCCCGTGCAGTGTCGTTCCGTGGGTCAGAATATTGTAGTCGCCATCGTTTGACTGCATCACGCGATAAACGCCGAAATAACTGCGAACCGCATCGCCCCGCTTGACGGTCGACGGCAGCATGACGACAGCCAGAAACATCAGCATGGCCAGCACGAACTGGCGCTGCGGATGCCAGGCACAGGCCAGGAGCGCGACGGCAAAGGCAAGCGAGATCAGGGCCGCCGTTCCCCAATCGAACACAATCCCACGCGCCCAGGCGGTGAGCCACCCGATGGTGTCTTCCGTACCCATCGCCAGCAGCCAGTCGCTGATCGTCGGCATCCAGTAGATGGCAAGCAGGCCAGTTGCGAAGATCAGCCACAGGCGCATCAGTTCGTGCGCACCGGCGACATCCAGGGATGCCCATGAGGCCGGAACAGGTATCCGCACCACTCTGAGCAGACTGGTTCCGGCCTGTCCCGCCAGATGGAACACGCGCGCTGCGCCGGGACGGCACGCCATCGTCAGCGCGACGAGCAGCGGATACTCGAAGACTTCAGAGAAAAGCTGAGGCGCAATCAAAGCCGCAAAGAGACCGCCCAGCACACCGCCGAGCGAGAGCCAGAGATAAAACTCGGTGAGAAAGCGCGGGGCCGGACGCAGATCATACAGAAAGCGATGCGCCACCAGTGCCGATGTGAAAAAGACGGCCACACCGGTTACGCTCGAAATCACCCAACCATCGTGCTTGGTCTGAGAAAGTTGCAGCAGCGCCACCACAACCGCTGCCAGATGCAGAACCAGCAGGAACCGCATAGGGATCAGCCCGCGCTCGCGGAACACGATAACGAACGTCAACAGATACAGCGCCAGCGGCACCACCCACAGCAGCGGTGCCGAGGCGACGTCCGTGCTCACGTGCGTGGTGAAGGCCGTCAACAAGGCGGACGGCACCATCGCCAAGCCAACCCAGCCCCATCGCAGGGACCACGACGGTCGCTCGTCCAATTCGCCCTGAGCTTGCACGGCTGTGGGTGCCGTTCTCTCGGCGCGCGTGTAAAGCGTCCAGAAACACAGCGCGATGGCCGCGATGAGCACAAGAAATCCACCGCTCCAGACCTCCGCCAGTGCGCGAACACCAAGAGCTGGCTCAAGCAGGAAGGGATAGCCGATCAGAGCGATCAAACTGCCGAGGTTGCTCGCGGCATAAAGGAAGTAGGGATCCCGTCCATCGGGATGCCCCGTGGCCGCGAACCAGGCCTGCAGCAGGGGGGCGTTGGCCGATACCGCAAGAAACGGCAACCCCACCGCAATCGAGAACAAGCCAAGCTGCCAGAGGTAGGGACTACCGCTCGGTGGCGGTTCGGTCCAGCTCTCGGGCAATCCGATCGGCAGGGCGAGCAGGGCAAGGCCGCAAATGGCGAGATGGCAGACACCCGCCATGCGCGCCGGGACGTGCTGGTTGACGAGATGGGCGTAGCAATATCCAGCCAGCAGCGCGCCCTGGAAGAAGCACATCGCCACCGCCCAAACCGAGGGCGATCCGCCCAGCACGGGCAGCACCATCTTGGCGAACAGCGGCTGGATGGAGAACAGGAGCAGCGCCGACAGAAACGTCGTTGCCGTGAAAACGGCGATGAGACCGAATCCGCCTGACCGCACGCTTCCCGGTGCGGCCGGTCGAAGACCATCGCCGTCCATTCAAACTCCTGTACCCGTTTACCCTGCTCCCGCGCCGCGAGAGGCCGCTAGACCGTAACGGCCTTTCCGACGCTCGGTACTACGACATTTTCGCCTGACATCTCAGTCACAAACGCGTCAGCATTAGGGTCAAGCATGCCGGGGAACGTACCGTAATGGCAGGGCAGGATTGTGCTGAAGCGGAAGAACTTCTTGCAGGCAAAGGCCGCCGACTTCGCCCCCATCGTGAACCGATCGCCGATCGGAACGATCCCGATATCCGGCTTATGGAGTTCGTTGATGAGTTCCATACCGGAAAACACGTCTGTGTCGCCCATATGATAGACGGTCTTGCCTTCCTTGGTGCGCAGTACGATCCCGCACGGGTTACCAAGATAAACGCCGCCTGACGAAGACGAATGCAGGGCATTGGTGAGCGTCAGGTCGAAGTCGGCGGAGCGCACCGTGCCGCCCGTATTCATCGGCTCGAGCTTCTCAACTCCCTTCTGAGCAACGTGCGTCGCCAATTCGAAGACCGCGAACAATGCCGCACCCGTTTTCTTGCAGACCTCCGCCGCGTCGCCGATGTGATCGTCATGTCCGTGGGTCAGCGCAACGTGCGTGACACCGTTTGTCGCATCATCCCAAGCCACGCCCGATTTCTCGAACGTCGGATTACCTTTGAGAAACGGATCGATGAGCACAACGCTCCCGCCGGTCTCAATGCGGAAGCAGGAGTGGCCAAACCAGGTGACTTTCATGGGGTTCCTCGTCGTCTAGCGCGATTTGTCTGTTCGACCTGTAGTATAGGGTGCCTCAGTCTGCCAACAACCCGCAACGCGATTGGCCGTTTCCTATGTCCGACAACGTCACTGGCCAAACCCTCAACGATCCCGCCGTGTTCGCCGGTCTGCTCGGCAAACAGCAGCGGCTGCTTGGGCTGGACCTTGGCACCAAGACGATCGGTGTTGCCCTGTCCGATGTCTCGCGGACCATCGCGTCGGCGTTGGAGACCATCGCGCGATCGAAGTTCACAGCGGATGCCGCCCGATTGTCCGATATCGCGGCCGAGCACCACATCGCCGGGTTGGTGTTAGGCCTGCCGCGCAACCTCGACGGCAGCGAAGGACCGCGCGCGCAATCGACCCGGGCCTTCGCGCGGAACTTCAACCGCCTGTCGCCGCTTCCGATCCTGTTGTGGGATGAACGCCTGACGACGGCCGAAGCCGAGCGCGCGTTGCTCGAAGCCGACGCCAGCCGCAAACGACGCGGTGAGCTCATCGATAAGGTCGCCGCCGCGATCATCCTCCAATCGGCCTTGGACCGCATGAAAGCTGTCAACTGATGCGCATGTTCGCCGCGAGCAGCCACATTCTCGACTAGGATGCCCACAGCGCATGTCCAAGGCACCAGCCAGAGTTGGAACCGATGTCCTCGCACTCCGACCCGATTGAGGAGGTCTTCAATCAGTCCCCGGCCTTCGCCGATGTGAACCTGTTTTCAACCGACGCGGCCTTGCAGGAAGCCGTTGCGCGTGAAGGCAGCAAGAGCGCGGTGGAGCGGTTGACGACGCTTGGCGCGCTCTACGGCAGCGCGGATGCCCTCGAGACGGGCCGACTCGCGAATGACAACCCGCCCCGCCTGCGAAGATTTGACGCCAAAGGCCGACGGCTCGATCTTGTCGAATTTCATCCGGCTTATCACGACAGCATGTCGCGCAGCATGTCGGCTGGCCTGCATTGTGGATCATGGCTGCAGAACGCCGCCGGACCGCCGCTGCAAGGCATCAACGTCGCACGAGCCGGCGTCTTGTATATGGCCGCACAGATGGAGGCCGGTCACTGCTGCCCCATGACGATGACGAACGCGGCAGTCCCGACGCTGAAATTGCAGCCGGAGATCGCCGACGCGTGGCTTCCCAAGATCCTGTCGCCTGACTACGACCGCAGCTTCCGGCCCTTCGAAGAGAAGCGTTCCGTGACCATCGGCATGGGCATGACCGAGCGGCAGGGCGGGACGGACGTGCGCGCCAACATCACGCAAGCGGCGCCGGCTGCAAACGGTGGCCCAGGTGGCGAATATCTGTTGACGGGGCACAAGTGGTTTTTCTCCGCGCCCATGTCCGACGCCTTTCTGGTGCTGGCTCAGGCGCCCGGCGGCTTATCGTGTTTCCTCGTCCCGCGCCACCTGCCCGATGGGACCGTGAACGCGCTGCACTTCCAGCGCCTCAAGGACAAGCTCGGCAATCGCTCCAATGCATCCGCCGAGGTCGAGTTTCACAGTGCGCACGGCTGGCTGATCGCCGAGGAAGGCCGTGGTGTCCCGTCCATCATCGAGATGGTGACCTATACGCGGCTCGACTGTGCAGTGTCCTCAGCGGGACTGATGCGGCTGGCGATGGCGATGGCGCTGCATCATGCGCGGCATCGCATGGTGTTCGGTAAGACGCTGGTGGCTCAGCCGCTGATGGCGCAGGTGCTCGCCGACCTTACGCTGGATGTGGAAGCCGCGACGGCGCTGGTCTTCCGGCTCGCGCGCAGCTTCGACATGGCGGGTGACGAACGCGCGTCCGCATGGCGCCGCCTGATGACACCCGTCACTAAGTACTGGGTGTGCAAACTCGCCCCGGCAATGGTCGCGGAAGCCATGGAGTGCCTGGGCGGAAACGGCTATGTGGAAGAGAACGGCATCGCCCGCATCTATCGCGAGGTGCCGGTCAACAGTATCTGGGAGGGCTCGGGCAACGTCATGGCGCTGGACGTCATCCGCGTCCTGCAGCGCGACCCGGATGCCGTCGATATCGTGCTGGAGGAGCTAGGTCACGCTGCGGGCGGCGATCCCCTGCTCAAGGCCGCGCACGATCGCGTTTCGAGCGTGCTGCACGAACCGCGCCTTCTCGATCTGCGCGCGCGCACTTTGCTGGAGGGGCTGGCGCAACTTGCAGCCGGGGCCATCCTGCGCACGCACGCGCCGAAGGACATCGCGGACGCCTTCATTGCGACTCGGCTTGCGGGCTCACCGCGGCAGACCTACGGCCACGGACTGGAGCACGCCGACACCGGCGCGATACTGTCGCGCACGCTCCCATAGCCTGCCTAATTCCGTCATGCCGGCACCCACGCCAGCATTCACACGCGCGACGAAAGCAGAAAGCTGCTACGGGTCGCACGTACGTCTCTGCGGACCTTCTGGAAGCGGAAACCAACGGAGATCTCGGCCTCCCGAGATGACGGTAAGGGAGTGCGCGTTGAAAACGCTCTACGCCACCGCGATGACCATTGCACCGGCCTTGTCGCGCAGTTCGGCGGGGACCACCGAGAAGACACTCTCCGGCGTACCGGCCGCTGCCCACACCACATCGTACTTCAGCAGATCCTGATCGATGTATGTCGTGATCGGACTGGCGTGGCCGACCGGTGGAATGCCGCCGATCGCGTAGCCTGTGATATCACGCACATATTGTGCATCGGGCCGCACCAGTGCTTCGCCGAGAATTTCAGCAACCGCCTTCTCATTCACGCGATTGGAGCCGGACACCAGCAGCAGATAGGGCCGTCCGCTTTCCTTGCCGCGAAATACCAGCGACTTGACGATCTGCGCCACGGTACAGCCGCACGCCGCCGCCGCTTCCTCGGCCGTGCGCGTCGACTGGCTCATGGTCCGGATTTTGACGTCCAGCCCCAACGCATGCGCAGCCGCCTCCACGCGCTGCGAGGCCGGCTTCAAAGCATTCACCTTATCGTTCACAAAGTCCCCCAGTCTTTCAGTCCGCACCGTTCGATTTCGGCCCGGATTTGCGGCGCGCCATCATCTTCGACAGGAACGCCAGCGATGTCTCCTGGACGTCAAGACCGGCCGCGGCGAACATCGCATCGAGATCGTCGATAGTGTAGTGGCGGAAATACGGCTCGTGGAACCGGACGGGAAAGGACTCGAGCAATCCATCCCAGCCCGGCTTGTCGCCCATTTGCAGGCTATCGATGAAAACCAGCAATCCACCGGGCTTCAAGACACGCGCGATCTCCGCCGTCACCTGCCGTCGCACCTCCGGCGGCAGCTCATGAAAAAGATAGATGCAGCTCACGATATCCTGGCTCGCATCCGGCAGAGGGATCGCTTCCGCGTTCCCGGCGATGAGCGTCGCCGGGCGCAAGCCTTTCAGACACCGCGATGCTTCGTCCAGATACGGCTGTGACAGATCCACGCCCGCAAGTTTCAGCGCCGGAAACGCCAGCCGCACCTGCCGCAGAAACCGGCCCGTTCCGCAGGCAAGATCCAGCATCGACACAGTGCGCTGATCCCGGCCCTTGAGAAACCGCGCGATCGGCGCCAGGCCGGACCGGCGCATCGCCGCCGCGCTTCCGTAAAAGAGTGTCTCGACCTGCACGTCGTACAGCCGCGCGGACTCGTCACTCAAATAACCACCGGTCTGGAAGTGAAAATCCTGCGTGAAATACTCAGGCAAACCCTCTGCACGGGATTCGTCACGCGCAGTGGACGCATCGCTGTTCACGCGCCGCTCGATCGCGCCGGGAAGATCGGCCAGCATCTGTCTCAGACGCGCGACGTGATCAATCAGTCCACCTGGTGCTTCTTCTTCCGGCGGATACACGCCATCGCGCACCCGCGCTGCGTCTTCCACAAACAGCCGTCCGAGATCCGCCAACAACTCCTGCCGCGTCGGCACGGGCCGCTCGGGCTTGAAGCGCGGGCGTGCATTCATGCGGTCGGCCTGACGTTCCACCAGCCAATTGATCCCGTAATACCAACCGAAACGAACCGAATTGCCAGCGAGCCGCGCCGCCATGCCGATCGTATTGGCCATTGAAGCCTCCGGATCCCTGCCGCCCTCAATGTGTCTCCGGTGCAGCCGCCGTTCAAGTCAGCGAATCGACGCTCACCGTGCAGCTCGATTGTCGACGACACCGATCGCAGTTAAATACGCGGCATGACACCCTTCAATCGCATCGTCATTCTCACGGGCACCGGCTTGTCGGCGGAATCCGGACTTGGCACGTTCCGCGACAAGGACGGCCTGTGGACGAAGTACGACCTGTCCAAGGTTGCAACCCCGGAGGGCTTCGCACGCGATCCCGTGCTGGTTCATGAGTTCTACAATATGCGCCGCCGTGGCCTCCTGAAAGCCCAGCCCAACGCCGCGCATCACGCGTTGGCGCGGCTGGAACGAGGGCATCCCGGCGCGGTGACGATCGTGACGCAGAACATCGACAACCTGCATGAGGCCGCCGGTTCGAAACGCCTCATTCATATGCATGGCGAACTTCTGAAGTCGCTCTGCACACGGTGCAGGGCCAGGCAGCCTTGCCAGGGAGATCTCTCCGCTACCCTCGCCTGCCCGGCCTGCTTGCAAACCGGCGGGTTACGCCCCGATGTCGTCTGGTTCGGGGAGATGCCATATTACATGGAAGAAATCGAATACGCCTTGGCGAAGGCCGATCTGTTCGTCTCCATAGGCACCAGCGGCACAGTCTATCCGGCAGCAGGTTTCGTGCAGGCCGCGCGGCAATTCGGGGCGCGCACGTTGGAACTCAATCTCGAAGCCTCGGAAGGCGCGCGCCTGTTCGACGAGGCAATCGAAGGCCCGGCAACCGAAATCGTTCCTGCCTGGGTCGAGCGGATGCTGACGCCTACCGTGTAAAGACAGCCACCGCTTCCAGATGCGGCGTGAACAGGAACTGATCGATCGGCGTCACCTTGCCGAGGCGATAACCGCCGTCGATCAGGATGCGGGCGTCGCGTGCCAGCGTCGCCGGATTGCACGACGCCATGACGATGCGCGGAACCTTCGTTCGCGTCAGCACTTCGACCTGGTCTTTTGCACCCGCGCGCGGCGGATCGAGCACGATGGCGTCGAAGTCCGTCAGCTCGGTGCGCGACAACGGTTCGCGCATCAGGTCGCGCACTTTCGTCTCGATGGGCTTCAAACCGGTGGCATTGCGCGCCGCCTTTTCCAGCGCCGTGATCGCGCGCCGTTCGGAATCGACAGCCAACACACGCGCTTTCCGGGCCAGCGGAAATGAGAACGTGCCCAACCCTGAGAACAGATCGACGACGCGTTTGGCTTTGCCGACCGCCGCCGTCACAAGATCGATCATGATCGCTTCGGCTTCCGGTACGGCTTGCAGAAACGCGCCCGGCGGCAGCTCGACCATGACACCGCCTAGAGGAAGCATCGGGGTCCGATCCATGTAGATCACCGTACCGTCGACGCCGAGCCGCTGCAGCCGCGCCGCCGCCGCGCGCCTGGCCAGCATCGCGCGCTCATCCGGCCCCAGATCCTTCCGCCCCTCGTCGATGCTGACGTCGAGACCACCATCGACACGGGTCACGATCAGCCGTCCGCCCGACTCCGGCGGCATCGCCAGTTTCGCGATCTCGCGCAGCGCAGGCATCGCGGCAACAATCTCCGGATCGAGCACCGGGCATTCACTGAGATCGACGAGCACGTGCTGTCCCGCCTCGCGAAACCCGAGCCCGACCTGACCGCCCCGTCGCGCGACACCGAAGAACGCGCGCCGCCGCGAGTTCGGCGCCACAACGCGCAGCGGCTGTACGTCTGCTTCGATCCCACGATGGGCAAACGCCTGCACCAGAATATCCGTCTTCCAGGCGCGATAGAGGTCCGCCGACATATGCTGCGTGACGCATCCCCCACAGCGGCCGAAGTGGCGGCAAATCGGATCCTGTCGCTCGGGACTGGCGGTCAGGCGCTCCGGCGCAAGGCCCTCTCCGATCCGCCAGCGCTCGGCCGGCAACGCAAACGGCACGAACGTCGGTTCTCCTGCGCCTTCGACGACGCCATCACCCTGAGCGCCCAGCCGGGTAATCTCGACGATCCTGGCGTCAATCACGACGAACAGCTCCGAGCAGGAATTCCTGATTACCGGACCCGCCAACGATCGGAGAGTCGATCACCCCGTTCACGGTCCAGCCCGGCTGACTGGCAATCCAATTCCGGACCGTTTCCACCGACCGCTCGCGATCGGCATCATTGCGGACGATCCCACCCTTGCCCACGGCCTCGCGTCCCGCCTCGAACTGCGGTTTGACCAGAGCGACCATCCACGCTCTCGCGTTGGCGAATTTGAGCGGAACCGGCAGCACCTTGATCAATGAAATGAAGCTGACATCGGCGACGATGGCGTCCACTGACTCCGGCACCAGTGCTGGCGATAGCGTTCGCGCATCCGTCGCTTCCAGGGAAATGACGCGCGCGTCGCCGGCGATCCTGGCATCGAGTTGCCCGCGCCCGACATCGACGGCATACACGCGCTTTGCCCCGGCCTGCAGCAGAACCTGCGTAAACCCGCCGGTTGACGCTCCGATATCGAGCCCAACACGTCCGTCCGCCTCGAAGCCGAAATGCGCCAGGGCCGCCGCAAGCTTAACGGCGCCGCGGGAAACATAATCGGTGCAATCGGCAGACACTCCAACGACGACGTCTTTGCCAACCTCCTGGCCCGGCTTGTTGCTCACCACGCCGTCGACCGTGACGCAGCCGCGCAGAATCAGATCGCGCGCGCGAGACCGGGTCGCCGCCAGTCCTCGTTCAACCACCACGCGATCCAGGCGCGTTCGAACCATCTCTGCCATTGCGGCGTTTGTTCCATGTTCAATCGGGCACTGCCGGTACCCGATGAAAGTCTCATATCCTGATCCGCCCGGCCACACGAGCCTGACGATGCAGCCTGGAGGTCATCATGTCCCGTCTTGACCGTCGCCAACTTATCGCCGGTGCTGCGGCGCTCTCGGCGTTCGTGATCGCTGACCGAAGCTGGGGACAGACAACGGACGGGCCGTTCCATCTGCCCAAGCTGCCCTATGCACCCTCCAGCCTGCAGCCAACCATCGATACCAAAACCATGGAACTGCACCATGACCGCCATCACGCCGCCTACGTGAACAACCTGAATGCCGCCGTCAAGGACCATGGCGAGGTGGCCAAACAACCGCTGCAGGCGATCCTGGCCGACCTGCAGAAAGTCCCGGAGAGCATTCGTACCGCGGTTCGCAACAACGGCGGTGGCCATGCCAATCACAGCATGTTCTGGGAGGTCATGGCGGAGGACGGCGGCAAGCCGGAGGGGGAACTGGCGGCGGCAATCGACCGCGATCTCGGCGGCATGGACAAGATGCAGCAAGCGTTCAATGCCGCTGGCGGCCGCGTGTTCGGATCAGGCTGGGCTTTCATCACGGCCGACAAGTCAGGCAAACTCGAAATCGTGACCAAGCCCAACCAGGACACGCCGCTGATGGACGGCGGCCGCGTACTGTTCGGCAATGACGTCTGGGAACACGCCTACTATCTCAACTACCAGAACCGCCGCCCGGATTATCTCAAGGCTTGGTGGGATGTCGCCAACTGGAAGACGATCGGCCAGCGCTACGCCGACGCCAAGGCCGGAAAGCTCGAGATCTGATCCTCAAGGCATGATGGCCCAGCGGATCGCATAGGCGATAACGGCGACCGTCGCGACGCCACCGAACCATAGCGCTACGAACCATGCGATCCGGCGGCCCCACCCTCCGCGCTGATGGTTTGAGCCGAACGCCTGCATCAATGATACCCCTCGTCGGCATTCACTTTGCCGCGGAATATCCAGTAGGCGTTGGCCGTGTAGATGAGGATGATCGGCACCAGAACAGCCGCGCCGATGAGGACAAATGCGAGGCTCTTGTCTGGTGCAGCGGCATCCCAGATCGTGATGCCGGGCGGTACGATATGCGGGTACAGGCTGATGCCGAGACCGATATAGGACAGCACGAACAGTCCGATCGCAGCGAAGAACGGAACGTTGTCCCGCCGCTCCGATAGCCCGCGGAACAGCACCCAGGCACATGCCAGGACGAACAGCGGCACCGGCAGCGTATAAAGCATCGCCGGCCACGAAAACCAGCGCTGCATGTAGACGGGATCCTGCATCGGCGTCGCGAGGCTTACGAGACCGATACCGATGAGCGTCCCGATAGCTGCGCGAGAGGCCCACATGTACGCTTGTTCGCGCAGTTCACCCGTCGTTTTCATTACCAGCCAGGTCGCTCCGAGCAGCGCATAGCCGACCACCAAGGCAAGACCCGTCAAGATACTGAACGGCGTCAACCAGTCCCACCAGCCGCCGCCGTAGACGCGATCCGAAATCGTGATGCCTTGCACCAGCGCGCCGAGCGCCACGCCTTGCGCGAAAGCAGCTACCGTCGAGCCGACGTTGAAGCCAAGGTCCCACAGATGACGGTTGCTACGCGAGCGGAAACGGAATTCAAACGCCACGCCGCGGAAGATCAGCGCCAACAGCATGGCGATCAACGGCGCATAGAGCGCTGGCAGCACGATGCCGTAGGCGAGAGGGAAACCCGCCATCAATCCACCGCCACCGGCGACGAGCCAGGTCTCGTTGCCATCCCATACAGGGGCGATGGAATTGAGCATCGTGCGGCGATCCTCGTCCTCGCGGAACGCGGGAAACAGGATACCGATACCAAGGTCGAAGCCGTCGAAGATCACATAAGCCAACACGGCAAATGCGATAAAGCCCGCGAACAGGAAAGGGAGATCAAGCTCCATGGCCATCGCTCCTGTCAGTCGCTCCGGCCAACGCAGGGGCTGGGGTCAGACCGGCAGCCCGCTCCGGAATGCCTTCCCCACCCTCGGGCTCGCGCGTCTCTGGAGGCTTCGCCACGAGCCGGATGATGTAGACGGTGCCCGCGCCGAACACGAGAAAGTACACGACGATGAACAGCAGCAAGGACGTGCCAACCGCCGCAGCGTCGATCGGCGAGACGGATTGCGCCGTGCGCAGCAATTCATAGACCGTGTACGGCTGACGACCGATCTCCGTCGTGTACCATCCCGCGAGCACGGCGACGAAACCCGATGGCCCCATCGCAACGGCTGCGCGCAGCAGCCAGGGAGAGCGGAAAAGCTCGCCTCGCCAACGCGCCCACAAACTCCACACGCCAAGCCCCAGCATCAGCAGGCCGATCCCCACCATGATGCGGAATGTCCAGAAGACGATCGCCGCGTTGGGGCGATCCTCTGGCGGCCATGCCTTGAGCCCCTTCAGCTCGCCGTCCCAGGAATGTGTCAGGATCAGCGATCCGAGTTTTGGAATCTCCACCGCATAGCGCGTCGTCTCGGTCTGCATGTCGGGAAGACCGAACAGGATCAGCGGCGCGCCGCGCTGCGTGTCGAAATGTCCTTCAATCGCTGCAATTTTCGCGGGCTGGTATTCGAGCGTATTCAAACCGTGCTGATCACCGGCCAGGATCTGGAGCGGCGCAACGATTGCCGCCATCCACATCGCCATCGAGAACATGATGCGCGCGCCCTCGTTTTCGCGATCCCGGAGCAGGTGATACGCGCCGACGGCACCGACCGCGAACGCCGTCGTCAGATAGGCGGCAAGCAGCGTATGCACGAGCCGATACGGAAACGACGGGTTGAAGATGATCTCCAACCAGTCATGCGGCACGAACTGGCCTGCTTCGTTGACACCAAAACCGGCGGGCGTGTGCATCCAACTGTTGGCCGACAGGATGAAGAAAGCCGACACCGCGGTGCCCAACGCCACCATCAGCGTGGCGAACAGATGCAGCCCGCGCCCGACACGGTTGAAGCCAAACAGCATGACGCCGAGGAAACCGGCCTCCAGAAAAAAGGCCGCCAGGACTTCGTAAGCCATCAAGGGTCCGATGACCGGACCGGTCTTGTCGGAGAAGACGCTCCAGTTCGTGCCGAACTGGTAGGTCATCACGATACCGGACACGACGCCCATGCCGAAAGCGATCGCGAACACCTTCTTCCAGTAATTGAACAGGGCGTGGAAGATCTCCCGGTCGGTCCACAGATAGAGCGATTGGAGGACGGCGAGATAGCTCGCCAAGCCGATCGTCAGCGCCGGGAAGACGAAATGAAACGACACCGTGAATGCGAACTGGATACGAGCCAGCAGAACAGCATCGCTCCAATCCATTGCGACCTACCGGGCGTTTCCACAATCAGGTTTCGCTCGTCTGGCGACTGCCACACGACCATTCAACCGAGCACGGAGCCACGGGTTCCGGCCAATCGTGCGCTTTCAATCCCGGCGAACGACAAGGCAACAACCAGCCGCCGAACTCTCTTTTGCCTCGCACGCGGCGACCGCAGGCCGGCGGCCCTGGTAATTATCCGATACCGTTGCGCGACGGGAAAGTGGCGTGGGTGCCGGCCTCCGCCGGCATGACGGGAGGGTCGATGATTGAGGACAGCCTACGGCGTCACAGCGTACGGGCAGCAGCACCCCCCGGCGAAGACCGTGCGATCACGCGACGACTAGGCAGCGCTGACGGCGATTCTCCGCGGCTGTTACGCCAGAGGATAGTGGCGTGGGTGCTGGCCTTCGCCGGCATAACGGGAGGGAAGAGCTGCGCTTCTCATCAATCTCTGGCGCGGATCGTTCGAACCAAATTCGATGACAATGCGTGTTAAGGCAAGCAACCACCGACCTCTCACCGTCATCCCGGCGAAGGCCGGGATCCACGCTGACCTCACTCCCCAGACCGTGGATGATGAAGTCACGGTTGGGCAGCGCTGACGGCGATTCTCCGCAGCTGTTACGCCAGAGGATAGTGGCGTGGGTGCCGGCCTTCGCCGGCATGACGGGAGGGAACAGCGGCGCTTCTCATCAATCTCTGGCGCGGATCGTTCGAACCAAATTCGATGACAA